>NZ_CALROB020000056.1:0-34367 GCF_943369675.1 Polaromonas sp. YR568 | reverse complement strand
AGCAAACTCATCAATTGCTCGAGCAGGTTGGAGGCGGTGTTGTAGGTATTGGCCAGCTGCTTGGTGGCAAAGCCGGCCTGCAGGTAGCTGGCGAGGTAGCCGCTGTATTTGCTGTTGAGCTGGGGTTCCAGCTGCAGCGACTTGACGGTCTCCAGGCCCACCACATATTCAGTCAGGAAGGCCTGGTTGCGCGCCCCCATCTGGAATTGCTCTTGCAGCCGCGCCTGGAACAGGGGCGCGACGACCAGGCTCAGGCCGACGATGACGGCCAGGATGGCCAGCACGATCAGCGTCAGGGTGACGCTGTAATAAAACATGATGGCGACGAAGATCAGCAGGAAGGGGAAGTCCAGGATCAGCGTGACGGCGGCGCTGGCGATGAACTCGCGAATGGTTTCCACGCCGTGCAGGCGCGCGGCAATGACGCCGGTGGGGCGGTGCTGGAAGTACAGCGGCGGCAGCTTGAACAAACGCTCGAACACCGAAGAGCCGAGCACCGCATCGACCCGGTTGCCGGTGTGCAGCACCAGGTACTGGCGCAGCCACGACAGGGCCGCGGAGAAGGTCATGAAGACCAGCATGCCGATGGCGATGACGATGAGCGTGCTTTCGGTGCGGTGCACCACCACCTTGTCGATGATGGCCTGGGTGAACAGCGGCGTGGCCAGCGCGATGAGCTGGATGACGAGGGAGGCCAGCAGCACCTCCTGCCAGAGTTTTTTGTGCTTGAGCAGCTCGGGCACAAACCAGCTGAAGCCGAACTTGCGCGATTCACGGGCCTGGGCTTCGCTGTCGGGATCAACAGCCGGGTCGGCCTGCGGCGTGACGCGGGTGACGTGGCCGCTGTAGCGCAGGCTGAACTCCGCCAGGGGCAGCGTGCGCGGGGTCGCGTCGCCGGCTTCGACCAGCAGCACGTTGCTGGCGTCGGCTTGCAGGATCAGCGCCGGCGCCGCCTGCACTGCGGCTTGTTCCTGACCTTGATCCTGTTGCTGCCCGTCGGCCGGCGTTGCGGCGGCCGCGGCTTTTGGCGCAAGCCAGGCAATCAGCGGGAAGGTTTCCTTGTGCAGCTTCTCGGCCTTCACCTTGCGGTGAAGCGCATCAAAGCCATAGGCCTGCATCGCGCCCAGCAAAGACTGGGTGGTATAGGGCGCCGCCAATTGCTGGCGCGCCAGCGCGTCCGAGAACGGCTTGCGATGCAGTGCGCAGACCCCCTGCAATGCCCAGAAAAAGGCATCTCCCGAAATTTCTTTTTGGTCCATCATCCCGACTTCATCCCTTATGGGACGTTTGTTTATTCTGGAATCATCTTTGCGCACCGTCCCCTGTCGATACGCTGCCTGACCAAGCCCGCGTGATGTCAAAACACTTGGCGAACATCTCGCTTTGTTCAAATCAGTTTAGATTTAAAAACAAGAAAGAGCAGTCAATTTTTTTGAGGTGTTGCTTTTGCGAAGCAATTTTTCCCATTGGAGAAATGGCATTTTTAGGCTTGGTCTTTTCGCATGAAACCATTTGCCTTACTGCCTCCTCCAAACAGTGGAGATGAAAAATGATGTGAATCAAGCCTGCAGAAAATTCGGCTTCTGAAAACACAAATCTGAATGGATAAAAAGGTATTGGTGGAAAACCCTGATCACAACAGCGGCGTCATCACGCCGCAATAATGGTGTCATCACGGAGACACCCAACATGGCACACGTACTGGCAAAACTCACGGGCGCACCACTGGCCGCGGTCAAACAGCAACTGGAGCATGACGCGGCAGAACATGCGGAACAAGGCATGTACCTTGAGCACCTTTGGCAGAACGCCGGGAACCCTGAGGAGGTGCTTTTTCTGTTCCAGGTGAAAGACCTGGAACATTGCCGGCAACGCATGCGCGAAACGCACGCCAGGGCTCGCGCGGAAAATCCCGAAATGCCCCTGCCCGAGATGACTTTCCTCGATGGGTTTTAAATCAAGGTCGCCTTGGCCACTGAATACCTTTGCCTGATATGACACAGCGCCCCGTCAATATTCACCATCGTTACCACGCCCATATTTATTTCGGGCCCGGCACCGTCGAGCAGGCGCGCGCGCTGGCAAACCGGGCCGGTGAGCTGTTCAAGGTCAGTGTGGGCCGTGTGCATGAGCGCGAAGTCGGGCCGCACCCGCGGTGGAGTTGCCAGCTGTCGTTCGACAGCGCGGAGTTCGACCGCCTGATTCCCTGGCTGGAGAGCGAACGCAAGGGCCTGGATGTGTTTGTGCACGGGCTCACGGGCGACGACCTGGCGGACCACACCACGCATGCCTCGTGGCTGGGCGAGCCCGCGGAACTGAAGCTGGAAATGTTCAGGCGCTGAGCTTGCGCCTTGGCCGCATCAGGGACTGGACGGCTGGCGAAAGCGCCCGGGCGCGAACAGCGCAGGCGCCGACTCCACCCGGAGGTACAGCACCCGGCCCGCCAGTAATGACAGCGCAAACGCCAGCAGCATGCCCAGCGCGTTCGTGGCAAGCTGCGTGGGCCAGAAGTGGCTGATGAGCGCATTGACCAGCAGGCACACGGGGAAGTGGATCAGGAACACCGAGTAGGACATTTTCCCCAGCTGTACCAGCCGGCGTTGTTGCAGCCATTGCAACGGTCGGGCGTCCGGCTGAAGCCCCGCCAGCCATACCAATCCGAAAGCGGTCACCAAGGCCACCACCAGCCGGCCCCTGAAGTCGAGTGCCAGGGCCAGCGCGCCCAGCACCGCCATGGCGGCCAGCCAGAACACGCGGCGCGCACCCACGGCGCGTGATGCCCAGAAGGCCAGCATGCCGAGCGCGTAGGAGCCGAAGAAATACAGCGCGGTGACGTCAAAGGACAGGCGCCGGTTGAACACCAGCAGGGACAGCAGCGCGAGCAGCAGCACGGCCGCAGCGCCCATAGATACCGCCTTCGGCGTATTTGATTGGCGCTCCTTCGCGGCGGCAAACACCAACACCGCCAGCACATACAGCTGGAAGTCGATGGCCACATACCAGACGCCGGCCGACAGCGCCTCTTGCCCCAGCACATCCTGCAGCAGCAGCACATGGGCCAGCAATTGAAGGACGCCGGGCGCGGCGGGCACGGAGGAATGGTCGAACCAGGGCCGGACCAGCGCCGCCACCAGCACGCTGACGGCAAGCGCCACCAGGTAGGGTTTCACGAGCCGCGCATAACGGCGCAAGACCAGGTGGCCGGGCGCCTCGAACACGGCCACGCCCTGCGGCGCCAGTGAAGCGGCGGCCAGGAAGCCGCCGACGACCAGGAAGAGCTGCACCGCCATGCGGGCGTAGTCATACAGCCAGTTGACCAGGCCGGGGGCGGAGGCATACACCACGTCCGACATCGGCCCGTAAAAAGCCAGGTGGTGCCAGACGATCAGCACGCAAGCCAGGCCTTTGAGGGCGTCAATGCCCGGAAGGCGCTGGGGTGTCGTCATACGGCCGTGCAAGCGTTCAGGCGCAGAGCCGCTGGCGCGCTTCGTGGTATTCTCGCTTGAGCTGCTCGACAAAGTCCGCGGCGGGCTGCACCTTGCTGACGCTGCCTATGCCCTGGCCGCAGCCCCAGATGTCTTTCCAGGCCTTGGACTTGCTGCCTTCGCCGCCGCCGAAGTTCATGGTCTTGACGTCGCCCTCGGGCAGGTTCTCCGGGTCCATGCCGGCCGCGCGTATCGAGGGCGCAAGGTAGTTGCCGTGCACGCCGGTAAAAAGGCTGCTGTAGACGATGTCGTCGGAGTTGCCGTCGACGATGGCCTGTTTGTAGTCGTCGGCCGCGCGGGCTTCGTCGGTGGCGATGAAGGCCGAGCCTATGTAGGCAAAGTCGGCGCCCATGGCCTGCGCGGCCAGCACGGCGCCGCCGGTGGAGATGGCGCCCGACAGCGCCAGCGGGCCGTCGAACCACTGGCGGATTTCCTGGATCAGCGCGAAGGGGCTTTTGACGCCGGCGTGGCCGCCCGCGCCGGCAGCTACCGCCACCAGGCCGTCGGCGCCTTTTTCAATCGCCTTGCGCGCGAACTTGTTGTTGATGATGTCATGCAGCACCACGCCGCCGTAGCTGTGCGCCGCCGCGTTGATGTCTTCGCGCGCGCCCAGGCTGGTGATGTAGATGGGCACCTTGTATTTCACGCACAGCGCCATGTCGTGCTCCAGCCTGTCGTTGGACTTGTGCACGATCTGGTTGATGGCAAAGGGCGCTGCGGGCTTATCGGGGTTGGCCTTGTTGTGGGCGGCCAGCGCCTCGGTGATCTCGGCAAGCCACTCGTCGAGCTGCGACGCGGGCCGCGCATTGAGCGCGGGCATGGCGCCGACCACGCCGGCCTTGCACTGCGCGATGACCAGCTTGGGGTTGCTGATGATAAAGAGCGGCGAGCCGATGATGGGCAGCGGCAAGTTGCTCAATGCGCCGGGCAGTCTGGACATGGTGGCTCCGAAGTTCAGGGATTCAGGAAAATGCGCTGCCCGCGCGGGCAGCTGCAGGTGCGAGGCGGTGCCGCCTCAGAACGCGTCCAGCGCCAGCGCGGTCACGCTGTCGGCGCCTTCGACGATGCTGTCGCGCAGGCCCGGGGCTTTGGTCAGCAGGTGGTCGGCGTAAAAACGCGCGGTGGTGATCTTGGCCTGCATGAAGGCCGTGTCTACGCCCTGCGCGATCTGCTCTTGCGCGACCAGCAGCGAACGCGCCATCTGCCAGCCGGCGACGACGTTGCCCGCGAGCATGAGGTAAGGCACGCTGCCGGCGAAGACG
The DNA here is from genome assembly GCF_943369675.1 of Polaromonas sp. YR568. Classification (GTDB taxonomy): domain Bacteria; phylum Pseudomonadota; class Gammaproteobacteria; order Burkholderiales; family Burkholderiaceae_C; genus Polaromonas. The sequence goes on along the minus strand of NZ_CALROB020000056.1, from coordinate 29,620 downwards.
GCGTTGGGGCTGGCTTTGGTGTTGCCGGCGACAAAGTCGACCACGTCGATGAAAGCTTCACGCGCGGCCTTCAGGCGTTTGGCCACGGCCAGGGCGTCGGCGCTGCCCTGCTTCACGAGTTCTTTTTCGGTTCCTTCAATCTGGCCGGCAATCGCCCTGGCCGTCTGGCCGCCATCGCGCGAGGTCTTGCGGCCAATCAGGTCGTTGGCCTGGATGGCGGTGGTGCCTTCGTAAATCGTCAAAATCTTCGCATCACGGTAATACTGGGCCGCGCCGGTTTCCTCGATGAAACCCATGCCGCCGTGCACCTGCACGCCCAGCGAGGTGACTTCCAGGCTCATCTCGGTGCTGTAGCCCTTGACCAGCGGCACCATGAATTCATAAAAGGCCTGGTTCTGCTTGCGCACGTCCGCATCGGGGTGGTGGTGCGTCGCGTCGTAAGCCGCGGCGGCCACGGAAGCCATGGCGCGGCAGCCTTCGGTGTAGGCGCGCATGGTCATCAGCATGCGCTTGACGTCGGGGTGGTGGATGATGGGCGCGCTGGCCTTGATGGAGCCGTCGACGGGCCGGCTCTGCACGCGGTCTTTGGAAAACGCCACGGCCTTCTGGTAGGCGCGCTCGGCAATCGCGATACCCTGCATGCCGACGGCGTAGCGCGCCGAGTTCATCATGATGAACATGTATTCAAGGCCGCGATTTTCCTCGCCGACGATGTAGCCCACGGCGCCGCCGTGGTCGCCGTACTGCAGCACGGCGGTGGGCGAGGCCTTGATGCCCATCTTGTGCTCGATGCTCACGCAGTGCACGTCGTTGCGCGCGCCCAGGGCGCCGTCCTTGCCGACCATGAACTTGGGCACGACAAAGAGGCTGATGCCCTTGACGCCTTCGGGCGCGCCTGTCACGCGGGCCAGCACCAGGTGCACGATGTTCTCGGCCATGTCGTGCTCACCGTAGGTGATGAAGATCTTGGTGCCGAAGACCTTGTAGCTGCCGTCGGGCTGCGGCTCCGCACGGCTGCGCACCATGGCGAGGTCCGAGCCGGCCTGCGGCTCGGTCAGGTTCATGGTGCCCGTCCACTGGCCGCTCACGAGTTTTTCGAGGTAGACGGCCTTGAGCTCGTCGGAGCCGGCCGTCAGCAGCGCTTCGATCGCGCCGTCGCTGAGCAGCGGGCACAACGCAAAACTCATGTTGGCCGAGTTGAGCATTTCACCGCAGGCCGCGCCTATGGTCTTGGGCAGGCCCTGGCCGCCGAAATCAGCCGGGTGCTGCAGGCCTTGCCAGCCGCCTTCGACGTATTGTTTGAAGGCTTCCTTGAAGCCGGGCGTGGTGGTGACTTCGCCATTCTTCCAGCTGGAAGGATTGATGTCGCCCTCGCGGTTCAGCGGCGCCAGCACACCCTCGTTGAACTTGGCGCATTCCTCAAGCACGGCCTGCGCGGTGTCGAAGCCGGCTTCCTCGAAGCCCGGGATCTTTGCGATCTGTTCGATGTTGGCTAGGTGCTGGATGTCAAACAGCATGTCCTTGAGGGGGGCGGTGTAGCTCATTTTTTGTCTCCGGATTTCTCTTGCTTCTCCCCCGCTGGGGGGAGCTTGGGATGGGGGCCTGCGGCCGTGGCAAAAGCGCTTGCTCCACCGCCGCCGGCCCCCACCCCTGCCCTCCCCCAGTGGGGGGAGGGAGTTAACTCACTAACAGGTCACAAAGCCGCGACCAGCTCGGGCACGGCCACGAACAGGTCGGCTTCCAGGCCGTAGTCGGCCACGCTGAAGATAGGCGCCTCGGGGTCTTTGTTGATCGCCACGATGACCTTGCTGTCCTTCATGCCGGCCAGGTGCTGGATCGCGCCGGAAATGCCGGCAGCGATGTAGAGCTGCGGTGCGACGATCTTGCCGGTCTGGCCCACCTGCCAGTCGTTGGGGGCGTAGCCCGCATCGACGGCGGCGCGCGAGGCGCCCAGGGCCGCGCCCAGCTTGTCGGCCAGCGGCGTCAGCACTTCATTGAACTTCTCGCTGGAGCCCATGGCCCGGCCGCCCGAGACGATGATCTTGGCGGCGGTCAGTTCGGGGCGGTCGCTCTTGGCAATTTCAGAACCCAGGAAGGTCGACTTGCCGCTGTCGGCCACGCCCGCAGGGGTTTCAATCGTGGCGGAGCCACCGGTGGCAGCCGCCGCGTCAAAGCCGGTGGTGCGCACCGTGATGACTTTGGTCGCGTCCAGGCTTTGCACGATGGCGATGGCGTTGCCGGCGTAGATGGGGCGCTCGAAGGTATCGGCGGCATCGACCTTGGTGATGTCGGAGATCTGGCCCACGTCCAGCGTCGCGGCCACGCGGGGGGCGATGTTCTTGCCCGAAGCGGTGGCGGGAAACAGGATGTGCGAATAGGCGGAAGCGATGGCCAGCACCTGCGCGGCCATGTTCTCGGCCAGGCCGTGTGCGAAATGCTCGCCTTCGACGTGGATGACTTTGGCCACGCCGGCAATCGCGGCGGCGGCCTTGGCGGCGGCTTCGGCGCCCTTGCCGGCCACCAGCACATGCACGTCGCCGCCGCACTGGGCGGCAGCCGTCACGGTGTTGAGGGTGGCGGGCTTGATGGAGTTGTTGTCGTGTTCAGCGATTACAAGTGCGGTCATTTCAATCAACTCCTTAGATAACTTTGGCTTCGTTCTTGAGCTTGTCCACCAGGGCGGCCACGTCGGCCACCTTGATGCCGGCGCTGCGCTTGGGCGGCTCGCTGACCTTCAGGGTCTTGATGCGCGGCTTGACGTCGACACCGAGCTCTTCCGGCTTGATGTTGTCGAGTTGCTTTTTCTTGGCCTTCATGATGTTGGGCAAGGTGACGTAGCGCGGCTCGTTGAGGCGCAGGTCGGTCGTGATGATGGCCGGTAGCGTGAGCGAGAGGGTTTCCAGGCCGCCGTCGACTTCGCGCGTGACCTTGGCGGTGCCGCCTTCGACTTCGACCTTGGAGGCAAAGGTGGCCTGCGGCCAGCCCAGCAGCGCGGCCAGCATCTGGCCGGTCTGGTTACAGTCGTCGTCGATGGCCTGCTTGCCGAGGATGACGAGTTGGGGTTGCTCTTTGTCGACCAGCGCCTTGAGCAGCTTGGCGACGGCCAGCGGCTGCAGTTCTTCGGCGGTTTCGACCAGGATGGCGCGGTCTGCGCCAATGGCCATGGCGGTGCGCAGGGTTTCCTGGCACTGCAGCACGCCGCAGCTGACGGCGATGACTTCGGTCACCACGCCCTTTTCCTTCAGGCGGGTCGCCTCTTCGACGGCGATCTCGTCAAACGGGTTCATGCTCATCTTGACGTTGGCGATGTCGACACCGGTGCCATCGGATTTGACGCGGACTTTGACGTTGTAGTCCACAACGCGTTTGACGGGAACCAAGACCTTCATGAGAGGACTCCAGAGTTGTTGATGGGACGTATTGATTGACGTTGACGTAAACGTAAGCTTTCCATTCTATGCTGCGGCATGCCGGGTGCGGGCTGCGCGCCGGCGGCCGGAGGGTATCCAGGGGTGCCAGGCAGAAAAAGAACGGTCGTTCTATTTTTCATTATAGAGGGCGAACCAGAGAGAATTAGAGCATCCTGCCCAACCCCTGTCCTGAAGGTGTCTTTCGGGCCTTCACCGGCCCTTCCGTGCGGCGCTCAGGAAGGTCTGGCGTCCCCATCACCGTCGCTGGCCACCGTGACGCGGGTATGCACCACACGCTGCGGATAGGGAATGTCGATGTTGTTCGCGCGCAGGGACTCCAGGATGCGCAGGTTGACGCGCGAGCGCAGGTTTTGCTGGCCGTTCTCGGGGTCGGCCATCCAGTAATTGAGGGTGAACTCCAGCCCGTCGGCGCCGAAGTTGGTCAGGTTGGCGCCGGGGGCCGGGTCGCGTAGCACGCGGTCCTGCGTGAGCGCGGCTTCAATGAGCAGGCGCATGACCAGTTCCACGTCGCTGTCATAACCCACCGACACCACGGTGGACTGCAGCACCTGCGGGTCGCTGAGCGACAGGTTTTCGACGCGGCTGCTGATGAACATCTCGTTGGGCACGATGGATTCCCGCCCCGAAGGCGCGCGCACCACGGTGTAGCGCGCGTTGATGTCGGTGATGCGGCCCTCGAAGGTGTCCACGCGCACGTTGTCGCCTATACGCACGCTGCGCTCGGCCAGCATCACAAAACCGCTGACGTAACTGGCGGCCAGTTTCTGCAAGCCGAAGCCCACGCCGACGCCGATCGCGCCGCCCAGCACCGACAGGGCCGTGAGGTCTATGCCCACCGACGACAGCGCGATCAGGAGGCCGACGAACATCAGGACGGCGCGCACCGCATTGCTGACGGCCTTGCGCAGCGACAGCTCGTTGCCTGTGGCCGAGCGCAGCAGGCGCGCCTCGATGGCCGAGGAAATCCACAGCGTGATCAGCAGCACGACGCCGGCCGTCACCGCGCCTTCAAGCATGGTGCGCACCGACAGGGTGCTGTTGCCTATCTTCCACTTGATGTCGTCGAGTTCGTCCAGCACCACGGGCAGCAGGCCGCTGACCCACAGCACCATGGCGATCCAGGCCAACCAGGAGATGGTGCGCTCCAGCGCCCGCACCAGCGGCGCATCCTTGAAGGCCACCTGCAGCACCTTGACGCCCAGGCGTATCACGGCCAGCGACACGAGCACGGGAATCGCCACCTTGAAGACCGCCGTCGGGAACAGGCGCGCCAGCAAGGCATGCGCCGCGTAGGCCAGGAACAGCCACAACAAGGGAAACAACACGCCGTCGATCACGCGCCGGCCGAACAGGATGGAGGTGTCGTCGACGGCCATGCGCGCACGGCCCGCCACACGCACCACCAGCCAGGCCAGCAGCGCGCAGGCGATCAGCGCGGCGAGTTCCGTCAGCGAACTGGGCTGGGCCAGCGCGGCGAACCAGCCGTCCAGGGTCTCGATACGGACGGGGGGGCGGGTCGTCAGGGCGCCGGCGCTGGCCATTGGGGTTTCCTTTTTTCGATGAAGGCCTGCACGCCTTCCTGGGCGACGGCATGGGCCATGTTGCGGGCCATGGACTGGCCCGCGAGCTGGTAGGCGGCCTCGATGCCGGTTTCACGTTGCTGGTAAAAAAGCGCCTTGCCCATGGCCAGCGCTTCGCGCGGTTTGGACAACAGCGACTGCAGCAGTTTTTCGACCTCGGCGTCCAGCGCCTCGAGCGGCACGACACGATTCACCAGCCCGCGCACGCGCGCCTCGTCGGCCGTGATGAAATCGCCCGTCAGCAGCATCTCCATGGCCTGCTTGGCCGGCATGTTGCGCACCAGCGGCACGCTGGGCGTGGCGCAAAAGAGGCCCACGTCTATGCCGTTGACGCCGAAGCTGGCATTCGAGGCCGCCACCGCCAGGTCGCACTGCGCCACCAGCTGGCAGCCGGCCGCGGTGGCCAGGCCTTGCACGCGCGCGATCACCGGCACCGGCAGCTTCTGGATGCCGAGCATCATGCGCGTGCACTGGGCGAAGAGCTTCTGGTAATAGGCCAGCTCGGGCTGGGCGCGCATCTCCTTGAGGTTGTGGCCCGCGCAAAAGGCCTTGCCTTCGGCGGCGATGACCACCGCGCGCGCCGCGCCGTCGGCCGCAACCGCTTCCAGCGCGGCCTGCAGCGCGGCCAGCACCTCCTCGCCGAGGGTGTTGAAGCTGGCGGCGCGGTTCAATACCAGGCGGTGCACGCCGCGCGCGTCCTGCGTATGCAGCACGGGGGCCGAAAGGTCAGCGGATGCGGCGCTCATGAAAAAAACCTCCTACAGGTCGGCCAGCACGCGGATGTGGGCTTCCACGCTGCGTGCCAGCGCATTGAGGTTGTAGCCGCCTTCCAGCGACGAAACGATGCGGCCTTGCGAGTGGCGTTTGGCGACGTCCTTGATGCGCTGGGTGATCCAGGCGTAGTCCTGCTCGACCAGGCCCATCTGGCCCAGGTCGTCGTCGCGATGCGCGTCAAAACCGGCGCTGATGAAAATCATCTCGGGCCTGAATTCTTCCAGGCGCGGTATCCACATCATCTCGACCAGTTCGCGCACGTCCATGCCCTTGGTGTAGGCCGGCACCGGCAGGTTGAGCATGTTGCCGGCATGGCTTTCGGCGCCGCTGTAGGGGTAGAGCGGATGCTGGAAAAAACTCACCATCAGCACCCGGTCGTCGCCGGCCAGGATGTCTTCGGTGCCGTTGCCGTGGTGCACGTCGAAGTCGACGATGGCCACGCGCTTGAGGCCGTGGCGCTCCAGCGCATAACGCGCGGCGACGGCGATGTTGTTGAAAAAGCAAAAACCCATGGCCTTGTTGTGGCAGGCGTGGTGGCCGGGCGGGCGCACGGCGCAAAAGGCGTTTTCGAGCTCGCCCGAGAGCACGGCGTCGGTGGCGGCCAGCGTGGCGCCGGCGGCGCGAAGGGCGGCGTTCCAGGTGTGCACGTTCAGGGCCGTGTCGGGGTCGATCTGGGCATAGGCCGGGCCGCCCGCCTTGATGTCGTCGGCCAGGCGGTCGCTCAGGCCGCGCAGCGCGGCGACCATCATGCGGTCGTGCGCCAGCTCGACGTCGCCCAGGGCCGCCTGCGGCGCTTCGCGCGCGTCCAGCGCGTCCTTGACGCCTATGGCCAGCAGCCAGTCGTCGATGGCGTCGAGCCGCTCGGGGCATTCCGGGTGCCCGGCGCCCATCTCGTGTTTGCGGCAGTCGGGATGGCTGTAATAACCAGTCGCGTTCATCGGGAAATTTTTTACGAAAAATTACGGTATGGTTGACGCCATGAATGTCACAGAAAAACTTCAAGCGCTCCTGAATCAGCTTAACACGGTCATCGTCGGCAAGCCGTCCCAGGTGCAGGACTGCGTGGCCTGCCTGCTGGCCGGCGGCCACCTGCTGATCGAGGACGTCCCCGGCGTCGGCAAGACCACGCTGGCCCATGCGCTGTCGCGCTCCTTCGGCCTGCAGTTCTCGCGGGTGCAGTTCACCGCCGACCTGATGCCCAGCGACCTGTCGGGCGTGTCGATTTACGAGCGGCAGAAGGAAAGTTTTGTGTTCCACCCCGGGCCGGTGTTCGCCCAGGTGCTGCTGGCCGACGAAATCAACCGCGCCAGCCCCAAGACCCAGAGCGCGCTGCTCGAAGCCATGGAGGAAAAACAGGTCACCGTCGAAGGCGAAACCCGCCCCCTGCCCCTGCCCTTTTTTGTGATCGCCACGCAGAACCCGCATGACCAGCTGGGCACCTACGCCCTGCCCGAGTCGCAACTGGACCGTTTCCACATGCGCATTTCATTGGGCTACCCCGACCGCGCCGCCGAGCGCGAGCTGCTGCGCGGCGCCGACCGGCGCGAGATGGTCGAGCAGCTGCCCGCGCTGCTGGCGCCGCACGACCTGCTGGAGCTGCAGCAGATGGTGTCGCAGGTCCACGCGTCCGAACCGCTGCTCAACTACCTGCAGGACCTGGTCGCCGCGACCCGTTCGGGCCGCTGGTTCCTGCAGGGCCTGAGCCCGCGCGCCGGCATCGCCATCATGCGGGCCGCCAGGGCCCAGGCCTTTTTGAGCAAGCGCGACTACGTGGCGCCCGACGACATCGCCGCCGTGCTGCCGCAAACCGCCGCGCACCGGCTGATTCCCGTCAGCGACGCCGGGCGCGGCTCGGTCGAGCAGGTGCGGGCCATGCTCGATGCCGTGCCGCTGCCCTGATCGCGGGTTCCGCACCAAAACCGCTTCTTTTGTATGGCCGCGTTGATCTCCCTGCCCAACCCCCTGGCCCCCGTCCGCCGCCGCTTCCATGCCTGGTGGCAAAGCCGGCTGCCCTTCACCGACAGCGTGGCGCTGACCCAGCGCAACGTCTACATCCTGCCCACCCGCCCGGGCTGGATGATGGGCGTGACCCTGCTGGTGCTGCTGGTGGCCTCCATCAATTACCAGCTCAGCATGGGTTACCTGCTGACGTTTTTGCTGGCCGGCAGCGCGCTGGTCGGCATGCACGTGTGCCACGGGACGCTGCGCGGCCTGGCCATGAACCTGGTCGCGCCCCACGCCCACTATGTAGGCGCCACCGCCGCGTTTGAAGTCAAGCTCATGAACACCCGGCGCACGGTGCGCCACGGCATAGGCCTCAGCGTCCTCGACCCGCACGACGTGGACCCGCAAAAAGGCCGTGAACGGCACTGGGCCTGGACCGACGTGCCGGCCCAGGGCAGCAGCGTGGTGCAGGTGGCCTTCACGCCGCCAAGGCGCGGGCTGCACAGGCTGCCCACCCTGACCGCCGAAACGCGGTTCCCGCTGGGCACCTTCCGCGTCTGGACCCTCTGGCGGCCCGCGGCGCAAATCCTCGTCTACCCGGCACCCGAAGCGCATCCGCCGCCCCTGCCGCCCGGCGAACCCCGATCAGGCGGCGCCGCGGCAGCACTGCGCGCGCAAAACAGCGGCGAGTTCGACGGCGTGCGCGGCTACCGCCGCGGCGACCCGATGAAGCTGGTGGTCTGGAAGAAGGCCGCGAAAGACGACGGGCAAGGCAGCGGGCTGGTGGTGCGCGACACCCAGCAGGCCCAGCGGCACGAACTCTGGCTGGACTTTGCGCAGGCCGGCTCGGCTGGCGTCGAGCAGAAGCTTTCACGGCTCTGTGCCTGGGTTTTGATGGCTGACAAGCTCTCTCTTGATTACGGGTTGAGGTTGCCTTCTTTGGAGATCAAGCCCGCTAGTGGGGAGGCGCATCGGCGCTTGTGCCTGGAAGCGCTGGCGGTATGTTGAGAGTTTCTGTTTCTGCGTCTTCCCGACGGGGGTTGGTTCTGCTTGGTCCTGCTGGCCGGGGGTTGCCCGGCGGCAACTCACTTTCTTTTGCTTCGCCAAAAGAAAGTAAGCAAAGAAAAGGCGACCCTGGTTGCTGCGTCCCTTCGCTTCGCTACGGGCAACCTGCGGTGCTCGGTTCAGGCGGGGTCTCGCTAAACTCGCTTCGCTCAAACAACGCGATCCCTTATCCGCCTGAACCTCCGCTCCTCGGCGCATCCACAAGGGTGGGAGCGGGGAGAAGAAATACCAAACAGCCGAATACCAATACCGAGTACCTGAAGAAACAAGGACACGCCGTGGCGTGTCCTTGTTTGTATTGGATTGGTTTCTTTGTCTTTTTGTCCCCGCTCCTGATCCCGATTGCCCCTTGTGGATGCGCCGAGGAGCGCAGGGCCAGACGGATCAGGGCAAAAACTTGTTTGAGCCGAAGGCGAGTTGTTTTTGACCCCGGCTGGACCGAGCACCGCAGGTTGCCCGTAGCGAAGCGGAGGGACGCAGCAACCAGGGTCGCCTTTTCTTTGCTTACTTTCTTTTGGCGAAGCAAAAGAAAGTGAGTTGCCGCCGGGCAACCCCGGCCAGCAAGCCTAAGCAAAGGTCACAGGCGCGCAAAGCCGGCGCAAGACCCGGCTAAAGAAACCTCTCCAGCAACCGCCGCGACCCTCTATCCAGCGCCGTCATATCCCGAACACTGTACTGAACCCCCTGGCTACCAGCGATCAGCAGGCCGGTGCGAGCCAGGCGCCGTATATCCTCTTCACCCTTCAGGATGAAAGAAGTCTCCCCCCTATCAGTCTCAACAGTCCACACGCTGGGCGTACCAAAGCTCGAAACGCTTTTAAGCCGCGTGATCTCGGGCACAAAATCACGCAGCGCAAGTTCTTCCTCGATCAGCGCGCGCGCCGCCGGCGCCACGGCCTGCAGGCTGTCTATCCAGGCGACTTCGTGGCCTTCGGTGTTGACCAGGGAGATGCCTTCGTCGGGCGCGGCAATCGGGAAGGCGCGCACGGGCACCACGCCTGCGTGCGGCTGGCCGGCTGCGTCGGTGAACACCAGGCGGCCGGCGGCGTCGCGCGCCAGCGGCAGGGCCTGTCCGGCGGGGGTATTGGAAATGGAATCAGTCATATGCGCTCCGGGCTTATGCGTTGTCGACGTGCTCGGCCGCATGGGCGATCTGCGAGGTGGCCAGGGCGATGCGGCGTTCCTGGTCTTCCTCGCCGCCCTCTTCACTGTCGACCTGGCGCGCCTGGGCTTCATACAGCCGCCAGTAAGCGCCCTGCCTGGCCATGAGTTCATCGTGCGGGCCGACTTCGACCACCTGGCCGCGGTCCATCACCACCAGGCGGTCGGCCTTGCGCAGGGTCGACAGGCGGTGGGCAATCGCGATGGTGGTGCGCCCCTGCACCAGGTTGTCGAGGGCGCGCTGGATTTCTTTTTCGGTCTCGGTGTCGACCGACGAAGTCGCTTCGTCGAGGATCAGGATGCGCGGGTCGATCAGCAGCGCGCGCGCAATCGAGATGCGCTGGCGTTCGCCGCCCGACAGGCCCTGGCCGCGCTCGCCCACCAGCGAGTCGTAGCCCTGCGGCAGGCGCAGGATGAATTCATGCGCATGGGCGGCGCGCGCGGCCGCGACGATCTCGGCGCGCGTGGCGCCGGGCTTGCCGTAGGCGATGTTCTCGGCAATCGTGCCGAAGAAGAGAAAGGGCTCCTGCAGCACCAGGCCGATGTTTCGGCGGTAGTCGGCCACGCCGAAGCGGCGTATGTCGGTGCCGTCCACGCTGATGGAGCCGTCGCTCACGTCGTAGAAGCGGCAGATCAGGTTGACCAGCGTGCTTTTGCCCGAGCCGCTGTGGCCGACCAGGCCAATCATCTCGCCGGGCCGTATCTGCAGGTCCAGCCCGCGTATCACCGAGCGGTTGCCGTAGCGAAAACCCAGGTTCTTCATGTCGATGCGGCCTTCGAGCTGGCCTATCTTCACCGGGTTGGCGGTTTCCGGCACGTTGGAGACGTGGTCCAGGATGTCGAAGATGCGTTTGGCGCCGGCCGCGGCTTTTTGCGTGACCGAGACGATGCGGCTCATGGAATCGAGCCGGCCGTAAAAACGGCCTATGTAGGCGATGAAAGCCGTCAGCACACCGACGGTGATCTGCTGCTTCGAGACCAGCCAGATGCCGAAGGCCCAGACCACCAGCAGGCCGACTTCGGTGAGCAGCGAGACGGTGGGCGTGAACAGCGACCAGGTCTTGTTGAGCTTGTCGTTGACGGCCAGGTTGTGCTGGTTGACTTCGCGAAAACGCTGGGCCTCGCGCTTTTCCTGGGCAAAGGCCTTCACCACGCGGATGCCGGGAATCGTGTCGGCCAGCACATTGGTCACGTCCGACCAGACGCGGTCTATCTTTTCAAAACCGGTGCGCAGCTTGTCGCGCACCACGTGGATCATCCAGCCGATAAAGGGCAGCGGCAGCAGGGTCACCACCGCCAGCCAGGGGTTGATGGAAAACAGGATGACCGCGGTCATCACGATCATCAGCACGTCGGTGGCGAAATCCAGCGCGTGCAGCGACAGGAACACGCAGATGCGGTCGGTTTCCGAGCCGATGCGCGACATCAGGTCGCCGGTGCGCTTGCCGCCGAAGTAGTCCAGCGACAGCTCCAGCAGGTGGTCGAAGGTGGCGGTGCGCAAATCGGCGCCTATGCGCTCGGACACCAGCGCCAGCAAATAGGTGCGCGCCCAGTTGAGCGCCCAGCCCAGCACGGCCGCGGCCAGCAGGCCGCCCAGCAGCATCCCCACCTTCCCGGGCGCTATCTGCTGCCCGTTCTGGAAGGGGATCAGGATGTCGTCCATCAGCGGGATGGTCAGGTAGGGCGGCACCAGCGTGGCGGCTGTGGAGGCCAGCGTCAGTAGAAACCCGGCCAGCAGCTGGTGGCGGTAGGGGTGGGCAAAGCGCCAGAGCCGCAGCAGCACCCAGGTCGAGGGCGGCGTGTGCAGCTCGCGGGCGCAGGCCGGGCATTCCTCGCTGTCCGGGGGCAGCGGCAGGTCGCATTCGGGGCACAGGGCCGTCTCTTCGGGCGGCAGTGCCTGACCATGGGCCTGGGCCTGCTGCTGGGCAAACAGCCGCACCAGGCGCAGCGCCTGCACATTGGCCCCCAGGGTAAACCGCCAGCCGGCCAGGCGGACGCCGCCCTGGTGCAGCTCCAGCGTGCCCACGCCGGCATGGTCGAAATGGCGCAGCGACAGGCCAGTCAAGCCCTTGCCGGCCGCGTCCACCGTGGGCCAGGCGGCCCATTCCGTGCCCGGGCCGCCGGGGTTACGGGCCAGCAGCCGCCGGTCGGTCAGGGCCAGCAGGCCCTGGGCAAAACGAAGTTGGCTGTCCAGGTCAACCACCAGGGTGCACAGAACGTTCTCTTGGGTTGCAAGTTGTGAGCGAAGCCCCGCCAAAGCGGGGTCGGTAAGGCTGGAGTCGTCTGCCGGGTGTTTGTGTTGCATTGTGTTGTTGAATTCTTGGCGTCCCGCATCTGGCGCGGCAGGGTATTCGCAGGTCTTGGTCTTCGCGCGGAGGGAACCCGAATCAGGGGATTTTCGCCGAATGCGGCCCGGAACGACAGTGTTTGACCCTTTCAACCCCTGGAAATGGCGAAACCGGCGGCACCGGCCCCTGGCAACCGGCCCGTTCGCGGCAAGAACAACAACAACGCAAAACGAGACAAACGGGGATCCACCGGGGCCTTCATGGGCCCCACAAGAAGAATTCATCGGCCGGGACGGGCCCTGCACCGACGGGTGCGGCCACCTGACCTGCCGACCATGTTGAACACAATGAGCCCACAGGACGACATCAAGCTGCTGCGCATCAACTATTTGCGCGGCCCCAACATCTGGACTTACCGGGCCGTGCTGGAGGTCTGGCTGGACCTCGGCACCCTCGAAGACTTTCCCTCCAACGAACTCCCCGGCTTCAACGACCGCCTGGTCGCCCTGCTGCCGGCGCTGGTCGAACACCACTGCGGCGTGGGCGAGCGCGGCGGCTTCATCCAGCGCCTGCTGGAAGGCACCTGGTCCGGCCACGTGCTGGAACACGTGGTCATCGAGCTGCTCAACCTGTCCGACATGCCCACCGGTTTCGGCCAGACGCGCAGCACCACCCAGCGCGGCGTCTACCGCATGGTCTTCCGGGCGCGCGACGAGCAGGTCGCCCGCACCGCGCTGGCCGAGGGCCACCGCCTGCTGATGGCCGCCATCAACGGCACGCCCTACGGCCAGGCCGACGTGCAGGCCGCGGTCGAAAAAATCCGCGCCATGGTCGACGACTGCTACCTCGGCCCCAGCACCGCCTCCATCGTGGCCGCCGCCACCGACCGCCGCATCCCCCACATCCGCCTGAATGACGGCAACCTGGTGCAGCTGGGCTACGGCGCCAGCCAGCGCCGCATCTGGACGGCCGAAACCGACCTGACCAGCGCGATCGCCGAAGGCATCGCCCACGACAAGGACCTCACCAAAAGCCTGCTGGCCACCTGCGGCGTGCCGGTGCCCGAGGGCCAGATCGTCGCCACCGCCGAAGAAGCCTGGGAAGCGGCCCAGGACATCGGCCTGCCGGTAGTCGTCAAGCCCTCCGACGGCAACCACGGCCGCGGCGTCTCGCTGGACCTGAAAACCCAGGCCGAAGTCGAGGCCTCCTTCGCGGTGGCCGCGCGGCACGGCAGCGAAGTCATGGTCGAGCGTTTTGTGCGCGGCCATGAGCACCGCCTGCTGGTGGTCGGCGGCCGCGTGGTCGCCGCCGCGCGCGGCGAGACTGCCTGCGTCACGGGCGACGGCGTGTCCACCGTCACCCAGCTGGTCGACGCCCAGCTCAACACCGACCCGCGCCGCGGCGTCGGTGAGGACTTCCCGCTGGGCCGCATCAACACCGCCGAAGACGGCGCCGTCATCCTCGACCTGCAGCGCCAGGGCCTGGCGCCCGAGGCCGTGCCCGCGGCCGGCCGCGAAGTGCTGATCCAGCGCAACGGCAACGTCGCCCTGGACTGCACCGACGCCGTGCACCCCGACGTCGACCACATCGTCTCGCTGGCCGCCCGCGTGGTGGGCCTGGACATCGCCGGCGTCGACGTGGTCGCGCAAGACATCTCCCGCCCGCTGCACGAGCAGGGCGGCGCGATTGTGGAAGTCAACGCCGGGCCCGGCCTCTTGATGCACCTCAAGCCCGCCGAGGGCTCGCCGCGCCCGGTGGGCCGCGCCATCTGCGACCACCTGTTCCCGCACACCGATGCCGACACCGGCCCCGACGGCCGCATTCCCATCGTCGGCATCGCCGGCTCCACGGGCAACCACCGCATCGCCAAACTCGTGGCCTGGCTGCTGCACCTGTCGGGCCGGCACACCGGCCTGGCCTGCCAGGCGGGCCTCTTCCTCGACCAGCGCTGCGTGGACGCCTCCGACTGCGCCAACTGGGAAGCCGGCCAACGCCTGCTGATCAACCGCGCGGTGCAGGCCGCCGTGTTTGAAAACGGCGCCGACACGATTTTGCGCACCGGCCTGCCGTACGACAAATGCCAGGTCGGCGTGGTCACCGACCTGGGCGGCGCGCAAGGGCTTGCCGAGTTCGACATCACCGAAGACGAGCAGATGTTCAAGGTCATGCGGTCGCAGGTCGACGTGGTGCTGCCCGGCGGCGCCGCCGTGCTCAATGCCGGCGACCCGCGCATTGCCGACATGGCCGAGCTCTGCGACGGTGAAGTGATTTTCTACAGCACCGACCCCAAGGCCGCGGCCATCGCCGCGCACTGCGCCCAAGGCGGCCGCGCACTGTATGTGCGGCAAGACCAGGTGGTGCTGGCCACCGGCGCCAGCGAGGCCTTCCTGCCCGGCCTGGGCAAGCTGTCGGCCTGGCGCGAACGCCGCGACCTCAGTGAAGACGCCCTGCTGGCCGCCGTGGGCGCCGCCTGGGCCCTCGGTATTTCGCTCAACCTGATAGGCGCCGGCATGGAAGCCTTTGAAACCACCCCTAAAACCGCCGGGAGTGCCGAGTAATGGAAGTGTCCCGCATCCGCGCCCTGCGCGGCCCCAACCTCTGGAGCCGCCACACGGCGCTCGAAGCCATCGTCGCCTGCACCCCGCTTGAGTGCAACATCGCCGCCCTGCCCGGCTTCGAGCCACGCGTGCGCGCGCTCTTCCCCGGCATGGGCGCATTGCGCCAGACCGGCCACGCCGGCGCGCTCTCGCTGGCCCACGTGCTTGAAGCCGCCGCGCTCGAGCTGCAGGCCGCCGCCGGCTGCCCCATCACCTTCAGCCACACCGCCGCCACCGTCGAGGCCGGCACCTACCAGGTCATCGTCGAGTACAGCGAGGAAGCCGTCGGCCGCCTGGCCGTTGAACTCGCCCAGGCCTTGATCCACGCCGCCCTGCGCGACACCGCCTTTGATTTCGAAGCCGCGATTGCCCAGCTGCGCGACCTCGACGAGGACGAGCGCCTGGGCCCCAGCACCGGCGCCATCGTCGACGCGGCCGTCGCGCGCGGCATTCCTTACCGCCGCCTCACCAAGGGCAGCATGGTGCAGTTCGGCTGGGGCTCGAAACAGCGCCGCATCCAGGCCGCTGAAGTCGATTCCACCAGCGCCGTCGCCGAATCCATCGCGCAAGACAAAGACCTCACCAAAAAACTGCTGCGCGCCGCCGGCGTGCCCGTGCCGCTGGGCCGTCCCGTCACCGACCCCGACGACGCCTGGGCCGCCGCGCAGCAGGTGGGCCTGCCCGTGGTCGTGAAGCCGCAGGACGGCAACCAGGGCAAGGGCGTCACCGTCAACATCATCACGCGCGACCACCTCGACGTCGCCTACAAGGCCGCCGCCGAACACGGCGAGGTCATGGTCGAGAAGTTTTTGCCCGGCAGCGACTTCCGCCTGCTGGTGGTCGGCAACAAGCTGGTCGCAGCCTCGCGCCGCGAGCCGCCGCAGGTGGTGGGCGACGGCCTGCACACCGTGCGCGAACTCGTCGACATCGTCAACCAGGACCCGCGGCGCGGCGAAGGCCACGCCACCTCGCTGACCAAGATCCGCTTTGACGACATCGCCGTCGCGCGCCTGGAAGTGCAGGAACTCACGCCCGAATCGATTCCCGCCAAGGGCCGCCGCGTCATCCTGCGCAACAACGCCAACCTCAGCACCGGCGGCACCGCCACCGACGTCACCGACGACGTGCACCCCTCGGTGGCGGCGCGCGCCGTGGCCGCCGCGCAAATGGTGGGCCTGCACATCTGCGGCGTCGACGTGGTCTGCGAAAGCATGCTGCGCCCGCTTGAATCGCAAAACGGCGGCGTCGTTGAAGTCAACGCCGCGCCCGGCCTGCGCATGCATTTGTCGCCTTCCTACGGCAAGGGCCGCGCCGTCGGCGTGGCCATGATCGACGAACTCTTCGCCCCCGGCGACAACGGCCGCGTGCCCGTCATCGCCGTCACCGGCACCAACGGCAAGACCACCACCACCCGCCTGATTGCCCACCTGATGGCCGCCGACGGCCTGCGCACCGGCATGACGAATACCGACGGCGTCTACATCAACGGCCGGCAGACCGACAGCGGCGACTGCAGCGGCCCCAAGAGCGCGCGCAACGTG
The DNA here is from genome assembly GCF_943369675.1 of Polaromonas sp. YR568. Taxonomy (GTDB): domain Bacteria; phylum Pseudomonadota; class Gammaproteobacteria; order Burkholderiales; family Burkholderiaceae_C; genus Polaromonas. The sequence continues at coordinate 13,239 of NZ_CALROB020000056.1, read as the reverse complement.
CTCATGCACCCCGACGTCGACGCGGCCGTGTTCGAAATCGCCCGCGGCGGCGTGCTGCGCGAAGGCCTGGGCTTTGACCGCTGCGAAGTCGCCGTCGTCACCAACATCGGCAGCGGCGACCACCTGGGCCTGAACTACATCACCACGGTGGAAGACCTGGCCGTCCTCAAGCGCGTCATCGTGCAAAACGTCTCGACCACCGGTTACGCGGTGCTCAATGCCGCCGACCCCATCGTCGCCGACATGGCCGCCACCTGCCCCGGCAAGGTCATCTTCTTCGCCGCCGACCGGCACCACCCGCTCATGGCCACGCACCGCGCGCAGGGCAAACGCACCGTCTACATCGACGGCCCCATGCTGGTGGCCGCCGAAGGCGCCTGGGTCGAACGCATCCCGCTGCAGGGCGTGCCCGTCACGCGCGGCGGCAGCATCAGCTTCCAGGTTGAAAACGTCATGGCCGCCGTCGCCGCCGCCTGGGGCGCGGGCCTGAACTGGGACACCATCAAGCGAGGCCTGGCCAGCTTCGTCAACGACGCGCACAACGCGCCCGGCCGCTTCAACGTCATGGACTACAAGGGCGCCACCGTCATCGCCGACTACGGCCACAACCCGGACGCCATGCGCGCCCTGGTGGCCGCCGTCGACGCCATGCCCGCCACACCCGGCCAGCGCCGCAGCGTCGTCATCAGCGGCGCCGGCGACCGCCGCGACAGCGACATCCGCGACCAGACCATCATCCTGGGCGGCGCGTTCGACAACGTCATCCTCTACCAGGACGCGGCCCAGCGCGGCCGGGCTGACGGCGAGGTCATGGCACTGCTGCGCGAAGGCCTTGAAGGTGCGCATCTTGCTCGCCGGACGAAGCAGATTGATGAGATACGGGGGGAGTTCCTGGCCATCGACACTGCGCTTGAGCGGCTGTCTCCCGGGGATCTTTGTTTGATCCTGGTGGATCAGGTGCAGGAGGCGCTTGAGCATTTGGCTGCTCGGGTCAAGGACGCAAAAGAAAAAGTCAGTTAGGCCGGGTCTTGCTCCGGCTTGCGCGCCTGCCCTCTGCGTAGGCTTGCTGGCCGGGGGTTGCCCGGCCAGCAGCCCTCAGCAAAAAGAGCAAAGAGAGGGAAGCGCGCCGGCGCAAGACCCGGCAATCACTCACTCCCCAATAGTGAAATAAAACACCGCGCCTTGACCAGGCGCACTCTCAGCCCAAACCTTCCCCTGATGCATCTCCACGACCTGCCTGACCGTCGCCAGTCCAATGCCGGTTCCCTCAAACTGCGAGGTGGAATCCAGCCGCTCAAACACCTGGAACAACTTCCCGGCATTCGCCATGTCAAACCCCGGGCCGTTGTCGCTCACAAAAAATACCGTCTCCCCTTCCGCACCGGCCTGGCTGCCGACCTCTATGCGGGCCGACGGTGTCTTCGCGCTGAACTTCCAGGCGTTGCCGATGAGGTTGGTGAGCACCGAGGTCATCAGGCGGCTGTCGGCCTGGGCGACCATGTTGTCGTGCACGTGGACTTCGACTTCGCGCCCGGTGTCGGCCTGCGCGTGCTGCCTGAGCAACTGATTTGCGATGGCGCTCAGGTTGACGGGTTCGCGGTGCAGGTTGCCGCGTGAGATGGTCGCCAGCGACAGCAGCCCGTCGACCAGCAGCGCCATCTGCGCGACGCCGCTGCGTATGCGGCCCACCAGCGCCAGCGAGGGCTCGTCGGCCTGCAGTGTTTTGCGCCTTTGCAGCAGGCCGCTGAAGCCGTCTATCGTCGACAGCGGCCCGCGCAGGTCGTGCGAGACCGAATACGAAAACGATTCCAGGCGCCGGTTGGCTTCTTTGAGGTCGCGTGTGCGCGCCTCGATGCGCTGCTCCAGGCCCAGGTTCAGGCTTTCGACCTGCAGTGTGTGTTTGCGCTGGTGCATGAACACGGCCGACAGCGCCGCCGCCAGCATCAGCAGCAGCGCGGTGCTTCCCAGCGCGATGCTGATGTAGCCCTTGGCGCGTTCGTCGGCGCCGGCCAGCGCCTCCTGCGACGCGGTGCCGACCATCACCATCATCGCCAGCGAAGGGATCACCTGGAAGCTGACCACCCGCGATACGCCGTCGAGCTGGCTGGTCGCCACCACGCTTCCGCTGGGTGTCGTGGCCCTTTCCGCGAGGATTTTGCGCAAGGTGGGGAAGCCCGAGACGTCGCCGCCGAAACTCACCTCCGCGCCCAGGCGCCGCGCGCGCACCTGCCCGTCAAAGCCGACGAAGGCCACCAGCCCCTCGTTGCCCATGTCGACTTTCTGGTACAGCTCGGTGAAGATGGTCGCGTCCAGGCCGACCACGGCCACGCCGCCGAAGCCGCCGCCGGGTTTGACCAGGCGCCGGCTGACGTGGACGGTGCGGCGCCCGGTGTGCCAGCTGTCCAGCGCGGTGCCCACCACCATCTCATCGGCCGTGCTGGCCATCTGCGCCTTGTAATAGTCGCGGTCCGCGGCGTTGAAGGGCAGCGGCGTCGTCGGCCCCACCACCACCTTGCCGTCTTCGTTGATGACGCGGCGGTAGAGCAGGGCCCTCACCGACAGGTTCATGGGTGTTGGAAGCTCGTCCAGCTGCAGCCGGGTCCCCTGCTCGTAGTAGGCCTTGCGCGTGTCCAGCAGGATGCCGTCAACGTCCTGCAGGATGGCGATGGCCTGTTCGGCGAAGATCACCGCCAGGTTGGCGTTGTGCCGCATCTGCGACTCGATGGCTTCTTGCCGCTCGTGCCGGATCTGCATGTAAAAAAACATCCCCACCAGCGCGGAAAGCAGCAGGCACACCGACACGATGGTCGCGACGCCCAGGGGCAGCCGCTTCAGCAGGTTCAGGCCTTTGCGCATCCTGGCGATCCTACCCAGCGGCGCGGGGATCGCAAATGCGCGCAAACCCGCGAAAGCCACGCTGGTGCGGGCGCCGGGCGCGCACTGTTCCGGTGCCCGGTGATGCCGGTCCCGCCCCAAGGCCCCGCGTTAGACTTGCCGCATGACCTGGAACGCGACACTCGCACTCGACTACACACACCAGGCCGGCAAGACGCTTGCCCACTTCCGCCACAGCGGCCCGCTGCGCATCCTGCAAAGCCTGTACCCCGAAGGCGACGCCATCTGCCACAACGTCATCGTCCACCCGCCCGGCGGCCTGGTCGGCGGCGACACACTGGAGCTGGCCTTCAGCGCAGCCCCCGGCACCCACGGCCTCATCACCACGCCGGGCGCCACCCGCTTTTACCGCTCCACCGGGGAGCCCGCCTTGCAAAACACCCGCCTCACGCTGCAAGCCGGCGCGCGCATGGAATGGCTGCCGCTCGAAGCCATCTGCTACAGCGGCTGCCTCGCCGAAAACCGCCTGACCATGTCGCTCGCGCCCGGCGCCGAACTCATGGGCTGGGACGTCACCGCGCTGGGCCTGCCCGCCGCCGGCCAGCCGTTTGAAAGCGGCAGCTTCCGCCAGCACATCGAAGTGCCCGGCGTCTGGCTGGAACGCGCCCGCCTCGACGCTGCCGACAGCCTGCTGATGGACGGCCCGCTGGGCATGGCCGGCCGGCGCTGCATCGCCTCGCTGTTCCTTGTCACCGGCAGCAAGCTGGAACGCAACCGGCGCCAGCGCGCGCTCGACTGTGCCCGCGAGGTGTTGCAGGCCCATACGCTGAGCCCCAACGCCGGCGCCACCAGCCCCGACGCGCAGGTCGTCGTCGTGCGTGTGCTCTCGCCCGTGGTCGAGCCCGCCATGGCCCTGCTGCGGCAGGTGTGGCAGGCCTGGCGCAAGGAGCTGTGGCAGCTGGCGCCGTCTACGCCACGGCTGTGGTCGACCTGAGCCTCACCCACCGGCGTCGGCGCTTGCCTACACGCGCGGCGCCCCGGCTTGGGTAGGATGGAAAGCCCAAGCTTTTCAGGAGACACCCCCATGGCCCCCAAGAACACGATTTGCCTCTGGTACGAACGCGATGCCCTTGACGCCGCCAACTTCTATGCCAAAACATTCCCCGACAGCAAGGTCGGCAACACCATGCACGCGCCCGGAAACTACCCCGACGGCCAGCAGGGCGACGTCCTGACGGTTGAATTCACCGTCGCCGGCATCCCCTGCGTCGGGCTCAACGGCGGCCCGCACTTCAAGCAAAGCGAAGCCTTCTCCTTCCAGATCGCCACCGACGACCAGGCTGAAACCGACCGCCTGTGGAACGCGATCGTCAACAACGGCGGCCAGGAAAGCGAGTGCGGCTGGTGCAAGGACAAGTGGGGCGTCTCATGGCAGATCACCCCTCGCGTCCTCACCGATGCAGTGTCCGGCCCAGACCGCGCGGCCGCCAAGCGCGCCTTCGACGCGATGATGACCATGAAAAAAATCGACGTCGCCGCGATAGAAGCCGCAGTCCGGGGCTGACGCGCCGCCCCCGACATCCGGCCTGCTCTGTATGTGAATCCAGTGGTTTGGCTGCCCTGGTCTGACTTGAGGCGGGCTTTGGGCGGCGGGCTGTCAGACATGAGAGACCCGTCCTACAGGCGAATGGGCATAGGGCACGGGTGGCCCGGAGCTTTTCCTTTCAAGGCCGGGACGGTATGCGGCACAGACTCCACTCATCGACATCCGTCGAGTCCGAACAAGGAGTTTGACCATGAATGCAACCCAGAATTTCCGCCTCGCCAAAAGCGCCGCAGCCTTCGGCATCGCCGCCCTGCTCTCCCTGGGCGCCACCGCCCAGATCGCAGCCGGCACCACCGGTATTGACGCCACGGGCAGCGCCCGCAGCGAAATGAACGCCTGCCTGACCGGCCGCACGCAGCAAGACCGCGAAACCTGCATGACCGAAGTCCGCAACGCCAACGCCGCCAAACGCGCCGGCCAGGTCGACAACGCCGGCGGCCAGTTCGGTGCCAACGCGCTGAAGCGCTGCGACGTCTTCCAGGGTGAAGAATTGATTGCCTGCCAGGCCCGCATCGTCGGCTACGGCAAGACCGACGGCAGCGTTGCCGGCGGCGGCGCCATTCGCCAGGTAGAAACCGTGGTCGTGCCAGCCGGCGCCACCAACGTCCGCATCCAGCCGCAGACCTCTTCCGACAACATTGTGGTGATCCCCGCACCGCAATAACAGTTGCCACTCGCTCCGCCGCGGTTTGATGAAAACCCCGGATGAAGCAGAAGCAAAGGTGGGCCGCATTGCGGCCCACTTCTTTTTGTGAGGCCGCAACGCCGTTGGGGTCGGGTGGGTATGCCGGGTCCTGCCCCGGCGGGGGCGCTCTCCTCTGAGGTTTGCTGGCCGGGAGTGGCCCGGCCAGCAGAACTAAGCACAGATAACAGAAGACGCGCGCGCCCGCCGGCGCAAGACCCGGCGCCCTAAATCGCCACCATCTGCCGAACGCCGTTCACTTCCATGTCCTTGCCCAACCCACGGCCAATAAACTCCCCCCGTTCCATCACGAGGTAGTCATCGGCCAGCTCCTGCGCAAAATCGTAGTACTGCTCCACCAGCAGGATGGCCATGTCGCCGCGATCAGCCAGCATGCGGATCACGCGGCCTATGTCCTTGATGATGCTGGGCTGTATGCCTTCGGTGGGTTCGTCCAGGATTAGCAGCTTGGGTTTGGCCGCGAGTGCGCGCGCGATCGCGAGTTGCTGCTGCTGCCCGCCTGACAGGTCACCGCCGCGGCGACCGAGCATCTGCTTGAGCACCGGGAACAGTTCATACAGCTCGGCCGGGATAGGCGTGCTGGCGCTTTTGTACGCCAGGCCCATGCGCAGGTTTTCTTCGACTGTCAGGCGGGCAAAAATTTCGCGGCCTTGGGGGACGAAGCCTATGCCGGCCCTTGCGCGCTCATACGGCGTGCTGGCCTGGATTTGTTTGCCGTCGAATTCGATGGTGCCGGTTTTGATGGGGACCAGGCCCATCAAAGACTTGAGCAGCGTGGTCTTGCCTACGCCGTTGCGGCCCAGCAGAACCGTGACCTTGCCCAGGTGGGCGGTCAGGCTCACATCCCGCAGGATGTGGGAGCCGCCGTAATACTGGTTAATGTTTTTGGCTGTGAGCATGTCATTGGCCTTGAGCAACAGAAGACGTGGGGGTTTTACTCCCTCGCCCCTTTGGGGAGAGGGTGGGGGTGAGGGGTCGCTGCGCCCCACCAAGCAGTGTGGCTGAACCGCGCAAGCCGCATACCCTCACCCCTGCCCTCTCCCGCTTGCGGGAGAGGGAGCCATGCCGGGGTCCGCTAGCGGCCAAGGTAGACCTCGATCACCCGCTCGTCGGCCTGCACCTGGTCCAGCGTGCCTTGCGCCAACACCGAGCCGTCGCAGAGGACGGTAACAATCTCCGAAATCGTCTTGATAAAACTCATGTCGTGCTCGACCACCATCAGCGAATGTTTGCCCTTGAGCGTCAGGAAGAGTTCGGCCGTCCGCGCGGTCTCCTCATCGGTCATGCCGGCCACCGGCTCGTCGAGCAGCAGCAGCTTGGGGTCCTGCATCAGCAGCATGCCGATCTCGAGCCACTGTTTTTGTCCGTGGCTCAGGTTGCCGGCCAGGCGCCCCACGCTGTCGGCCAGGTGAATCGTCACCAGGATTTCGGCCAGGCGGTCGCTTTGGGCGGAGTCCAGCCTGAAGAACATCGAATGCTTCACGCCCTTGTTGGTCTTCAGGGCCAGCTCCAGGTTTTCAAAGACGGTGAGCTGCTCGAACACCGTGGGCTTCTGGAACTTGCGGCCTATGCCCAGCTGGGCGATTTCGGCTTCCTTGTGGCGCAGCAAATCAATCGTGCTGCCGAAAAACACCGTGCCTTCATCGGGCCGGGTCTTGCCGGTGATGATGTCCATCATGGTCGTCTTGCCGGCGCCGTTGGGGCCGATGATGCAGCGCAGCTCGCCGGGCGCGATGTCCAGGCTCAGCTTGTTGATGGCCTTGAAGCCGTCAAAACTCACGCTCACGTCTTCCAGGTACAGGATGCGGCCGTGGGTGACGTCGACCTCGCCGGCGGCGTGGGCCACGCGGCTGCCGCTGGCGCTGCGGCCGCCGGATTCGGTGTTGGACTTGCCGGCCTGCAGCGCGGCCAGGCGCTCTTCCACGCGGCGCGCGCCTTGCTCAAGAAGGTCGGGGGTCATTTCGCACCGCCTTTGCGGAATTTCTTGACCAGGCCCACCACGCCATCGGGCAGGAACAGCGTCACGCCTATGAACAGCAGGCCCAGGAAGTACAGCCAGAACTCGGGGTACGCCACCGTCAGCCAGCTCTTGGCGCCGTTGACGATAAAGGCGCCGACGATCGGGCCAATCAAGCTCGCACGGCCGCCGACTGCCGCCCAGATGGCAATCTCGATCGAATTGGCCGGGCTCATTTCACCGGGGTTGATGATGCCGACCTGCGGCACATACAGCGCGCCGGCCACGCCGCACATCACGGCCGAGATCACCCAGATCGTGAGCTTGTAGCCCAGCGGGCTGTAGCCCGAGAACATCACCCGCGTTTCGGCATCGCGAATCGCCTGCAGCACGCGGCCGAACTTGCTGCCCACCAGCCATTTGGCAAACAGGAAGAAGCCCAGCAACGTCAAACCCGTCAGCACAAACAGCGTCATGCGCATGGAGGGCGTGGCCAGCGGGATGTTCAGGATGCGCTTGAAGTCGGTAAAACCGTTGTTGCCGCCAAAACCCGTCTCATTGCGGAAGAACAGCAGCATGGCCGCAAACGTCATGGCCTGGGTGATGATGGAGAAATACACCCCCTTGATGCGCGAGCGGAAGGCAAAGAAGCCGAACACAAAGGCCACGATGCCCGGCACCAGCACGATGAGGAGCAGCGTCGCCACAAAGCTGTCGCTGAAGGTCCAGTGCCAGGGCAGCGTCTTCCAGTCCAGGAAGACCATGAAGTCCGGCAGCTCGCTTTTGTAATTGCCATCGCGGCCTATCTGGCGCATCAAATACATGCCCATGGTGTAGCCGCCCAGCGCAAAAAACACGCCGTGCCCCAGCGAGAGGATGCCGGTGTAACCCCAGATCAGGTCCATGGCCAGCGCGCAGATGGCGTAGCACATGATCTTGCCCAGCAGCGCCACCGCATAGGTGCTCATGTGGAACACGCTGCCCTCGGGCACCCAGAGGTTGAGCACAGGCGCCACGGCGCAGACGGCGATCAGCGCCATCATGAAGGCGCTCCAGCCGCCGCGCGTCAGCAGCGGGCCTTTGGCCGGGAGTTGCACGCGGGAGGCGGCGGTGTTGGGGGTGGCCATGGGGGTGCTCATGTTCAGGCCTCTGCGCTGCGGCCCTTCATCGCGAAGATGCCCTGCGGCCGCTTCTGGATGAAGATGATGATGAAGACCAGCACGGCGATCTTGGCCAGCACGGCGCCTGTCCAGCCTTCGAGGAATTTGTTCAGGATGCCCAGGCCCATCGCGGCATACACCGTGCCCGCCAGCTGGCCCACGCCGCCCAGCACCACGACCATGAAGGAATCCACGATATAGCCCTGGCCCAGGTCAGGCCCGACGTTGCCGACCTGGCTCAGCGCGCAGCCGGCCAGGCCCGCGATGCCGGAGCCCAGCGCGAAGGCATAGGTATCGACCCGCGCCGTGTTCACGCCCATGCAGGCCGCAATCGGCCGGTTCTGCGTGACGCCGCGCACAAACAGGCCCAGGCGCGTGCGGCTGATCAGCCAGGCCACGCCCAGCAGCACCGCCACCGCAAACACAATGATCACCAGCCGGTTGTAAGGCAATGACAAATTGCCCAGCACCTGCACGCCGCCGCTCATCCACACCGGGTTTTCCACACCGACGTTTTGCGCGCCGAAGATGGAACGCACGAGTTGCTGCAGCATCAGGCTGATGCCCCAGGTGGCCAGCAAGGTCTCCAGCGGCCGGCCGTAGAGGAAGCGGATCACGCTGCGCTCCAGCGCCGCGCCCATCAGCGCCGAGGCCATAAAGGCCACCGGCACCGCGGCCAGCAAATACCAGTCAAACATCCCCGGCAAATACTTCTGGAACAGGCCCTGCACCACATAGGTGGCGTAGGCGCCAATCATCATCAGCTCGCCATGCGCCATGTTGATGACGCCCATCAGCCCGTAAGTGATGGCCAGGCCCAGCGCCACCAGCAACAAAATGCTGCCCAGGCTGATGCCGCTGAAAATCGCGCCCAGGCGGTTGCCCCATTCGAGCGAAGCCTCGACCTTGGCCAGCGCCGCCTGCAGGGCCACCTTCACGTCGGCATCGGCCTCGGTGCCCAGGCGCTCTATCAGCACGGTCTTGGTGTTGGGGTTTTTGCTGGCGGCCAGCTGCGAGGCAGCTTCCAGCCGCTTGGCCTTGTCGGCACTGCCCAGCATGATGGCCGCGCGCATCAGCTCCAGCTGGTTCTTCAGCTCGGGCACCGTCTCGGCCGCGTAGGCTTTTTCGATCAGCGGCAGGCGCGCCTCGTCGTTGTCGCCGCCCAGTGTCTTGATCGCGTCGCGCCGCAGCTTTTCGTCCTTGGAGAACAGCTTGAGCGCCGCCAGCGCGTTGTCGATCTCGCTGCGCAGGATGTTGGGGTTGATCACGTCTTCCGCATCGGCCGGCAGCGGCGTCTCGGCGCCCGTCACCGGGTCAAACGCCTTGTCGTCCTTCACGACATAGACCTTGTCGCCCTTGGTCTTCACCGCGTCGTCACTCAGCGCCTGGATGAAAGCGGCCGTCTTGTCATCCGCCACCGCCGCAGCCTTGGCCAGCGCATCCACCCGCGCCTCGGTCTCGCCAATGGCCATGGCCTTGACCTCGTCGACGGTCAAGGCGTGGGCGTGGGCTGCCAGAAAAAGCGTGAGGAGGGAGAGGAAAAAGTGGCGTAGCAGCATGTGGAAAGAACCTGTAGTTTGGGCGCGGCACACAAGAGCATCGTGTGGCGCCCAGACTGCAACTTCCTTGTGGGCGCCGGTCTTGATCAGTGAGCAAGAACCGGGCCGGTCTCGAAGCGAAGGCCGCTGGCCCCTCATCCCCGCCTTCTCCCCCGAGGGGAGAAGGAGTGAAGACAAAAGACCATCTTCAGGGTTTTCTACCCTCTCCCTCCGGGAGAGGGCTAGGGTGAGGGCGCGACGGCCCCACCCCACCCTAGTCGCTTATTTCTTCACGGGTTCATCAGGCTTTTTATCGTTGCCTTCGATGTAAGGAGACCATGGCTTGGCCTTCACAGGACCAGGCGTCTTCCACACCACATTGAACTGCCCATCGGCCTTGATCTCGCCGATAAACACCGACTTGTGCAGGTGATGGTTTTTCTCATCCATCTTCGACACGATGCCGGAAGGCGCGTTGAAGGTCTGGCCGGCCATGGCGGCGATCACCTTGTCGGTATCCGTGGACTTGGCCTTTTCAACCGCCTGCTTCCACATGTTGATGCCGATATAGGTCGCTTCCATCGGGTCGTTCGTCAAAGGCTTGTCGGAGCCCGGGAGCTTCTTGGCCTTGGCATAGGCGGACCACTTCTTGATGAACTCGGTATTCGCCGGGCTCTTGATGGACTGGAAATAATTCCAGGCAGCCAGGTGGCCGACCAGGGGCTTGGTGTCCACGCCGCGCAGCTCTTCTTCACCGACCGAGAAGGCCACCACGGGCACGTCCTTGGCCTTCAGGCCGGCATTGCCCAGTTCTTTGTAGAAGGGCACGTTGGAGTCGCCGTTGATGGTGGACACCACGGCCGTCTTGCCGCCTTGCGAGAACTTCTTCACGTCAGCCACGATGGTCTGGTAATCGCTGTGGCCGAAGGGGGTGTATTTCTCGTCGATGTCCGTGTCCTTCACGCCCTTGCTCTTCAGGTAAGCGCGCAGGATCTTGTTGGTCGTGCGGGGGTAGACGTAGTCGGTACCCAGCAGCACCCAGCGCTTGGCGCCGCCGCCGGCCTTGCTCATCAAATAGTCGACCGCAGGAATGGCCTGCTGGTTGGGCGCCGCGCCCGTGTAGAACACGTTCTTGGACAGCTCTTCACCCTCGTACTGCACGGGGTAGAACAGCAGGCCGTTCATTTCTTCAACAACCGGCAGCACCGACTTGCGCGACACCGAAGTCCAGCAGCCGAAAATCACGGCGACCTTGTCCTGGCCCAGCAGCTGCTTGGTTTTTTCAGCAAAGAGAGGCCAGTTGGAGGCCGGGTCCACCACCACTGGCTCGAGCTTCTTGCCCATCACGCCGCCCTTGGCATTGATCTCTTCGATCGCCATCAGCACGGTATCTTTCAGCGTGGTTTCAGAAATCGCCATCGTGCCCGACAGGCTGTGCAGGATGCCGACCTTGATCGTGTCCTGCGCGAAGGCGGGGAAGGCGCCCAGGCCGGCCAGCGCGACGGCGGCGGTCATGGCCTTGAGGGTGAAGCGACGTTGTTGTGTCATGGTGAATCCTCTCCGGTAGGTATAGGAACTAACTGCGTAAATCAATCACTTTTCGCTGCGCGAAAGCCGGAAAACATGGCTTTGGTGCAGCGATGAGCCGATTCTGGGGACCGGAGGGGGATTGGGGAATACGCCGGGTGGCGTATGCGGGGTGGACGCGTACCCGGGCTGGCCAGGCAGCATTCGGGCAATGCCCTCAGATTCGCGGGCTGATGCGCAAGGAAGCGCGTGGTTTGGGCGCTTTCTCGGCAAGTGAAACGCCACTGTCCTGTGCCGCAGTTCCGATCGCACGCAAATCATCCAATATCTTGCGTGCCAATGCCTGCTCCTTTGCGTTGTAGCGCAGGCTTGAGCCATTGGCGAGCACGGCGTCCCACTGTGAATCGCGCAAGGAGGGGTGGCGACACAACTCTTCAGCCAGCGCGAGGAAGGTTCTCAAACGAATCCTCTTGTGATTCTCCCAACCGCCAGCAGCCGGACCAGCGGCTGCGTCCGGCTTGAAGCGCGCGGTAATCTTCTCTGCCGCGCACTCCCCGGCTTCACCCAGCGCCTTGATGTGGCTGTCGGGCATATCCAGGTTTAAACCTCCTTCATCGTCACGCTGGCTTATCTGGACGATACGGTCCCGGTAGCCCGGGTAGGGAAACTGGATTTCGTCGCGCCAGTTCTGCATGGTTTTGACAATACTCGCCAGGAAGCTGAACAGGCCTTGCGGCGACCCATCGGCTGGTGGCTCCCAATAAAGCTGACGCCCCGCGTTGTTGTCTTGTGCCAGATAGACCCGGCCATTGCCCTCCTGGCATGCCGGCGCATCTTTAACGATGGGGTAATCAGGATGCTCCGCCTTCAGGTTCACGGCAAAGGTCGGGTGGCCCGGCAGCGGCGCGTCGAAGAAATGCAGCGGCATGTTGCTCGAGATACCCCCGTCCGAGAACCACACGCGCTTGGCATGTCCCTTGGTTTTATCGCTGCTGTGATCCACCGCATACATGGGCACGGCAGACAGCAGAATCGGAAAGCTGAGGCTCATCCGAACCAGCAGCACGACTGGCAGGTTGCGGTTGGACGGCAGGCGCCTGAGCAGCGTGCCTTCCTCTGTTGTCACTTCTTTGCTGCCCTTCCACTCCGGGTTGCTGCGCTTGCGCTCCGCGTCGCTGGCCGCCTTCTCCGCATCGCTGGCTTTGACCAGCCAGGCGATGACCGAAGCCGGAAAGAGACGTGCCCACTCCTTCTCATCAAAATAAAAAGCACCCGAGCCCACGCGAAAAGGTATGGCGTAACACATCTGCTGGCTGACGGCCGTTGTCATCACCTCAAAATTGATGGCCCGGTCGAGGGGGGCTTTGTCATCTTTCATTGAAAGCGCCACCTCGTCACTGAGTTGGCGCCCCTCCCACAGGTCGCCCAAGGTCAGCGGCCTGGCCTCGGCCTTCAGCCCGGCGATGTCGTTGAAGTAGCCTGTGAGCCAGTCCGTCAGGCCCGTGATCGAATCTCCTGGCTGCTGCGTTCGCCCCGAGCACAAGCCCCAGAAGTTGGCATGCAGCCCGGACAGCAATGTTGTGGTGAATTGCCAGCCACACAGCGCCACCGCCAGCGCGATGCCCAGGGGCAAGACAATCGCCCACGACACACCGGCCATGGCGCCGGCCACCAGCGCCTGGCCCCAGCGCGCACTGCCGTGCAGACAAACCAACCCGGCCGCGACCAGCACAACACCCCCAACCAGCCACCACAAAAGGGCCGCAAGCGTCGGTGCAGTGCCGGTGCCACGCCCCCGCTGCAAAACCCCGAACCAACCGGCCGCCAGCCACACCAGCAGGCAAACAAAAGAAAATCCCGCCGCCTGCCACCATGGGATTGCCCCGGAAGACCGGACCAAAGTCACCAGCACA
>NZ_CALROB020000055.1:0-34790 GCF_943369675.1 Polaromonas sp. YR568 | reverse complement strand
GTGGAAGAAAGCAGCAAGGGCTCGTCGTCGATCGCCGCCGGCATCCCCATCATGCTGTTCCTCACCTTCACGCTGCTGATGCTGCAATTGCACAGCTTCAGCCGCGCCATGCTGGTCTTCCTGACCGGCCCGCTGGGCATCGCCGGCGTGGCCGCCGCGCTGATCCTGCTGGGGCGGCCTTTCGGCTTCGTCGCCTTGCTGGGCGTGATTGCGCTCATGGGCATGATCCAGCGCAACTCCGTGATCCTGATCGACCAGATCGAGCAGGACCGCGCCCGCGGCGTGCCGGCCTGGGACGCGATCGTCGAATCTGCCGTGCGCCGGCTGCGGCCCATCGTGTTGACGGCTGCCGCGGCCGTGCTGGCCATGATCCCGCTGTCACGCAGCGTGTTCTGGGGGCCGATGGCGGTCGCCATCATGGGCGGGCTGGTGGTGGCGACAGTGCTGACTTTGCTGGCTCTGCCGGCGATGTATGCAGCGTGGTTCCGCGTCAAACGCGACGAGCCACCACATGCGGTCGAAAAGCCTTTGCCGGCCTGATTCTCTCTGCTCACCGGTCCCGGGCTCAAAACTCGAGCCCGATAACGGCTAAAATAGAGAGTTGACCGATTTCAAGCGGGGATTCGGAGGTTTTTCGGATTCCCGTTTTTATTTCCGGCGCGCGGGTGGCGAAATTGGTAGACGCACCAGGTTTAGGTCCTGACGCCAGCAATGGTGTGGGGGTTCGAGTCCCCCCCCGCGCACCACCCTGAGGCTTGCGGACGGCAATTTTTGCGTTCATGCGCTCAGGCGTTGCGGAAGCCCCGCGACATGCCAGGTGAAAACCTGTTTTGACTATTTTTTGATCTTAGGAAGACCATCATGGCCGTGACTGTTGAAACCCTTGAAAAGCTCGAGCGCAAAATGACGCTCACGCTGCCCGTCAACACCATCCAGTCGGAAGTTGACACCCGCCTGAAGAAGCTGGCCCGCACGGTCAAGATGGACGGCTTCCGTCCCGGCAAGGTCCCCATGAACGTGGTGGCCCAGCGCTACGGTTACTCGGTGCATTACGAGGTCATGAACGACAAGGTCGGTGAAGCTTTCGCCATGGCCGCCAACGAAGCCAAGCTGCGCGTTGCCGGCCAGCCCCGCATCAGCGAAAAAGAGGGCGCTCCCGAAGGCGAACTCGCGTTCGACGCGGTGTTTGAGGTTTACCCTGAAGTCAAGATCGGCGACCTGTCGGGCGCCGAAGTGGAAAAAGTCAGCGCTGACGTCAGCGACGCAGCCATCGACAAGACCCTGGACATCCTGCGCAAGCAGCGTCGCACCTTCGCCCAGCGCGCCGCCGATGCGCCTGCGCAGGACGGCGACCGCGCCACCATCGACTTTGAAGGCAAGATCGACGGTGAACCGTTCGCCGGCGGCAAGGCCGAGGACTACCAGTTCCTCATCGGCGACGGACAGATGCTCAAGGAATTCGAAGACGCCGTGCGCGGCATGAAAAGCGGCGAAAGCAAGACCTTCCCGCTGAACTTCCCCGCCGACTACCACGGCAAGGACGTGGCCGGCAAACAGGCCGACTTCCTGGTCACGGTCAAGAAGATCGAAGCCGCCCACCTGCCTGAAGTCAACGAGGCATTGGCCAAGTCGCTCGGCATCGCCGAGGCAACGGTTGAAGGCCTGCGCGCCGACATCAAGAAAAACCTCGAGCGTGAAGTCAAGTTCCGCCTGCTGGCCCGCAACAAGAACGCCGTGATGGACGCGCTGGTCGCCAACGCCGAACTCGACCTGCCCAAGTCCAGCGTGCAGGCTGAACTGGACCGCATGGTCGAAGGCGCCCGCGCCGACCTCAAGCAGCGCGGCATCAAGGACGCCGACAAGGCGCCGATTCCCGAAGAAATCTTCCGCCCGCAAGCCGAAAAGCGCGTGCGCCTGGGCCTGGTGGTGGCCGAACTGGTGCGCAGCAACGACCTGCAGGCCAAGCCCGACCAGCTCAAGGCACACATCGAAGAGCTGGCCGCCAGCTACGAAAAACCGCAGGACGTGGTGCGCTGGTACCTGAGCGACAACCGCCGTATGGCCGAAGTTGAAGCCGTTGTGATCGAAAACAACGTCACCGACTTCGTGCTGGGCAAAGCCAAGGTCACCGAAAAAGCCATTTCCTTTGACGACCTGATGGGCCAGAACTGATTCTTCCCAGGCTTTGCTGACATTGGGGCTTGTGCTTTGCGGCGCAGGCCCCAATTTATTTTAGCTACGGCATAACAAGCCCAGGAGGGCAGTTGTTAGCCTTCGCTGAAAACTCTCTGGCGAGAGTTTTTGGGTACAGTACAAACATCTCTGGAGAAAACATGATGGTCCGAAACAGTATTTATGGCGGCGCCTATACCGGCCCGCAAGCCGGCGCCCAGGATGCGCAAGGCCTGGGCATGGTGCCCATGGTCATCGAGCAATCCGGCCGCGGCGAGCGCTCTTACGACATTTATTCGCGTCTGCTCAAAGAGCGCGTGATCTTCCTGGTGGGTCCGGTCAACGACCAGACGGCCAACCTGGTGGTGGCCCAGCTCCTGTTCCTGGAAAGCGAAAACCCGGACAAGGACATTTCCTTCTACATCAACTCCCCGGGCGGTTCCGTGACGGCCGGCATGGCGATTTACGACACCATGCAGTTCATCAAGCCCGACGTCTCCACCCTCTGCGTGGGCATGGCGGCCAGCATGGGCGCTTTCCTGCTGTCGGCCGGCACCAAGGGCAAACGTTTTTCGCTGCCCAACTCGCGCGTGATGATTCACCAGCCTTCGGGCGGCGCGCAAGGGCAGGCCACGGACATTGAAATCCATGCCCGCGACATCCTCAAGACGCGTGACCAGCTCAACCGGATCATGGCGGCTAACTGCGGTCAGCCGGTTGAAAAGATTGAACGCGATACCGAACGGGACTATTTCATGTTTGCGGACGAAGCCAAGGAATACGGCCTGGTCGACCAGGTCATCGCCAAACGGCCCTAAGCGTTTCCAGGCGGCTCAATGCGGTGAAAACCGGTCAAAATCGCCTGAAATCCCTCTGAAGTTGCTCTGCAACAACGGCGTTTTCTGTAACAGAAACGCCGTTTTTTTATTGGTTATCATTAGGTAACAGTTCCCTCCAGGCACCTTAAAGGCATCCCCACCAATGGCCGAGAAAAAAGGCTCCTCCAGCGAAAAGACTTTGCACTGCTCTTTTTGCGGTAAAAGTCAGCACGAAGTCAAAAAACTGATCGCTGGCCCCTCGGTATTCATCTGCGACGAATGCATCGATCTCTGCAACGAGATCATTCGTGACGAACTCCCCGCCGGCGAAGATGTGCGCGAAACCCGCACCGACCTGCCTACGCCCTCGGAAATCAAGGCAACACTTGACGGTTACGTGATCGGCCAGGAACCGGCCAAGCGCACGCTGGCCGTGGCTGTGTACAACCACTACAAGCGCCTTCGCCACAAGGAAAAAGCCAAAAAAGACGACGTGGAGCTGACCAAAAGCAATATCTTGCTGATTGGCCCCACCGGTTCAGGCAAGACCCTGCTGGCCCAGACGCTGGCGCGCACGCTCAACGTTCCTTTTGTGATGGCCGATGCCACCACGCTGACTGAAGCCGGTTATGTGGGTGAAGACGTCGAGAACATCATCCAGAAGCTGCTGCAAAGCTGCAACTACGAAGTTGAGCGCGCCCAGCAGGGCATCGTTTACATCGACGAAATCGACAAGATATCGCGCAAGTCAGACAACCCGTCCATCACGCGCGACGTGTCGGGCGAGGGCGTGCAGCAGGCGCTGCTCAAGCTGATCGAAGGCACCATGGCCTCGGTGCCGCCGCAGGGCGGCCGCAAGCACCCTAACCAGGATTTCCTGCAGGTGGACACCACCAATATCCTGTTCATCTGCGGCGGCGCTTTTGCCGGCCTGGAGAAGGTCATTGAAAACCGCACGGAAGCCTCGGGCATGGGTTTCGGGGCAACCGTCAAAAGCAAGAAATCACGCACGCTGACCGACGCCTTCAAGGAAGTCGAACCGGAAGACCTGATCAAATTCGGCCTGATCCCTGAACTGGTCGGCCGCATGCCCGTGGTTGCCACGCTGGCCGAACTCAGCGAAGACGCACTGGTGCAGATTCTGACCGAGCCGAAAAACGCCGTGGTCAAACAGTTCAGCAAGCTGCTGGCCATGGAAGGGGTCGATCTCGAGATTCGTCCCTCCGCGCTCAAGGCCATCGCCCGCAAGGCCCTGGCCCGCAAGACGGGTGCTCGCGGCTTGCGCTCCATCCTGGAACAGTCGCTGATCGACACCATGTTTGAGCTGCCCAATGCCAGCAATGTGGACAAGGTTGTCGTGGACGAGTCCACAATTGAAGAGAACAAGGCCCCCTTGCTGGTGTACCGCGAAGCGGCCAAAAAAGCCTGAGCACCACAAAGGCAGGCCGGAATGCTTGAAAAGCGCTTACCGCGCCCCATGTCTGGGTTGATTGTGTTTTGCCGGGCCATGCAACTGGCTGCCACGGCCAACGTTTAAGGTTTATATGTCCGGACAAACTTCACTGCCTTCCACCCCCATTGACCTGCCCCTCCTGCCTTTGCGGGATGTGGTGGTGTTCCCGCACATGGTGATCCCGCTGTTCGTGGGCCGCCCCAAGAGCATCAAGGCGCTGGAGTCGGCGATGGAGGCCGAGCGGCGCATCATGCTGGTGGCGCAAAAGGCCGCCGCCAAGGACGAGCCCTCGGTTGAGGACATGTTCGAAGTCGGTTGTGTCGCCACCATCCTGCAGCTGCTCAAGTTGCCGGACGGCACCGTGAAGGTGCTGGTTGAAGGCCAGCAACGCGCTACGGTCAACAAGATCGAGGAAGGCGAGCAGCATTTCTCCGCCAACGTGACGCCCGTCGAAACGGTGGCCGTGATTGCTGGCGACAAGACCAGTGAGATCGAGGCCTTGCGCCGCGCCGTGATGCAGCAGTTCGACCACTACGTCAAGCTGAACAAAAAAATCCCGCCTGAAATCCTCACTTCGATCTCCAGCATCGACGATGCCGGCCGCCTCGCAGACACGATTGCCGCGCACCTGCCGCTCAAGCTCGACGCGAAACAGGTGATCCTGGACCTGGCCAACGTCAAGGCGCGGCTCGAGAACCTTTATGAGCAACTCGAGCGCGAGGTCGACATCCTCAACGTCGACAAGAAGATCCGCGGCCGCGTGAAGCGCCAGATGGAAAAGAACCAGCGCGACTTCTATCTCAACGAGCAGGTCAAGGCCATCCAGAAGGAACTGGGCGAAGGCGAAGAGGGCGCTGACATCGAAGAGATCGAAAAGAAGATCAAGACCGCCAAGATGCCGCAGGAAGCCCGTAAAAAGGCCGAAAGCGAGCTCAAGAAGCTCAAGCTCATGTCGCCCATGTCCGCCGAAGCGACCGTGGTGCGCACCTACATCGACGTGCTGACCGGCCTGCCCTGGAGCAAGAAGACCAAGATCAAGCACGACCTGGGCAATGCCGAGAACGTGCTCAATGAAGACCATTACGGGCTCGAGAAGGTCAAGGACCGCATCGTCGAGTATCTCGCGGTGCAGCAACGCGTCGACAAGCTCAAGGCGCCCATCCTGTGCCTCGTCGGGCCTCCCGGCGTGGGCAAGACCTCCCTGGGCCAGTCGATCGCCAAGGCGACCGGGCGCAAGTACGTGCGCATGGCCCTGGGCGGCATGCGCGACGAGGCTGAAATCCGCGGCCATCGCCGCACCTACATCGGCGCCTTGCCGGGCAAGGTGCTGCAAAGCCTGACCAAGGCCGGCACGCGCAACCCGCTGTTCCTGCTCGACGAGATCGACAAGCTGGGCACCGACTTCCGCGGCGACCCTTCCAGCGCCCTGCTGGAGGTGCTGGACCCGGAGCAGAACCACACTTTTGGCGACCACTACGTCGAGGTTGATTTCGACCTGAGCGATGTGATGTTCGTGGCCACCTCGAACTCGATGAACATTCCGCCGGCCCTGCTGGACCGCATGGAAGTGATTCGCCTGTCCGGCTACACCGAAGATGAGAAGACCAGCATCGCCATGCGCTACCTGCTGCCCAAGCAGGTCAAGAACAACGGCGTGAAAGAAGAAGAGCTGGAGGTTCAGGAGCAGGCCGTGCGCGACATCGTGCGCTACTACACGCGCGAAGCCGGTGTGCGCTCGCTTGAACGCGAACTCTCCAAGATCTGCCGCAAGGTCGTCAAGGGAATACAGCTCAAGAAGATGACGCCCAAGGTCGTCGTGACGCCGGACAACCTCAATGATTTCCTGGGTGTGCGCAAGTACAACTACGGCCGTGCCGAACAGCAAAACCAGGTCGGCCAGGTCGTGGGCCTGGCATGGACGGAAGTCGGCGGCGACCTGCTGACGATCGAAGCCGCCATGATGCCCGGCAAGGGCGTGATCACGCGTACCGGATCGCTGGGCGACGTCATGAAGGAATCCGTGGAAGCCGCGCGCACGGTGGTGCGCAGCCGCTCCAAGATGCTAGGCATCAAGGACGAGATGTTCGAGAAACGCGACATCCACATCCACGTGCCTGACGGTGCCACGCCCAAGGACGGCCCTAGCGCCGGCGCCGCGATGACGACGGCTTTTGTTTCCGCGATGACCGGCATCCCGGTGCGCGGCGACGTGGCCATGACCGGTGAGATCACGCTGCGCGGTGAAGTCACCGCGATTGGCGGCCTGAAAGAAAAACTGCTGGCGGCCTTGCGCGGCGGCATCAAGACCGTGCTGATCCCTGAAGAGAATGCCAAGGACCTGCAGGAGATTCCCGACAACGTTAAAAGCGGCCTGGAGATCGTGCCGGTGAAATGGATAGACCAGGTGCTTCAGGTTGCGCTCGAACGCCAGCCTGTTCCCCTGACCGACGAAGAGGCCGCTGTTGCCGCGCCGGCTGCTGCGGCCGCACCGGCGGAAGTCGCCGGCACGGTCAAGCATTGATCTTTCAGCAAAGTTTTTTTAAGGCGATTTGGAAAAGCCAAAAAACTGCGCTATAATTTGAGGCTGTTATCGCGGGAGTAGCTCAGTTGGTAGAGCGCAACCTTGCCAAGGTTGAGGTCGAGAGTTCGAGACTCTTCTCCCGCTCCAATTTAAAGGGCAGCACTTCAAAATGCTGTCCTTTTTCATTGGGGGTTTCATATAAATAATCGGCAAGCCAGCGGGCTTGCCGAGGCAGACAGAATACGGCGCGGTAACAAAGCGGTTATGTACCGGATTGCAAATCCGGCTAGCCCGGTTCGACTCCGGGCCGCGCCTCCATCCAAGCCTTTGTAATCAGCCCCAGCCATGGGGCTTTTTTGTTTGACAATAGCTTGTGAGGCGCCGGGCCGGAAGTTTGCACGGTGTATTGAGTAAAGCGTTTGAGCCTGAGTGGTGAAATAGGTAGACACAGCGGACTTAAAATCCGCCGCTTCGTGAATAGCGGGCGTACCGGTTCGATTCCGGTCTCAGGCACCACAGCGGCCACCCACCCATGCGCCGGGCGCGCCTTTGAAAACTGGGTAAGATAAATTCCATCATGTCCCGTTACAACACACCTTTTGAAATCCACGTGCACGGCGAAGTGCCTTTACGCGTGGAGGTTACCTTTGAGCAACTGCAGGAGGCCCTGAAGCCGCTGTGGAAGTACGCGGGCTCCAAATCCCTGGCGGCAGCCGCTGCGAGCGCTTATGAGGAAGAGCCGGGCATACGGTTCGACGTCCACAAGCATTTGCTGCAGATGTGCTGGACGGTGCCGGGTGACGAAGACTTCCGCCAGGCGCTCGACGAGATGTGCATGGGTCTCAACGACCTCGCGGAGGCGGGCGCCCCGATCGAGGTGACGTTTTACGACGCCGACTTCGATGAAGAAGAAGGTGCCGACGAGGAAGAGGCGCGTGACGACTTCGTGATGTATTTCGTCGGCCCGACGCCGGCCGCCATCATGCAGGTCCAGCGCGACCTGCTGGTGCAGGACATGATCGGCCTGATGGAGCGCCATTTTGACGGCTCCGAACTCGGCGAGGTCGTTGCTGCGGTCGACAAGCTGTTCGAGCAGCGCTTCGACGCACTCGTCAACTCCATGCAGTTGGGCAAGCCGCCACGGGGTCTGGGCGGGCCGCAGGGCGGCTCAGGCCACGGTGGCGGCCGCAAGCCGCGGCACCTGCATTAAAACCCGTTCTAGGGCGTAGGAAGGCATCCAGGGGCCGCAGTACTTTGCAGTTCGCCGGGAAAGCCCAGGCCGCGCAAATAAACGTCGATCGCGCACTGGCCGACTTCCAGCAGGTCAAAGGCCTGCGGGTCCAGCAACCAGTTCTGGATCAGCCCGTCTATCAGGGCGTGCAGTCCTTGCGCGCCCACCGAGGCCGACACCGGCAGGCTCAGGCTCATCTGGCCCGCGGCGGTTGCCATCCCCTGCTGAATGCGTTCCAGGAAGCCGTTGCGCACCGTCAGGTGGCGAAGGCGCACAGCCTGGAGTTCTTCCACGTACTCGACTTTTTGGGTCGCCACCTCGAACACCCGCCGCGTCTGGGTATCGGTCACGATCTGCCGCAGGGCATTGACGGTGGAGAGCCGTATCCGCTCAATGGCATTGAGGCCGGCCTCGCCCGGGGCGTCCTGCCGCTCGTTCTCGTGATTGAACGACTCTTCCATGGGTAGCGTGACCCGCTCCATCATCGCGTTGAACAGATCGGCTTTGTCCTTGAAGTGCCAATAGACCGCGCCGCGCGTGGCGCCGGCACGCCGGGCGATGTCCTGCAGGCTGGTGCGCGAAACCCCCTGGCATTGAAACAGGTGCTCGGCCGCATCCAGCAGCTTGTGGCGCGTGGCCAGAGCTTCTTCTTTTGTCCGACGGGCCATCAATGTCTCCTGAAATGCATTTTTTTGGATTCTTTTTTATACATTCATAAATGTATGTAAACTATAACACTCGCAAAAACCCGTATTCTTTTCGTTTTCGGTGGGAGAGCTGTGCCTCACTCGCCGAACACGCCTTCTGCTTTGCGCCTTTTTCCCAAAAATTCGAGGAATAGCATGCCCAAGTCTCGCGTTGCCCATTCGTTTGTGCCTCCCCAATTCCTGAAATACACGCCGCTCGCCGCGGCTGCGGTGCTTGCACTGCTGCTGGCCGGATGCGGCAAAGGCGCCAGCGCTCCCGGTGGTGCGCCGCCCCCGGCGGAAGTCGGTGTGGTCACGGTCACCCAGGGCGACGTGGGCCTTGTCACCGAGTTGCCCGGCCGCCTGGAGGCCTCGCGCATTGCAGAAGTCAGGGCGCGCGCCGCCGGCATCTTGCAAAAGCGCCTGTTCCGAGAGGGCAGCGACGTCAAGGAAGGCCAGCAGCTGTTTGCCATTGATTCCGCGCCCTACGCTGCGGCCGCCGCCAGCGCCAAGGCCGGCCAGGCGCGTGCCGAAGCCAACCTGGCGCAGGCCAGCTCGCTGGCCGAGCGCTACAAGCCGCTGGTCGAAGCCAACGCTGTCAGCAAACAGGAATACGCCACCGCCGTGGCCGCGCAGAAGCAGGCCGAAGCCGACGTCGCCGTGGGCAAGGCCAGCGTGCAGACGGCCAATATCAACCTGGGTTATGCCTCGGTGACGGCGCCGATCTCCGGCCGCATCGGCCGGGCGCTGGTGACCGAAGGCGCGCTGGTCGGGCAGGGCGAAGCCACGCAGCTCGCGGTGATCCAGCAGATCAATCCCATGTACGTCAACTTCACGCAGTCGGCGCCTGAGGTCATGAAGCTGCGCGCCGCGATGGAAAGCGGGCAGTTCAAGCGCGCCAGCGGCGCCGAAGCCGCCAGCGTGCGCATCGTGCTGGAAGACGGCACCGAATACGCGCGCCCCGGCCGCCTGCTGTTTTCCGATCTGACGGTGGACGCCACGACCGGGCAGGTGACGTTGCGTGCCGAAGTGCCCAACCCCGGCAACCAGTTGTTGCCGGGCCTTTATGTGCGTGTGCGCCTTGAACAGGCACAGGCGACCAACGCCATCACCTTGCCGCAGCAGGCGGTCACGCGCTCTGGCCAGGGCGACACGGTCATGGTGGTGGGCGCAGACGGCAAGGTCAGCCCGCGCACCATCAAGATCGGCTCGGCCCAGGGCAACCAGTGGGTGGTGCTGGACGGCCTGAAGACCGGCGAGCAGGTCATGGTCGACGGCTTCCAGAAACTGCAGCCCGGCGCCACGGTCAAGCCCGTGCCCTGGCAGGCGCCCGGCGCCAAGCTCGCCGCGGGCGCGGCTTCCGCTCCGGCGGGTGCGGCACCGGCCGCTTCCGCCGCGAAACCCGCCGCTTCCGCAGCATCCGCGGCAGCGAAGTAAGGAGCCCAGCACATGGCCAAGTTTTTCATTGATCGGCCGATCTTTGCCTGGGTGATCGCCCTGTTCATCCTGGTGGTGGGCGGCGTGGCGATCACGCAGCTGCCGATCGCCCAGTACCCGCCCGTGGCGCCGCCCGCCATTGTCGTCAACACCGCCTACCCGGGTGCTTCGGCCCAGACGCTGGAGGACAGTGTGCTGTCGGTGATCGAGCGAGAGATGAACGGTTCACCCGGCCTCATCTACATGGAATCGGTCGCGCAGGCCGACGGCTCGGGCAGCATCACGCTGAGCTTCGAGCCCGGCACCAACCCCGAGCTGGCGCAGGTGGACGTGCAGAACCGGCTTTCGCGCGCCTCGCCGCGCCTGCCTGCTGCGGTGACGCAGCAAGGCGTGCGCGTCGACAAGTCGCGCGCCAACTTCCTGCTGTTTACCATGCTCTCGTCCGACAATCCGGCGCATGACCCGGTGGCGCTCGGCGACTATGCCTCGCGCAATATCGTGCCCGAGCTGCAGCGCGTCAAAGGCATCGGCCAGGCCCAGCTGTTCGGCACCGAGCGTGCCATGCGCATCTGGCTGGACCCGGCCAAGCTGCGCGGCGTCAGCCTCTCGGCGAACGACGTCAACAATGCCATTCGTGCCCAGAATGCCCAGGTGTCCGCCGGCAGCATAGGTGACCGGCCCAACGTGGCCGGGCAGGGCATCGCGGCCACCGTGGTGGTCAACGGCCAGCTCGCCAACATCGAGCAGTTCGGCAACATCGTGCTGCGCGCCAACACCGACGGCTCGTCGGTGCGCCTGAAAGATGTGGCGCGCATCGAACTGGGCGGCCAGTCCTACGCGACCTCGGCGCGCCTGAACGGCCAGCAAGCCATTGGTATCGGCGTTCAGCTCGCGCCCAGCGGCAATGCCCTGGCTTCGGCCAAGGCCGTGCGCGAGAAGATGGCCGAGCTCGAGCGTTATTTCCCGCAAGGCATGAAGTGGAGCATCCCCTACGACAGCTCGCGCTTCGTCAAGATTTCGATCTCGCAAGTGGCCGAGACGCTGTTCGAAGCCGTAGCGCTGGTGTTCCTGGTGATGTTCCTGTTCCTGCAGAACTGGCGCTACACCATCATCCCGACCATCGTGGTGCCTATCGCATTGCTGGGCACCTTCGCCACGCTGCTGGCGCTCGGGTTCTCGATCAACGTGCTGACCATGTTCGGCATGGTGCTGGTGATCGGTATCGTGGTGGACGATGCGATCGTGGTGGTCGAGAACGTCGAACGCATCATGACCGAGGAGGGCCTGCCGCCGCTGGAGGCCACCCGCAAAGCCATGGGCCAGATCTCGGGCGCCATCATCGGCGTGACCGTGGTGCTGATCTCGGTGTTCGTGCCGCTGGCTTTCTTCGCGGGTTCGACCGGCAATATCTACCGCCAGTTCTCGGCGGTGATGGTGTCGTCCATCGCCTTCTCGGCCTTCATGGCCCTGTCGCTCACGCCGGCGCTGTGCGCGACGCTGCTCAAGCCCGTCGAGGCCGGGCACCACCATGCCAAGACCGGTTTCTTCGGCTGGTTCAACCGCGGCTTCTCGCGCACGGCCAAGGGCTATGAAAGCGTGGTCGCGCGCATCCTCAAGCGCGCGGCGCGTTACCTCATCATTTACGTCGCCATCATCGGCGCGGTCGCGGTGGTCTACCTGCGTTTGCCAACGTCCTTCCTGCCCAACGAAGACCAGGGCAACCTGCTGGTGAATGTGCAGCTGCCGCCGGGTGCGACCTACGAGCGCACGCTCTCCGTCATGCAGACCGTCGAGGCCTTCATGCTCAAGCAGCCCGAAGTTGAAAGCATGGTCGGGGTGCTGGGCTTCAGCTTCTCGGGCCAGGGCCAGAATGCGGCGCTCGCTTTCGTGACGCTCAAGGACTGGAAAGAGCGCGACGGCGAAGCGCACTCGGCCAGCGCCGTGGCGGGCCGCGCCTTCGGTGCGCTCATGGGCGTGCGCGATGCGTTCATCTACCCGCTGAGCCCGCCGCCGATTCCCGAACTCGGTACGGCTTCGGGCTTCAGCTTCCGCCTGCAGGACCGCGGCGGCGCGGGTCACCAGGCCCTCGTCAATGCGCGCAACCAGCTGCTGGGCCTTACCGCCAAGAGCCCGGTGCTCGCGCAGGTGCGCCCCGACGGCCTGGAAGACGCGCCGCAGCTGCAGATCGACATAGACCGCGACAAGGCCAACGCGCTGGGCGTGACTTTCGACTCGATCAACTCGGTGCTGTCGACCTCGCTGGGCTCCAGTTACATCAACGACTTCCCCAACCAAGGGCGCCTGCAGCGCGTGGTGGTGCAGGCCGATGCGCCCGCGCGCATGCAGCCCGAAGACCTGCTCAGGCTGAACGCCAGCAACAACAAGGGGCAGCCGGTGCCGCTGTCGGCCTTTGCCAGCACGCGCTGGATCACGGGGGCGATGCAGACGGTGCGCTACAACGGCTACCCCGCGATGCGCATAGGCGGCACCGCCGCGCCGGGCTACAGCACGGGCGCCGCCATGGCCGAGATGGAAAAGCTCGCGGCGCAGCTGCCGCAAGGCTTCGGCTTTGAATGGACGGGCCAGTCGCGCGAAGAAAAACTCGCCGGCTCGCAAGCCACGCTGCTTTACGGCTTCGCCATCCTGGCGGTGTTCCTGTGCCTGGCCGCGCTGTACGAAAGCTGGAGCATCCCGCTGGCGGTGATCCTGGTCGTGCCGCTGGGCGTGATCGGCGTGCTGCTGGCGACCTTGTTCCGCGGCTACGCCAACGACGTGTACTTCCAGGTCGGCCTGATCACCATCATCGGCCTGTCGGCGAAGAACGCGATTCTGATCATCGAGTTCGCCAAGGACCTGCAGGCCCAGGGCAAGGGCGTGATCGAGTCCGCCCTGGCGGCGGCCCACCTGCGGTTCCGCCCCATCGTCATGACCTCGCTGGCCTTCGGCCTGGGTGTGCTGCCGCTGGTGCTGGCTTCGGGCGCGGGCTCCGCGAGCCAGCGCGCCATCGGCACCGGCGTCATAGGCGGCATGATCACCGGCACGGCCCTTGCGGTGATATTCGTCCCCGTGTTCTTTGTGGTGGTGCGCGGCCTCTTCAAGGGCAGCGAACGGCAAAACAGGATGTATTCGGAGCATGCCAAGGCGGCAGGCATCACCGGAGAGGAAGGAAATGAAGGTAAGGCCCATGAGTAAATTCCCATCCAGGCTTTCGCCGCTTGCGGCGCTGGGCGCGGCGGTGCTGCTCGCCGGCTGCTCCATGATCCCGAAGTACGAGCGGCCGGCCGCCCCGGTGGCCGACCAATACCCCACCACCTCGGGCTGGATCGCCGAGTCGGCGCAGACGCAGGCCACGCCCAACACGCCGGCCGCGGCCGACATCGAGTGGCAGGCGTTTTTCAGCGACCCGCAATTGCGCAAGCTCATCGACGCCGCGCTGCGCAACAACCGCGACCTGCGCATCGCCGTGCTCAACATCGAGCAGGCGCGCGCGCAGTACGGTATCCGGCGCGCCGACCAGTTCCCGACCATCAGCGCCGGCATCACCGGTTCGCGCCAGCCCAATGCCAACGGCAACGGCAGCATCAGCAGCGCCTACACCGGCGGTTTGCTGATGACGTCCTATGAGCTGGACTTTTTCGGCCGCGTCGCCAGCCTGAAAGAGGCCGCGTTGGCGCAATACCTGGCGACGGAAGAAGGGCGCAAGACCACGCAGATCAGCCTGATCGCCGCGGTGGCCAACACCTATCTTGCGTTGCTGGCCGACGAGGAACTGCTGGCGATCACGCAGCAGACGCTGGCCACGCGCGAAGAGTCGCTCAAGCTCAGCAAGCTGCGTTTTAACAACGGCGTGACTTCCGAACTGGACTACCGCCAGGCCGAGTCGGTCACCGAAGGCGCCCGCGTCGCGCTGGCCCAGCAGGTGCGCCAACGCGCGCTGGACCAGAACGCCCTGACGCTGTTGCTGGGCCAGCCCCTCACGGGCGAGCTCGCGGTGGCCTTGCCGGCCGGCAAGGGTCTGTCTGATGCGCCCATGATGGTCGACGTGCCGGCGGGTCTGCCGTCCGACCTGCTGACCCGCCGGCCCGACGTGCGCCAGGCCGAGCAGCAACTGCTGGCCGCCAATGCCGACATTGGTGCGGCGCGCGCAGCGTTTTTCCCGCGCATCTCGCTCACGGCCAGCGCCGGCAGCGCCAGCTCGCATCTGTCGGGCCTGTTCAAGAGCGGCTCTTACGGCTGGACCCTGGCGCCGCAGCTGATCCTGCCGCTGTTTGACGCGGGCCGCAACCGCGCGGGCCTGGATTCGGCCAACGCCGGGCGCGACATCGCCGTCGCCCAGTATGAGAAATCCGTCCAGACGGCTTTCCGCGAAGTGGCCGATGCCCTGGCCGGCCGCGCCACGCTGGGCGAGCAGCTGCGCGCCCAGCAGGCCCAGGCCAACTCCGAAGCCACGCGCTTCAAGCTGGCCGACCTGCGCTACCAGAACGGCATTGCCAGCTACCTGGACCAGCTCGACGCGCAGCGCGCGCTGTTCGCCGCGCGCCTTGCCGTGGTGCAAACCCGCCTGGCCCAGCTGCAGAGCCAGGTCACGCTGTACAAAACGCTGGGTGGCGGCTGGAAAGAACCGCCCCCGGAAGAAGCACTGAGCCTGAAAGCGGACACCCAGCTTAGCCGCTGACCTGCTTTCCCGCACGGTTCACAGCCGCCCGCCCCGTTTAAGGGCGGGCTTTTTTTTGCCCGCTCAGTTGTGAGCAAGTGTGCCGGATGTATCCATGCCCACCGAAGCATCAGCCAAGGCATGCTAATTGCTGAAGGGTTACTCCCTACAAGGTGGCACTGGGGCCGGCGGTATATTCGCGCCGACTGACAGGCCAAACGTCGAGTCTCCTCACAGGGGCGAGACGCTCCATCAACCACGGCGGGCCACAAGCCCGCCAGTTTTTTATCCGGGAGTGCAACAAACATGAACTCAAACTGCACGATGAAGGCGCTGGCGTGCGCCGTGCTGCTGGCCTCGGCCGGCCTGGCCGCCGCAGCCACGGTGCCCGCGGGCGTGAAACTGCATGAGACGCAGGAACTGGTCCGCAACAACGGCTCCGAGCCCGAAACCCTGGACGCCGCGCTGGCGACCGGCGTGCCGGCCAACAACGTCATCCGCGACATGTTCGAAGGGCTGGCCGCCGCCGATTCGAACGGCAAGATCGTGCCCGGCGTGGCTGAGAGCTGGAAGCAGGTCGACCCGCAGACCTGGGTCTTCAAGCTGCGCAGGAACGCCAGGTGGTCCAACGGCGACGCGGTGACCGCCGAAGATTTCATCTACGGCATGCGCCGGTTTGTCGACCCGGCGACCGCCTCGAAATACGCGTCCACCTACGGCGTCTTCCTGCTCAATGCGAAAGAGATCATCGAAGGCAAGAAGCCCGTGACCGAACTGGGCGTCAAGGCCGTCGATGCCTACACCCTGGAAATCAAGACGCCTTTCCCCGTCAGCTTCCTGCCTGAGGTGGTTTCCAACCCGCAACTGGCGCCCCTGCACAAAGCCACCCTCGAGAAATTCGGCAAAGACTGGACCCGGCCCGCCAACATGGTGAACAATGGCGCGTTTTCACTCAAAGACTGGCAGGTCAACAGCAAGATCATCCTGGTCAAGAACCCCAATTATTGGGATGCAAAAAACGTCCAGCTCACCAAGATGACCTACCTCCCGGTCGAGGACGGCAATGCCGACGTCAAGCTCTATGAATCAGGTGAGAACGACTGGGTCTACCAACTCCCGCCCGGCACCTACGACAAGTACAAGGCGCAGTACCCCAAGGAAATCCGCAACACCGACATGCTGGGCCTGCGTTATTACTCGCTGAACAACGCCGACCCGGCGCTCAAGGACATCCGCGTGCGCAAGGCGCTGTCGATGGCGCTGGACCGCGACATTCTGGCGCAGCGCGTGACGGCCGACGGGCAGACGCCGGCTTACGGCGTGATCGTCAAGGGCACTTCCGGCGCCGACGTCACCGCCTACGACTGGGCCAAGTGGCCCGCCGACAAACGCATTGCCGAAGCGAAGAAGCTGCTGAAGGAAGCCAATCTTCCCGCCGGAACCAGGCTCAAGTTCTCTTACAACACCAGCGATTACCACAAGAAGATGGCCATCTTCGCGGCCTCTGAGTGGAAGACCAAGCTGGGCCTGGACGTCGAACTCGATGCCATGGAATTCAAGGTGCTGATCAAGAAGCGCACCGACAAGGACTACCAGATCGCCCGCAACGGCTGGGTGGCCGACTACAACGACGCCACCACCTGGCTCACGCTGGTGCAGTGCGACTCGGACCAGAATTATCACAACAGCTGCAACCGCAAGGCCTCCGCGCTGATCGACGAGGGCAACCAGCAACTGGACCCGGCCAAACGCAAGGTGCTGCTGACGCAGGCCGCGAAGATGATCATGGAGGACTACCCCATCATCCCGCTGCTGCAGTACACCGTGCCGCGCCTGGTCAAGCCCTATGTGGGCGGGTATTCAACGACCAACGCGCTGGACCGCTACCGCACCAAGGACCTGTACATCATCAAGCATTGATGAGGGCCGCGGGGCAGGCGCCGCCGCGCGCCTGCCCGCCTTTTGTTTACCCATTCCCAAATTGCTGATGCCATACCGGCCGTTCAGGACCAAGCTGTACCCGGCCCACGCGTCCATGCGCCCACACTGACACCGACATAGCCCGGAGATTCCCATGTGGTCTTACACCTTCAGGCGCATCCTGGCGACCATCCCGACCTTGCTGGCCGTCGTCACCGTCTGCTACCTTTTGCTGCACGGCACACCGGGCGGGCCTTTCGACGACGAGCGCAAGGTGTCCGCGGCGGTGCTGGCCAACCTGCAGGCCAAATACCACCTCGACCTGCCGCTGTGGCAGCAATACCTGTATTACCTCAACAGCCTCTTGCACGGTGACCTGGGCGCATCGTTTCGTTACGCCGACTGGTCGGTCAACGAACTGGTGGCCAAGGCGCTGCCCGTCTCCGCGGCGATAGGCGGGGGCGCCATCGTCATCTCGCTGTTTGTCGGCGTGTTTCTGGGCACCATGGCGGCCCTGCGGCAGAACAGTGCGATCGACTACCTCGTCATGCTGCTGGGCAATGCGGGCCATGTGTTTCCCTCGTTTGTGATCGGCCCGGTGCTGATCCTGGTGTTCGCCGTCTGGCTCAAGGTTGCGCCGGCGGGCGGCTGGGATGATTTTTCGCCGCGCTTCATGGTCTTGCCCATGCTGCTGCTGATCTTCATCAATGTGGCCACCATAGGGCGCGTCATGCGCGGCAGCCTGATCGAGGTGCTGCACAGCAACTTCATACGCACCGCGCGCGCCAAGGGCCTGCCCACGCGCACCGTCATCCTGCGCCACGCGCTCAAGCCCGCGCTGCTGCCGGTGGTCTCCGTCATGGGCCCGCTGGCGATTTCGTCCATCACCTCGGCCATCGTCACCGAATCGGTGTTCTCGCTGCCGGGCATAGGCAAGCTCATCGTCAACGGCGCTGCCAACCGCGACTACACCCTGGTGCTGGGCCTGGTGGTGTTGGTGACCGTGATCGCCGTGACGCTGAACCTGATGGTCGACCTGGCGTATGCCTTGCTTGACCCGAAGATCCGGTATTGAAACGAAACGCCATGCTGTTCAGGAACAAAGACAAACAGGATCGGCTGGCCGCAGCGCTGGGCAAGACGCTGCAAACAGCGCCGGCCGACATCGCGGGGCGCAGCCCCTGGGCCGATGCGCGCGGACGTTTTTTGCGCAACAAGGCGGCGGTGTTCAGCCTGGGCCTGCTGGCCTTCATCACGCTGTGCTGCATTGCCGGGCCCTGGCTGCTGCCGCATGCCTTCGACGCCGCCGACTGGGACGCCATGAGTTTGCCGCCCACGCTCAAGAACGCGCATTTCTTCGGCACCGATGAGTCGGGCCGGGACCTGCTGGTGCGCAGCCTGGTCGGCGGCCGCGTGTCGCTGATGGTGGGTTTCCTGGCCACGCTGTCGGCCGTCACGCTGGGCATCGTCTGGGGCGCGACGGCGGGCTTTCTAGGCGGCAAGGTCGATGCCTTCATGATGCGCGTCGTCGACATGATGTATGCCGTTCCCTACCTGCTGATCGCGATCCTGATGGTGACCATCCTGGGCCGCGCGTTTTACCTGGTGGTGATCACCATCACGGTGTTCTCCTGGATGGACATGGCGCGCGTGGTGCGCGGCCAGACCCTGTCGCTACGCTCCCGCGAATTTATCGAAGCGGCGCGCGCCCTGGGCGTGCCGACGCGGCGCATCATCTTCCAGCACATCGTTCCCAACCTGCTGGGCATCGTGGTGATCTACACCACGGTCACGGTGCCGGCCGTGATCCTCGTGGAGTCGGTGCTGTCCTTCCTGGGGCTGGGCATCCAGGAGCCGATGACGAGCTGGGGTGTGCTGATCCATGACGGCGCTTCCGTCATGGAGGTTTCGTCGTGGATGCTGCTGTTCCCGGCCGGCCTGCTGTCGCTGACCTTGTACTGCTTCAACTACATCGGGGACGGCCTGCGCGATGCGCTGGACCCCAAGGAACGCTGAGCGACACCATGAGCCTGATTGAAGTCAACAACCTCGGCGTGCAGTTCCAGACGCAGGACGGCCTGGTCTATGCCGTCAACGGCATCAACTTTTCGCTGGATCGGGGCCAGACCCTGGGTATCGTCGGCGAAAGCGGCTCCGGCAAAAGCCAGAGCGTGCTGGCCATGATGGGCCTGCTCGCCGGCAACGGCAAGGCCACGGGGCATGCCTTGTACCAGGGGCGCGACCTGCTGGCCATGAAACCGGCCGAGCTCAACAAGATACGCGGCAACCGCGTGGCCATGATTTTCCAGGACCCGATGACTTCGCTGAATCCCTACCTCACGGTGGAGCGGCAGATGACCGAGGTGCTGCAGTTCCACAAGGGCCTGGACCGCAAGGCCGCGCGCGCCCGCTCGGTGCAACTGCTCGATGCCGTGAAGATTCCCGAGGCTGCGCGCCGCATCACGATGTATCCGCACGAATTTTCCGGCGGTATGCGCCAGCGCGTGATGATTGCCATGGCCTTGCTGTGCGAGCCTGAGGTGCTGATCGCCGACGAGCCCACAACCGCGCTGGACGTGACGGTGCAGGCGCAGATCATCGCCTTGCTGCGCGAACTGCAGCGCGACTTCGGCACCGCCATCATCATGATCACGCACGACCTGGGCGTGGTGGCCGGTTTGTGCGACGAGGTCATGGTGCTCTACGGCGGGCGCGTGATGGAGCAGGGCGGCGCCGACAGCATTTTTTACCGCGCCTCGCATCCCTATACCGTGGGCTTGCTGGGCGCCATACCGCGCCTGGATGCCGAAGATGAGGCGCTGGTTGCCATTCCCGGCGCGCCGCCGAATATGGCGCGTCTTCCTCGGGGCTGCCCCTTCAGCGAACGCTGTACCCTGGCCAGCGAAGAGTGCATCGATGTATTGCCCGCGTTGCTGCCGGCCGAACACGATGCGGCCGTGCTCAGGGCCTGCCACCGCTCCGTGCAGGCCGTGGCCGAACTCGCGGCGAAGAGGAGCGTCCATGCTTGAGGCGCGCCAACCCATCCTGTCGGTACGCGACCTCAAGGTGTATTTCAAGGTCAGGGGCGGCGGCGCCTGGCCCTGGTCGCCGGCCCGTACCCTCAAGGCCGTGGACGGTATTTCCTTCGACATCCATGCGGGCGAAACCCTGGGTGTGGTGGGCGAGTCGGGCTGCGGCAAGTCGACCCTGGCGCGCGCGGTGCTCAACCTGATCCCCGCCACGGCAGGCAGCATCACCTGGATGGGCAAGGAGATGATGGGCGCGTCGCCCCAGGCCTGGCAGGGCGCCAGGGCGGACATCCAGATGATCTTCCAGGACCCGCTGGCCTCGCTGGACCCGCGCATGACCATCGCGCAAATCATCGCCGAGCCCTTGCGCACGCACCGCCCGGGCATGGCCGAGGCCGAGGTGATGCAGCGCGTCAAGGCGATGATGGGCCGCGTCGGCCTGACAGCGCAGCAGATCAACCGTTACCCGCATGAGTTCTCGGGCGGCCAGTGCCAGCGCATCGGCATTGCGCGGGCGCTGATCCTGGAGCCCAAGCTCATCATCTGCGACGAGCCGGTGTCGGCGCTCGACGTGTCCATCCAGGCGCAGATCATCAACCTGCTCAAGGACTTGCAGAAGTCCATGGGCCTGGCGCTGATCTTCATCGCCCATGACCTGGCCGTCGTCAAACACATCAGCGACCGCATCCTGGTGATGTACCTGGGGCATGAAATGGAAGTGGCGCACAAGAAGGCTCTGTACGCGGCGCCTCGCCATCCTTATACGCAGGCCTTGCTGTCGGCCATCCCGATCCCGGACCCGGTGCTGGAGCGCAAGAAGGTGATCCAGCTGCTGCAGGGCGACCTGCCTTCGCCCATGGCGCCGCCCTCGGGCTGTGTGTTTCGCACGCGCTGCCCGCTGGCCATTGCGCGCTGTGCCGAGGAAGTGCCGGCGCTGCGCCGCCTGAGCGAGCAGACGGAAGCGGCCTGCCTGCTGGCGTAAAGCGCGCTCCTTTCAGCGGAAGACGCAAAGGTAGACCGCGAAGATGGCGACCAGCCACAGGGTCTCCACCAGCATCAAAGCCATGGGCCGCCAGCCGAGCTTGACCAGCTCCTCGAACGATGTCTTGATGCCCAGCGCCGCGATGGCAACCACCAGGCAGACGCGCGAGACCTGGCCCAGCGCTTCATTGAGCCGGGGCGTGACCACGCCCAGGCTGTTGGCCAGCACCAGCGCCATGAAGCCGACCAGGAAGAAGGGCAGCAGCGGCGTGCGCCGGCCGGCAGCGCCATCAGGGCTGCCGCGCCGCCGCCAGTACCAGGCCAGCACCGCCACCACCGGCACCAGCAGCGTCACGCGAAACAGCTTGACGATGACTGCGACGTCGCCGGTTTCGTGCGACATCATCAGGCCCGCGCCCACGACCTGCGCCACGTCGTGGATGGTGCCGCCCAGGAAGATGCCGGCGCCGGTGTCGTCCAGCCGCAGAACCCGGGCGAGCAACGGGTAGGCGATCATCGCCAGGGTCGACAGGCCCGTGACGCCGACCACCGTCAGCAGCGTGTGGCGCTCGTTGTCCACGGTCTTGGGCATCACGGCCGCCACCGCCAGCGCCGCGGAGGCCCCGCAGATCGACACGGCTGCGCCGCAGAGCAGGCCGAAGTCGGTGCTCAGGCCCAGGCGCCGCGCCAGCCAGGCGCCCATTGCGATGGCGCTGGCAATGGCGATCACCGCCGTGGCCAGCGGCCCTATGCCCAGTTGCCCGATTTGCGCCAGCGTGATGCGCGCGCCCAGCAGCGCCACGCCGATGCGCAGCAGCGTGCGGGCGCAAAACTCGATACCGGGCCGGCAGCGCGCGTCCTGGTGCAGAAAATGAAAAGCCAGGCCGAACAGCAGGGCGTAGAGCAATTGCGGGCCGCCGTAATGCTCGGAGAGGAAAGTGGCGCCCAGCATGATGAGCAGCGG
Source organism: Polaromonas sp. YR568 (assembly GCF_943369675.1). Taxonomy (GTDB): domain Bacteria; phylum Pseudomonadota; class Gammaproteobacteria; order Burkholderiales; family Burkholderiaceae_C; genus Polaromonas. The sequence goes on along the minus strand of NZ_CALROB020000055.1, from coordinate 12,924 downwards.
CAAGGCCACGCCGGGCCACAGGCTGCGGGTATGAAGAAGCCAGGGGCGCGCAGAACTGAGCATGGTTATGCAAAAACCTCGTGAAGAAGGCCGGGAGGAAAAGTAGGAAGCGCCGGCGGGCGGTGCGAGGGTGAGCCTTGCTCAGGCGCCCAGCGAGGCAAAGCCTTGCTGCAAATCGCCCAGCAGGTCGGCCGGGTCTTCAAGCCCGATGTGCAGCCGGATGACCTGGCCGCGGCCGGACCAGTCGGCCACGCTGCGAGCGTCGCGCATATTGGCCAGCGTGACCAGGCTTTCATAACCGCCCCAGGAGGCACCCAGGCCGAACAGCCGCAAGCCGTCGATCAGCCGCTCGGCGGCGGCCTGGTTGAAGCCGCCTTGCAACTCGAAAGACAGCAGGCCGTTGGTGCCCGTGCAGTCGCGTTGCCACAGGGCGTGGCCGGGGTCGCCGGGCAGGGCGGGGCAGAAGACGGTCGCCACTTCGCTGCGCGTCTGCAGCCAGGCCGCCACCTTCAGGGCGTGGCTTTCGTGCAGGGCCAGTCGCGCGGCCATGCTGCGCGCACCGCGCAGCACCAGGTAGGCGTCATCCGGGCTTACCGTCATGCCGAAGGCGTCGCTGCGCCCGTTCAGCGCTTGCCAGGCGGCTTGCTTGGTGGCCACGGTGCCCATCATCACGTCGGAATGGCCCGACAGGTATTTGGTGGCCGCCATGACGGACACGTCGGCGCCCAGCGCCAGCGGCCGGTACTGGCAGCCCGATCCCCAGGTGTTGTCGGCCACCAGCAGCAGGCCTTTGGCGTGCGCGATCGCGGCCAGGCGCGGCAGGTCGCACATTTCATACACCAGCGAGCCCGGGCATTCGGCATAAATCATGCGCGTGCCGGTTTCGATTTTTTCTTCCACGTCGCTACCGTCGGCCGCAAAAAAAGTGCAGCGGATGTTGTAGGGCGTGAGGAAAGAGTCCACCAGCTTGCGTGCCGGCTCATAGACGCTGTCGGACATCAGCACGTGGTCGCCGGGCTTGAGGTAGGACAGCAGCGTCATCGCGATCGCGGCCAGGCCCGTGGGGAAAAGCCGCGTGCGGTAAGCGCCTTCGAGTTCGCTCACCAGGTCTTCCAGCGCGTAATTGGTCGGGTTGCCGCGGGCTCCATAGGTGAACAGTCGCTCTTCGCCGCGCCGCACGCGCATCTCGTGCTGGTGGGCGGTGCTGTCGAACAGCACGGTGCTGGCGCGCACCACCGGCGGATTGACCGGCCGGCCGCCCGCAAACGCCGGCTGCTTGCCGGCATGGACCAGGCGCGTCAGGGGCGACGGATTGGGCGAGGGGGCCGGCGGCGTTTTTTTGTCCATGTCGTGAGCGCCCTGGTGAGTGACGGAGTGACGGAGTGACGGAGTGACGGATCAGTCTAGCTTGGCGCCCGAAAGCTTGACGACGCGCGACCAGCGGGCGATGTCTTCCTTGAGTTGCGCGGCAAACGCCGCAGGCGTATTGCCCACCACTTCGCTGCCGCCTTCGGTGATCAGCTTGCTGACTTCCGGCAACTTCAGGGCGCGCACGATGCTGTCGTGCAGGTAGGCCACGCGCTCGGGCGGTGTGCCGGCCGGTGCGAAAAAACCGTACCAGTCTTCAAAGGTCGAGTTGCGGTAGCCCAGCTCTTCCAGCGTCGGCACCTTGGCGAACACGCCGATGCGGCGCGGGCTGGTGACGGCGAGGGCGCGCATCTTGCCGTTCTGGATGAAGCTGGACACCGAGGCGGTGGAGGTGATCAGCACGTCCACCTGGCCGCCCAGCAGGTCAGTGATGGCCGGTGCAGCTCCCTTGTAGGGCACGTGGGTCATGGCGATGGCGCTGTCCTTGTCCAGGACCACGCCGACGAGGTGCGAGAGTGTGCCGTTGCCGGGTGTGGCATAGGTGACGCGCCCGCCGGGAACTTTGGTCTGCGCGGCCAGGTCGGCAAAGCTCTTCAGAGGCGAATTGCTGGGCACCACCAGTACCAGCGGCGCGGCGTTGATCTGGGTGACAGGCAGGAAGTTCTTCAGCGGGTCGAAGCCGGGCGAGGCATACAGCGAGGGGTTGACGGCCATCAGCGAGACCTGGCCGGTGAGCACGGTGTAGCCGTCGGGCTTGGCGTCGGCCACGGCCTTGGCGCCTATGTTGCCGCCGGCGCCGCCGCGGTTGTCGACGATGGCGGTCTGGCCGGTGATGTCGGAGAGTCGGCTGGTGACGAAACGCGTCGTGGCGTCATTACCGCCTCCGGCCGGGAAGGGCGACACGAATTTGATGGCCTGGTTCGGGAAGCCGCCGACCTGCGGCATGGGCTGCGCAGAGGCGGCGCCGTGCGCGGCGAGCAGGGCGCAGCACAGTGAGGCGGCGGTGAATTTCAGCGTGGCAAGCATGGGCGGGCTCCTGAAGAAAAGTGAATCAAGGGTGAAAAAAATGAAAGCGCTCAAACACTCGTGCGGGCAGGTTCGGGCGCGTCCGGCAAGCGGTAGGCCTTCAACTCCTGCGCGTCGAGCTGGCCGATCAGGTTGACTTCCCAGGCCAGGTACTGGCGGGCAGCTTCCTTGTTGCCGTCGTGCCGGTCATGCACGAAGAACAGGTAGTCGATGCAGTCGCTGTCGGCCGGAATGTTCCCGGAGGACTGAAGCGGCAGGCCGGCGGCGCGCCAGGCGTCCAGGCCGCCTTCAAGCAGGCTGGGCTTCAGGCCCAGCGCCTGCAGGTCAACCGCGGCGCAGGCTGCCACGGCGGGTTCATCGGCAATCAGCACAACCGGGCGGTGCTCGCCGGCGAGCAGCGCCGCCAGGCGCGGCCGGATAGACCAGCGCGCTCCCGCGATATGGTGTTGCCGAAACTGCATGCTGGGGCGCAGGTCTATGGCGGCAAGGGTACCGTCGGCCAGCCCGGCCGACAGCGCCTGCGCGCTGGTGGCGGGCAGCGCGGGCAGGGCCACGGGCGTTGCGGCCGGAAGGGCCAGGCCGCTGGCCAGGCCCTGGCCCAGTACGCTGGCGTCATGGCCCAACTGGCGCAGCCAGCTGGCTACCGTCAGCGCGCGTATGCCGTCCGCATCGAACAGCACCAGCCTGGCCTGGCGCACACCCACGTATTGGTCAGTGGCCTGGATCAACTGGCCGCCCGGCGTATGCTGCGCGCCGGGCAGGCTGCCGCGCGCAAATTCCTCGGGGCTGCGCACGTCGCACAAAAAGAGCGTGCGCTGCGTGTCGCCGGCCCAGCCGCGCACCGTCTGCGCGTCAACCACGGGAACGCCGAAGCGGGCCGCAAGCGCCTGGGCCGCGGCGCGCATGCCGGCGGGCTCGCCGGGCTGGACAGAGTCTGTGTAGCGGCGCGTACCGCCGTGCTCGAGTTTCAGGTCGGCCAGGTACCAGCCCTGGGTGCCGTTTTCGAGTGCCGACACGGGGTTGCGCAGGCCCAGGTTGATCAGCGTCTGCGCGCCTATGATGCTGCGCGTGCGGCCCGCGCAGTTGATCACGATGTGGGTGTTCTCGCTGGGCACCAGTTCGCGGATGCGCAGGGGCAGCTCGCCGTTGGGGCAACTGATCGCCGTCGGGATGCTCATCTTGCGGAACTCCGAAAACGGCCGCCCGTCCAGCACTACCACGTCGTCCCGCCGCGCCAGCATGCCCGCCAGTTCTGCCGCGCTGACGCGGGGCGTGTGGTAGACCTGCTCGGCCAGTTCGCCGAAGGTCTTGGACGGCACGTTGACACCGGCGAACAGCGCAAAACCGGCGGCCAGCCAGCCGGCGGTGCCGCCTTGCAGCAGCTGCACGTCGCTGTAGCCGAGCGCGGTGAAGCGGCGCGCGGCCAGGGGCGCCGCGCTGCGGCCGTCATCGTCATACACCACCAGCCGCACGCCGTGGCGCGGCGCCAGGCGCGGTGCGTCCAGCTCCAGTCGGCTGTAGGGCAGGGGAATGCCGTAAAACAAATGCGACTGGCCGTACTGCCCGTGCTCGCGTACATCGAACAGGGCGATTTCTTCGCCGTCGTGCAGCCAGGCTTTGAGCGTGGCCGCGTCTACAAAACGTGTCATGGGATGGGTGCGTGTGGGTTCGGAAGATTTGGAAGGAGGGGATGTGAACGCTCAGCGGCGCGTCTGCACGCCGATTCCCATGGTTTCGTACGTGCCTTTTTCCATGTCGTAGCTGGTGCGCGATGTCAGGGTTTCGAGCGCGCGGCCGTACATGTGCAGGTGGCGTATCACCTGGCCCGCGGGTATCTCCACCGAGTGGATGTCTTCCGGCATCAAGGCGATGCCAGTGCCGGGCTCGACCACGACGGAGTTGACTTCCTTGAGCTGCGCCTTGCCGGGTACCGAACCGTCGTCCTGGCGTTCGTAGACCCGGTTCAGTTCGGTGCCCTCCACGGCACTGATGCAGGCCCAGGTCGTGTGGTTGTGCGGCACGATGCGTTTGCCGGGCCGCATCACGTTGAGGTAGAGCGCAAAGCTCTGGTCGGCGTCTTCGGTGATCAGGTAGCGCGCCTGCAGCTCGGGGCTTTCGGGCGAGGCGAAATCAGTGGCGCTCCACAGGTCTTTGCGGCTTGCCAGCTGGTTCAGCAGCGCCAGCACTTTGGCCAGGGACTGCCGGCTTGTGTCGCCGTTTCCAACAATAAATTTAATGTTTTGAATGGCGGCGCCAACCACCTGACTGCGCTCTGCTGCTGCGTTCATGGGGGATATTCCTCAGTGAAATTTCGGTTTGTTGAACCTAATGTAGTCAAGTCATATTTCTGAAACAACTCAGAAATGGAGATAAATGCATTAGGATTTGTAATATGAAGATCCTGACACGGGAGACTCCTGAATGAAAACCCTTGACCTGGAGTTGCTGCGCTGCCTGGTTGCCATCCACGAACAGGACAGCTTTGCCGGCGCCGCCGTGCACCTGGGCAAAACCCAGTCGGCAGTGACGCAGCAGATGCAGCGCCTGGAAGACCAGATCGGCCACCCGCTGTTTGAAAAGCAGGGGCGCAGCAAGCGATTGACGCCGCACGGGCTCAAACTGCTCGATTACGCGCGCCACCTCCTGGCCATCAACGACGACGCGCTGCGCAGCCTGCAGGACGGCAACCTTGAGGGCGTGCTGCGCATAGGCGCGCCTCACGACGTGGCCGACACCATGCTGCCGACCTTATTGGCGCAAGTGGCGCGGGCCTCACCGATGCTGCGGCTGGACATCCACGTGGGGCGCAGCCCCTTTCTGATGGAGTCGCTCAAGCGCGGCGAGATCGACATGAGCATCTCCAACCGCAAGGACCCGGGGCTGGATGGCGTGGTGCTCCGCACATCTCCCACGGTGTGGCTGTGTTCGGCCGCTTATGTGCACGACCGCGCCAAGCCGGTGCCGCTGATCCTGGTGGAAGGACCCAGCGTGTTCCACCGGCTGGCGCGCGAGGCGCTGGACGCCGCCGGCATCGCCTGGTCGCCCAACTACACCGCTTCCAGCCTGATCGGCATCAAGGCCGCTCTACGGGCCGGGCTGGGCGTGACTGCGCGCGGCATCGAGACGGCGGGCAGCGACCTGCGCGTGCTGGGGGAAAACGACGGCCTGCCGCGCTTGCCCGACCTCGACTATTACCTTTTCGTGCGCAGGAACGTCATCAACCCGGTGACGCGCAAGGTGTTCGAGATGCTCAAAGCCAACCTGGGATTGATCCGAAGCGCGGCGGACCCCGGCCCGTCGGCGGCGCAGGGCCAGAGCGCCGGCCTGGGCTGAACTCAAGCGTGTAGCGGTTCCACGGCTACGTTCAGTTGCAGCCAGCGCTGCGCAGCGGCCTGCAGGGCCGCGGGCTGGCCGGTGGTAAACAGCCTGACCTGGCCTGCGCCCTGGGTTTCCGAATCGTCCTGCGTGGCAGCCGCCAGTCGCAGGCGCGTCTGGCGCGCGACCGGCGCACCGGTGTCCAGAAACTGTATGTGAGGTCCCAGCAACTCGCGCAAATGTTCTTCGGCAAACGGGTAGTGCGTGCAGCCCAGCACCAGCGTGTCCATCTCGCCGTCGTTCAGGCCGAAGGGGCCCATGGCTTCTGCATGGCGGGTGCAGGCGGCGATGATCTCGGCCGCGCTCTCAGTGCCAGCCTCCGCATGCACACCGCGCTCTATCGCGCCGGCCAGGCCGTCACAGGGCCGCAGCACAAAACTCGCCTGGCCCGCCAGCGAACTGAGCAGGGTTTTGAAGCGCGCGCTGGCCAGGGTGCTGCGCGTGGCCATCACACCGATGCGGCGTGTGCGGCTCAGCAGCGTCGCGGGTTTGAGGGCCGGCTCCACGCCGATGATGGGCAGGGTGGGGTGTTCCGCGCGCAGCAGGTCGATGGCCGCCGCCGTGGCCGTGTTGCAGGCAATCACCAGCGCCTTGACGCCTTGCCGGGCCAGGTGCGCGGTGACCGCGCGCGAGCGTGCCAGCACATAGGCATCACTGCGCTCGCCGTAGGGCGCATGGCCGCTGTCGGCGATGTAGATGAAGTCCTCGTGCGGCAGCTCGGCGCGCAGGGATTGCAGGATGCTCAGCCCGCCGACGCCGCTGTCGAAGACTCCAATGGGCTGGCGCGTCAAATCTGCATCCTTTGCCGGCAAGGGCGCTTCAGGCGCTGGTAACCGGGATTCGCTTGAACTCGCCGGTGGCGATCTTCTTTTGCCACTCCGCCGGGCCGGTGATGTGGGCGCTGGTGCCGCCCGAATCCACCGCCACGGTGACCGGCATGTCGACCACGTCGAATTCGTAAATCGCTTCCATGCCGAGGTCGGCAAAGCCGATCACCTTGGCGGTCTTGATGGCCTTGCTGACCAGGTAGGCGGCGCCGCCGACAGCCATCAGGTAGGCGCTCTTGTGTTTCTTGATGGCTTCGATGGCGACCGGGCCGCGCTCGGACTTGCCGATCATGGAGATCAGGCCGGTTTCGGCCAGCATCATTTCAGTGAAGCCGTCCATGCGGGTGGCGGTGGTCGGTCCGGCCGGACCTACGGCTTCGTCGCGCACCGGGTCGACCGGGCCGACGTAATAGATCACGCGGCCGCTGAAGTCCACCGGCAGCTTCTCGCCCTTGGCCAGCATGTCCTTGATGCGCTTGTGCGCGGCATCGCGGCCGGTCAGCATCTTGCCGTTGAGTAGCAGGGTCTGGCCGGGCTTCCAGCTGGCGACTTCTTCTTTGGTGAGCGTGTTGAGGTCGACTTTTTTGCTTTTGTTGTAGTCGGGCGCCCAGTTCACGTTGGGCCACAGGTCCAGCGAAGGCGGGTCCAGGTAGACCGGGCCGCTGCCGTCCATCACAAAGTGGGCGTGGCGCGTGGCGGCGCAGTTGGGGATCATCGCCACGGGCTTGCTGGCCGCGTGCGTGGGGTACATCTTGATCTTGATATCGAGCACGGTGGTCAGGCCGCCCAGGCCCTGCGCGCCTATGCCCAGCGCATTGACTTTTTCGAACAGTTCCAGGCGAAGCTCTTCGGTTTTGGAGAGCTTCCCGCCGGACGACGATTTGGCCTGCAGCTCATACATGTCGAGGTCGTCCATCAGGCTTTCCTTGGCCATCAGCACGGCTTTTTCGGCGGTGCCGCCTATGCCTATGCCCAGCATGCCGGGCGGGCACCAGCCGGCGCCCATGGTGGGCACGGTCTTGAGCACCCAGTCAACCACCGAGTCGCCGGGGTTGAGCATCACCATCTTGCTTTTGTTTTCGCTGCCGCCGCCCTTGGCCGCCACGGTGATGTCGATCGTGCCGCCGGGCACCAGCTCGGTGAAGATCACCGCCGGCGTGTTGTCCTTGGTGTTCTTGCGCTCGAACTGCGGGTCGGCTACGACGGAGGCGCGCAGCGTGTTGTCGGGGTGGTTGTAGCCGCGGCGCACGCCTTCGTTGATGGCGTCGTCCAGGCTGCCGGTAAAGCCTTCCCAGCGCACGTCCATGCCGACTTTGAGGAACACGTTGACGATGCCGGTGTCCTGGCAGATGGGGCGCTGGCCTGTCGCGCTCATCTTGCTGTTGGTGAGGATCTGCGCGATCGCGTCCCTGGCGGCGGGGCTTTGCTCGCGTTCGTAGGCGCGGGCCAGGTGGGCGATGTAGTCGGCGGGATGGTAGTAGCTGATGTACTGCAGGGCGGCGGCTACGGATTCAATGAGGTCGGCTTGCTTGATCGTGGTCATGGTGGGGTGGGGCGTCGTCGTTTTTTTGGGGTCGTTTTGGGGATTTCGGGCAAACCCCGCAATTATCGGTCCTTGGGCGCCGCGCGCCCGGTTTGCGTCTTTTGACGTTGCCGCCGGGTTGGTTGGGGGGATATAGTCCTTGCCACACATGTCCGCACTGCTTGAACCTTCCCCCCTGGCCGATTTCACCCGTGTTCTGGCCGCCGACGGTATCGGGGCCGGCCTGGCCTTCCTGAACCAGCGCGTCACGCACCGCTGCACTGCGATTTATCGCCTGGAAGCCATGACGGTGCGCAACCTCTACCTCTTTGACCGTGAAGGCGCGCTGTTGCCCGAATCGCTGGGTGTGGTACAGCTGGACGAAAGTTTTTGCCAGCACGCCATGCGTGACGGCTCCTTCCTGACCGAGGACACGCGCGCCGACTCCCGTGTGGACGGCAGCCCCTTCAAGGGCGTGGTCGTGTCCTACCACGGGCTGCCGTTGCTGGACGGGCGCGGTGAGCTGTTTGGCACCTTGTGCCACTTTGATTTTGTGCCCCGGTCCCTGGTGGATTCGGAGTTCGAATTCCTGCAGAAAGCCGCGCGGGTGTTGCCCGCTTACCTGCGGTAAGCCAGCGCAGGGCAGGTGGGGCCTAAAACCCCTTTGGATGAGAATTCTTCTCGTCTGCCGTCATACTTCGGGTTCAACCCATTTTTGACAGCGCAGGACATTCCATGACCACAAGCAGCAGCACGCGCGTTGAGCGCGATACCTTCGGCCCCATCGACGTGCCGGCCGGCAAACTCTGGGGCGCGCAGACGCAGCGTTCACTGCAGAATTTCGACATTTCCGGCGAGCAGCAGCCGCGCGAAATCATCAAGGCGCTGGCCCAGGTCAAGCGCTCATCGGCCAAAGTCAACCACGCGCTGGGCCTGCAGGACGAAAAGAAAACCCAAGCCATCGTGGCCGCAGCCGATGAGGTCATCGCCGGCGAGCACGCGGACGAGTTCCCGTTGGTGGTCTGGCAGACCGGTTCGGGCACGCAGACCAATATGAACGTCAACGAGGTGCTGGCCAACCGCGCCAGCGAAATCCTGGGCGGCGAGCGCGGCGAAGGCCGGCTGGTGCACCCCAACGACGACGTCAACCGCAGCCAGTCGTCCAACGACGTCTTCCCGACCGCCATGCACGTGGCCGCGGTGGAAGCGATGACGCACAAGCTGCTGCCGGCCATCGCCAAACTGCGCGCCACGCTGGCGAAAAAAGCCAAGGATTTCGACGGCATCGTCAAGATTGGCCGCACCCACCTGCAGGACGCCACGCCGCTGACCCTGGGCCAGGAGTTCTCGGGCTACGTCGCGCAACTGGACCACGGCGACAAGCACGTGCGCGCCGCCTTGCCGCACCTGTGCGAACTGGCCTTGGGCGGCACGGCCGTGGGCACCGGCCTGAACGCGCCCAAGGGCTATGCCGAGCAGGTGGCGGCCGAGCTGGCCGCGCTCACGGGCCTGCCCTTCGTTACGGCGCCCAACAAGTTCGAGGCGCTGGCCTCGGTGGACGGCCTGGTGCATGCGCACGGCGCGCTCAAGACCCTGGCCGCCAGCATGATGAAAATAGCCAACGACGTGCGCTGGCTGGCCAGCGGCCCGCGCAGCGGCATCGGCGAACTCAGCATCCCCGAGAACGAACCCGGCTCATCCATCATGCCGGGCAAGGTCAACCCGACGCAGAGCGAAGCCGTCACCATGCTGGCGGCCCAGGTGTTCGGCAACGACGTCGCCATCAATTTCGGCGGCGCCTCGGGCAACTTCGAACTCAATGTGTTCCGCCCCATGGTGGCGCACAACTTCCTGCAAAGCGTGCGCCTGCTGGCCGACGGCATGGTGAGCTTTAACGACCACTGCGCCGTGGGCATAGAGCCGAACCGCGAACGCATCACCGAACTGGTGGACCGCTCGCTGATGCTGGTGACCGCGCTCAACACCCACATCGGTTACGACAAGGCCGCCTACATCGCCAAGAAGGCGCACAAGGAAGGCAGCAGCCTGCGCGATGCGGCGCTGGCCTCGGGGCACGTCACGGGTGAGCAATTCGACCAGTGGGTGGTCCCCGGCAATATGGTCGGCAGGTAGATGCACACCCCCGTCCAGGCTCACTTCGTGTAGCCTGTTCCCCCTTAAGGGGGCGGCGCCTGCGGCCTGGCGAAGCCAGTTCCGCGGCCCCTGCTTGTTGGGATGGGGGTGGTCGTTTTATCGCCTCTCGGCCTGCGTGTCTGGGACAATGGGGCCATGCTGAAATTCGTCCACCGCACCCTCAACCAGTTCATCAATTCGCAGTCGCTTTCGGGCGTGGTACTGGCGCTGGCGGCGGTGCTGGCACTGGTGCTGAGTAATTCGCCCTGGGGCGAGGCTTACAACCGGTTTGTGCAACTGCCCGGCGAAGTGCGTGTGGGCGGCGACCTGCTGGTGCTTTCCAAGTCCTTGCTGCACTGGGTCAATGACCTGTGGATGGCGGTGTTTTTCTTCCTGGTGGGGCTGGAGATCAAGCGGGAGTTGCTGGACGGTGAACTCGCCTCGCGAAGCCAGGCCCTGCTGCCGGCGGGTGCGGCGCTGGGCGGCATGCTGGTGCCGGCGCTCATTTACATGGCGATCAATGCGGGTGACCCTGTTGCCATGCGCGGCTGGGCGATTCCGGCCGCGACCGATATCGCCTTTGCGCTGGGCATCCTGGTGCTGCTGGGCAGCCGGGTGCCGGCATCGCTCAAGGTGTTTTTGACGGCCGTCGCCATCATTGACGACCTGGGCGCCATCCTGATCATTGCCTTTTTCTACACCGATGGTTTGTCGGTGACGGCACTGGCCGCTGCCGGTGTGGGCGTGCTGGTGCTGCTGGCCCTGAACCGGGCCAAGGTCATGGCGATTGGGCCCTACGTGATGGTGGGCCTGGTGATCTGGCTTTTCGTCTACAAGTCCGGCATTCACGCGACGCTGGCGGGCGTCGTGACCGCGCTGGCGATTCCCCTGTCGGACGGCAAAGGCGGCTCGCCCCTTAAAACGGCCGAACACGCGCTGCATCCCTGGGTGGCTTTTGCCGTGCTGCCCATGTTTGCGTTTGCCAACGCGGGGGTTTCATTGCAGGGGGTGACGATGGGTACGCTGCTTCAGAGCGTGCCCCTGGGCATCACGGCGGGCCTGCTGCTCGGCAAGGCGATAGGCGTGTTCGGCGCGTCTTGGCTGCTGATTCGCTTTGCCGGCGCGCGCCTGCCCGCAGAGGCCGGCTGGGGTCAGTTCTTCGGTGTCTGCCTATTGTGCGGCGTGGGTTTCACGATGAGCCTCTTCATAGGCGCGCTGGCCTTTGCCGGACAGGATGCCGCGTATGAAACGCAGCTCAAGCTGGGTGTACTCTGCGGCTCGCTGTTGTCGGGGGTGCTGGGGGCGGTGATGCTGCTGCGCAGCAGCGCCGCCAAAGCGCAGCGCTAATCCCCTCAGTGCTTTTGCGCGGCGATGCCCGACATGATCTTGTCGGTGTAAGCGATCGCAATGGCCGACAGCAGGAAGGTGATGTGGATCACCGTCTGCGCAATCAGCACGCGGTCGGTGTAGTTGTCGGCGTTGATGAAAGTCTTTAGCAGGTGGATGGAGCTGATGCCGATGATGGCCGTGGCCAGCTTGACCTTGAGCACTGAGGCGTTCACATGGCTCAGCCATTCAGGCTGGTCGCGGTGGCCTTCCAGGTTCATGCGGCTCACGAAGGTTTCGTAGCCACCCACGATGACCATGATCAACAGGTTGGAGATCATGACCACATCGATCAGGGCCAGCACCACCAGCATGATGACCGTCTCGTTGAGCGAAACAATCGGCGTGGTGGTTTTGTAGCCTATGCTGGTGATCAGCGACTGCAGGGCGGTCTGGCTGCCGAAGGCTGCTTCGATCAGGTGCCACAGCTCCACCAGGAAGTGCACCACGTACACCGCCTGCGCGGCAATCAGCCCGAGGTACAGCGGCAGCTGCAGCCAGCGGCTGGCGAAAATCAGGTTGGGCAGCGGGCGCAGCGGCGAGATTTTGGCGGTTGTGGGGACTTGGGTAGGTTCAGTCATGATGGCGTAAGCTGAGGGTTTGCGGCATTGTAGAGGGCAGGCTGGCCGGCCCCGGGAATTTGAGATTTTGTAAGCTTCAAGCCAGTCAGTGGCTTGTAAGTGCGGCAGAAGACAGTACCACGCATTCAGTGACAAACAGGAGACATAAACAATGAGCGCACCCCAATCCGCGATCGAATCGACCCTGGTTGAAAATCGCATCTTCCCGCCTGCCCCCGCCACCGTGAAAGCGGCGCGTATTTCGGGCATGCCGGCCTACCAAGCCCTGTGCGCTGAAGCTGAAAAAGATTTTGAAGGTTTCTGGGCGCGCCTGGCGCGCGAAAACCTCAGCTGGAAAAAGCCCTTCACGAAGACGCTGGACGAATCCACTGCGCCTTTCTACAAATGGTTTGCCGACGGCGAACTCAATGCCTCCTACAACTGCCTGGACCGCCACCTGGGCACGCCGGTCGAAAACAAGAAAGCCATCATTTTCGAAAGCGACGACGGCAAGGTCACCAACGTCACCTACAAGGAACTGCACGCCAGGGTCAGCCAGTTCGCCAGCGCGCTCAAGGGCGCGGGCATCAAGAAGGGCGACCGCGTCATCATCTACATGCCGATGACGGTTGAAGGCGTGGTGGCCATGCAGGCTTGCGCGCGCATAGGCGCTACGCATTCGGTGGTGTTCGGCGGCTTCTCGGCCAAGAGCCTGCAGGAGCGCATC
>NZ_CALROB020000054.1:0-34968 GCF_943369675.1 Polaromonas sp. YR568 | reverse complement strand
TTAGAACCTGTTCACGGTCTAAACGGCGCCGCGTTGGGATGCAATCGGGATGAGTGGGCCGACCGGGCACGCCGCATGGGCTGATGCCCATGCAAGGGCCTGGGTGGCTCAATCGCCCGATTTCATCCCAACCCGGAGGGCAAGTGCCTTCTCGGGCGGTCTGCGGCGTTGCGGCGCTAGCCCATAGCCGTGCTATGGGCGTCGCACCGCGCCTTGCATCCCATCCCGAGAAGGCGCTTGCGCGGCCCCGTTTAGACCGTGAACAGGTTCTCACATGCTAGCATCGACTTCCCCCTATGTATTACAAGCAGGTTACGAGTGTCCGCAGCGTCTGAATCCAAACCCCATGATATGAAGAAGGTGGTCATCGCCACACGCGAGAGCCGCCTGGCCCTGTGGCAGGCCGAGCATGTGAAGGCGCTGCTGGAGGCGCGCCTGGGCTGGCAGGTCGAGCTGCTGGGCATGACCACCCAGGGCGACCAGATCCTGGACCGCTCGCTGAGCAAGGTCGGCGGCAAGGGCCTGTTCGTCAAGGAACTTGAGGTGGCGCTCAGCGAAGGCCGGGCCGACATCGCCGTGCATTCGCTCAAGGACGTGCCCATGGACCTGCCCGAGGGCTTCGCGCTGGCCTGCGTGCTGGAGCGCGAAGACCCGCGCGACGCTTTTGTGTCCAACCAGTTCGCCTCCGTCGCCGATTTGCCGCAGGGCGCGGTGGTCGGCACGTCCAGCCTGCGCCGGCTGGTGTTGCTCAAGGCCTTACGGCCCGACCTGGTGATACAGCCGCTGCGCGGCAACCTCGACACGCGCCTGCGCAAGCTCGACGAAGGCCAGTACCACGCCATCGTGCTGGCGGCCGCAGGCCTGAAGCGCCTCGGGCTGGAATCACGCATACGCGCTACCTTTGAACCGGCCCAGATGCTGCCCGCCGCGGGGCAGGGCGCTCTCGGCATTGAAGTGCGGGCCGATCGCGCCGACCTCCTGGCCGCGCTGGCCACGCTGGCGCACACGCCGACCTGGCTGGCCGTGACGGCCGAGCGCACGGTGTCGCGCGCCATGGGCGGCAGCTGCTCCATGCCGCTGGCGGCCTTCACGCAAGGCGCGGCGGCCGGCGATGCGATGCGACTGAACGCCGCCTGGGGCGATCCGGCGACGGCCGAGGCGCCGTCCACCAGCACCGCGCCGCTGGCGCCGCTGGTGCAGGTCAAACAAACCGCCGTGGTGCGCAATTTTGCCGAGGCCGAGGCGCTGGGCGAAGCCGTGGCGGCGCAATTGCGCGCCGGCGGCGCCGTGTGGGCCGACAAGGGCCCGGGCGCCTGATGCCGCAGCTGCCGGTGCCTCCGGCCGGCGCCGCGGCCCCCGTCATCGTGACGCGCCCCGCGCAGGATGCCCAGCACTGGGTGACTCAATTGCGGCAAGCCGGTTTCGCGGCCGAAGCCCTGCCGCTCATCGATATAGGCCCTGCATCCGACACCGGCGCGCTCTCGCAGGCGTGGCAAAACCTGGACCGCTATGCGGCCTGTATGTTTGTCAGCGGCAATGCGGTGGAGTATTTTTTCAAGCCACCAACATCCGCCATCCCAGGCCTGCCGCCGTCCCTGCGCTTCATGGCGCCCGGGCCCGGCACCGTGTCGGCATTGCTGGCCGCGGGTGTGCCCATGGAGCAGGTTGACGCGCCGGCCGCCGACGCCGGGCAATTTGATTCCGAATCCTTGTGGGCCGTGGTGGGCGGGCGCAACTGGCAGGGCAGCCGCGTGCTGGTGGTGCGCGGCGAAAGCCCGGATGCCGCGGGCGGCGGAGTGTCATCGGGGCGCGACTGGATCGCCCGCCAATGGGAAGCCGCCGGCGCGCAGGTGGATTTTGTCGGTGTGTACCAGCGCCGCGCGCCGGTGTTTACCGGCGAGCAGGTAGCGCGCGCGCGCGCCGCCAGCGCGGACGGCTCGGTGTGGCTGTTCAGCAGCTCGGAAGCGGTGGCCAATTTGACGCGCCTGCCGGCGCTGGCGGGTGTCGACTGGCGCGGCGCCCGCGCGGTGGCGACGCATCCCCGGATTGAGGAGGCCGTGCGCGCCGCCGGCTGGGGTGTTGTTGTGGCGTCACGCCCCGCCCTGAAGGACATCAGGGACACACTGGCCTCGATAGAATCCCTGTATCCATGAGCGATCCCCACACAGCCCAGCCCACCCCTTCCACGCCCGACAACCAGCCCGTGCTGGAGCGCGCGCTGGTCGTGGCTGAACCGCCAGCCGTCGCCGCGGACAAGTGGATCGTGCCGCGCAAATGGGCCCTGCTGGTGGCCGCGCTGGCCGCCGGCGGCCTGTTGGCCAGCGGCCTGCTGTGGCAAAAGCTCGGCAACATCCAGGAAGAACTGGCCCGCCGCAGCATCGACTCCGGCGCGCAGGCCATCGAGGCCCGCGCCCTGGCGCGCCAGGCCCAGGAAGCCACGCGCGAACTCTCGGCGCGGCTGGCCATCCAGGAAACCCGCATCAGCGAAGTCAGCCTGCAGCGCAGCCAGCTGGAAGAACTCATGCAAAGCCTGTCGCGCTCACGCGATGAAAACCTGGTGGTCGACGTCGAATCGGCGTTGCGCCTGGCGCAGCAGCAGGCCCAGCTCACCGGCAGCGCCGAGCCGCTGCTGGCGGCCCTCAGGTCGGCCGACCAGCGCCTGGCGCGCGCCGCCCAGCCGCGGCTGAACCCGCTGCAGCGCGCCATCGCCCGCGACATGGACCGCATCAAGGCCGCGACGCTGACCGACGTGCCGGTGCTGATGCTCAAGCTCGACGAACTCGCCCGCCTGGCCGACGAATTGCCGGTGGCGAATGCCATGGTGGCCAGCAATTCCCTGCGCGCGGCGCCCGCCCTGGCCGCGCCGGCCCCGGCCAAGGCCGCCAGTGCGCCGGCAAGCGACAAGCCCTCGATGCTGGTGTTTGACAAGCTCTCGCTCAACGCCTGGTCGCAGCGCACGCTGGACAACCTGCGCGAAGAGGCGCGCAAGCTGCTGCGTGTGAGCCGCATCGACCAGCCCGAGGCGGCGCTGCTGTCACCCGAACAATCCTTTTTCCTGCGTGAAAACCTCAAGCTGCGCCTGCTCAATGCGCGCCTGGCGCTGCTGTCGCGCCAGACCGATTCGGTGCGCGCCGACCTCGCCAGCGCCGGCGCCTGGCTGAACAAATATTTCGACCCGTCCTCGCGCAAGACCCAGGCCGCGGCCCAGCTGCTGGCGCAGGTGCAGGGCCAGCTCAAAAGCAGCGAGCTGCCGCGCCTGGACGAAACCATGGCCGCGCTGGCCACGGCGGCCGCGGGCCGCTGATTCCCCTAAAGGCAGGACACACGCATGCGCGCCGCTCTCTGGCTCATCGCCCTTTTTGGGGTGGCGGTTGCCGTGGCCCTGTTCGCGGGCAACAACCAGGCGGTGGTGACGATTTTCTGGCCGCCGCACCGGGTCGACATTTCCTTCAACCTGATGGTGCTGTTGCTGGCGGGCCTGTTCATGGTGCTGTACCTGGCGCTGCGCGCGGTGTCGGCGGTGTTTTCGCTGCCGGCCGAAGCACGGCGCTGGCGCGCCCAGCAAAAAGAGCGCGCCATGTACGGCGCCCTCATGGATTCGCTGGCCCACCTGCTGGCCGGGCGCTACATCCGCTCCACCAAGTCCGCGCAAAACGCGCTGGCGCAGGAAAAAAGCCTGGCCCTGCTGGCCGACCAGTCCGGCCACGTGACCGGCCACAGCGCCAGCCGCGGCAGCCAGCTGCGCTCGCTGGCCCACCTGCTGGTGGCTGAGGCCGCGCAGTCGCTGCAAAACAAGGGCCTGCGCGACCAGCACCTTCAGCAGGCGCTGCAAAGTTCGGCGCCGCGCCATGCGCAGGAAGTGCGCGAGGGCGTGCAGTTCCGCGCCGCGCGCTGGGCGCTGGACGACCGCGACCCCGGCGCCGCGCTCGACTGGCTCGCTCAGCTGCCGCAGGGCGCCTCCCGCCGCACGCTGGCCCTGCGCATGAAGCTGCGCGCCTCGCGCCATGCGCGGCAGACTTCGCAGGCGCTGGAAACCGCGCGCCTGCTGGCCAAGCACCGCGCGTTTTCGCAGGCCGCCGCGCAAAGCATCATCCGCGGCCTGGCGCTGGAGCTGCTCAACGACGCGCACGACCCGTCGCAGCTGCAGCAGGCCTGGTTCTCCCTCGATGAAAGCGAACGCGCCATGCCCGAGCTGGTGGTGCATGCCGCGTCGCGCCTGATGGCGCTGCACGGCGAGCCGGAGCTGGCGCGCGCCTGGCTGCTGCAGGTCTGGGACCGCATGATGCAGCCGCGCTCGGACCTCGGCGACAACCTGCGCATCAAGCTGATCAGCGTGCTTGAAACCGGCCTTGATTCGCTGGACGCCGCCTGGCTGGCGCGCATCGAGGCGGCGCAGTTGAGCCGCCCGCGCGATGCCAACCTGCAGTACCTGGCGGGCATGGCCTGCCTGAACCGCCAGCTCTGGGGCAAGGCCCGCCAGCTGCTGTCGCAGGCCGCCCCGGCCCTGCAGGACGTGGCGCTGCACCGCAATGCCTGGCGCGCCCTGGCCGTTCTGGCCGAGCAGCGCGAGGACGAAGCCGCCGCCGCGCTGGCTTACAAGCGCGCCGCGCAGATCTGAGGTCTTAAGCCGCAGGCGGGCATGGCGCCCGCCGCGAGATTCAAGGCTTGACGATCTGGGACGCCTTGGCCCGCTTCACATAGTCCTGGTAGGCCGGCAAGGCGACGGCGGCGATGATGCCTATGAGCATGATGACGGGGAAGGCCAGGCCGCCGATCTTGACCATGGTGGTGTTGGGCGGCGGGGGCGCGCCGAAGCGGTTGCCGCCCTTGGTACCCGGATTCAAAAGCCAGATCAGCCCGACAAAGGGAATCAGGGCCAGGATCGCCGTCCAGCCGGTCCATCCCATGTCGTGGCTGCGCTGTATCGTCAGCAGCACGAGGAAGATGAAGTAAGGGACGGCCACCAAAATGCCGAGCACGCCCGCCGCCGTGGCGGAACCGAGCGCGCCGGCGATAAGGCCCAGTACCATGCCGCCCACCACCAGGAACAGGTAGGCGCCCAGGTTGTACGCCAGGTAGCGCAGCCGGCCAACCCGGCCTTTGGCCGAGAACAGCTTGACGGGCTGCACGCCCGCTTCATTGTCATAAACGTCGGCCACCACGGCCTTGGGCGCTGCATACGGGTTCACTGCTTCTGACATTTCTCTTCCCTCCTGTTGTTGAGACACAAAGAATAACCCTTGCCGGGGTCGTAAGGGGCTCCGTGGAACCCCTACAACAACCCGGCGCGCTTGACCGCGTGGTAACGGTTCACCAGCGAGACGGCCAGCTGCGCCGGCTCCACGTCCACCGAAAGCGGGTCGTTGCCGACCACGCGCGCAAAGGCGTCGCGCCGCGACTGCGCGAACAGGTGGGCGGCGGCCACGTCGACCGCGTCGGCGGGGCTTGAGAGGGCCTGGCCGGCGATGCGGCCCAGCACGCGCTCGCGCAGGCTGGCCACCAGCACCAGGTGCCGGCGGCGCAGCAGCTTGATGGCCGGACGCAGCTCGGCGGCGTCCTCGTCGCGGAAGTTGGTGAGCACTATGACCAATGCGCGCCGGCGCTGCACGCGCAGCAGCTCCTGCGCGGCCAGCAGGTAGTCCGAATGCATGGCGCCGGGCTGGATGTCGTGCAGGCGGTTCATCAGGGCGTTGAGCGTGGCCGCGCCCTTGCGCGGCGCGAAGTCGCGGCGCTGGCCCGGCGGGTAGCCGAAGGTCATGGCGCCGACCTCGTCGCCTTCTTTCAGGGCGACGTAGCTCAGCAGCATCAGCGCGTTGAGGGCTTCGTCGAAATGGCTGCCGCCGTGGCCGTCCTGCTCGGGCCCGCCTTCGTCGGCGCGCATGCGGCGACCGCAGTCGAGCAGGAAAAACACGCACTGGTCGCGGTCGTCCTGGAATTCGCGCACGATGGGGCGCTGGTGGCGCAGCGTGGCTTTCCAGTCGATGTGGCGCAGCGAGTCCCCGGTCTTGTAGTCGGCCAGTTGCCGGAAATCGGTGCCCTGGCCGCGCTGCACATAGGTCTTGATGCCGATCTGGGCCAGCCGCCGGTCGCCGGACAGCCAGGCATAACGCGCCAGCGCGGCGAAGTTGGGGTACACGCGCAGCTTGCCCGGCTTGCCCAGCGACTGCTGCACTTCGAAGCAGCCGCCGCGGCTGCGCCAGCGCAACTGGGTGGTGCCGAAAAGGGCCACGCCGCGTTCGCGCGCGGTCACCGTGTAGCGCAGCTCCGCGCGGGACGCCGGCGGCACGGCCACGGTTTGCGGCAGGCCTTCAAAGGCAAAGCGCGGGTCCACCTCGTCGAACACGGTCACGGCCCAGGCCAGCGGGCCTTCGTTGACGAGCACCAGCGTGAGCACGGTCGGCACGCCCAGTGAAAAGGCGCCGGGCAGGCTGCGTTCGATGCGCAGCGGCGCCTGCCGCCACAGGCGCCGGCTGCGCCAGAGGTCAAACAGGGCCCAGGCCAGTGCCGGCAGCAGCACGGCGCCGGTGAGCACGGCCACCGTGCTCACCGGCAGGCCGGCGAGCAGCGCCAGGCAGGCGGCCACAGCAAGGCCGGCCAGCAGCGTGACCGTGCCTGTCGTGGGGATCACCAGGAGGCGCATGCGGTTCGGCCTCAGAGGCGGGGCGCCTGCACGCTGCCCTGGGCGCTGCGCAGCAGTTCGTCCACGCCCAGGCCTTCGAGCTGCGCGTCGGGCGAGATCATCACGCGGTGGCGCAGGGCCGGCAGGGTCTGGCGCGCCACGTCGTCGGGGGTGATGAAGTCGCGCCCGTCCATCAGCGCGGCGGCGCGCGCGGCGCGCACCAGGGCCATGGTGCCGCGCGGCCCCGCGCCGGACGAAAGGCCGGGCCAGTCGCGTGTGGCGCGGGCGATGCGCACCGCATAGTCGATCACCTGTTCGTGCGCCTGCACCAGGCTGGCCAGGCGCTGCAGCTCCAGCACCTGCACGTCGTCCAGGCAGGGCCTGACGGCCTCGAGCGGCAGCTGGTTGCCGGCGCGCTGGTCGGTGGTCAGCTGCACGACGGCTTTTTCTTCGGCATGGCTGGGGAAAGCGATGTTGATCTTGAGCAGGAAGCGGTCCAGCTGCGCCTCCGGCAGGGGGTAGGTGCCTTCGGTGTCTATCGGGTTTTGTGTGGCCATCACCATGAAGGGGCGCGGAAGCGGCATGGCCCGGCCTTCCAGCGTGACCTGGTATTCCTGCATCACTTCGAGCAGGGCGCTCTGGGTCTTGGCCGGCGCGCGGTTGATTTCATCGGCCAGCAGCAAATGCGTAAACACCGGCCCCTGGTGCACGCGCAGCGTGCCTATGCCGGATTCGCCGCGGGTCGACGGGTCCAGCACCGAGTGGCCGGTGATGTCCGAGGGCATCAGGTCGGGCGTGAACTGAACGCGCGCATAACGCAGGCTCATGGCCTGCGCCAGCGCCCGCGCCAGCAGTGTTTTGCCGAGACCGGGCACGCCCTCGATCAGCACGTGGCCGGACGCGACCAGCGCCACCAGGGTCTGGTCGACGGCCTCCTTCTGGCCGACCACGGCCTTGCCGACTTCGCGGCGCAGGGTCTGCAGCCATTCGGCCGCGCGTATCAGTTCTTCGTTCGGAATTGATGACATGGTGGTTTCTCGGGTTCAGGGTGAAGGAGAGGGTGAAACATCGGATGGGGAGGATGAAACGGATGGGGCGGCGGGTTCCCGCGCGTCGAGCCGGCGGCGGGCGGTTTCCAGCAACTCCAGGTCGGCGGCCAGCACGGCGGGGTTGCGCGCCTTGTCGTCCTGCGCGCGCTCGAGCGCCCGCGCGTCCAGGCCGGTGGCGCGCGCGATGCCGGCGGTGCGCCGCAGCGGGTCCAGCTGCGAAAACCTGGGCAGCTGCCGCGCGGCCGACGCGTGCAGCGCGCGAAGCTGGGCGGCGTGCAGGGCCTTGGGCCCGTGCATGTGCAGGAAACGCGCGGTGCCGCGCACCTGCTCGGCCATGGAGCGGCGGTGCGAGGGGGCGGACGGCGCCAGCGGCCCGAAGCGCGCGGCGGCGCGCCACAGGGCCAGCGCCAGGGCCAGCAGGCCCAGCAGCAACGCCGCCCAGCCCTGGTGCCAGAGCCAGGGCACAAAGGGCTCCCTGGCCTCTTCGGCGACAAACCAGAATTCGGCGCCGGCGCGCGCCTGCAGCGCCGCGGCCGCCAGCTGCGCGTTGTCGGCGCGCAGCAGGTTGCTGTTGCTGAGCAGGTTCCACCCGCCGATCACGGTGACCGTGCCCTGGCCGACCTGCACGCGCACGGCCTCGGTGCCGGCCGTGCCGCGCAGGGACCACAGCGGGGCGGCCAGCCGGTTGACCGGCAAGTACTGGGGGCTGAAGTAAGCGCCGCAGGCGCGGTAGCTGCGGCTGTCGCCGTAGCTCGCGGCGACTTCGGCGGGCTCCTCCAGCGCGCGGCAGTCCATGTCCTTGGCGGGCTTGCCCAGGGGGCGCGGCGGCATCGCGGGCGACTCCGATTTCAGGGGGCTTTGCTCCGTGACGGGCAGCCACTCCTTCAGCGATTTGTGGCCGGCCAGGAAGCCCGGGATGACCAGGTGCCCGCCTTGCGCCACCCAGGCACGCAGGCGCTGCGCGCGCTCCGGGAACAGGTCCCAGTTGCGCGACACCAGCACCAGCCGGGCCTGCGGCGGCGGCATGGCGTCCAGGCTTTTGTGTCGCACCACCCGCGTACCGAGGGCGCCCAGCAGTTTTTCGGTGGCATAAAGCGGGTTGCTGAGGGCTTCCCCCTTGGCCGGCGTGGGCGTGTCCTCGTCCACCCATTCGGTGGCCGACATCAGCCAGGCGCCGCCCGCCAGCAGCAGCACGCCCAGCAGGATGAGGATCAACCGGTCCCTCATGGCGCCGCCTTCGCCGGGCCGGCCGGTGCGCCCAGCCGGGCGTCAAATTCGGCGCACAGCGCCAGCACGCCGGCCGTGGGCGGCAGGCGCCCGCCATAGGCCGCCAGTTGCCAGGCGGCCACCAGCCGCGCGAAAAATTCCAGCGACATGGGCGCCAGCCGGCCTTCGCTGAGCGCCACGCATTCGCCTTCGGTGCTGGCGTTGCGTATGGGCACCGCATGCAGGTGCACCAGGCGGGACAGCGCGCCGCGGTAAAGCAGTGACAGCGCGGGCCGCCGCTGGCCGCGCTGCCAGAGCGAAGCGACCTCGGCGCCCACGTCGTCGGGCAGGCTTTCAGGCCGTATGTCCAGGCTGCCGATGTGGCTGGGCAGGGGCGCCATCCGGTGCCGGCCGCCGCCGGCGCGCACCTTCACCCAGCGCCGTATGCCGACCACCAGCCAGGCCAGGGCCAGCGCGCCCAGCGCCCACACCAGCAGGCGCGCACCTTCGGATATCCTGGTCACCAGGTCCTTGAGCCAGCCAAGGCCGTCGCGGTCCTTTTTTTTGTCTTCGGGCTTTTTGTCCTGGTCCTTGAAGCGCAGCGTTTTTTCAGTCTTGCTGCCGGGCAGGTTGGGGTCGGCGCGAACCCGTTCGGCGGCCGACTGCACCTGCTGGCGCGACGGCGGCTCGGCCGGCGCCGTGGTAGCCGGACTGGCCCACGATGACAGGCCCGCCAGCACAAGGCAGGCCGCGGCCCATCGCCATGAAAAGCGCCTTGCGGTTTCTTCGCGCGCGGCCGTCATGGCGTGCCTTTCGCCGGCGTGGGCGTGAAGGCGCGGCGGAAGTCCTGCTCGATGTCCCAAGCCTCGAGCTCGACGCGGCGGTTCAGGTACATCGCAAACCCGGCGGCCACAAAAAACGGCTCGACCAGCCCGACGACAAAAGCATAGACCGCCGCGAGGAGCGCGCTTTGCAGCACGGATTCCGAATCGGTCAGCCAGCGCCACAGCTCCAGGAGGCTGCCCTCGGGCGCGAACCAGAACAGGATGGAGAGAAGGCCGAACTCCAGCGCGAGTTCGGCATTCGAAAAAATCATCTGCATGCCGGCGCCCGCGCCGCGCCGCCCGCGCAGCAACTGGTCGCGCCGCTTGCGCCTGGCGCCGCCGCGCTGGCCTTCGAGCTGGTCTATGGCCTGCGTGTAGGAGCGCCAGGGCGAAAAGCGCCGCCACAGCAGCGTGCGCAGCAGTTGCCTGCCCCACACTTGGGCGCGCTGCTCCCACAAATCCTTCCAGCGCGTGGACTGCCCGAACACCGCGCGCGACAGGATGAACAGCAGGCTGCGGTCAAACCAGGGCTTGAGCCAGAAAATCAGCAGGCCGGGCAGCCAGCCGGCGAATTCCGCGGTGCACAGCAGCAGCACGACGACCACGACGTACATGGGCAGGAAAGTGCGCCAGACGGAGCCGGCATGGCGGCGCACCAGGGCGATGCCCAGGTCGGCGGCTTCGGCCATGGGCCGCGGCCGCAGCGCGACGGCCAGCGCATCAACCTGCATGGCGCTGCCCTTCGCCGGCGCGCGTGGCGCCGGCGCGCGGCCGTCCCTGCCAGCCCAGGTAGGCCAGCACCAGCGACCAGCAGGCGGCGCCGGCGCCGTATTTGACGGCCGGTGTGACCCAGCGCGCGGAAGACCAGAAGGCCTCGACGGCGGCCGCGAGCAGCAGCAGGCCGATGACGCCGTACATCACCACGATGGCATGGCGGGCGGCCAGCCGCAGCGCCTCGACCCGGGTGTGGCGGCCCGGCGCGATCAGGGCGTAGCCCAGGCGCAGCCCGGCCGCGCCCGCCAGCACGATGGCCGTCAGTTCGAAGGCGCCGTGGGTGATGACGAAGGAGCAGAAGTTCTGTCCGTGGCCGGCGGCGATCAGGTAGCCGCCGACGGCGCCTATCTGCACGCCGTTGAACAGCAACACGGCGGCGCTGCCGACGCCGCCGAAGATGCCGGCCGCGAAACAGCGAAAGCCGATGCCGATGTTGTGCATGACGTAGTAGCCGAACATCTCCCAGTCGCCGCTGGCGTCGCGGTTGCGCCCGAAGGCGCTGGCGCTGTCGCTGTACATGCCGTCGAAGCGCTGCACCTGCGCGGCGTCCAGCAGGTGCAGGATGAAGCCCGGGTCGCGGTAGGCGGCCAGGCCCGCGGCCAGCAGCGGCACCACGAACAGCAGGGCCGCCACCAGCAGGTAGGCCCGGTGCGCGCGCACGGCCTGCGGAAAGTCGACCAGCACCAGCAACCCGAGGCGCGCCAGGCCGTAGTCGTGGCGCCGGTAGATCAGCCGGTGGGCGCTTTGCGTCAATGTTTCGAGCCGCTGCGTCAGGTGGACCGGATAGGCGCGGGCCTGCGCCAGCGCCAGGTGTTCGCAGACGCGGCGGTAGAGCGCGGCCAGCCGCGCGCCGTCGAACTTGCGCTGCGTCTCGGCAACGCCTATCACCGTTTCGAGCTCAAGCCAGAGCGGCGCGTAGGCGGCTTCAAATTGCAGCGGCGTCATGGTCTGGCGCCTCCGTCGCGCCGGCCCATCAGCCACTGCGCGACGCCCAGCAGGCGCTGCGTGGCGCTGCTGCCCGGCACGCCCGCGCCCAGCACTGGTTCGGCCAGCGCCGCCAGCTCGCCCAGGCGCTCGGGCGTCAGGCGTGTGGCCCGGCCGGCCCAGGCCAGCACCGAAGCCTGTTCGGCGGCCGACAGCGGCCGCGCCGGGGCCAGCGGGGCGGCCACGGGCACCTCGCCGTGCAGCTTGACGGCCTCGCTGAAGACCACCAGGGTGCCGGCAGCCAGGTCGCCCAGGCGTTTGCTGTCGCGCCGCCAGAGCATGGACACGACCCCGGCGCCGAACAGCGCCGGCATGAAATCGGCGGCGCGCAGCAGGTTGCGCGTCAGCGAGGCGGCGGGCGTCACCGGCAGGCCCGAGTCCATCACCACGCGCAGGCCCATCACCCGCTTGCCGGGCGTGGCCGCCGCGCGGGTCAGCTCGAACACCACGGGATAAAACCATTCAAGGCCGAAATACGCCAGCAGCAGCACGGCCGCGCCGGCCTTGCCCATCATGCCGACTGTGACGGCCACGGCGATGAACAGGCAGACCCGTATGGCCAGGTCGATCAGGTAGGCCTGCCCGCGCGCGACGAGGCCGGCGGGCCGCAGCGACAGCGTGATGCCTTCCGGCGTTTCGGCCGTGTGGATCGTGTCAAGGCGCACGGTGGTCACAAAGTTGCGCGGCTCAGGTCTTGACGACGATGGTGTCCGCGATCTCGTCGTGCAGGCAGCGGCGGGACTTGCGGAAAACCATCAGGCAGTCGATCAGCGAGTAGACCCACAGCACAACCGCCAGCAGGCCGCTAGCAAAACCGGCCCCGTACCTGAGGGCAAGGCGCGCCCCGGATGCCGGCTCCCCGGACGGCCGGACTATGCGTATTTTGAGCAAGGCCTTGCCCAGGGTCTGGCCCCGTGTCGCGAGCAGGTAGCCGTTGAGCAGAAAAAAGGTCAGCGCGCCAGTGATCGCACCCGCCGGGTCGGGGGCCCACAGGTCGTTTCCCTGGGTTTTGAAGGGGTTGTAGGGCGTCAGGATAGACACCGCTGAAAGCACAAGGACTTGGAAAACGGTGTCGAGAAAGATGGCGAAAAACCGCTGCGCGCGGCTGGCCAACTGCGGGCCTTCGGCGATCGCGGGCACATCTTCCACGTCGGCCTGCGGCGGCGCATAGCGCGCATCGTGTTGCGGGTTGTCCATGTCCTCTCCCCCTTGTCGGTTTTGTTGGCTGATTCTAGGGCTTGTTTCGTGACATAAAAAAAGGCCCGCATTGCGGGCCTTTTTGGGAGATCAACCGCTCAGCGGCTGAAAAAGGGGCTTACTGTCCGGCCGATTTCTCGAAGGGCAGAGGCATGGCGCCCAGGTCGCGCTTGGTCTCTACCAGCACCAGCGGGCCTTCATCGGACACCGCCACGGGCGGGCGCTCGCGCGGCACGTGCACCGGCTTGGCTTCGGCCGCGATGGCGGCCTGGACTTCGGCGATCTTGGCCGCATCCGAATTTACCCATTGCAGGCCTGAGGACTGGGCCACCTGGGCCAGTTGGTCCAGGGGCAAGTCGTAAGACGCAACCTTGGGCAGGCTTGCAGCCACGGGTGCGGGCGCCGGTACGGCAGCCTGGACCGGTGCGGGCGCAGGGGCTGCCACGACAGGTGCAGGCGCCGGAGCGGCAACAGCCACAGGGGCCGTGTAGGCGGGAGCCGGTGCTGGTGCAGGCACGAAGGGCGCCGAGGGCGTCACCGCGGCTGCGGGTGCCGCAAATTCAGCGGCTGCCGGTGCACGCTCTTCGCGTGCCTGGCGCTCTTCCCGTGGCTGCCGCTCTTCCCGTTGGGGCTGCTGCTGGGGCTCCGCGAACCCGGCCTGGCCGGCGTCGGCGCTGCCTTCAGCAGGCTGCTGCTGCTCGCTGCGTTCACCGCTTTCACCGCGTTCGCGGCGGTCACGGCCGTAGCGGTCGCGGCTGCGGCGTTCGCGCGGCTGGCGCTGCTCGTCACCCTGGGCATTTTGTTCAGGGGCGACCACATTGCCGGCTTCGTCGAGCACGGGAGCTGCCGGGGCGGCATCGGGGTTGAAGCCGACCGCGCCTTCGGCGGGGGCGTTCTGGCCTTCGGCGCCTTCGGGGCGGTCCGCACCGCGGCGGTCGCCACGGCGTCCGTTGCGGTCGCCGCGTTCACGGCGGCCCTCACCGCGTTCTCCACGTTCACCACGCGGCTCGCGGTTGCCCTGGCGTTCGCCGTCCTGGGGCGCGCGTTCCTGGCGCGGCTCGGCGGCGTCACCGCCCACGGCGGCTGCCATGGCGGCCTGGTTGGCCAGTGCGAGGTCCTGCTCGACGGGGTCGCGCTGGATGCGTTCACCGCGCTCGCCGCCGCGTTCACCGCCACGCTCACGGCGGTTGCGGCCGCCTTCGCGGCCTTCACGGTTGGGGGTCTCGCCGCGTGGCTGGTCGACGGCGCCTTCAGCGCGGGCTTCACCGGCCGGGCGTTCCTGGCGGCCTTCGGCGTTGCGTTCGCGGCGCTCGCCGCCGCGGCCTTCGCCACGTTCACCACGGCCTTGGCCTTCAGGGCGTGCTTCACGGCCTTCGCCGCGGCCTTCAGCACCACGGCCTTCGCCGCGACCTTCGCCGCGGCTGCGGCCGCCGCGCCGGCCGTCACGGCCGCCGCGTTCGGAACGCTCACCGCGCTCGCCATTGCGGCCTTCACCGCCACGGCCTTCACGCCGGCCTTCGCCGCGTTCGTCTTTTTTCACTTCCTTGGCAACAGGCGCCGGGGCCGGCGCTTCGCCGCCGCCGAGCAGGCTCTTGATCCAGCCGAAGAAGCCCTTTTCTGCAGGCGCCGCCGCAGCCACGGGGGCGGGACGGGCAGCGGGCTTGTGCGCAGCTTGCGCAACGGGTTCCGGCTTGGGCGGGGCCACGGGGGCGGGCGCATCGGGCAGAACGCCCTTGATGATGGGCTCCTGCTTGTTGTGCTTTTCCTGGCTGCGGCGCGTGACGGTGGTCGGGTCTTCAATTTCGTCGGCCATCTTGTAGCTGGCGGCGATGTTGTCCAGGCGCGGGTCGTCGTGCTTCAGGCGTTCCAGGCGGTAGTTGGGGGTTTCCAGCGTCTTGTTGGGCACCAGCAGCACGTTGATGCGCTGCTTGACTTCGATCTTTGCGATCTCGGAGCGCTTTTCGTTGAGCAGGAAGGAAGCCACGTCGACCGGGACCTGGCACAGCACCGAGGCCGTGCTGTCCTTGAGGGACTCTTCCTGGATGATGCGCAGGATCTGCAGCGCCGAGCTCTCGGTGTCGCGGATGTGGCCGGAGCCGCCGCAACGCGGGCAGGGAATCGACGCGCCTTCGGACAGGGCCGGGCGCAAGCGCTGGCGGCTCATTTCCATGAGGCCGAACTTGCTGATGGTGCCGAACTGCACGCGGGCGCGGTCCTGGCGCAGCGCGTCGCGCAGGCGGTTTTCCACGTCGCGGCGGTTGCGCGACTCTTCCATGTCGATAAAGTCGATGACGATCAGGCCGCCCAGGTCGCGCAAACGCATCTGGCGCGCGACTTCGTCGGCGGCTTCGAGGTTGGTGCGGGTGGCGGTTTCTTCAATGTCGCCGCCCTTGATGGCGCGGGCCGAGTTGACGTCGACCGAAACCAGGGCTTCGGTGTGGTCGATCACGATGGCGCCGCCGGAAGGCAGCTGCACGGTGCGGGCGTAGGCCGACTCGATCTGGTGCTCGATCTGGAAGCGGCTGAACAGAGGGGCGTCGTCGCGGTAGCGCTTGACGCGGTGCTCGTGCTCGGGCATCACGTGGGCCATGAACTGGCGGGCCTGCTCATAGACGTCGTCGGTGTCGAAGAGGATGTCGCCGATGTCGCTGTTGAAGTAGTCGCGGATCGCGCGGATCACGAGGCTGGATTCCTGGTAAATCAGGAAGGCGCCCTTGCCGCCCTTGCCGGCGCCGTCGATGGCGGTCCAGAGCTTGAGCAGGTAGTTCAGGTCCCACTGCAGCTCAGGCGCGCTGCGGCCGATGCCGGCGGTGCGCGCGATGATGGACATCCCGTTGGGATATTCCAACTGGTCCATGTTCTCTTTGAGTTCGGCCCGGTCTTCGCCTTCGATACGGCGGCTCACGCCACCGCCGCGCGGGTTGTTGGGCATCAGGACCACATAGCGGCCGGCCAGGGAAACGAAGGTGGTGAGGGCCGCGCCCTTGTTGCCGCGTTCTTCCTTTTCCACCTGGACCAGCAGTTCCTGGCCTTCCTTGATCACGTCGTTGATGCGTGCCTGGTTGACGGGCACGCCCTGCGCAAAGTATTGCTTGGAGATTTCCTTGAACGGCAGGAAGCCGTGGCGGTCTTCGCCGTAGTCGACGAAGCAGGCTTCCAGCGAAGGCTCGACGCGCGTGACGACGGCCTTGTAGATGTTGCCCTTGCGCTGTTCGCGCCCTTCGATTTCAATTTCGTAGTCGAGGAGTTTTTGTCCGTCGACGATCGCCAGGCGGCGTTCTTCAGCCTGAGTGGCGTTTACCAGCATCCGTTTCATGGGTAGCCTTCCTTATCGTTCTTCGTTTTGATGTCGTGTCTCGAACATCAATCACATGCCCAAAATGGGCCAACGACGCCGGAGGGACGCAGTGCGAACGTGGAGGAATTGCCGGAGAGCTTTTGACGGCGCGCGGCCGACCGGAATGAACCGGTCAGCGACGTGGTCTGGGCGTAGGCGCGTGGATGGAGCGAGCAGGGGTCAAACGGGTGGGTGCCGCGCAAAGCGCGGCTGCTTGCGCCCACTGTACAAAGGCCGGCGGCTGATTCATGCCGAAAGCAGGGCCCACGAATGTCGTGAGGCGCCGCAGGCATATGTAAATCAGACTGACCAGTATTGTCATCAGTGGGCTACCCGTTAAGGACTTGATCTCGGCAGGATCCGTGCGCAGCCTGTTGTTCATGACTTGGGCTGCACACATGGTATTCCGTGGTTGTGTTCGCAAAACGTCGACTCGTCCACCGTGCAAAGACGCTCGCCGCGAGGTGCCTGGCACTCGTCGCTTGCGGGCAATTGCCGGCGTGGGCATCGACCTTCCAGCGAGGCTGCTTGCTTGCCTTTTCAGGGCCGGGGACTTGTGTGGACTAAACTCCAGACAAATCAACCACTTACAGCGCATCGCTAGTGAAACACATTATAGGGTCAGCAAAGGGCTTGGCAAGGAAACCCGGGAAAACACCGGTATGGGCGTCCGCGGCCGTGTCCGCGCCCACGCCGGCTGCACCCATTTTCCAGGCGCCGGCCCCGGCAGCGCCCCAGGCCACGCTGGTGACGGTGGATGAGGACTACGCCGGCCAGCGGCTGGACAATTTCCTGATCCGCCAGCTCAAGGGCGTGCCCAAAACCCACGTTTACCGCATCATCCGCAGCGGCGAAGTGCGGGTGAACAAGGGCAGGGCGCAGGCCGACACGCGGGTGGAGACCGGCGACGTGGTGCGCCTGCCGCCGGTGCGCACCTCGGAGCGGGCCGGGCAGAAGGCCGAGGCCATGGCCCAGGAAATCGCCCGGCATGGCGCCAGTTCCACCACGGGCGGCTACGCGCCGTCCCGCGAATTCCCCATCCTGTTTGAAGACGATTTTGTGCTGGCCATCGACAAACCGGCCGGCGTGGCCGTGCACGGCGGCAGCGGCGTGAGCTTTGGCGTGATCGAGCAGCTGCGCATGGCGCGGCCCGAGGCCGACTTCCTGGAACTGGTGCACCGGCTTGACCGCGAAACCAGCGGCATTTTGCTGATCGCCAAGCGGCGCATGGCGCTCAAGCTGCTGCAGGAGCAGTTCCGGGAGCGCGAAACCGACAAGGTCTACCTGGCGCTGGTCGGCGGCGCCTGGCCCGCCAACCACCGCGTCATCGACAAGGCGCTGCACAAGTATCTGCTGCCCGATGGCGAACGCCGCGTGAAAGTGGTCGACAACGACCACCCCGACGGCATGCGCTCGGTGACGCTGGTCAAGGTCAAGGCGGCCGTTCCCGCCAGCCGGCTGGCCCCGGCAACGCCTTTCACCCTGCTGGAAGTGACCATCAAGACCGGCCGCACGCACCAGATCCGCGTGCACCTGTCCAATGAAGGGCACCCGATTGCCGGCGACGACAAATACGGCGACTTCGAGCTGAACCGGGCGCTGCAGAAAAGCGCGGCCGGTGCCACACCGCTCAAACGCATGTTTCTGCATGCCTGGAGCCTGAAGTTCAACCATCCCAAACTGCGCAAGGTGGTGCACCTGCAGGCGCCTTTGCCGCCCGAGCTGCAGCAGTTTTTGCCGGCGGCGCCCGAGGACGTGGCTTAACAGCCGTGCGGCAGCAGGGGAGCACCGGCCCCGGCGACAATAAGCCGATATGCAAACCCGAAATTTCGACCTGATCGCCTTTGACTGGGACGGCACGCTGTTTGATTCGACCAAAATCATCGTGCGTTGCATCCAGTCCGCCGTGCGCGACGTGGGCGGCACGGTGCCGACGGACAAGGACGCCGGCTACGTCATCGGCCTGGGCCTGATGCAGGCGCTGGCCCAGGCCGCGCCCGACGTGCCGCCTGAAAAATACCCCCAACTTGGCGAGCGCTACCGCCACCACTACGCCGCGCATTACGACGACCTGAGCCTGTTCGACGGCGTGCTGCCCCTGCTGGACGCGCTGAAGGCGCGCGGCCACCTGCTCGCGGTGGCCACCGGCAAGTCGCGCCGCGGCCTCGACGAGGTGTTGCGCACGGTGGAGCTCAAGGGCGTGTTCGATAGCTCGCGCACGGCCGACGAGACGGCCGGCAAGCCCGACCCGCTTATGCTGCATGAGCTGATGGCGGAGTTGGGCGTGGCGCCCGAACGCGTGCTGATGGTGGGCGACACCACCCACGACCTGCAGATGGCCGTCAATGCCCGCTGCCCCAGCGTGGGCGTGAGCTACGGCGCGCACGAACCCGATACCTTTGCCGTGCTGTCGCCGCGCCACGTGGCGCACTCGGTGCAGGAACTGCATGACTGGCTGCTGGCCCATGGCTGATTTCGGACGTTGAAGCCATGGACGAACGGCTAGCCCTGTGCAACAGCCGCGACCTGCTTGACGGCGGGCTGGCCGTGCCGTTCGATGTGGTTTACGCCGGTCAGACCTGCCGCGCTTTTGCGGTGCGTTTCGAGGGTTTGGTCCACGCCTATCTCAACCGCTGCAGCCACGTCGCGATGGAACTGGACTGGCAGCCCAACCGGGTGTTTGACGACCAGGGCCAGTGGCTGCTGTGCGCCAGCCATGGCGCCGCCTACCGCCCGGATACCGGCCAATGCGCCGGCGGGCCCTGCCAGGGAGGCCTGATCAAAATCGCGCTTTCAGAGGCCGACGGGGTTGTTTATTGGCATTCTGCTTACAACCTTAAACCGCTACAGTTCTAATACCTCTCTAAACTATTGCACATGAACGATCCCCACCGCACCGAGCCTTCCACCGATCCTGATTTGCTGCGCGAATCGGATTTCCGGCCCAACCAGCCCGAGTCCCTTCCGCCTTACGCGCAAGCCAAAAAATCCGCCGCTGACCCTTCCGCCACCCCCGGCTGGGAGCGCGCGACGCTGGAGAAGCTGGCCTTCGCCTCGCTCAACGAGCAAAAGGCCACACGCCGCTGGAAGACTTTTGTGCGGCTGGCCTGGCTGGCCTTTTTTGTCGCCCTGGTCTGGATGGCACTGCATCGCGGCACACCTGCCAGCGACGCGACGGTTCCGCATACGGCCGTGGTGGAAATCAAGGGCGAGATCGCCGCGGGCGCCGACGCCAGCGCCGAATTCGTCAACGCGGCGCTGCGTGCCGCTTTTGAAGACGACGGCGCCAAGGCCATCGTGTTGCTGATCAATTCGCCCGGCGGCAGCCCCGTGCAGGCCGGCATGATGAACGATGAAATCCTGCGCCTGAAGGCCAAGCACAAGAAGCCGGTCTATGCCGTGGTGGAAGAAACCTGCGCCTCCGCCGCGTATTACATCGCCGTCTCGGCCGACAAGATTTACGTCGACAAGGCCAGCATCGTCGGCAGCATTGGCGTGCTGATGGACGGCTTTGGTTTTACCGGCCTGATGGACAAGCTGGGCGTGGAGCGCCGCCTGCTGACCGCCGGCGAGAACAAGGGTTTCCTGGATCCTTTCAGCCCGCAAAGCGAAAAACAGCGCGCGTTTGCGCAGGCCATGCTGGACCAGATTCACCAGCAATTCATTGCAGTGGTCAAAGCCGGCCGCGGCAAGCGCCTGAAGGAAACGCCTGAAATGTTCAGCGGCCTGTTCTGGAGCGGCCAGCAGGCCGTGGAACTCGGCCTGGCCGACCAGCTCGGCAACCTCGACTACGTCGCGCGCGAAGTCGTCAAAACCGACGAGATCATCGACTACACGCGCCGCGACAACGTGGCCGAACGCCTGGCCAAGAAGTTCGGCGCGGCCATGGGTGAGGGCGCGATGAAGGCCTTCAAGGCGATTCCTGCGTTGCGTTGAGCGAATCCGATGCCTCCGTTAAAAAGCCCGCGTCATGCGGGCTTTTTTGTGAGCGCTGCGGTGTTTGTTAGCGGCCTATGCCAAACACGGTCGGCAAATCCAGCGGTGCCTGCAGCTTGTCGCGCTTCCACACGCTGACCTGCGAACTGCGCGACCAGCCCGTGCCCATGGTCAGGCCGCAACTCAGCGCCAGCCGGGTGTTGCCCTGCAGCGTCTGCAGCAGTGACTGGAACAGGGCGGCATTGCGGTAGGGCGTTTCGATGAAGAGCTGGGTCTGGCCGGACTTCAGCGCCAGCGATTCCAGCTCGCGCAGGCGCTGCACCCGCTCGGCCGGCGTTTGCGGCACGTAGCCTGCAAATGCGAAGCTCTGGCCGTTGAGGCCGCTGGCGGCCAGCGCCAGCATCAGCGACATCGGGCCGGTGAGCGGAACGACTTCCAGGCCCAGGTCGTGCGCCGCGCGCACCACGGAGGAGCCCGGGTCGGCAATCGCCGGCATGCCGGCTTCGCTGACCAGGCCCATGTCGCGGCCCTCCGTCGCGGCCATCAACAGGGGGCGCGCGTCGAAGTTGCCGCTGTGGTCGCCCTTCTTGTGGACCTCGCGCGGCAACTCCTGAATCTGCTGCGACTGCAGCGGCGCGACTAGCGGGTGCAACGCGTCGATACGCTTGAGGTAGGCGCGCGTGCTTTTGGCGTTTTCGCAGATCCAGCAGGACAGCCGCGACGCGATCTGCAGCGTCTGCAAGGGCATGACGTCCTGCAGCGGAGCCTGCACGTCGCAGCCGAAATCCAGCGGCGCGGGGACGAGGTAGAGCTTGCCTTTGGCGGCGGCGCTCATGGCCGGCCTCCCGAGAGCAGCTTCACGCCCGCCGCCTGGATCATCCGGCAGGTGCGTATCAGCGGCAGGCCGACCAGCGCCGTCGGGTCGTCGTTGTCTATGGATTCCAGCAGCGCGATGCCCAGGCCTTCGCTTTTGGCGCTGCCGGCGCAGTCGTAGGGCTGCTCAATGCGCAGGTAATGTTCGATCTCGTCGTCGCTCAGGTCGCGGAACTTCACCTTCACCGGGGCCAGGCTTTGCGCCTCATAGCCGCTTTCGAGGCAGACCACGGCCACGGCGGTCTGGAAAATCACGGTGCGCCCGCGCATGCGGCGCAGTTGGGCCACGGCGTTCTCATGGGTACCCGGCTTGCCGAGCGGTTCCCCGTCCAGGTCGGCCACCTGGTCGGAGCCTATGACGACCGCACCCGGAAACGTTGCTGCCACTGCGCGGGCTTTGGCCAGGGCCAGGCGCTCGGCCAGTGCGCGCGGGGCCTCGCCGGACTGCGGCGTTTCGTCCACGTCAGGCGCGGCCACCTCAAATGGGATGTGCAGCCGTTGCAGCAATTCGCGGCGGTAGCGTGAGGTCGAGCCCAGCACGAGGGGTCGGTTTGTCATGGAATCGGGGGCAGGGGTCATGCCCCGATT
This sequence comes from Polaromonas sp. YR568, assembly GCF_943369675.1. Lineage (GTDB taxonomy): Bacteria > Pseudomonadota > Gammaproteobacteria > Burkholderiales > Burkholderiaceae_C > Polaromonas. The sequence continues at coordinate 13,581 of NZ_CALROB020000054.1, read as the reverse complement.
CTCTTACACTGCATCCATGTCCAGATCCCTTCAGCCCAACCGGCTCAACATGAAAGCGTTTGCCCAGGAGGGCACGGCGCTTGACGAAACCACTCCGCTACAAAAGATGGAGCGCCTTGCCGAGGAGACGCAAGGCTTGCAGGCCGATTCAATCGTCAAGTGGCAAGCCCTCGGTGAGTTGCGCCCGCGTACCGGCGCCGACGACGATGTGTGGCTGCACCTGCAGGCCCAAGCTACCGTCCCGCTGACCTGCCAGCGCTGCATGGGCGTGGTGGAAACGCCGGTGGAAGTGGACCAGTGGTATCGCTTTGTGGCCACTGAAGACATCGCCATGGCCGAGGACGACCAGTCCGAAGAGGACTTGCTGGTGATGGAGCCCCAATTCAACCTGCTCGCGGTGCTGGAGGACGAGTTGCTGATGGCCTTGCCGCTGGTGCCCATGCACGAGGAATGCCCGGTCGCGCCCAAGCTTCAGGCGGGTGATCTTGGGGATTCAGGCGCGGCAGGCGACCCCGCTGAAAAACCCAATCCCTTCGCTGCGCTGGCGCAGCTTAAAACCAAAAAATAGTATTTTTGTATTAATTTTTGTGGACGGATAACCGTGAATCCACGGGCATTTCGCCCGCCAGAAGCTGCTGTGATGAAAATGCCTCCGCATCAAGCTATAATCAAAGGCTTCGCGTACCAATGCGGTGAGTACGGTGACGTGGCGCCCAGGCTGCCACGAGCCGATATTCAGGTGCAGCTCCCGCTGCCTGAACTCGGATTTTGGTGCGTAATTTACCAACCTTACACCCCATCAGGAGCCGAACATGGCCGTACAGCAGAACAAAAAGTCACCTTCCAAGCGCGGTATGCACCGCTCGCACAATGCACTCACCGTGCCAGGCATTGCCGTGGAATCCACCACGGGTGAAACTCACCTGCGCCACCACATCAGCCCCACCGGTTTCTACCGTGGCCGCAAGGTGCTGAAAACCAAATCCGAAGCGTAATTCCACGCTTTAAGCATGGGCCCGCACTCATCCTGCGGGCCTTTCTTTTGCCTGAATTCCTCATTTTGACTGCACCGGTCGCCCCATGATCAGGATCGCTGTCGATGCCATGGGTGGTGATATCGGCCCGGCCGTCACGCTGCCGGCCAGCCTGGCTTTCCTGGACGGCCATCCGGATGCCGCAGTGGTGCTGGTCGGCCAGCCCGAAGTCCTGGCGGAGCATCCGCTGCACGCCCGGCTGCAAGCACATCCCCGCTGCCAGATTGTTCCGGCCAGCGAGATCGTCACCATGGACGATCCCATCGAGATCGCCTTGCGGCGCAAGAAAAACTCCTCCATGCGGGTCGCGATGAACCAGGTCAAGGATGGCGCGGCCCAAGCGGCGGTGTCGGCCGGCAATACCGGCGCTTTGATGGCCATTGCCCGCTACGTACTCAAGACCCTCGAGGGCATAGACCGCCCGGCCATTGCCACCCAGTTGCCCAATGCCCTGGGCGGCGCCACCACGGTGCTGGATCTCGGGGCCAACGTGGATTGCACCGAAGACCACCTGTTGCAGTTCGCCGTGATGGGTTCCGCTTTGGTGGCGGCTATCACCAGCAACCCCACGCCCAGCGTCGGCCTGCTCAATATCGGCGAAGAGGCGATAAAAGGCAGTGAAATCATCAAAAAAGCTGGTGAATTGTTGCGTTCTGCTTCTAATTCCGGCGATCTGAATTTTTATGGAAATGTCGAGGGCAACGACATTTTCAAAGGGACGACCGATATCGTTGTGTGTGACGGTTTTGTGGGGAATGTGGCGCTGAAAGCCAGTGAAGGCCTTGCGAGCATGATAGGTGGCTTCATGAAAGCTGAATTCTCTCGCAACATTCTGACAAAAATTGCGGCCATCATCGCTTATCCGGTGCTAAATTCGTTTAAAAACCGTGTTGACCACAGGCGCTATAACGGCGCCGCCTTGCTCGGCCTGCAAGGCTTGGTCTTTAAGAGCCACGGCTCGGCGGATGCCTTCGCTTTTGAGACGGCCCTCAATCGGGCTTATGATGCGGCTCGGAACAATTTGCTTGAGAGAGTCCGCGAACGCATTGCCCATGCGGCCCCTTTGCTGGTCGCGGCGCAGGCGGCACCGTCCGCCGATGCAGCTGCAGAAGCCTCCTCAATGCCAGTTGACTCAGCAGTTTCAACACCGGCCACTCATTAATGACCCGTTACTCACGCATCACAGGCACCGGTAGTTATTTGCCGCCGCGCCGACTGACCAACGCCGATCTGGCCGCCGAACTGGCGACCCGGGGCGTGGAAACCTCCGACGAATGGATTGTCGAGCGCACCGGCATCCGGGCCCGCCACTTTGCCGCGCCCGACGTTACCAGCAGCGACCTAGGCGTGGAAGCCGCCAAAAATGCCTTGCAAGCCGCGGGCCTGCAGGCGTTCGATATCGACCTGATCATCGTGGCGACCTCGACGCCGGACATGGTGTTTCCATCCGCCGCCTGCATCCTGCAAAACAAGCTGGGCATTGCCGGTTGTGCTGCCTTTGACGTGCAGGCCGTGTGCAGCGGATTTGTCTATGCGTTGACCGTGGCCGACGCCATGATCCGCACCGGTTCGGCCAGCAAGGCGCTGGTGATAGGTGCCGAAGTGTTCTCGCGCATCCTGGACTTTTCGGACCGCACCACCTGTGTGCTGTTCGGCGACGGCGCGGGTGCGGTGGTGCTTGAGGCCTCCGACACGCCCGGCATCCTTGCCAGCGACCTGCATGCCGACGGCAAGCACGTCGGCATCCTGTGCGTGCCCGGCAACGTGTCGGGCGGCCAGATATTGGGCGATCCCCTCCTGAAGATGGACGGCCAGGCCGTGTTCAAGCTGGCAGTGGGCGTACTGGAAAGTGCCGCGCGCGCCACGCTGGCAAAAGCCAATTTGACCGACGCCGACATTGACTGGCTGATCCCGCACCAGGCGAATATCCGCATCATGCAGAGCACGGCCAAAAAGCTGAAGATGCCGCTCGAAAAGCTCATCGTCACGGTCGACCAGCACGGAAACACCTCCGCCGCCTCCATCCCGCTCGCGCTGGATGTGGCGGTGCGCAGCGGCAAGATCCAAAAAGGCCACACCCTCATGCTCGAAGGCGTGGGCGGCGGCTTTACCTGGGGTGCGGTGCTGCTCAAATACTGAGTGGCTCCCATCCATCTGCCAGGTTTTCACAGACAGGTGGGCACTTGAATTTCAAACCGTCCGGTGCGTGGGATCGCCTTGCAGCTGCCTTGCTGGTGCTGGCTTTCGCCCTGGCCGGATGGAAAGTTCTGCAGCGCCCGCCGGTTTCCCCCTTTGCGGTTACCCCCATTGAGGCCGCCAAACCCGCGGCACGCGCCGGTTTGCCGGGGCAACAACTCTCGCCGGATGGGCGTTTCCGTTTTGACGCGCAATTTGTCTCGTCTTCCCCCGGCCAGGCCGTGCATGCGGCCTCCCTCGTGGAGTTGCGCGACGGCCGCTTGCGGGCGGTCTGGTTTTCGGGTTCGCGCGAAGGCGCCGGCGACGTCACCATCCAGAGCGCCGTCACGGACTCCACCGGTTTGCGCTGGGCCCCGGAAGGCACGCTGTTCGACCGGAAAACCCTGCAGCAAGGCCTGTGGCGCTACGTCAAGAAATTGGGCAACCCGGTGATTGCCCGTGCGCCGGACGGCTCGCTGTGCCTGTGGATGGTCAACGTCTCGCTGGGCGGATGGGCGGGCAGTTCCATCACCTGGGCGCGTTCTGTTGATGAAGGCGCCAGCTGGAGCCAGCCGCGAAGGCTGGTGACCTCGCCTTTCCTGAACATCAGCACCCTCGTCAAGGGCGCGCCCATCAGCTTTGAGAATGGCGAAACCGGTTTGCCGGTGTACCACGAGTTCATCGCCAAGTTCGGCGAAGTCCTGCGCATCAACGCACTCGGCCAGGTGGTCGACAAGACCCGCATTCCCGGCAGCCGCACCAGCCTGCAGCCGGTGGTATTGGTTTCAGGGACGGAAAAGGCGCAGGTCTATATGCGCTCGGGCAATGCCACGGCGCTGATGGCCTCTGACACCGTCGACGCAGGCAAGACATGGTCGCGGACGCATGCAAGCGCCTGGCCCAATCCGGATTCCGCATTGGCGGGTGCTGTGACGAACACCGGCGCGCAGTGGGTGGCCCTGAACCCGGCGCCCCGTAACCGCGAAATGCTGGCCTTGCTGCAAACCACGGCGGGCGGCTCGTTTGACGGGGCGACGCCGTGGATGGTGGAGTCGTCCGCCAACCCGCAGGCGCGCACGTCCACCGCCGACTACGAGCGCCTGCTGACGCAGGAACTCAAAGCCAGAGGCGCCCGCGACGACGAAGCCCAAGCCTACGTGGCCAGCGCGCGGCGGCAGCTATGCGGCGAGCAGAGTTGCTCCCAGGAATTTTCCTATCCCTACCTGCTGCAAAGCCGCGACGGCTACCTGCACCTTGTCTACACCTGGCACCGCACGCGTATCAAGCACGTGCGGCTGGATCCCCTGCAAACCCAAACCCTTCAAGCCGCGCAAGCGGCACCCGGCCATGTTCCCTCCGGCAAATGACCTGATTGCCTTGCTCGGCATCAACCTGGTGCTCAGCGCCGGGTGCCTGCGCCTGCTGAGCTGGCGGCGCGGCGTCACGCCATGGAGCAAGTGGGCGACCGCCGCTGTGTTTGTGCTGCTGTGGTGCCCGGTGGGGCCGGCCCGTTTGCCGATCGTGGCCTATGTGCGCGGCATCAGTTCAGACCTGAGCATTTCGCTGGTGGCCATCGCCTGCCTGGGCATGTACCAGCGCCTGTCGGGTACCAGCCTGGTGGACGGCCGCGAGCGCATACTGGTGAATGTAGTCTTTGCCGCCGGCGCCCTGTTTTTGTACCCGCTGGCCCTGGGCTGGGGCGACTGGGATGCCTACCGGCTGGGCTGGGGCTCGCCGGGTTTTTGGGCGGTGCTTCTGGTTCTCTCCCTGGCATGCTGGGCCAAAGGCTTTCGGCTGTTGCCCGTGCTGGTGGCGCTGGCGCTGCTGGCCTGGGCGGCAGGCGCGCTGGAGTCCACCAATTTGTGGGACTACCTCATCGACCCCTGGCTGGCCGTCGCGGCCATTTTTCAGTGCCTCAAGTCGGCCGTCGTTTGGGGGCTGGCGCGGCTGCGAGGCAAGCCCTCCGCATCTCAAAAATGATCATTCATGTTCTTAAAATGCAGGCGGATGCTTTTCAGCGATCCAAGAATTCGACCCATGGAGTAATCATTTGAAATCGTTTGCTATTGTTTTTCCCGGCCAGGGCTCGCAGTCGGTCGGCATGCTGGATGCCTGGGGCGACTACCCCGTGGTCGCTCAGACCTTGGCCGAAGCCTCCGAGGCGCTGGGCGAGGACGTCGGTCGTCTCATCAAGGAAGGCCCCAAGGAGGCGCTGGCCCTGACCACCAATACGCAACCCGTCATGCTGGTCGCCGGTGTCGCCGCTTACCGTGCCTGGATGGCCGAGACCGGCATCGCGCCCGCCGCCGTGGCGGGGCATTCGCTGGGCGAATACTCCGCGCTGGTGGTTTCCGGTGTTCTGACGCTCGCACAAGCCGCGCCGCTGGTGCGCTTTCGCGCGCAAGCCATGCAAGACGCCGTGCCCGTCGGCGTGGGCGCGATGGCGGCCATCCTGGGCATGGAAGCCTCCAAGGTGATTGAAGGCTGCGCCGAAGCCGCGCGCAGCTTTGGGCCCAACACCTCGGAAGTGGTGGAGGCCGTCAATTTCAACGACCCGATGCAGACGGTTATCGCCGGCAGCAAGGCGGCGGTCGAGAAGGCCTGCGAAGTGCTCAAGGCCAATGGTGCCAAGCGCGCCTTGCCCCTGCCGGTATCCGCTCCCTTCCACTCCAGCCTGATGAAACCCGCGGCCGAGAAACTGCGTGAAAAGCTGGCCGCCGTGAATTTCGCGGCGCCGCAAATCCCGGTTATCAACAATATCGAGGTCACCGTCGAGACCGACGCCGACCGTATTCGCGCGGCGCTGTACGGCCAGGCCTTTGGCCCGGTTCGCTGGGTGGAATGCGTGCAGGCCATCAAGTCGCGCGGCCTCACGACGCTGGTCGAATGCGGGCCGGGCAAGGTGCTGGCCGGCATGGCCAAAAGAATCGATCCCGAATTGACGGGCATCCCCCTGTTTGATCCGGCCTCACTGGCCGAAGCTAAGGAGTTACTGGCATGAGCGAAGTCAAATTTGAAGGCCATGTCGCACTGGTCACCGGCGCATCGCGCGGCATAGGCGCGGCCATCGCGCTGGAACTGGCCCAGAAAGGCCTCAAAGTCATAGGTACGGCGACCAGCGATGAAGGGGCGGCCAAAATCAGCCACACCCTCGCGGCTTTCCCCGGCTGTGCCGGAAAAAACCTGAACGTGAACGACGCGGCCGCCGCCGAAGCGCTGATCGACGCGATCGTCAAGGAGCACGGCGGGCTGCAGGTGCTGGTCAACAACGCGGGCATCACGCGCGACATGCTCGCGATGCGCCTGAAGGACGACGACTGGGATGCGGTGCTGGACACCAACCTCAAGGCCGTGTTCCGCATGAGCCGTGCCGTGATGCGCACCATGATGAAGCAGCGCTACGGCCGCATCATCAGCATCACCTCGGTGGTCGGCGCCTCGGGCAATGCGGGCCAATCCAATTACGCGGCCGCCAAGGCCGGCGTGGCCGGCATGACGCGCGCGCTGGCGCGCGAACTGGGCTCGCGCAACATCACGGTCAATTGCGTGGCGCCTGGCTTTATCGAGACCGACATGACAGCCGGCTTGCCGGAAGAGCAGCAAAAAGCGCTTTTGGGGCAGATTCCGCTGGGCCATCTCGGCAAACCGCAAGACATTGCCCACGCTGTGGCCTTTGTGGCCAGCCCGCAGGCGGGATACATCACCGGCCAGGAGATTCACGTCAACGGCGGCATGTATATGTAGGCCTTGAGGCCGTTAACCCGAGGTTTCATGAAAACCACGGGTCGACAGTGGTAAAACACAGGAAATCGAAGCCGGTTTTTATCCGTCCGGCGCGGTGCTTAGGGAAACGACTCTAACGCGGTAAAATCACGGATTAATTTACAACCCTCAGAGGGAACTATGAGCGATATCGAAGCACGTGTTAAGAAAATCATTGCCGAACAACTCGGCGTGGAAGAAGGCCAGGTCACCAATGAAAAAGCCTTTGTGGCTGATCTGGGCGCTGACTCCCTTGACACCGTAGAACTGGTTATGGCTCTGGAAGACGAGTTCGGCATTGAGATTCCCGACGAAGACGCCGAGAAGATCACCACCGTCCAGAACGCGATTGACTACGCGAACACCCATCAAAAGGCCTGAAGTCCGCAGGTTTTCACCTGTGACTCAGCCGTCACCAAGCCTGAAAAGCCACAGGGCCTTTTCAGGTTCTTTTCAGGATTTCTGAATGAGCCGTCGTCGTGTCGTCGTGACAGGTCTGGGTTGCGTCAGCCCGGTAGGTAATACCGTGGCTGAGTCCTGGGCCAATCTTCTTGCCGGGACGCCCGGGATTGACCTTGTCACCGGGTTTGATGCCAGCAACCTCGCCTGCAAATTCGCCGGTGAGGTCAAGGGTTTCAACATCGCGGATTACATCCCCGAAAAAGAAGCCCGGCACATGGACCGGTTCATCCACCTGGGCTTGGCTGCGGCCTTCCAGGCGGTCGCCGACAGCGGCTTGCCGACCGGCGAGGCGCTGGGCGACGAGATGGCTACGCGCATCGGCTGCAATATCGGCTCGGGCATAGGCGGTTTGCCCATGATCGAGCAGATGCACACCGAGCTGGTCAACCGCGGCCCGCGCCGCATCTCCCCGTTTTTTGTGCCTGCCTCGATCATCAACATGATCTCCGGGCATGTGTCCATCAAGTTCGGCTTCAAGGGCCCCAACATTGCGGTCGTCACGGCCTGCACAACCGGCCTCCATGCGATCGGCCTGTCCGCACGCATGATCGAGTATGGTGACTGCGACGTCATGGTGGCCGGCGGCGCGGAATCCTGCGTGTCTCCGCTGGGCATAGGCGGCTTCGCGGCCGCACGCGCCTTGTCGACCCGCAACGAAGACCCGAAAACGGCCTCGCGCCCCTGGGACAAAGACCGGGACGGTTTTGTGCTGGGCGAGGGCGGCGGCGTGGTTGTGCTCGAAGAGTACGAACACGCCAAGGCGCGCGGCGCCAAAATTTACGCCGAAGTCACCGGCTTCGGCATGAGCGCCGATGCGTACCACATGACAGCGCCCGACGTCGACGGCCCGCGCCGTTCGATGGTGATGGCCTTGAAGAACGCCGGCGTCAACGCCGACGAAGTCCAGTACCTCAACGCGCATGGCACGTCTACGCCGCTGGGCGACCTGAACGAAACCAACGCCATCAAGGCGGCTTTCGGCGGCCACGCCAAGGACCTCGTGGTCAGCTCCACGAAATCGATGACCGGCCACCTGCTGGGCGGGGCCGGCGGCATCGAGTCGGTGTTTACGGTGTTGTCGCTCTATCACCAGAAGATTCCGCCGACCATCAACATCTTCAACCAGGATCCCGCGTGCGATCTCGATTACTGCGCCAATACCGCGCGTGACGCCAAGATCGAGGTTGCGGTAAAAAACAACTTCGGCTTTGGCGGCACCAATGGCACGCTGGTTTTCAAGCGCGCCTGATTTGTTGCCGCCCGAGCGCTTCGCCAGCCACGCAACGCCTTGACCACACACAACGCCCCTCCGGTTGTTTATCCGTTGGGGCGTTCGCGTTTTCTGGGTGCGCTTCTGCTGGGACTGTGGGTTTGCGGCGTGTTGCTGACCCTTTTCTGGTTTCTTCAGGGCGTGCGGCACCTGGATTGGCGCATCGCATTGGCGCTTGTCCTCATCGTCGCAGCCGGTGCCGCGGCGTACATGGGCTGGCGAAACGCCCCGGCAGGGCGGCTGGCATGGGATGGCGAGGTCTGGCGCTGGGAAAGCCCGGGTTACCAGGCGGGTGTCGCCGAATACGAGCTGTCTGTCTTGGGTGATTTTCAGCATGCCTTGCTGCTCCGCCTCGAAAACCAGGCCCACGCGCGCTTGTGGCTCTGGGTGGAACGGCGGGCCTTTCCCGCGCGTTGGCTGGATCTGCGCCGGGCGGTTTATTCGCCGCACAAATCGCTTGCCGCGCCCTGGGCGCACGACACGCTGCTCACGGATCCGCAGCCGGCTGTGGCAGTATCAGGGCCTATGCACCCTGCTGACGGCACGCCAACCCATCCATGAGCGCCGACCTGCCATCTTTGCCCGCTGAAAAAGCCACCGACAGCGACGCCATGCTGGTGGCGCGCACGGTCGCGGGCGACCAGAAAGCCTATGAACTGCTTGTCATCAAGTACCAGCGGCGCATCCAGCGATTGATAGGCCGCATGGTCCGTGACGTGGACCTGGTGGAGGACATCGCCCAGGAGACCTTTATCCGGGCCTACCGGGCGCTGGCGCAGTTCAGGGGCGAGGCCCAGTTCTACACCTGGCTCTACCGGATCGCGGTAAATACCGCGAAAAAGGCGTTGATGGACATGAAACGGGACCCCACCGTCTCCGAAAACTCCTTCAAATCCGGCCAAAGCGACGAAAGCGATGAAACTTCCCCGCTGGAAAACGAACTAACAAGCGCGGAAACGCCGGATGCCGTGCTGGCCAGCAAGGAAATCGCGGAAATCATCAATGCCGCCATGGACGCTTTGCCGGAGGAACTCCGCCAGGCCATCACCCTGCGTGAAATCGAGGGTTTGAGCTATGAAGAGATCTCGGAAGCCATGGATTGCCCCATAGGCACGGTGCGGTCCCGGATTTTCAGGGCGCGTGAAGCCATTTCGCAGAAGGTGAAACCCTTGCTGGAAAACCAGAGCGGCAAGCGCTGGTGAGGCCGCAGCACCAGGAGCCATCCATGAACCCAGAAATCAAACCAGGTATTTTCCAGCCCTCCGCCACAGCAGTCCCTTCATCCGCGAACACCACGAGCACCACCAACATCATGAAACCGTCTATGCAAACCAGCGAACTCATGTCCGCCCTGGCCGATGGCCAACTGGATGGGGAAGACTTTGCGGCCGCGCTCCACGCCAGCCGGCACGATGATGCGGCGATGGCCTGCTGGGATACCTATCACCTGATCGGCGATGCGCTGCGATCCCCGTCCCATGATGAAGGGGGGCTTGGCGCCGATCCGGCATTCTTGAGCCGCCTCAGCCGGCGCCTGGCGCAGGAAGCGGCGGTGGCCGTGCCGCTTCGTCCCCTGCCACCCGCTGTTCATGAGTCCACCCCGGGCCTGACGCCCCTGCGCGGCCAGGCTTCCAACGACGGCAATTTCCGCTGGAAACTGGTGGCGGGTTTTGCCTCGCTCGCGGCGGTTTCCGCGATCGCGTGGAATGCCTCGAGCGTGTTGTCGCCCGCGGCCGCGCCGCAACTCGCCCAGGTGTCCACGCCATCCCAGCAAGTGGTGGTCGCTTCGCCGCAAGGCCCCATGGTGCGCGATGCGCGGCTTGAGGAGTTGCTGGCCGCGCACAAGCAACTGGGCGGTACCTCGGCCCTGCAGGAACCCTCGGGCTTTTTGCGCAACGCCACCTTTGAGACATCCCAGAATGCAGGACGTTGAGCAGGCGGTGCGCCGCGACCGGGCTTTGGCCACACCATGAATCTCAAATTTTTCCGTCTTCTGGCCCTGGCGGGGTGCGCGCTGCCCGCAGTGACTCACATGGCGGCGCAGGCCTCGCCTCCCGCGCCGGCGGCCGCTGCGGAATCCCGCAGCATCAACGACTGGCTGATGCGCATGCACGAGGCTTCCAGGAAGCGCTCTTATATCGGCACCTTTGTCGTCTCGTCGGGCGGCGCCATGTCCAGCGCCAAGATATGGCATGTCTGTGAAGGCGACCAGCAAATGGAGCGGGTCGAAACGTTAACCGGCGCGCCGCGCTCGATCTTCCGGCACAACGACCAGGTGGTCACCTTCATGCCCGACCACAAGGTGGTCCGCAGCGAAAAACGCGAGTCGCTGGGCATGTTTCCGCAGCTGCTGCAATCGGCCGACGGCCGCATCGCCGATTACTACAAGGTCAAGCAGGAGGGCACCGATCGCGTGGCCGGCGTCGAAGCCGACATCGTGCTGCTGGTCCCCAAGGACAGCTTGCGCTTCGGCTACCGCGTCTGGACCGAACAGAAAAAAGGCCTGGTGGTGAAGCTGCAGACGCTGGACACCGACGGCAAGGTGCTGGAGCAGGCGGCGTTTTCCGAGTTGCAGCTCGACGCCCCCGTCAAAATGGACAAGCTGCTCCAGATGATGGGCAAGGTCGAAGGCTACCGCGTTGAAAAACCGGTGCTGGTGAAAACCACCGCCAGCGCCGAGGGCTGGCTGCTCAAGGCGCCGGTGGCGGGCTTCAAGCCCATGAGCTGCTACAAGCGGCCGGTAACGGCCAACCCGGCGGGCGGCGAAGAACCCTTGCAATGGATTTTTTCCGACGGCCTGGCTTCGGTATCCATCTTTGTGGAGCCCTTCGACCGGCAGCGCCACGACAGGGAGTCCAGCCTCTCCATGGGCGCCACGCAGACGATCACGCGCCAGCTGGACGCCTACTGGGTCACCGTCATGGGTGAAGTCCCCATGTCCACGCTCAAGCTCTTTGCCAACGGCCTGGAGCGCAAGAAATAATACGCCTGGGCGCTGCGGAGCAGCCCTGCCCGGCGACGAGTTTGATTGCCCGATGACCAACATTTATGACGAGGCTGACGATGCTTGAACTGACCTGGAAACCCCTGCGCTCCTGCCTGGCCGCCGGCCTGGTGGCCACCGCTGCCGTCGCTGCGCTGGCGCCCGCGGCGCCTGCCTGGGCGCAAAACCGCACATTGCCCGATTTCACGGATCTGGTGGAGCAGGTGGGCCCGTCGGTGGTCAACATCCGCACACTGGAAAAGGCCAAGCCCACCGCCGGCGGAGGGGCCGACGAGCAGATGCTGGAGTTCTTCAAACGCTTCGGCATCCCCGTTCCGCCCAACATGCCGCGCGCTCCCCGGGCCGACCGCGGCCAGCCCGACGAAGACCAGCCGCGCGGCGTCGGCTCCGGCTTCATCCTGACGGCGGACGGCTTTGTCATGACCAACGCCCACGTGGTGGAGGGCGCCGACGAGGTCCTCGTCACCTTGACGGACAAGCGCGAATTCAAGGCCAAGATCATCGGCTCGGACAAGCGCAGCGACGTGGCCGTGGTGAAGATCGAGGCGACGGGCCTGCCGGCCGTGAAGATCGGCGACATCAACCGCCTCAAGGTGGGCGAATGGGTCATGGCCATCGGTTCGCCCTTCGGCCTGGAGAACACGGTGACCGCCGGCATCGTGAGCGCCAAGCAGCGCGACACCGGCGACTACCTGCCCTTCATCCAGACCGACGTGGCCATCAACCCGGGCAATTCGGGCGGACCGCTGATCAACATGCGCGGCGAGGTCGTCGGCATCAACAGCCAGATCTACTCGCGCTCCGGCGGCTTCCAGGGCATCTCCTTCTCCATCCCCATCGACGAAGCCGCGCGGGTGTCCGACCAGCTGCGCAGCACCGGCAAGGTGACGCGCGGCCGCATCGGCGTGCAGATCGACCAGGTCACCAAGGAGGTGGCGGAATCCATAGGCCTGGGCAAGGCGCAGGGCGCGCTGGTCCGCGGCGTTGAAAGCGGCGCGCCCGCGGAAAAGGCCGGCATCGAGGCCGGCGACATCATCATCAAGTTCGACGGCAAGGCCATCGAGAAATCCAGCGACCTGCCGCGCATGGTCGGCAATGTGAAGCCCGGCACCAAGGCTGTGGTGACCGTCTTCAGGCGCGGCGCGAGCAAGGACCTCACGGTCACCATCGGCGAAGTCGAGCCCGAGAAACCGGTGCGCAAGGCGTCGGGCGCCGAGCCCAAGCCGCCGGTCGCCGGCCCCGCCCAGGTCCTGGGCCTGGTCGTCAGCGAAGTGAGCGATGCGCAGAAGAAGGAACTGAAGATCAAGGGCGGCGTCAAGGTGGATACGGCCGAAGCCGCCGCGTCCCGCGCCGGCTTGAAAGAGGGCGACGTGATTGTGGCGATTGCCAATTCGGAAGTCACCAGCGTCAAGGAATTCGAAGCCGCGCTTGCGAAGATCGACAAGACCAAAGCCATCAACGTGCTGTTTCGCCGCGGCGAGTGGGCGCAATACGCGTTGATCCGGCCTTCGCGTTGAGTCGCATCAGCGTGTGGGCCGGCTTGCATGGCCGGTTCGACGCGCTGTAGCGGCTGGCCTCGAGACAGGCCTGAAGAACTCCCCAAAGGCGCCAAAGTCCCTCATACCCTGCTGGGGTTTATGGGTTTTGGCTGCTCCCAGGGCTTTTTTTTTGCTCGCTGAAAAATATATTTTTGAACCCGTGTGCGTCTACTTGTTGTTAGTGCTCGCTCACAATAAAACAGGTCAAGGACGGATTTCGGTAGAATACCGGCTTGCCTCTGTGCCTTTTGGATATATCGGGAAGCTCAAAGACCCGCTTTCCATCTTAATTTTGGGTAATACCCACTGATCCACAGATCACCCACAAGTTGTCCA
>NZ_CALROB020000053.1:0-35056 GCF_943369675.1 Polaromonas sp. YR568 | reverse complement strand
TCGCGCACGCCGATACGCGCGGCGCTGATGCGGCTGGAGCAGGAAGGCCTGCTGGAGTCGCTGCCCAACGGCGGCTTCGCGGTGCGCACGTTTTCGGAACGCGACGTGTCCGAGGCGATCGAGCTGCGCGGCACGATCGAGGGCCTGTCGGCGCGGCTGGCGGCCGAGCGCGGCGCGCCCACCGTGGTGCTCAGCGAGGCGCGCGAGTGCCTGAACAGCATCGACGCGGTGCTGAGCCAGCCGGCCCTCAACGACGAGGCTTTCTCGAGCTACGTGACGCTCAACGCGCGCTTTCACGCGCTGCTCAGCGAGATGGCGGGCAGCGAGGTGATCGCCAAGGAGCTGGACCGCGTGTCCAGCCTGCCTTTTGCCTCGGCCTCGGGTTTTGTGGTGGTGCAGGCCAATTCACCGGGCGCGCGCGACATGCTGATCGTGGCGCAGGACCAGCACCGCCAGGTACTGGACGCCATCGAGCAGCGCGAGGGTTCGCGCGCCGAGGCCATCATGCGCGAGCATTCGCGCCTGGCCCAGCGCAACTTGCGCGCCGCCGTGGCCAGCCACAACCTGGACCAGATGCCGGGCGTGCGCCTGATCCGAAAACGCAGCTGAAGCGCCCCATTATGCGAAGCAACGCCAGCTGGACCGACGCGGTCATTGATTCTTTTGAGGACCTCACGCCGACCGTCCGCGAGTTCCGCATCCGCCTCCCTGGGAATGAACGCGCACAGCGCCATGAACCCGGCAGCCACCTGCAGGTGCAGTTGCTCGTGAACAGCAAGCCGCAGCTGCGTTCTTACTCGCTGGTCGGCGAGCCCGACGGGCGGATGTACCGCATCGCCGTGAAGCGGCTGGACGACGGCCGTGGCGGTTCACGCGCGATGTGGCAACTGGTCGCGGGCGACCGGCTGCAGGTGAACGGGCCGCACAACCATTTCCCGCTGGACTTCAACGCGCCGGCCTACCTGCTGGTGGCCGGCGGCATAGGCATCACGCCGCTGCTGGGCATGGCCCAGGCGCTGGCCGCACGCTGCGCGCAATCGGGCCGGCCGCTGCGCATGCTGTACGGCGCGCGCGGTGAGGCCGAGCTGGCGTACGGCGAAACACTGCGGGCCTGCCTGGGCGAGCGCCTGCAGGCGCTTGCCGGCTCACGCATCGACTTCGCCGCCGAGATTGCGGCCCTGCCGGCCGGCGCGCAAATGTATGTCTGCGGCCCTGTCCCCATGCTGGACGCGGCACGCCATGCCTGGGAGGCCGCGGGCCGGCCGGCGACAGACCTGCGTTACGAGACCTTCGGCAACAGCGGGCGTTTCGCCCCCCAGGCCTTTCGCGTGCGCATTCCGCGCCATTCGCTGGACATCATGGTGCCGGCCGGCTGCAGCCTGCTGGACGCGCTGGAGCAGGCCGGCGTGGAGGCAGTGTCTGATTGCAAACGTGGCGAATGCGGCCTGTGCACGCTGGACGTGCTGGCGCTGGACGGCGAGATCGACCACCGCGACGTCTTTTTGAGCGAACACGAGAAACAGGGGAACACGCGGCTGTGCGCCTGTGTGTCACGCGTGGTGGGCTCGGTGACGCTGGATTCTTCTTACCGGCCTGACGCCTGAGTGGACAACTTGTGTGCGATCACCGGGCCATACGCGCGATGATCGCGCAAACGACACCGAACGGGCGGCAAACCAGGGACGGGCAACCGACAGAATGAAGCCAGGGGCAACATGGCCGACGTGTTCACGTAGCGAACATTTGTGCCGATACCGCACTCATACTAGACTCGCACCGTTTTGCGGCCGAATGCGGGCAATGGCCCGCTGCTTTTAACGCAGCAGCAAGAATTGAAAACCACCAGGAGACAAACCATGAAAAGACGCCTCTTTACCGCCGCAGCCCTTGCCGTTGCCTCCCTGGCCCCGGCCACTTCGGCCCTGGCTCAGGACAACACCTTCAAGATCGGCCTGATCCTGCCGATGACGGGCCAGCAGGCCACCACCGGCCGGCAGGTCGAGGCGGCCGCGCGGCTTTACATGGCGCAAAACGGCGACACCGTGGCGGGCAAAAAAATCCAGCTGATCGTCAAGGACGACACCTCGCTGCCGGACGTCACGCGCCGCCTGGCGCAGGAACTGGTGGTCAACGACAAGGTCAACGTGCTGGCGGGCTTCGGCATCACGCCCTCGGCCCTGGCCACCGCGCCCATCGCGACGCAGTCCAAGACGCCCATGGTGGTGATGGCGGCGGCGACCTCCAGCATCACGCAGGCCTCGCCCTACATCGTGCGCAGCAGCTTCACGCTGCCGCAGGTCTCGGTCGCGCTGGCTGACTGGGCGCCCAAGAACGGCATCAAGAAAGTGGTCACGCTGGTGTCCGACTACGGCCCGGGCATCGACGCCGAAAAATTCTTCAAGGAACGCCTGACCTTCAACGGCGGCCAGGTGACCGATGCGCTGCGCGTGCCGCTGCGCAACCCGGACTTCGCGCCCTTCCTGCAAAAAGTGCGGGACAACAAGCCCGATGCTCTGTTCGTCTTCGTGCCTTCCGGCGCGGGCGCCGCGGTGATGAAGCAGTTCCTCGAGCGCGGCCTGGACAAGGCCGGCATCCGGCTGATCGGCACCGGTGACGTGACGGACGACGACCAGCTCAACGACATGGGCGACGGCGCGCTGGGCGTGGTCACCTCGCATCACTATTCGGCCGCGCACCCGTCGGCGATGAATAAAAAATTCGTGGAGGCCTTCTCCAAGGCCAACAAGGGCCTGCGCCCCAACTTCATGGCCGTGGGCGGCTATGACGGCATGCGGGTGATTTACGAAGCGCTCAAAACCAGCAAGGGCCAGGGCGGCGGCGATGCGCTGCTCGAAGCCATGAAGGGCCAGATTTTTGAAAGCCCGCGCGGCAAGATCTTCATCGACGCGCAGACGCGCGACATCGTGCAGGACGTTTACCTGCGCAAGGTCGAGAAGAAGGACGGCCAGCTTTACAACGTGGAGTTTGACGTGATCAAGGATGTGAAAGATCCTGGCAAAGCCAAGTAAATTGCACCCCCCGAAGGCGGCGTTGCCGTCTTCCCCCTTGCAGGGGGCAAGCTCTGCGGCCCGGCAAAGCCGGTTCCGCGCCGTTCCTGGATTAGGCCCCTTCAAGCAAACACGGATCATCCGGCCAACCCATGCTGACCCTTCTTTTCGACGGTATCGCCTACGGCATGCTGCTGTTCATCCTGGCAGTCGGCCTGGCGGTGACCATGGGCTTGATGAATTTCATCAACCTCGCGCACGGCGCCTTCGCCATGGCCGGCGGCTACATCACCGTGCTGCTGATGCAGCACTTCGGCGTGCCCTTTTTACTGTGCCTGCCGCTGGCCTTCGCGGGCTCGGCGCTGCTGGGCGCGGTGCTGGAGCGCACGCTGTACCGGCCGCTGTACAACAAGCCGCACCTGGACCAGGTGCTGTTTTCGATCGGCCTGGTGTTCATGGCGGTGGCCAGCGTGGACTACTTCGTCGGCTCGACGCAGCAGATCGTGCACCTGCCCGAATGGCTCAAGGGCCGCACCGAGCTCGGCAGCGGCGCCTGGATGCTGGGCATGGGCCACTACCGGCTGTTCATCATCGCGGTGTGCGCTGGACTGACGGTGGGCCTGCAGTATGTGCTGACGCGCACACGCTTCGGCAGCCGCTTGCGCGCCTCGGTGGACGACCAGCGCGTGGCGGCCGGCCTGGGCATCAACGTGAACATCGTGTTCCTCTTGACCTTCGCCATCGGCTCCGGCCTGGCCGGCCTGGGCGGTGCGCTGGGCGCCGAGGTGCTGGGCCTGGACCCGAGCTTTCCGCTCAAGTTCATGATTTATTTCCTGATCGTGGTGGCCGTGGGCGGCACCACGTCGATCACCGGCCCGCTGCTGGCCGCGCTGCTGCTGGGCATCGCCGACGTGGCGGGCAAGTACTACATCCCCAAGCTCGGGGCCTTCATCGTCTACAGCCTGATGATCGTGATCCTGATCTGGCGGCCGCAAGGCCTCTTCGTGCGCAAGGCGGGTAAATAAATGAACACCCAGACATCGCTGCTCAAAAGCAGCCGCTGGAAACCCTGGGAGCCGGTGCTCTGGCTGGCCGCCTTCATCGCGCCGGTGCTGCTGCCCAGCCATGCGTCCCTCATCAATGAGATCGCCATCGTCGCGCTGTTTGCGGTGTCGCTGGACCTGGTGCTGGGTTACACCGGCATCGTCTCGCTGGGCCATGCGGCCTTCTTCGGCATAGGCGGTTATGCGGCGGCGCTGTTCGCCAAGCTGGTCATGCCCGACCCGCTGGTGGGCCTGGCCGTGGGCATCGCCACCGCCACGCTGCTGGGCGCCGTCTGCTCGTTCACCATCCTGCGCGGCAGCGACCTGACGCGGCTCATGGTGACGCTGGGCGTGGCGCTGATCCTGCTGGAGCTGGCCAACAAACTCGACTGGCTGACGGGCGGCGCCGACGGCCTGCAGGGCGTGGTCATGGGCCCGCTGCTGGGCCGCTTCGAGTTCGACCTCACCGGCCGCACGGCGGCGTATTACTCACTGGCGGTGCTGCTGGTCCTGTTTCTACTGATGCGCCGCCTGGTGCATTCGCCGCTGGGCGCTACGCTCAAGGCGATACGCGACAACCGCCTGCGCGCCATGGCCATCGGCATCCCGGTGGCGTCGCGACTGGTCATCGTCTACACCGTGGCGGCCGGCGTGGCGGGCGCGGCCGGCGCGCTGATGACGCAGACCACGGGTTTTGCCTCGCTCGATTTGTTTGAGTTCCACCGCTCCGCCGACGTGCTGCTGATCCTGGTGGTGGGCGGCGTCGGCTGGCTTTACGGCGGCGTGGCCGGGGCCATCGTGTTCAAGCTGATGCAGGATGCGCTCTCGTCCATCACGCCGCAGTACTGGACTTTCTGGATAGGCCTGTTCCTGGTGGTGCTGGTGCTGGTGGGCCGCGAGCGGCTGGTGCGGCCCTGGACCTGGCTGCGGCGCGAACCCGGAGGCCGCCCATGAGCACGGCGCCCCACAGCGACGCGGTGCTGTCCGCGCAAGGCCTGGTGATGCGCTTCGGCGGCATCACCGCCACCAGCAACGTCAACCTGGACTTGCGGCGCGGCGCGCGCCATGCCTTGATAGGCCCCAACGGCGCGGGCAAGACCACGCTGGTCAACCTGCTGACCGGCGTGCTGCAGCCGACCGAGGGCCGCATCGTCCTGGACGGCGAAGACATCACGCGGCTGGCGCCGCACCAGCGCGTCAAGCGCGGCATGGTGCGCACCTTCCAGATCAACCAGCTCTTCGACTCACTGACACCGCTGCAGACGCTGGCGCTGGCGGTGTCGCAGCAAACAGGCATCGGTGCGAAGTGGTGGCAGCCGCTGGGACGCAACCGCGCCGTGGCCGAACGCTGCGAACAATTGCTGGAACAGTTTCACCTCACCGAGGTGATGGACCAGCCGACCCGCGTGCTGGCTTACGGCAAGCGCCGCCTCCTCGAGATCGCCGTCGCGCTGGCCTGCGAGCCGCGCGTGCTGCTGCTCGACGAGCCTGTCGCCGGTGTGCCGGCCGGCGAGCGCGAGGAGTTGCTGCAAACCGTGGCCGCGTTGCCCGCCGATGTGTCGGTGCTGTTGATTGAACACGACATGGACCTGGTGTTCAGCTTCGCGACCACCATGACGGTGCTGGTCAACGGCGCGGTGCTGACCGAAGGCACGCCCGAACAGATCGCCGCGGACCCGCAGGTCAAGGCGGTTTACCTCGGCCATGGCGAGGAGCATGTGGCGGAGGTGGCCCATGGCTGAACTGCTCAAGGTCGAGAAACTGCGCGCCGGCTACGGCGAGGCGGTGGTGCTGCACGAGGTGTCGTTCACGCTGGGCGAGGGGCAGACACTCGCGCTGCTGGGGCGCAACGGGACCGGCAAGACCACACTGATCAACACGCTGGCGGGCGCAACACGGCAGCATGGCGGCGCCATCTCGTTCGGCGCGGGCGCATCCGTGGTCGCCCTGCACCAGCTGCCCTCGCACGAGCGCGCGGCGGCCGGCATAGGCTGGGTGCCGCAGGAGCGCAACATCTTCAAATCGCTGACGGTGCACGAGAACCTGACGGCAGTGGCACGCCCGGGCAAGTGGAACACCGACGGCGTGTACGCGATGTTCCCGCGCCTGGCCGAGCGCAAGGGCAACCTGGGCACGCAGCTGTCGGGCGGTGAACAGCAGATGCTGGCCGTGGGCCGGGCGCTGGTGCTCAACCCCAGGCTGCTGCTGCTCGATGAGCCGCTGGAAGGCCTGGCGCCCATCATTGTGGAAGAGCTGCTGCGCGCCATACGCCGCATCACGCGAGAAGAAGGCCTGAGCGCCATCATCGTGGAGCAGCACCCGCAGGCCATCCTGGCGATTTCCGACAGCGCCGTGGTGTTGGACCGCGGCATGGTGGTACATGCGGGCACGGCCCAGGCGCTGCGTGAGCAACCCGAGCGGCTGGACCATTTGCTGGGCGTGGCGCGCTGAACGGCTACAGCGCCCAGCGCGGCATTTCGCGGTTAAAGCGCGCAAAAAACCGCTACGCGCCGCCATCGTGAATCAGCGTCACGCTAAAGCGTCTTTCCGTGCTGAAAAGTCACAGGCGAAGCACCTTTTTGCGTAGATTCACTTACTAGGGTTTTCCCCTCCAGAGGCCTACAATCGCAGACCTTACAAAAAATTGACGGTCGCCCCGACCGTTTCCGCTGGAGACCTTCCTGATGCCGACCACCCCCGCCGCGACGCCCAACAACAACGAAGCCAACCGCGAAGAAAAACGTGCCGAACTGCGCCGCGCCGCGCTTGAGTACCATGAGTTTCCGACGCCGGGCAAGGTCGCCATCGCAGCAACCAAACAGCTGACCAACCAGCGCGACCTGGCCCTGGCGTATTCCCCAGGCGTCGCGGCGCCCTGCGAAGAAATCGTCAAGGACCCGAACAACGCCTTCAAGTACACCAGCCGCGGCAACCTCGTGGCCGTGATCACCAACGGCACCGCCGTGCTGGGCCTGGGCGACATCGGCCCGCTGGCCTCCAAGCCGGTGATGGAAGGCAAGGGCGTGCTGTTCAAGAAGTTCGCCGGCGTGGACGTGTTCGACATCGAGATCGACGAAAAAGACCCGGCCAAACTGGTCGACATCATCGCTTCACTGGAGCCGACCTTCGGCGCCATCAACCTCGAAGACATCAAGGCGCCCGACTGCTTCTACGTGGAGCGCGAACTGCGCAAGCGCATGAAGATCCCGGTGTTCCACGACGACCAGCACGGCACGGCCATCACGGTGGGCGCGGCGGTGCTGAACGCGCTCAAGGTGGTCGGCAAGGGTCCGGGCCAGGTCAAGCTCGTGACCTCGGGCGCGGGCGCCGCGGCGCTGGCCTGCCTGAACCTGCTGCTCAAGCTGGGCATCCAGCGCGAAAACGTGTTCGTGACCGACCTGGCCGGCGTGGTCTATGAAGGCCGCACCGAGCTGATGGACGAGGACAAGATCCAGTTCGCGCAGAAGACCGATGCGCGCACCCTGAGCGACGTGATCGCGGGCGCGGACATCTTCCTGGGCCTGTCGGCCGGCGGTGTGCTCAAGAAAGACATGGTCGCGAAGATGGCGGCCAAGCCCATCATCCTGGCGCTGGCCAACCCGAATCCCGAGATCACGCCCGAAGACGTCAAGTCCGTGCGCGACGACGCCATCATGGCGACCGGCCGCACCGACTACCCCAACCAGGTCAACAACGTCCTGTGCTTTCCCTATATCTTCCGCGGCGCGCTGGATGCCGGCGCCTCCACCATCACCATCGAGATGGAAATCGCGGCCGTGCATGCGATCGCCGAACTCGCGCAGGCCGAGCAGAGCGAAGTCGTGGCGGCCGCCTACGTGGGCGAGAAGCTCGCGTTCGGGCCCGAGTACCTGATCCCCAAGCCCTTTGATCCGCGCCTCATGATGAAAATCGCGCCCGCGGTGGCGCAGGCGGCGGCCGACAGCGGCGTGGCCCTGCGGCCCATCCAGGACATGAACGCCTACCGCGAAAAGCTGCAGAGCTTCGTCTATGCCTCGGGCACGATGATGAAGCCAATTTTTGCGGCCGCCAAGGCCGCCAGCCGCAAACGCGTGGCCTACGCCGAGGGCGAGGAAGAGCGCGTGCTGCGCGCCTGCCAGATCGTGGTCGACGAGGGCCTGGCACGGCCGACGCTGATTGGCCGGCCGGCCATCATTGCCCAGCGCATCGAAAAATTCGGCCTGCGCCTGAAGGAAGAGCTCGACTACGACGTCGTCAACGTCGAGCAGGACCACCGCTACCGCGACTTCTGGCAGACCTACCACCGCATGATGGAGCGCCGCGGCGTCACGGTGCAGATCGCCAAGATCGAGATGCGCCGCCGCCTTACCCTGATCGCCGGCATGCTGCTGCACAAGGGCGACGTCGACGGCCTGATCTGCGGCACCTGGGGCACCACCGCCCACCACCTGGATTACCTGGACCAGGTCATCGGCAAGCGCGAAGGCGTCAACACCTACGCCTGCATGAACGGCCTGCTGCTGCCGAATCGCCAGGTCTTCCTGCTCGACACGCACGTGAACTGCGACCCGACGGCCGAACAACTGGCGGAGATCACCACCATGGCGGCCGAGGAAATGATGCGCTTCGGCATCAAGCCCAAGGCGGCCCTGCTGTCGCATTCGAACTTCGGCTCCTCCAACCTGCCCAGCGCGCTGAAGATGCGCCGCACGCTGGAACTGCTGCGCGAAAAAGCCCCCTGGCTGGAAGTCGACGGCGAAATGCACGGCGACATGGCGCTGGACGCCGACGCGCGCGCACTGATCATGCCCAATAGCACGCTGACGGGCGAGGCCAACCTGCTGGTCCTGCCCAATATTGATGCGGCCAATATTTCGTACAACCTGCTCAAGACGGCGGCCGGCGGCAACATCGCCATCGGCCCCGTGCTGCTGGGCGCGAACAAACCCATGCACATCCTGACCGCCACCGCCACGGTGCGCCGCATCGTCAACATGACAGCGTTGACGGTGGCGGACGCGAACGCGGCCCGATAAGCCCCAATTAGATAGCCAGCACTAACTTATTCAGGCAATAATCCCCGTCTTTACTGCCTAAATTTTCAGCAGCCACTTGCGTTTTTTGCCTACTTGCGGCAAACTACCTCTCTTGAAATTTAAGGGTTAACCCGAAATCGGCGGGCTGGCTCAGGTTCCAGGAAAGGCTTCTTTTTCATGTTGCGCAATGGGTGGGGAGGTCGGCAGGCGGCCAGGATGGTTGGCTTGCTGGTCTTGGCAACCAGCCTGAGCGGGCTAATCCCCAGCATGGTGCAGGCCAAGGGCCCGGTTTCCCCGGCCCCGGCTGGCACGATTGCAACGGCGCAATTGCCCCCGCAAGGGCGCGACATGATGACGCTGATTTACCAGGGTGGGCCGTTCAGAGAAGAAAAAGACGGCGTGGTGTTTGGGAACCGGGAACGACTTCTTCCGGCCAACCAGCGCGGTTACTACCGCGAATACACCGTCAGAACACCCAACGTACGCAGCCGGGGAGCACGGCGCATTGTTTGTGGCGGGTTAAAACCCGCCGCCCCGGATGCCTGTTATTACACCGACGACCACTATGCGAGTTTTCGCAGAATCGTTCAGTAAATGAGCTGTGGTTGTTATTTTGAGTTTTTGACTTCAGAGAAAGAGTAGCGGAGATGGATACACCACTTCGTCGGGACAACGAGACGACGCCGGCGCGCAAGGACGGCGAAACGCCTTTGCGCGGCGTGCGGCCCAATATCGTTCAATCCATACGTGCCTTCCGCGTGCAGGACCTGCAGGACGCCGCGACGCAATTGAACCAACACTTCCTGTATGCCAACCTGGGCAATGCCCAGAGCAAGCAGGACGTGCTGGACATGATTGCGGCGCAGTACACCTTCCCTGCGCATTTCGGCAAGAATTTCGACGCGCTGTACGACTGCATGACGGACCTGGTCCACAAGTCGGGCCCGCAGCCCGGCTTCATCGTCGTGCTCGAGCAGATTCCGGCGAATGCCAAATTCGACAAGGAAGCGCGCGAGCAGCTGCTCGACATCTTCCGGGATGCATCGGACTACTGGGCGGATCGCAAGATACCGTTCAGATGCTTCTATTCTTTTCTGTAGCCCGCTCCCCAGACATCGGCCAAGGGGATCGGGCGAATGAGGCCCAGCAAGCAGTCGCAGAAGGTGAAGAAGTCATGCCTACCGACAAACTGGTAGACGTGTCGCCTCTGGCGCTGCGCATGAGCAGCCCGTTTAACGCGGGTTACTGGCTCGCAGCTGCTTAAAGCACAACGACACCATGGGCGCCGCAGGGCGCCCGCAAAAAAGCCCGTCAGAGACGGGCTTTTTTTATGCCGGGACGCTGCCCATTCGGCCTTACAGCGCCTGCACCAGCGCCACGTACTCGGCCACCGGCACTTCCTCGGCACGGCGCTGCACGTCAAAAGTTCCGGCAAAGCCCCGCGCGGTAAGCCATTGCCCCAGCGTGTGGCGCAGCAGCTTGCGGCGCTGGCTGAAGGCCACCTGCACGAGTTCGCTCAGCAGCTTGACGTCCAGCGCCGCCGGCGCGGCATGCGGCACCATGCGCACCACGGCGCTGTCCACGCGCGGAGGCGGGTCAAAGCTGTGCGGCGGCACGAACAACACGTTTTCCATGGCGTAGCGCCACTGCAGCATCACGCTGAGCCGTCCGTAGTCGCTGGTGGCCGGCGCGGCCACCATGCGGTCTATCACTTCCTTTTGCAGCATGAAGTGCTGGTCTTCAATCACGTCGACCGCGCCCAGCAGGTGAAACAGGATGGGCGTGGAGATGTTGTAGGGCAGGTTGCCGACGACCCGGAGTTTTTGCCCCGGCGCGCAGGCGGTGCGCGCCAGTTCGTGGATGTCCACTTTGAGGATGTCGGACTCGACCACGCTGAGCTGGGGATGCTCGCGCAACTGCCGGGCCAGGTCGCGGTCCAGTTCGATCACGGTGAGATTGCCCAGGCGCTCGACCAGGGGCTGCGTCAGGGCCGCCAGGCCCGGGCCGATCTCCACCACAGCCTGGCCGGGCCGCGGCGCGATCGCCTGGACGATGCCTTCGATGATGCCCTGGTCAGTCAGGAAATGCTGGCCGAAGCGTTTGCGCGGGATGTGTTTCATGTGTAGCGGCCTCTCGTCCTAAACCAGCCGGGGTCGCAGTCGTCGTGACGACTGCGGAGGGCATTTTTCTTTACAAGCAGGGGCCGCGGAACCGGCTTTGCCGGGCCGCAGGCGCAGCGGCCCCCTCGGGGGGCAGGGAGCTACGCGAAGCGAGCGACCGTGGGGGCCACACTATTGCGGTGGATCGCGGTACTCCACGTACGCACGGCCGCGCACGTCCTGGGCCCACAGCGCATAGGCCTCGTTCTGCTTCTTCTCGCGCAGCACGTTGCGCGCGATCTCACGCTGGTCGCGCTGCGAGAGCTGGGTTTCGCGGCGCTCCAGCACCTGCAGAAGGTGCACGCCGAAGCGGGTCACCAGCGGGTCGGATATCTGGTTGGGCGCCAGGGCGTTCATGACCTTCTCGAACTCGGGCACAAAAATACCGGGGCTGGCCCAACCCAGGTCGCCGCCTTCCTTGGCAGAGCCGTCCTCGCTGTTGTCGCGGGCGAGGGCGGCAAAGTCCGCTTGCCCTGCCAGGATGCGTTTCTTGAACTCCGCCAGTTTTTCCGTCGCGGCGGCTTCCGTCTGCTTGGGGTTCAACCGCAGCAGGATGTGCCGGGCGTGGGTCTGGGTGACGACGGCGCCGGGCATGCCGCCCTGCTGCTTCTCGATCACCTTGAGAATGTGGAAACCGGCGCCGCTTCGCACCAGGTTGGCGAATCCGCCGGCCGGCAGGTTCTTCGTTGCGTCAAGAAAGAGAGGCGGATAACGGTCGGCAGGGCGCAAGCCCATCTGGCCGCCCGTGGCGCGCGTGGCGGAGCCGGAGAACTCGGCGGCCAGCGCGGTGAAGTCGCCGCCGGCGCGGGCCCGGTCCAGCACCTGCTGGGCTTTGGCCTGCAGCGCCGCGACCTGGTCCGGCGTGGCGTTCTCGGGCACCGCCACCAGGATCTCGCCCAGGTTGAGAACCACGGAGGAGGGCTCGGCGGCGCCGCCTTCCTGGTCGCGCAGGAACTGGTCGATGTCCTGCTCGGTGATGCTGATGCGCGACTCCAGCTCGCGCTGGCGCAGGCGGCTGACCAGAAGCTCATCGCGTACCTCGGAGCGGAACTGGGCATAGTCGATGCCGTCGGCCTTCAGGCGGGCGCGCAACTGGTCCGTCGTGATCTGGTTCTGGGTGGCCACGGTCTGGATTGCCGCCTCAATAGCGTTTTCATCCACCCGGACACCCGAGGTGCGCGCCATCTGCAGTTGCGCCTTGTCGCTGATCATGCGTTCAAGGATTTGCCCTACCAGCTCGCCGCGCGGCGGCAAGGCCGCGCCCTGCTGGAGCATTTGCTGCTCGGTGCGGATCAGCTTGAGGCGCACTTCGCTGTTGGTGATGGGTTCGGAATTCACCACCGCGACGATGAAGTCGGCCTGGCGCTGCCCCCCGGCCTGGGCCGGCGTCCGTGCCACGGCGGCCGGATCTGACAAGCGCAAGGGACTGGAAGGCCTGAGTCCCTGGGCTTGCGCTTGCGCCGCCGTCAGGAAAATCGAGAGCGCAAACACCGCCCCGGCCGCGCACGGCAGGCCTGGAAAGAATTCTGGAACAAAGCGGTTTTTAGTCATAAGTGGTAAAGCGGCTTGGAGCATCGATTTTCTCACGCAGGTTCTGGTAGCGCGGAACATTTGACTTGAGGGTTTCCAGGGGGTTGGCGCCTATGCGCGAAAAGCCCACCAGTTCCAGCTGGAACATGATCCGGGTGTCGGACGTGCCCGTGCCGATCTGCGAGCGCTGCAGCACCACCCGGCCTATCCAGCAGCAGCCGTCGTATTCGACGCCGACGATGGAGTCGACCAGGCGTTTGTCGAGCACGCTGTAGTTCAGCCGGCCGACCGCGTAATAGCGCCCCGGGCCCTGGCCTTGCCCGGCGCCCAGGTCCTTGCCCTTGTCGCCCCACAGGTCATTGATGGGCCATTGCCAGCCTATGTCAATTTGTTCGCTGACACCGCGCTGGCGCCGGAACGCGGCGCTGATGACGCGGTAGTTGCCGGGGTTGTAACGCACGCCGATGGAGGCGCGCTCGGACTGTTTTGTCTTGGGGTTGTACTGCACCGTGGTGTCGAATGACCACTGCGGCACCCAGTTGACGGAGGCGCCGACCAGCAAGTCGCTGATGCGGTCGGTCACCGGCAGCGCGCCGGGCAGCGTGACCCTCTGGTCCTCAAAGCGCAGGCGTTGCGCGATACCGACGCGCACGGCTTCGGCGCCGGTGGCCGGATCCAGCAGGCGGGAGGTCACACCCAGCGTCAGCAGGTTCGCGTCGGAGATCCGGTCGTTGCCGACAAAGGCGTTCTCGGTGAACACCGTCGCGAAGTTGAAGTCATTGGCGCCGGAATCGTAATTAGGCAGCTGGCTCTGGTCGCGGTAAGGCGTGCGAACGTAAAAAGCCCGCGGCTCCAGCGTCTGGGTGAAGGCGCGGCCCAGGAAACTGGTATTGCGTTCAAACTGCAGGCCGCTGTCCAGGCTGAAGGTGGGAACGACGCGCGACGCCGTTTTGGCCCCGTTCGGCAGCATGGAGTCAAACTGATAGCTCGTAGCATGCAGCTGCACCTTGGGCGTGATGAAACCGGCGGCCGACAACCAGGGCCGGGCGAGCTGCAAGCGTGTAAAGGCGCGATCGCTGTTGGGCTGCCCTGTCAGGCGGCTGTCCGCGGAAAAGCGGGTGTAGTCGCCCTCGATGGACCAGTCAAAGCCGTTGCCCAGGCGCCCCAGGGGGGCGTCCACCCGGCTGTAGGTGGCGGTGAACTGCGGCAGGCGGTCATAGGGCGGAACGATGGGCGAGGTCACGTCCTGCAGCGTCTGCCATTTCAAGGCGCGCATGGTCGTGGAAAGATTGCCCGTACCCCAGGAGAGATTGACGTCCTGGGACAACAGGCGCTGGGTGGTGGAGCCCGCGGGGGCCGCGAAGTCACGCCAGTAATCGTTGTCACTGACGCGGTTCATGTTGAGGTTGACGTTCACGTCGCGCACGAAAGGCAGGTCGGTATTGATGGTACCGATGTGCTGGTAGCTATAGGACCACCGGTCACGATCACGCAGCTTGTCACCCGGCAGGTAGTTGCCGCGCAGCGCGCCACTGGAGGTCGGCTCCAGGTAGCGAAACTCGCCGGCCAGGTCCAGGCCGCGCTTGCTCAGGAGTGCCGGTGAAAACGTGGCGTCCCGGTTCGGTGCGATGTTGAAATAATAGGGCTGGCGAAATTCAAAGCCGTCCGTCGATCCCATGCTCACGGTCGGCGGCAGCAAGCCCGATTTGCGCTTGTCGCTCAGCGGAAAGCTGACTTTGGGAAATGCCAGGATGGGCACATCCTTGAAGCGCACCACCGCGCCGTTGGCCACACCCACTTCGTTGTCCAGGTCGAACTCGAAACTCCTGGCCCGCAGCACCCAGGCGGGCTCCCAACTCGCCTCGTCGTCGCGCTCGCAGGTGGTGTAGCTGGCGCGCTGGGCCGTCAGGTGCTTTTCATCGAGAAAGTCCACCCGTTCGGCCCGGCCGTTGCCGCCGTTGCTGAGGAACCGGTAATCGGGCGTGGTGAAGAAGCCCTCGAAGCGGTCCAGCTTGAGTTCCAGCTCGGGGCCTTCGAAGCGGTTGCCGGCCCGGTTGACGCGGACGTTGCCGCGGCTTTTCATCTGGTCGTCGGGTTGGTAGTACTCGATGCGGTCGGCGCGGATGGAGGTCGCGCCACGGCGCAGTTCCGCGTTCCCGTCGATCACCGTCTCCAGGTCGGGGCGGCCCGTCACCCGGTCGCCAAAGATGAATGTGGGGCCCCGGTCCTGCGGGTTGTTGGAGATTTCCTCGGCCAGCTTGGGCGCGGGCCTGAGCTTTAACACGCCTTCGGTCTGCGCCATCTCCGCCGGCGTGGCGGCGGAAGCTCCCCGCGCGGGCTCAGGCGCCGCGGGCACGGCCTGGGCGTGCGCCGTCCCTGCGGCAGCCATCCCCAGGGTGGCGCAAAACACGACCAGCCTGGAGACAGCAAGAGCTACCGGGGAGAGAATAAAAGGCGAGGGGGATGCGCGGCGCATCGTTTATGTGAGATAAACCCGTTTGTAAAATCAGGCCCGATTATCCATGACCCTCCACCCCATCCCCGGAATAAAGACGCTGAGCCCGCCGAAGGCTGCGCAAGCATGACCGCGCCGTCCATCGCCTGGGCAGATCCGGCACGCGCCGCCGCCTTCGACGGCTGGCTGTCCGCCGTGGCCGGCCAGCACCATCTGCAGGCCGGCACGCTGAGGCCGGCGTCCGCCGATGCCAGCTTTCGCCGCTACTTCCGGGTGGATGGCGCCGCTGCGAAGGGCAGCTTCATCATCATGGACGCGCCGCCCGCGCAGGAAGATTGCAGGCCTTTCGTCAAAATCGCCGGCCTGATCGCGGACGCGGGGCTGAACGCGCCCCGCGTGCTGGCATGGGATGAGCCCCTGGGCTTCATGCTGCTGAGCGACCTGGGCGCCAGGACCATGATGGAGGTGATCGCCCCGCCCGCCAGGGTTGACGCCGTTGCCAGCCCCACACAGGCGCACTACGACTTGTATGTCGATGCGATCGAGGCCCTTGTGGGCTGGCAACTCGCCTCGCAGCCCGGCGTGCTGCCGCCCTACGATGATGCCCTGCTGTCGCGCGAGCTGTCGCTGTTTCCCGAGTGGTATGTCGGCAAGCACCGCGGCCTGGCGCTGGACACCGGCCTGCAGGACAAGCTGGACGGCCTGTTCGCGCAGATCAAGGCCAGCAACCTGAACTCGCTGGACGGCGCGCGCGTGTTCGTGCACCGCGACTTCATGCCGCGCAATCTAATAGCCCCCACGCTTGTCGCTTCGCGTGCCTACGGCGGTACGCTGCCCCTTGCACCTGGAATTGGGGCTAATTTTCCCAGGGGCGGCCCGTCGGAAAATTCCATGGCCTCTGAGCGCGGCGCGACAGGCCTTGGCGTGCTGGATTTCCAGGACGCCGTCTACGGCCCCATCACCTACGACATCGCCAGCCTGATGCGCGATGCCTTCCTCACCTGGGAAGAGGATTTTGTGCTGGACATCACCGTTCGCTACTGGCAAAGGGCCCGCAAGGCGGGGCTGCCGGTCGGCGACGATTTCGGCGAGTTCTACCGCGCCGTGGAATGGATGGGCCTGCAGCGCCACCTGAAGATTCTGGGCATTTTCGCGCGCCTCACGCTGCGCGACGGCAAGCCCAAGTACCTGGCCGACACGCCGCGCTTCATCAAATACGCCCGCAACACCGCCGCGCGCTACCGGCAGTTGGGGCCGCTGATGGTGCTGCTCGACGAGATCGAAGGCAATGAAACCCGTGTGGGCTACACGTTTTGAGGCCAGGCCGGCCCGCGCCCCGTATACCCGCTCCACCCAAGGCGACGCCTTTCCCTCCATGATGCCCCTGCCCCACACCCTCCCAAAAGCCAAGGCCACGCCGTGACAGCCCGTTTCTACGCGGACATGGCACTGGCGACGGGCTCGACCGTCCAGCTGCCACCGGCCACCGCCCGCCATGTGCAGGTCCTGCGGCTGCAGCCCGGGGATGCCCTCTCGCTGTTCAACGGCCAGGGCGACGGCCTGCCCGGCAGCGAAGGAGAGTTCGAAGCCACCGTCGCGCGCATGGGCCGCAGCGACGTCGAAGTGATCGTAGGCGCCTACATCCCCACGGCGCGCGAGGCAGGCCGCGCCATCCATCTGGCCGTTGCCATGCCGGCCAACGAGCGCATGGACTGGCTGGTTGAAAAAGCCGCCGAACTGGGCGCCGCCAGCATCCAGCCCCTGATAAGCGAGCGCAGCGTGCTGCGCATCAAGGGCGAACGGGCCGACAAAAAAATCGCGCACTGGCGCGGTGTGGCCGTCGCCGCCTGTGAGCAATGCGGCCGCAGCCGCGTGCCGCTGATCCACGACGTCGCCACGCTGGCCGACTGGCTCAAGGGCGCCGCGGCCGCAAACGGAACCCGCCTGCTGCTGTCACTGCAAGAAGGCAGCCGCCCGCTGGCCCAGGCGGTGGCGGGCAGCGGCGCCCTGACGTTTTTAAGCGGCCCCGAGGGCGGCCTCAGCCCCGCCGAAGCGGCCGCGGCCATCGCCTGCGGCTTTGGCCCCGTCACGCTGGGCCCGCGCGTGCTGCGGGCTGAAACCGCGCCGCTGGCCTGCCTGTCCCTGCTGACGCTGGGCGCGGCCGGATGAACCCCAACCTCTGGCTGCTGGCCGTGTGCCAGGGCCTGTTTCTCACCAACAACGTCACCTTCATCGCCATCAACGGCCTGGTCGGCCTGAACCTCGCGCCGCTGGGCTGGATGGCGACTTTGCCGGTCATGGGTTATGTGGTGGGCGGCGCGTTGTCGACGTCTGTGGTGGCGCGCACGCAGACACGCTTCGGCCGTAAAACCTCATTCCAGCTGGGCCTGCTGGTGGCCGTGGCCTCGGCCCTGCTGTGCTGCTATGCGGCCTACGGTAAAAATTTCTGGCTGCTGGTGGCCGCGACCGTGGTGGCCGGCTACTACAACGCCAATGCGCAGCTCTACCGCTTTGCCGCGGCCGAGTTGGCCCTGCCGGCCTTCCGTGAAAAAGCCATTTCGCTGGTGATGGCCGGCGGCCTGCTGGGCGCCGTCGCCGGGCCCAACCTCGCGTCCTACACACGCGGGCTGACCGACGTGCCTTTTGCCGGCGCTTACCTCGCGCTGGCCGGCGTTGCCTTGCTGTCCATGGCGCTGCTGGCCTTCATCCGGTTTCCGCCGCCGCCCGAAGCGCATGCGGCCCGGGGAGGTCGTCCGCTTTCCGAGATCATGCGGCAACCCGTCTTTATCGTGGCCGCGGCGGCCGGCGCCCTGGGTTTTGGCGTGATGAACCTCCTGATGGCCGCCACGCCGATCGCCATGCAGGTCTGCGGCCTGCCGTTTTCCAGCGTCGCGCTGGTGCTGGAGTGGCACGTGATCGGCATGTTCGCGCCCGGTTTTTTCACCGGCCACCTGATACGCCGCTTCGGCACCCTGCCCATCATGGCGGTGGGCCTGGCGCTGAACGTGCTGTGCGTGCTGATCGCGCTCACGGGCGTGGACCTGAAGCAGTTCCTGGCGGCGCTCTTTCTGTTGGGCCTGGGCTGGAATTTCCTCTTCACCGGCGCCACCACACTGGCGCTGACGGCCTACCGCCCCGAAGAAAAAGACAAGGCGCAGGGCGCGCTCAACTTCTGCATCTTTGCCGTGCTGGCGGTTTCATCGCTGGCCTCGGGCGTGCTGGTGACCACGCAGGGCTGGGCATTGCTGAACCTGGGTTCGCTGTTGCCGCTGGGGCTGACGGGGGCGGCGCTGGCCTGGCTGGCGTTGGGACAGCGCAAAAGCGGCGCCGCCGCCGGCGTTTAGAAGCGCGCGTCCAGCCAGGATTTGAGTGTGTCGAACACAGGCGCCGAATCGGTCTCGTTGAAGATCTCGTGGTAGAGGCCCTCAAAGCAACGCGCGGTCACGGTGCCGGGCGTGACGGCCTGTGACCCGATGGCGTTGTCCGCGAAAGCGCGGCTGCCCGCCGGGTTGACCAGGCGGTCCGCACCCGCATACATCAGCAGCGTGGGCGTGCGCCAGTGCGTGGCGGCGGCCACCGTCGCCGGGCCGGCCGTGGCGATGAACTTGCCCAGCCGGGGCGAAATCCTGCTGTGCACCTGCCGGTCGGCCTGGTATTTTTTCACCACCTCGGGATCGTGCGAGAGATACCGCACGTCCAGGCCGTTGCCCAGGCACAGGTCGGGAAGCAGCTTGGGCATAAAGGCCAGCAGCAGCTTTTGCAAGGGGTTGAGCCCCGCATCCAGCGCCGGCGAGGACAGCACCAGGCCCTCCACCGGGCGTATGCCCAGCGCGACAAAACGGCTTGCGACCAGGCCGCCCAGGCTGTGGCCCAGGAGGATCAGCGGCAGGTGAACGGCGGAGGGCGGTGGCGGCGGGTCGTCGTAGGCATCGTCGCCCTGTAGCAGGCGCATGCAACGCAGCCGCGTATCGTCGACCACTTCGGCCAGGTCGTCCAGCAGGGCGCTTTCATTCGGCAGCACACCGCGCGCGCCGCCCGACTCACCATGGCCGCGCTGGTCGTAGGCGCGCACCGCGAAACCCCATTCGAGCAGCCGGTGCGCGACATGCTCATAGCGGCTGGCGTGCTCCCCCAGGCCGTGCACCAGCAGCACGACGGCGCGCGGCGGCAGCACGCGGTGGCCTGTTTCACTGGCCCAGGCATCCAGCGGCCATTCGTACAAGGCCAGGTTCTCGCCGTCGCGGGCGGTGAAAGGCGCTAGGACGGTCGAGTGCATGCGGCGGCGCAAGCCTGGCCTGGAAGGTCCGCGCCGGGCAAGCCGCGGCGCAAGAAAGAAGAGCGCACCCGATTCAGCCGGGAACGCGGGCCATCACGTGCGCGACCGCGGCGGTCAGCTTCTTGGCATAGGGCACGTTCAGGAATTCGTTGGGGCCGTGGGCATTGCTCTTGGGGCCCAGCACGCCGCAGACCATCATCTGCGCCTTGGGGAAACCCTTGCTCAGCATGCTCATCAGCGGAATGGTGCCGCCCTGGCCTATGGTGCCGCAAGGCGCGCCGAAAAAGCTTTGCGAGGCGTCGTTGAGCGCGTTCTCAAACCAGGGCACGGTGCTGGGCGCGTTCCAGCCGGTCGCGCCGCCGTTGCTTTCAAACGTGACCTTGGCCTGGTAGGGCGCGTTGTCTTCGAGCAGCGTCTTGAGTTCCTGCACCGCGGCGCTCGCGTCGATCAGCGGCGGGAAACGCAGCGACAGCTTGAAGGCGGTGTAGGGGCGCAGCACGTTGCCCGCATCCTTGAGCGCCGGAAAGCCTTCGGCGCCCGTCACGCTCAGCGTGGGGCGCCAGGTGCGGTTGAGCAAGGCCTCGACCGGGTCGGTGGTGGTCGGCAGCGCGAAGGTGCTGGAGCCTTCGCAGTCGTAGTGCGCCCACGGAAAACGCTTGTAGATTTCCTCGCCCAGGATCTTGGCGGTGGCCTGCGCCTGGACCAGCCGGTCGGCCGGGATTTCGCAGTGAAAACTCTGCGGCAGCAGGCGGCCGGTCTTGCTGTCTTCAAGGCGGTCCAGCACCTGGCGCATGATGCGAAAGCTCGAGGGCACAAGGCCGCTGGCGTCGCCGGAGTGCACGCCTTCGGTGAGGATTTCGACCTTGAGCACGCCCGCCGCGTTGCCGCGCAGGCTGGTCGTCAGCCACAGCTGGTCGTAATTGCCCGCGCCGGAATCCAGGCACACCACCAGCGCGACGTCACCCATGCGCTCGCGCAGGGCATTGACGTAAGGCAGCAGGTCGTAGGAGCCGCTTTCCTCGCAGGTTTCGATCAGGCCGACGATGCGCGGATGCGGCACGTTTTGCGCTTTGAGCGCCTGCACCGCGGCGATGCTGGCATAGACCGCATAACCGTCGTCGGCGGCGCCGCGGCCGTAGAGCTTGCCGTCCTCGTATTTGGCGGCCCAGGGGCTCAGGTCGTTGCGCCAGCCGGTGAACTCGGGCTGCTTGTCGAGGTGGCCGTACATCAGCACGGTTTGCGTTGAGTCGGCGCGCGTCGCGGGGATTTCAAAAAACAGCACCGGCGTGCGGCCTTCCAGGCGCACGATTTCCAGCGTGAGGCCTTCGACCTTCTGCGCCTCGACCCAGGCCGCCGCATTGCGCATGACGGTGTCGATGTAGCCGTGCTGCGCCCAGTCGCTGTCGAAGGTGGGGGACTTGGCGGGGATGGAGATGTAGTCGGTGATCTGTTTGACGATGTCGCCGTCCCACTGGGCAGTGACCTGGGACAGGGCCTGGGCGGCGTTGAGGATGCTGGCGGGGATTTCGCGGTGCAGTGGGGCGTTCATGGAAAGACTCCGGGGGAGAGAAAAAAGACGGCTTTTTAGGGCAGCGTTTTGCTGCGGCAACTGCTACTGTACGCTTCCGACACACACCGCGCCACCGAGCACCGCAAGACCCGCAATTCGGGTTTTCGGCCTACAGCGCCCGCGGCGGGCAAGGGCAAAGATATCCCCTCTTCTTTCCCCTCTATTTAGACGAGAGAACAGACAAGTACAAAGTACGCCACGGAGCCGCCATGACACCAGCAAGCCGCGCACAGCCCGCTTCTTCCACCGCCACGCCCCATTCCCGCATACGCGCGGGCGTGGGCGGCTGGACCTTCGAGCCCTGGCGGAGCAACTTTTTCCCGCCGGGCCTGCCGCACAGCCGGGAACTCGAATACGCCAGCCGCCGGCTCAGCGCCATCGAGGTCAACGGCACTTATTACGGCACGCTCAAGCCGGCCAGCTTCAAAAAGTGGCATGACGAGACACCCGACAACTTCGTGTTTTCCCTGAAGGCCTCGCGCTACGCGACCAACCGCCGCGTGCTGGCCGAGGCGGGTGAGTCCATCCAGCGTTTCACGGAAAGCGGCATCAGCGAACTGGGCGGCAAGCTGGGCCCCATCGTCTGGCAGTTCATGCCCGGCAAGGTGTTTGAGCCCGGGGATTTCGAGACCTTCCTGGCGCTGCTGCCCAGGCAGGTGGACGGCCGGACGCTGCGCCACGTGGTCGACGTGCGGCACGAAAGTTTTATGTCGCCCGACTACCTGGCGCTGGCGCGCCGTTACAAGGTCGCCACCGTGTTTACCGACGCTGACAAATTCCCGTCTTTTGCCGACCTCACGGGCGACTTTGCCTATGCCCGGCTGATGATGAGCGAGGCTGGGCTGGAAACCGGTTATGAGGAAGGCGCGCTGGATGCCTGGGCGGCGCGTGCACGTCAGTGGGCCGCAGGCGATGCGCCGGCCGACCTGCCGATGCTGGAGGACGTGCCCGCACAAGGCAAGCCGCGCGACGTGTTTGTGTATTTCATCAATGGCGCCAAGGAAAGGGCGCCGGCCGCGGCCATGGCGTTTTTAAACCGCCTCGGATTCACGCCTTCCGCCTAACCGTAGACCGCCATGGCTTCGCCGAGCCGGATTTCGCGGCCGGGCGCCCACTCGGGGTTGAACTGCAGCGGCCCTTTGGGAAACAGCATCACTACCGTGGAGCCCAGCAGGAAGCGGCCCATTTCTTCGCCCTGCTTGAGGCGGATCGCCGAGGTCGGCTCGTCGGGATAGTCCCATTGCCGCACCACCTTGCCGCGCGGCGGATTCACCACGCCGTGCCACACCGTGGCCATGCTGCCGACGATGGTGGCACCGACCAGCACCAGCACAAAAGGCCCGCGCGCCGATTCAAACACGCAGACCACGCGCTCATTGCGCGCGAACAGCCCGGGCACGCCGCGCGCGGTGACCGGGTTGACGGAAAACAGCTCACCTGGCACATAAATCATGCGCACCAGCCGCCCGCCTGCCGGCATGTGGATGCGGTGGTAGTCCTTGGGGCTCAGGTAGAGCGTCGCGAAATGCCCGTCCTGGTAGTCGGCCGCCAGCGCCGCGTCGCCGCCCACCAGCGCGGTGGTGGAATAACTGTGGCCCTTGGCCTGGAAGATCTGGTCTTTCTCGATGGCGCCGAACTGGCTGATCGCGCCGTCCACCGGCGACACCAGCTCGGCCGCGGCGAGCGGCCGCGCGCCGGGCTTGAGCGCGCGCGTGAAGAAGTCGTTGAAGGTGAGGTAGCTGGCGATGTCCGAATTGAGCGCCTCGTCCATGTTGACCTGGTACTTGGCGACAAAGCGGCGGATGATTTCCGTGGTGACCCAGCCGCGCTCGCGCGAAGCCACGAAACCGGCAAAGGCAGTCAGCGCCTGCTTGGGGAACAGGTATTGGGGGAGGACGGCGGATCGGTCGGACACTAGGCGGCTTCTAAGGAGGAAGGAAGGGCCATTCTATCGACGCCCAAACCGCCTTCCCCGTCGGATATTGGCGCCTTACTGTGCGGGATAACCCGCCTCTGCGAGCGCCTTCGCCACGATTTGCCGGTCCTGCGAGGATTCCACCACGACTTTTTTGGACGCCAGGTCCACGTTGACCTGCGCGGCCGGGTCCAGCGCCTTGATGGTTTGGGTGATGACGCCGGCGCAGTGGCCGCAGCTCATGGCGGGGATGTTGAAGTCCATCGAAAGATTCCTAGTGTCGTTAAAGAACAGGAGTCTGAACCTTCCCATGGGGGCAGGGTCAAGCGCGGCCCGCCAAGCCCTGCCCCGATCCAGGGCTATTGCGCCATAGCGCTTGACCCTCCCATGGTGGTAAGGTTCAGACTATCCCCATGAACATCACATCTACCTTAGAAACACCGCCCACCGCGGCCACGCTGACCGAGTGGCAGTTCCCTATCGAGGGCATGAGCTGCGCGTCCTGCGTGGCGCGCGTGGAGCGCTCGCTGGCCGATGTCCCCGGCGTGCAGGACGTCAGCGTCAACTTCGCGACCGAGCAGGCCAGCCTCAAGGCGCGCGGGGACGTCGGCATAGATGCGCTGAAGACGGCCGTCACCAAAGCGGGTTACGCCATCGCTACGCAAACCCTGCAACTCCAGATCGGCGGTATGACCTGCGCCTCCTGCGTGTCGCGGGTCGAAAAAGCGCTCAAGCAGGTGCCCGGGGTGCTGTCGGCCAGCGTCAACCTGGCGACCGAAACCGCCGAGGTCAGCACAGCCGGCGGGGGTGCGTTGCTGCCCGCGCTGATGGCGGCGGTGGCCAGGGCCGGCTACCAGGCGTGCGAAATCCCCGCCTCCGGCGCTCCCGTGGACAAACCCGCCGCCGCGTGGTGGCCCATCGCACTGGCGGCTGTTTTGTCCGCGCCACTCGCACTGCCGATGGTGGGCGCGCTGTTCGGCAAGGAATGGATGCTGGACGGCTGGCTGCAGTGGCTGCTCGCCACGCCGGTGCAGTTCTGGCTGGGCGCGCGTTTTTACCGCGCGGGCTGGAGCGCCCTGCGCGCCCGCACCGGCAACATGGACCTGCTGGTCGCCCTGGGCACGTCGGCGGCCTACGGCCTGAGCGTCTACCAGCTGCTGCGCCACGGCGGCCACGGCATGGCCCACCTGTATTTCGAAGCCTCGGCCGTCGTCATCACGCTGGTGCTGCTGGGCAAATGGATGGAAGCCCGCGCCAAGCGCCAGACGACGGCCGCCATCCGCGCGTTGCAGGCACTGCGGCCCGACACGGCGCGCCGCCGCCAGGGCGGCAAAGACGAAGACGTCGCCCTGCAAGACATTCAGCTCGGCGACCTAGTGGTGGTGCGCCCCGGCGAACGCATCGCGGTGGACGGTGAGATCGTGGAAGGCGCCACGCAGGTGGACGAATCGCTGATCACCGGCGAAAGCCTGCCGGTCGCCAAACACGCGGGCGAGCATGTGACGGGCGGTGCGGTCAATGCCGAAGGCCTGGTCGTGGTGCGCACCACGGCCATAGGTGCGGAAACCACGCTGGCGCGCATCGTGCGCATGGTGGAGTCGGCGCAGGCCAAAAAAGCGCCCATACAGCGGCTGGTCGACCAGGTCAGCGCCGTGTTCGTGCCGGTGGTCATCGCCATTGCCCTGGTGACGCTGCTGGGCTGGGGCCTGGCCACGCAGGACTGGGAGGCCGCCATCCTGAATGCGGTTGCCGTGCTGGTGATTGCCTGCCCCTGCGCGCTGGGCCTGGCCACGCCCACCGCCATCATGGTGGGGACCGGCGCCGCCGCCCGCCAGGGCATCCTGATCAAGGACGCCGAGGCGCTGGAGGTGGCGCACGGCGTCAAGGTCGTGGCCTTCGACAAGACCGGCACGCTGACGGAAGGCAAGCCTGAACTGGTGGCGCTGGAGCCCAACGCCATCGCAGCGGATGAACTGCTGGCCTGGGCCGCCGCCATCCAGTCAGGCAGTGAACACCCGCTGGCCCGCGCCGTGACGCGGCGCGCGATGGAACAACAGATTGAAATCCCGGCAGCTACACAGCTGCGCGCCGTCGCGGGGCGCGGCATGGCCGCAATAGTCGCCGGCCGCGAACTCCGGCTCGGCAGCCCGCGCTTCATGCAGGAGCTGGGGCTGGACCTCCATACTTTCGCGGCGCTGAGCGCGCGCGCCAAAGCGCTTGAAGCCCAGGGCCGCACGGTGTCCTGGCTGGCCGAAGCCGGTGACACACCCCGCTTGCTGGGATTGATGGCCTTCGGGGACACGCTCAAAACCAGCGCAGGGCCTGCTATTGCCCGCCTGCACGCGCTGGGCATACAGACCGCCCTGGTGACCGGCGACAACCGCGGCAGCGCCGAAACCGTGGCGCGGCAACTGGGCATGGACATCGTGCACAGCCAGGTGCTGCCGCAAGACAAGGCCGCCATCATCGGGCAGCTGAAAATCGGCGTGCAAACGCAGGGCGGGCGCGTGGCCATGGTGGGCGACGGCATCAACGATGCGCCGGCGCTGGCGGCCGCCGACGTGGGCATCGCGATGTCCACCGGCACCGACGTGGCCATGCATGCGGCCGGTATCACGCTGATGCGCGGCGATCCTTCCCTGGTGGCCGACGCCATTGATATTTCACGCCGCACTTACGCCAAGATTCGCCAGAACCTGTTCTGGGCTTTTGTTTACAACTTGGTCGGCATCCCGCTGGCTGCGCTGGGCTTTTTGAGCCCCGTGATCGCCGGCGCCGCCATGGCGCTGAGCAGCGCCAGCGTGGTGATGAATGCCCTGCTGCTGCGCCGCTGGAAAGGAAGCACCCATGAATGAAGCCACTGACACCCTTGACGCGGTCGACGCCGGCCCGCTCAACATCGGCCAGGCCGCCGCGCGCTCCGGCGTGTCGGCCAAGATGATTCGCCACTACGAATCGCTGGGCCTGCTGTCCACGGTGCACCGCACCGAC
Source organism: Polaromonas sp. YR568 (assembly GCF_943369675.1). Classification (GTDB taxonomy): domain Bacteria; phylum Pseudomonadota; class Gammaproteobacteria; order Burkholderiales; family Burkholderiaceae_C; genus Polaromonas. The sequence continues at coordinate 9,094 of NZ_CALROB020000053.1, read as the reverse complement.
GCGGGCTACCGCCAGTACGGCGGGAAAGAGGTGCACACGCTGCGCTTCATACGCCGCGCCCGTGCGCTGGGTTTCAGCATGGCCGAGATCACCGAGCTGCTCAAGCTGTGGCAGAACAAGCGCCGTGCCAGCGCGGACGTCAAGCGCATTGCGCTGGCCCACGTGGCCGACCTGGAGCGCCGCATCGCCGAGATGGAAGCCATGAAGCAGACCCTGGGCCACCTGGCGCATTGCTGCCAGGGCAACAGCCGGCCGGACTGTCCGATCCTGAGCGAGCTGGCGGCCTGAGCCGCGTTGAATGGAATGTCCGGATCCGGCTAGCGTGAGCGAGCCGCCGGATTTATCCTGAGGGTGTTGGTGGATGTTCCATCGCCCCACGGACTGCTACATGCCTCTTGTTACCGATGCACCCACCCTGTTTCCAGATGCCGTTGGCGGCGGGGAGGATGAGTGGGCCCACACCACAGCCACGCTGAGCCACCACGGCAGCGCCGTGCTCCCGCACTTGCTGGACGCACGGGAATGCGAAGCCGTCGCCGGCCTGTATGCGGACACGCACCGCTTCCGCAGCCGCGTGGTAATGCAGCGCCACGGCTTCGGCCAGGGCGAATACCAGTATTTCAGCTACCCGCTGCCGGACATTGTTGCGAATCTGCGCGCCACGCTCTACCCGCGCCTGGTCGGCGTAGCGAATGCCTGGAACGAAGCCATGGGCATAGACGTCCGCTATCCCACTGCCCACGCCGATTTCCTCGCGCGCTGCCACGCGGCCGGCCAGCAACGGCCCACGCCACTGCTCTTGCAATACGGGCCCGGCGACTACAACTGCTTGCACCAGGATCTGTACGGCGAACATGTGTTCCCCATCCAGGTCGCGGTGCTGCTGTCGCGCCCGGGCGAAGACTTTACCGGCGGCGAATTTGTACTGACCGAGCAACGCCCGCGCATGCAGTCACGACCCGAGGTGGTGCCGCTCACGCAGGGCGATGCCGTGGTGTTCGCCGTGCACCACCGCCCTGTGCAGGGCAGCCGGGGTTTTCACCGGGTCAACATGCGGCACGGCGTGAGCACCGTGCGCAGCGGACACCGCCATACGCTGGGGATTATTTTTCATGACGCGCAGTGACTTGGCCGCTCGCACCGCAAAGGAGATGGTTTGACCCTGGGGCTTTTCGACGACGCACCGGCGCCTTATGCGGCGCCCAAGGTGATTGCGCCCGGCGCCGCGCTGCTGCGCGGTTTTGCGCTCGGCGTGGACGAGGCCCTGCTGCAGGCCGTGGAAGCAGTCACCGCAGCCGCGCCGCTGCGCCACCTGGTCACGCCGGGCGGTTACACCATGTCGGTGGCCATGAGCAACTGCGGCGCGCTGGGCTGGGTGTCCGACCGCAGCGGCTACCGCTATGACGCGAAAGACCCGCTGTCGGGCAAGCCCTGGCCGGCTATGCCCGCCTGCTTTGCTGAACTGGCATTGCGCGCGGCGGCGGAAGCGGGCTTTGACAATTTCCGTCCCGACGCCTGCCTGATCAACCGCTATGAACCCGGCGCCCGCCTCTCGCTGCACCAGGACAAGGACGAAGGCACGATGGACGCGCCCATCGTGTCGGTATCGCTGGGCTTGCCGGCGGTGTTCCTGTTCGGTGGCCTGAACCGTGGCGACAAGCCTGCGCGCTACCGCCTGCAGCATGGCGACGTGGCCGTGTGGGGCGGCCCGTCGCGGCTGGCCCATCACGGCGTGGCGCCGCTGGCCCAAGGTGAGCACGCACGGCTGGGCGGCCGGCGTATCAACCTGACGTTTCGCCGCGCGCGCTGACCCCGCCGAACGCGCTCAGGCGCGTTCGCGAAATTTTTTCAGCCAGCCCAGCCCGTCCGGCGTGGCGCCGGCCTGGGCGCCGCGCAGCGGCTTGTACTCACAGCCGACCCAGCCGTCATAACCCAGCTCGTCGAGCAGCGCCAGCAGGTAGGGGTAGTTGACCTCGCCGACGTCGGGCTCGTTGCGTCCCGGCGCGCCGGCGATCTGCAAATGGCCGACCTGGCCCGTGGGCAGGTATTTGCGCAGCTTCATGGCCAGGTCGCCTTCCACCACCTGGCAGTGGTAGAGGTCCATCTGCACCTTGACGTTGGCCGCGCCCACTTCGCGGATGATTTCATGCGCGTGGTCCTGCCGGTTCAAAAAGAAGCGCGGGATGTCGCGCGTGTTGATGGGTTCTATCAGCAGGTCCACACCCACCTTGGCCGCCAGCACGGCCGCCTCGCGCAGGTTGTTGACATAGGTGGCTTGCACCGCTTCGCGCTCCACGCCGGCGGGCACTATGCCCGCCATGACGTGGATGCGCGGGCAGCCGAGGGCCTGCGCATATTCAAGCGCGATGGCGATGCCGGCGCGGAACTCGGCCTCATGGCCCGGCAGGCAGGCCGTGCCTTTTTGCGCGGAGCTCCAGGCTTTTTCGATGCTCGCCACATCCACGCCGCCCGGCGGCGCGTTGAACAGCACCAGTTGCTGGCCGTGCTGTTGCAGGATGGCCTTGAGCTCCTGCGGCGCCCAGGCGTAGGGCGAGAGGATTTCCACCGCCGTGAAACCGTCGCGCGCGGCGGCGGCAAAGCGTTCGGCCATGGGAAGCTCGGTGTACAGCCAGCTGAGGTTGGCGGCGAATTGGGGCATGGGTTTCAGGTGGTGGGCGTATCGGGGCCGGGCGCGGTTTTGCATTCCCAGAATATGCGCGCGGTGCAGCGCCGGCAGATTTCCGGATCCAGCTTGTTGAAGATGGTGGAGATGGCGGTGAACTTGTCGGGGAACTGGTGCTCGGGGCCGAGCACGCTCGTGAAACCCGTCTTGCGCCACATGCGGATCACCTCGGGCCGCGGCCGGTGGAAGTACAGGTCACCACCCATCGCGCGTCGCGCGGCGAGCTCAACCTCCCACAGTTCGGCGCCGGCCAGGTCGATGAAGTTCATGCTCTTGCCCATGACCAGCAGGTGTTTTTGCGGTTGCGGCTGGGTGCGCAGCGCATGCAGGATGTCGGCCACGTGCTGGGTTGCGCCGAAGTAAACCTCGCCTTCCATGCGCAAGAGCTTGAGCTGCGGGCATTCCGGCAGCACCTGGCGCGGCGGGTCCTCGGGCCCTTCCGGTGCCGGCGTTTTGGTCGCCTCCAGCCCCGCATCGGGCGAGTTGTCGATCACCACAAACTGGCGGTCCAGCCCGCGGCTGTCAAAGCCCATGGTGCGCATGGCAGGCTTTGACGTGCGGTAGAGGAAAGACATCAGCGACAAAATCATGCCCAGCAGGATCGCGATTTCCAGCCGAATGGTGACGGTAGCCACCATGGTGGCCAGCGCGACGGCGAAGTCGCTGCGGCTCAGGGCGAACAGCTGGCGCCAGCGCGCGCCGTCCAGCAGCGCAAAGGCCACCAGCACCAGCAGGGCCGCCAGCGCCGCCATGGGAATCTGCGCCAGCAACTGCGCGCTCATGGCCACCAGCGCCAGCAACAGCAGCGCGGAAAACACCGAGGCCAGCGGCGTGCGCGCGCCGGCTTCCAGGTTGGGCATGGAGCGGTTCATGGAGCCGCAGGACACATAGCTCGAGAAAAACCCGCCGATGATGTTGGACAGGCCCTGGCCGCGGAACTCGCGGTTGGCGTCTATGCGCTGGCCGGAGCGCAGCGCCACCGTCTTGGCAATCGAAATCGCCTGGCCCAGCGCGACGATGGTCAGCGCGAAAGCCAGGCCTACGAGGTCTACCGCCTGCGCCCAGCTGATGCGCGGCACTTCAAAACGCGGCCAGGGCACGGGAATCTGCCCCACGGTGCGCAACGAGGCCGACGGCGTGGCATCGGGATGCAGGAAACGGCTCCACACCCAGGCCAGCGCGGTGGCCACCACGAGGCCGATCAGCATGTAAGGCCAGTTGCGGCGCACACGGCGCAGCAGCAGCGCCACACCCAGCGTGATGGCCGCGACGCCCAGCGCCAGCGGCTGGGCGGCGCCCAGGTGCGTGAGCACATGCCCCAGCACGGACGCCGCGCTGTGCTCGGGCGCAGCCGCCAGGCCCAGCAGGTCGGGCAACGCGTGCACGGCGATCAGCAGCGCAGCGCCCGACGTAAAACCGAAGAGCACGGCCGGCGAAATGAAGTTGGCCAGCACGCCCAGGCGCAAAGCGCCTATCAGCCACTGCATGACGCCGACCATCACGGTGACGGCCAACGCGAGCTGGATATACAGCGGGCTGAAGGCGATGGCCAGCGGGGAGAGCATGGCGAACAGGGCCAGCGAGTTGGCGTTGGTCGGGCCCGACATGACATGCCGGCTGGAGCCGAACAGCGCGGCAATGATGCAGGGAATGACGGCGGTGTACAGCCCGTAGGCCGGCGGCAGGCCGGCCAGCGTCGCGAAGGCAATGCCTTGCGGCAGCACCAGCACCGCGCCCAGCAGGCCGGCCATGGCGTCGGCCCGCACAGTGGCGGGCGATACGTCGCGCACCCAGTCGCCAAAGAGGCGTTCCAGGAGCGGAATCATTGATCGGGGTGCGCGGGAGGCGGAGGGTTCCATCACGAGGGCTTGAGCATACCGCGCCGGAGCACCCCGCAGCGATCAGGCCAAGCCTGACAAGCGCAGCAGCAAGCCGGCCAGGGCCGACCCTGCGATCACCGGGATCACGCCACGCTTGTAGCGCAGCAGCGCCACGGCAGCCCCCGCCGTGATGGCCAGCGCAAAAAAGTCCAGCCTGGCCCACCAGGGGCCGCTACCGGCCTGGATGGCGATGTGCGCTAGGAAAAACAGCGCCAGGCTGGCGATCACGCCGACCACCGCCGCAGTGATGGCCGTGAGCGGCGCGGTGAAGTGCACCTTGCCGTGCGTGGATTCGACAAGCGGCCCGCCGGCCAGGATGAACAGGAAGGAAGGCAGGAAGGTGAACCAGGTCACCACCGTGGCCGCCAGCGCCGCGCCCAGGAACAGCATGTCGGGGCCCAGAACCTGTTTGGCCCAGCCGCCCATAAAGCCGACAAAAGCCACCACCATGATCAGCGGGCCGGGTGTGGTTTCGCCCAGCGCCAGGCCGTCGATCATTTGCGGGCCCGTCAGCCAGTGGAACTGCTCCACCGCGCCCTGGTAAACGTAAGGCAGCACCGCGTAAGCGCCGCCGAAGGTGAGCAGCGCGGCCTTGGTGAAGAACCAGCCCATTTGCGTCAGCGTGGCGTTCCAGCCCTGCGCGGCCAGCAGCACACCCATGGGGAGCAGCCACAGCACCGCGCCCGCCCCCAACACGGCCGCCAGGCGCGAAGGCTTGAAGCGCGCGTGTTCCGGCGTAGGCGTGTCGTCGTCGATCAGCGCCGGCCCGTACCCCTTTTGCGCGGCGCCATGCCCGGCGCCGCCGGCAAACTGCGCCGGCGCGAAGCGCGCCCCCAGCCAGCCCAGCACCGCCGCGCCCAGCACGATGAGCGGAAACGGCAGCTTCAGCACATAGATCGCGACAAAACTGCCCAGCGCAATCGCCCACAGGATGGGCGCCTGCGATGGCTTCCTGAGCGAACGCGAGCCTATGCGGTGCACCGCCTGCAGCACGATGGCCGCCACCGCGGGCTTGATGCCGTAGAACAGGCCCGCCACCAGCGGCACGTCGCCGAAAGCCACGTAAATCCAGCTCAGCCCGATCAGGATGAACAGCGAAGGCAGCACAAACAGCGCGCCGGCCACCACACCGCCCCAGGTGCGGTGCATCAGCCAGCCGATGTAGGTGGCCAGCTGCTGCGCTTCGGGGCCGGGCAGCAGCATGCAGTAGTTGAGCGCGTGCAGGAAGCGGCGCTCACTGATCCAGCGTTTTTGCTCGACGAGTTCGCGGTGCATGATGGCGATCTGCCCGGCCGGCCCGCCGAAGCTGGTGAAGCCGAGCTTGAGCCAGAATTTGAGCGCATCGGCAAAGGGCACGGCCGCCGGCGCCTGCTCGCCGGTGGCGCCCCCGCCAGGCCGCTTGGCGATGGTGGACGGCCGTAACGCGCGCCATTGGGCAATGTCTTGCGGCGTATCCACGCCATCTTCGCCGCCCTCTATGCCGCCGGCCAGGGCGCAGGCATTCCAGCCCGCGGCCCGCAGCGTGGCCACGGCATCGGCGCTGACGTTATGCCCATACACGCAGTAAACAACGACCTCGCGCGGCGGCTGTGATGCGGCAAAGGCGGCCACGTCTTCGGGCGCGCAGCGCAGGGCGCCCGCGAGCAAGTGAGGACTCTCACGAAATTTCACCTCGCGTCGCACGTCGAGCAGCAAGGGCGCATCCGCGCGGCCCATGCGGGCAGCGAGATCCTGGGGGGAAATAAAGGGAACAGAAAGGGTAGAGGTGTCCACGGAATACTCCAATGAGTTGCCAGCGCTTGGACGGGACACCGTCTATCTGTGAAGAGTCGGGAGGCTGAAATCCCGATGAGCGAATACTAGCACCGCAACGTGTTCCTGCGCCAGCGTTAGCCGCGCTGGAACTTGAACACCGCGCGGCTGGCGCGGGCATTCGGCCAGAAGCGGACTTCGCGGCCGTCCTGCAGGCCGAAGGCATCGAGGATCTCCAGCTGGTTCTGCAGCGCCAGCGCTTCAAAATCCTGTAGCGTGCCGACGCGGATGTTGGGCGTGTCGTACCACTGGTAGGGCAGCACCTTGGTGACAGGCATGCGGCCGCGCGCGACAGCCAGACGGTTCGGCCAGTGGCCGAAGTTGGGGAACACGACGACGCCGGCGCGGCCCACGCGCGCGGTTTCGCGCAGCATCGTTTCGGCGTTGCGCAGGTGTTGCAAGGTGTCTATCTGCAGCACCACGTCGAACGAGCCGTCGCCGAACAGCGCCAGGCCTTCCTCGAGGTTGAGCTGGATCACGTTGACGCCGCGCGCCACGCAGGCCTGCACGTTGGCGTCGTTGATCTCGACGCCGTAGCCCGAGCATCCGCGCTCGCGGATCAGGTAGTCCAGCATTTCGCCGGTGCCGCAGCCCAGGTCCAGCACGCGCGAGCCGTGCGGCACCAGCCGGGCGATGGACAGCATGTCGGCTGAGGGCTGCACATTGAGGTCGACGGTCGGGTTCATGCGGCCACCTTGCTCTGGAAGTAGGAACGTACCACGCCGAGATATCGCTCGTCCTCCAGCAAGAACGCGTCATGGCCGTGCGGCGCGTCGATTTCGGCGTAGCTCACGTCGCGCTGGTTATCGAGAAGCGCCTTGACGATCTCGCGGCTTCGCGCCGGGGAAAAGCGCCAGTCGGTGGTGAAGCTCACAAGCAGGAATTTGGCCTTCACATGGGCCAGCGCCTGCGTAAGGCTGCCGCCGTAGGCGCGGGCCGGGTCGAAGTAGTCGAGCGCGCGCGTGATCAACAGATAGGTGTTGGCGTCGAAGTATTCGCTGAATTTGTCGCCCTGGTAGCGCAGGTAGCTTTCGATTTCAAACTCGATGTCCTGCGTGGTGTATTTGTAGGGCGCGTCGGCGTTCACGGTTTCCGCGACCGCCTGGCGCAGCTGGCGGCCGAATTTTTCGTTCATCACGTCGTCGCTCAAATACGTGATGTGGCCGATCATGCGGGCGATGCGCAGGCCGCGTTTGGGCAGCACGCCGTGGCGGTAGAAATGCCCGCCGTGGAAGTCGGGGTCGGTCACGATGGCGCGGCGGGCCACCTCGTTGAAGGCGATGTTTTCGGCCGTGAGATTGGGCGCGCTGGCCACCACCACGGCGTGGCGCACGCGATCGGGGTATTGCAGCGTCCAGGCCAGGGCCTGCATGCCGCCCAGGCTACCGCCCATGACCGCGGCCAGGGTCTGTATGCCCAGGCGATCCAGCAGGCGCGCCTGGGCGCTGACCCAGTCCTGCACCGTGACGACGGGAAAGTCGGCGCCGTAGAGTTCCTGCGTGTCGGGGTTGGGCTGCATGGGGCCGGTGGAGCCGAAGCAGGAGCCCAGGTTGTTGACGCCAATCACGAAGAAGCGGTCGGTGTCGACCGGCTTGCCGGGGCCAATCATGGTGTCCCACCAGCCTTCGGATTTGTCTATGGGCCGGCCCTGCGCATCGAGGTAGACGCCGGCCACGTGGTGCGAGGCGTTGAGCGCGTGGCAGATCAGCACGGCGTTGGATTTGTCGGCGTTGAGCTCGCCGTAGGTCTCATAGCTCAGGTCGTAGGCGCGTATCGAGGCGCCGCTCTGCAGCGGCAAGGCCTCGACAAAATGCATGCTGAGCGGCGTGGCAATAAGCGTCAAAAAATCACCTGCAGAAAACAAAAAACCCGGCATCGCTAAAGCGAGTCCGGGTTTTTGGATGTCGTCTTTAGCTGTACTTTTTAAGCGCCCGCAAGCTGAGCAAATCGGCGCTGAACAAAGTATACCCCCACGCTCCCCCACTTCGTGGGGGTCGCTGCCCCCCGAGGGGGCCGCTGCGCCTGCGGCCTGGCAAAGCCAGTTCCGCGGCCCCTGCTGGTACTGCGATAACTCCGCTCACGCCTTGATCAACAGCGCCATCAGGCCAAGTGAGGCAAAGATCAGCGCCGAGATGATGTGCACGACGCGCAGCGGCACCAGGCGCGTGACGCGCTCGCCCAGCCAGACCACGGGCGCGTTGGCCAGCATCATGCCCAAGGTGGTGCCTGCCACCACGCTGACGATAGCGTCGTAGCGCGCGGCCAACATCACGGTGGCGATCTGCGTCTTGTCGCCCATTTCGGCCAGGAAGAACACCAGCACGGTAGTGAAGAACACGCCGTAGCGCGGCGGTTTTTCCTCCTCGTCCGCGTCCAGCTTGTCAGGCACCAGCATCCAGGCGGCCATGGCCAGAAACGAGGCGCCCAGAATCCAGCGCAGCATTTGCGGGCCGACCAGCGTGGTGACCCAGGCGCCTGCTGCGCCGGCCAAGGCGTGGTTGGCCAGGGTCGCGACCAGGATGCCGGCGACGATGGGCCAGGGCTTTTTGAAGCGGGCCGCGAGGACAAGGGCGAGGAGTTGCGTCTTGTCGCCCATTTCGGCGAGGGCGACGATGCCCGTGGAGACGAGGAAAGCTTCCATTCAAAAAGACTCCGGCCGGATGAAACCCATGACTGCACGGCATCCCCGGCCTGAAGCGGAGGCTGTGCAGTCAAAGGT
>NZ_CALROB020000052.1:0-35077 GCF_943369675.1 Polaromonas sp. YR568 | reverse complement strand
CCATGAAAGAACTGCCCAATCCCACCTTTGCATTGTCGCCAGTCGCAATGCCACGGGGGTCACTTCATCAAAGCGGTCATGCTGTCAGTCCAGCCCCTGTTCAAAGGGCTCCAGTGGGGAAAATTTCGGTCAGCTGGGCCCGGCACCAGGACGAGGTCCGGCAGGCGCAGCGCCTGAGGTACCAGGTCTTCGCGCTCGAGATGGGCGCCACGCTGTCCAAGACGCTGCCCGGCCACGACGTGGACCTGTTTGACGACTATTGCGAACACCTGCTGGTGCGCGACGCCGAAACCCAGGACGTCATCGGCACCTACCGCGTGCTCACGCCGACCCAGGCCAAGCGCGTGGGCAGCACCTACAGCGACACCGAGTTCGACCTGACACGGCTGCGCGCGCTGCGCGAGCGCATGGTGGAACTGGGTCGCAGCTGCGTGCATGCCGACCACCGCCACGGCGGCGTCATCCTGGCGCTGTGGGGCGCGCTGGCCGAATTCATGTCGCGCAACCAGCTGGACACCATGATCGGCTGCGCCAGCATCCCCATGCAGCACAACGGCGTATCGAGTGGCCACGCTGCCGCCAGCATCTGGCGCCAGGTGCGTGAAACCCACCTGGCCGCCATCGAATACCGCGTTACGCCACGCCTGGCGCTGCCGGTCGAGAAGCTCGACGACACGCTGGACGTGGAGCCGCCCGCGCTGATCAAGGGCTATTTGCGCCTGGGCGCCAAGGTGCTGGGCGCGCCGGCCTGGGACCCTGATTTCAACTCGGCCGACCTGCCCATGATGATGCGCATCGCCGACCTGCCGCCGCGCTACCTCAAGCATTTTTCCGGCAAACCGGTGCCGGGCAACGCCACGGAGGCCTGATGCGAAACATGTTTGACGCCATGGGGGCGCTGGGCAACGGATTCGGCGGGGCCGGTGACGACCACGACGATGACGACTCGCTGCGCAAGCGCTACCGCACCATCTTCATCTCCGACATCCACCTGGGCACGCCCGGTTGCCAGGCGGCGGCGCTGCTGGATTTCCTCAAGGCCCACCCCAGCGACAACCTCTACCTGGTGGGCGACATCGTGGACGGCTGGCAGCTTCGCCGCCGCTGGTACTGGCCGCAGTCGCACAACGACGTGGTGCAAAAGCTGCTGCGCCGCGCGCGCAAGGGCTGCCGCATCATCTATGTGCCCGGCAACCACGATGAGTTTGCGCGTGAATTTATCGGCAACCAGTTCGGCGGCATCGAAGTGATCGATGAAGCCGTGCACACCACCGCCGACGGCCGCCAGTTGTGGATCATCCACGGCGACTACTTCGATGCGGTGGTGCAGTGCGCCAAATGGCTCGCCTACGTGGGCGACAACCTGTATGAATTCACGCTCAAACTCAACCGCCACCTGAACCGCCTGCGCGCGCGCATGGGCTTGCCCTACTGGTCGCTGTCGGCCTACCTGAAGCAAAAGGTCAAGAGCGCCCTCAATTACGTCACCGACTTCGAAGTCGCGGTCGCCAACGAGGCGCGCCGCCGCGGCCACCAGGGCGTGGTCTGCGGCCACATCCACCGCGCCGAGATGCGCGACATCAACGGCGTGCTGTACTGCAACGACGGCGACTGGGTGGAAAGCCGCACCGCGCTGGTCGAAAACTTCGACGGCTCACTGGAACTGGTGCACTGGGCGCCGGCCCACGAAACGCAGGGCCGCGGCCATGTAGCTTCCACGGTGGTCGCATGAGGGTCGCCCTTATCACCGACGCCTGGCAGCCGCAGGTCAACGGCGTCGTCACCACCCTGGTGGAACTGGTGCGCGAGCTTTCGGAACTGGGCCACCAGGTGGAGGTGATTCACCCCAATCTCTTCAAGACACGGCCTTGCCCGGGTTATGCCGGCATTGACCTGGCGGTGAGTCCCAAGCGCGGGCTGACCGAAAAGCTCGACGCCTTCCAGCCCGAAGCCATCCACATCGCCACCGAAGGCCCGCTGGGCTGGGCGGCGCGCGGCTACTGCCTCAAACGCGGCTTGCGCTTCACGACGGCTTTCCACACCAAGTTCCCCGAGATCCTGCACGCGGCGCTGAAAATCCCGCTGTCCTGGGGGTATGCGCTGTTCCGCCATTTCCACCGGCCCTCGTCGGGTGTGATGGTGCCCACCCAGGGCGTGCTGCGCATGCTGCAGGAACGCGGCTTCAAGAACCTGCGCGGCTGGACGCACGGCGTGGACACCGAACTCTTCGGCTTCGAGCCGCAACCGCGCCTGCACCCGCCCATGGGCACGCTGGTGCGGCCGGTGTCGCTGTTTGTCGGCCGGGTGTCGTATGAGAAGAACATCGAGTCCTTCCTCAAACTGGACATTCCCGGCACCAAGGTGGTCTGCGGCGTCGGACCGCTGGAGGAGTCGCTCAAGCAGCGTTACCCGCAGGTGCGCTGGATGGGCGTGCTGGCCCGGGACGAGCTGGCCAAGGTCTATGCCGCGGCCGACGTGTTCGTGTTCCCCAGCCGGTCGGAAACCTTTGGCCTGGTGATGCTCGAAGCCATGGCCGCCGGCACGCCGGTTGCGGCTTATCCGGTCGACGGTCCTCTGGAAGTGCTGGGAAAAGCCGACGGAAGCTGTCACGGCGGTGTCATGAAAGAGGATTTGCAACAGGCTTGTTACGCTGCGCTGGCCGTGCCGCGCCATGAAGCGCGCTTGCGGGCCCTGGACTTCAGCTGGGGCCATGCGGCGCAGTTGTTCGAGTCTTTCCTCGTCACGGCAGGGCACAACAGGGCCAAGGGCATTGCTTGCCAGCCATCGCAGGCAGGTGCAACATCAGTCAAAAGTACTGTCACGCCACTGTCATGAAAGAAGTCAACACTGTGACTTGTTGTTAATGACACATAAATGCCTTGTTGATGCCCACTTCACCCGCCTTGGTGGCCGCCGCCGCGCCAAGCGTCCAGTTCCTGGACCGCGACCACAGCATTCTTGCCTTCAATGAGCGGGTGCTGGACTGGGCCAAGCGCCCCGACGTGCCGCTGCTGGAGCGGCTCAGGTTTCTGTGCATTGTTTCGTCCAACCTGGACGAGTTTTTTGAAGTCCGCACCGCGCCCCACCTGACGGCGGCGCAGGCCAATGAGCAGAAGGCGCCGTATTCGGTGCAGTCGTTCAAGGCCTTGTCGGACGCCGCGCACGACATGGTGGCGCGCCAGTACTCCCTCTATAACGACGACCTGCTGCCGGCCTTTGAGCGCCAGGGCATACGCGTGGTCTCGCACGGCGAGCGAAACGCGTCGCAGCGGCGCTGGGTGAAGGAGTATTTCGAGCGGGAAGTGCGGCCGTTGCTGATCCCGGTCGGGCTGGATCCTTCGCACCCCTTCCCGCAGGTGGCCAACAAGTCGCTCAACTTCATCGTGCGGCTGGGCGGCCACGACGCCTTCGGCCGCGAGAACGACATCGCCATCGTCAAGGTGCCGCGTGTGCTGCCGCGGCTCATCCATATGCCGGCGCATGGCCACAACAAAGGCCGCTTGTTCGTTTCGCTGTCCAGCGTGATCCGCGCGCACCTGACCGAGCTGTTTCCCGGCCGCGACGTCGGCCAGTTTTCGCAGTTCCGCGTCACCCGCCATTCCGACCTGGCGGTGGACGAAGACGACGTCAAAAACCTGCGCACCGCCTTGCGCCAGGGCCTGGAGCAGCGCCACTACGGCCAGGCCGTGCGGCTGGAAGTGTCGGCGGGCTGCTCGGAATACCTGGCCGGCTTTCTGCTGCGGCAGTTCAACCTGCCGGCGCTGGCGCTGTACCGCGTGCACGGCCCCGTCAACCTGGTGCGCCTGACGCAGTTGGTGGACCTGGTCAACGACCCCAAGCTGCTGTTCCCCAGCTACCGCGCCTGCTACCCGACGCAGTTGCAGCCTGGCCAGTCGTTTTTTGAGCGTCTCAAGCAGGGCGACGTGTCCATCCACCAGCCTTTCGAGAGTTTTGACGGTGTGCTGGCCTTTTTGCGCGAGGCCGTCAACGACCCGCAGGTGCTGGCCATCAAGCAGACGATTTACCGCACCGGCGCTGATTCGGAGCTCATGGTGCTGCTGCGCGAAGCCGTGCGGCGCGGCAAGGAAGTGACGGTGGTGGTGGAGCTCAAGGCGCGCTTTGACGAAGAAGCCAACATCAACTGGGCAGAAATGCTGGAGTCCATAGGCGCGCAGGTGGTCTATGGCGTGGTCGGCCTGAAGACACACGCCAAGATGCTGCTGGTGACGCGGCGCGAAGGCCGGCACCTGGTGCGTTATGCGCATCTTTCCACCGGTAACTACAACCCGCGCACGGCGCGCCTTTACACCGATTTGAGCTACCTGACGGCCGACCCGCTGATGACGGCCGACATCGACAATGTGTTCGTGCACCTGGCGAGCCAAAGCCGCCTGCCCAAGCTGCACCACCTGTTGCTCGCCCCCTTCCAGCTGCACCACAAGCTGGTCGAAAAAATCGACGCGCTCGGCGAGGCCGCCTTGCAGGGCAAGGACACGCGCATCGTCGCCAAGATGAATGCGCTGACCGACGAGGACCTGATGCTGGCGCTGGTCAGGGCAGGGCAGCGCGGCGTGAAGATAGACCTGATCGTGCGCGGCGCCTGCATGCTGCCGGCGCAGGTGCCGGGCGTGACCGACAACATCCGCGTGCGTTCCGTCATCGGCCGCTTCCTGGAGCATTCACGCGTGTTTTACTTCCGCTGCGCGGAAGAAGAAACGCTGCTGCTGTCGAGCGCGGACTGGATGAACCGCAACATGCTGCGCCGGGTGGAGCTGGCCTGGCCGGTGACCGACCCCGTGCTGCGCCGGCGCATCATCGACGAATGCCTGGTGGCCTACCTGCACGACGGGCGCGACGCCTGGGACCTGCAGCCCGACGGCACCTACCTGCGCGTCAACCAGCAGGGCGATGCACCGCGCCACGGCGCGCAGGCGGCCCTGATGGCCCGCTATTCGGCCCCCCAACACCAGGACAAATGACATGGACCTCATCTTGTGGCGTCATGCGGAAGCGGAAGACTGGCCAGAAGGTGATCCACAAGGGGGCAGCGACCTGGAGCGCTCGCTCACGGCACGCGGCGAAAAGCAGGCCGCCCGCATGGCCAACTGGCTGGACCGCCAGCTGCCCGAAGGTGCGCGCATCTTTGTGAGCCCGGCACGGCGCTGCGAGCAGACCGCGCTGGCGCTGGGGCGCAAATACAAAATCAGGAATGAACTGGCGCCCGACGCGACCGCGGCGCAGTTGCTGGAACTGGTGCAGTGGCCTTTGTCCAAGTCGCCTATCCTGGTGGTGGGACACCAGCCTATTCTGGGCGAAACCATCGCGCAGCTGCTGGGGCTGCAGGCCAGCGAGTGCCCCGTGAAGAAAGGGTCGGTCTGGTGGCTGCGCAGCCGTGACCGCGAAGGCCATAACCAGATCGTGGTGGTGACCGTGCAGTCACCAGAAGTTCTCTAGGACTTCTTACTTTTCCAGCGTAGGCCGGCCCGTCTTGATGGCGGGCACCTGCTCGAGTGCGGTCAGGAAAGCCGCGTCAGAAACGCTGGCCAGCAGCTTGATGCCGGCGCGCAGCAGTTCGCTTTTCTTGGCGGGGCGGGTCAGGCGGGCGGCGCGTTGCTTGAGGTCGTCCAGCACCACGTATTCAGCTTTGGGGATGGTGAAGCTGTCGCGCACCAGTTTTGGCTTTTTGGTTTTTTCCGGCTTGGCGGCTTTGGCCGGCTTGGCGCTTGCCTGGGGTTTGGCGGCGGGCTTCTTGGCGCCGGCCTTTTTCACTACGGCTTTCTTGACCGTGGCTTTTTTGCCGGCCGGGGCCTTGGCGGGGGATGCCTTTTTCGGGGTTGGTTTGGTCGCGGTTTTTACGGGAGCCGCTGGCGTTGCGGGTGCCGGTGCGGCGGTTTTTGCAGTTGCTTGTTTGCTGGTTGCCATGGATGGTCCTTTTTGGTGTGCGGTCAAATAAACCGTATATATAGTTTATATGGTTTATCTGAATGCAGTCAACCCGGCCCCTTGGCCCTGCGGTGCAGGACGGAAGATTCAGGGACCGGGAACAACCAGTGTCCACGGCGTCTTCTGCCAGGCCAGCACTTCTTCCTGCAGCAGGTGGGCCGATTGCGGAAAGGCCTGCGCCCAGCCGGCTCGGCAGTTCAGCACAAAAATCCGGCCGGGTTCGGCGCCGCATTCCAGCTGCAGGCCTTTCAAGTCCGGATCGCGCCGGGCGTGGCACAGGATGACCGCCAGGCGCAGGCACAGCAGCTGCTGGATGAACACCCGGTCTTCAAAATTGACTTCGAGCTTGCGCAGCTTGCCGCGGTGGCCCAGCACCAGCAGGCTGAGGCGGTGCAGCTCGGGCAGGGCAAAGCCCGGCGCGTCAGCGTTGTCCAGGATGTAGGCGCCGTGCTTGTGGTAATCGCTGTGCGATATCTGGCTGCCGATTTCGTGCAGCTGCGCGGCCCATTCGAGCTTGCGCTGAAAGCGCAGGGAGTCGGCGGCGGGCATGCCGGCGCCGGCCATCACGAACAGGTGTTTGGCCACCTTGCTGACCCGCTGGGCCTGCGCGGCATCGGCGTTGAATTTGCTGGACAGGCGCTGCACGGTGGTGGAGCGCAAATCGGTCAGGTCCTGCTCGCGGTCCAGCAGGTCGTAGAGCACGCCGTGGCGCAGGGCGCCCTGGGCGGCTTCCATGTGGGAGATGCCGAGCAGGTCGAACACGGCGCGCAAGACGCTGACACCGCCGCCTATGACGGCGCGCCTGTCGTCCTTCATGCCGTCGAGTTTCAGGCGTTCTGCGCTTTGCGCCTTGAGCAGGCGGTCCAGCAGCCAATCGAGGCCCTCGCGCGTGACCTGGCCCGCGGGCCAGCCGCCGGCCGTCAATACGTCGCTGACGGCGCCTATGGTGCCGGAGGAGCCGTAGGCCGTGTCCCAGGCGTCGGCGCGGTAGGCGTTGACGGCTTCGTCGAGCACCGCCTTGGCGGCTACCTCGGCGGTGGCGAAGGCGCGTTGTGTGAACTGGCCGTCGGGGAAGTACTTCATGGACCAGGCCACGCTGCCGACGCGGTAGGACTCCATGGTGCGCGCTTCCAGGCCCTTGCCCAGGATCATCTCGGTGGAGCGCCCGCCAATGTCGACCACCAGCCGGCGTTCATCGGATTGCGGTAGCAGGTGCGCCACGCCCTGGTAGATCAGCCGGGCTTCTTCGCGGCCGGGAATCACGTCGATGGCAAAGCCGAGGATCTTGTGGGCGCGGGCGAGGAATTCCTCGCGGTTGCGCGCTTCGCGCAGGGTCTGGGTGGCGACCGCGCGGACCTGGTATTTTTTGAAACCCGCCAGCCGTTCGCCGAAGCGCGCCAGGCAGTCCCAGCCGCGCTGCATGGCGTCCGGGGTCAGGTTGCGGTCGGCGTCCAGCCCGTTGCCCTGGCGGACGGTTTCCTTGAGGTATTCGGTGCGGTGTATGCGGCCGTGGTCAAAGCGGCCGATTTCGAGGCGAAAGCTGTTGGACCCCAGGTCCACAGCCGCGAGCAGCGTTCCATTTTGCATGTCTGAGTTTAAGGGCTGCGCATAGCTTTCGCGCGGGACTCGCATGAGCATTCCGGGGGGCTTAGCCGATCAGCCGGCCGTCGACCGTCATCATGCTTTGCGTGACGTAGGTACTGCTGCGCCGCTCGGGGTTGAAGCTCACGCTGAAGCCGCCCACGTTCATGGCGGCGCGGCGCTGGAAGGCGGCCAGGACGTTCTGGCGGTTCAGCGCGCCGTCCACCTCGTTGAGCACCTCGTAGGTGTAGCGCGCGGCGATGAAGCCGGCCAGGCTCAGCGGCGCGGGCGGCTCGTCGAACAGGCGCGCCAGCGTTTCGCGGTAGCTCCTGACGACGGGCAGGTTGGCGTTGACGAGGGGCACGGGTTGCGTGGCGATCACCGGGGTGTTGCGCGCCGCGCCCATTTGCAGCATGGTCTGCAGGTTGACGTCCGCCAGGGCCACGATGTAGCGCTGGCGCGATTGTTTTTCCAGGCCCTGGGTGAATTCGGCCAGCTCCGGCGTTCCGCCCACAAAGAGCAAAACAGCGGGCGTGCGCGGCGTGAGCTTCTGGCCCAGCGCGCGCAGGTCGTCGGCGCCTTTGTAGGCCTGCAGCTTGAGTTGCAGGGCGGTGGTGATGCGTTCGACGTCGGCGTGGTAGGCGCTGTAGTCCTGGGGCGTGGCATAAATCGCGCCCAGTTCCTTCAGGCCCATGGAGGAGAGGTTTTTGAGCGCGTAAGCCATCTGCTCCTGGCGCGCCGCAAAAATCGGGAAGGTCTTGTCGTCGATCTCCAGGCTGGAGTTCTGCAGCCAGGGCGCCACGTGCGCCATGGCCAACCCGCCCTTGTGGGAGAGGGCCACGATCTGGCTGGCCACGAGGTCGCCGACGCTGCCGGACAGTGCCACGCAGGAGGCGTTGTCCTTGACGGAGTCGAGGGCCGTCCTCAGGCTGGCCGGCGTGCCGTCGGTTTCCAGCGTCTGGTGGTCGACCCGGCGCCCGCGTATGCCGCCCTTGGCGTTGATGTCCTGCCAGGCAGCCCTCGAGCCGATCAAGAAATCCTTGGAGACGTCCTGCTGCGCCTGCGAAAAATCCACCACCTGAGCCACTGCGAGGTTGCGTGATGCGGATTTCGCGGGTTGCGCCCACGCCGGTGCGGCGACGCTTGCGGCCAGCACGCCGGCGTGTTGCAACAGCCGGCGGCGATTGGAGAGGGGCTGGAACAGGGGAATGGGCATCGGGAATTCCAGGCGGGATGTCCGCCATCAAGTATCGAAGGAAGGGAAGGGGAAATTGACGAGGCCTTTGCCTTCCGGGGAAAGCAAAGGCCTGAGGGGCAAGCGGGAGCGAGGCGCGCGGCCTCGCGTGTTGCGTATCAGCGTGCTGGAGGAATCAGCACGGCATCGACCACGTGCACCACGCCGTTGGTGGCGGAGATGTCGGCGGTCTGGACCATGGCGTCTTCCACGGTCACGAACTCGCCGGCCTTGGAGAGCGCCACGTTGGCACCATTGACGGTCTTGCTGTTGCCGTTCTTGACGTCGGCGGCCATGACTTTGCCGGGGATGACGTGGTAAGTCAGGACGGCCTTGAGTTTGGCGGGGTCCTTGGCGAGTTCGTCCATGGTCTTGGCGGGCACCTTGGCGAAAGCGGCATTGGTGGGCGCGAACACGGTGTAAGGGCCGGTGCCCTTGAGCGTGTCGGTCAGCCCGGCCTTGGCCACCAGGCCGTTGAGCGTGCTCAACTGCGGCTGGGCGGCAATGGTGTCGGCGACAGACACGGGGGTGGAAGAAGTGGCGCAGCCGGCGAGGGCGGCGACAGCGGCAACGGTGGCGGTGAGGACCAGAAAGCGGCGGTTCAGCATGGAAAGTTCTCCTGATTAAGACAGGGCCAAGCGTAGGAGAGGCTGGTGACAGATTCGTGACGGATATTTGAAGGTTTTGTGACATTCCCCACGACGGAAGCCCCTCCGGATGACTGTCATATATGTCACATCCCTGTCACATAAGCTTCCTACAGTCAACGCATCTCTCCTATCAACCCCAACTAACCGAATCAATCCCAACCCAAGAGGTGTTCTGATGAATGTGACTTTTAAAGCTTCCCTGACGGCCGCAATGGGCCTTGCCTTCGCATCGTTCGCCACCCTGGCGACCGCCCAGGACGTGACCGGCGCCGGCGCCAGCTTCCCGGCTCCCCTGTATTCCAAGTGGGCCGCCGACTACAACAAGGCCACCAGCGTCAAGATCAACTACCAGTCGGTGGGTTCGGGTGCCGGTTTGCGCCAGATTGAAGCCAAGACCGTCGATTTCGGCGCATCCGACGCCCCCCTGAAAGACGACGAACTGGCCAAGAAGGGCCTGATGCAGTTCCCCACCGTGATCGGCGGCGTGATTCCCGTGGTCAACATCAAGGGCATCACCCCCGGCCAGCTCAAGCTGAGCGGCCAGGTGCTGGGCGACATCTACCTCGGCAAGATCACCAAGTGGACCGACCCGGCCATCAAGGCCCTGAACCCCACGCTGGCCCTGCCAGACGCGGCCATCGCACCGGTTCGCCGCGCCGATGGTTCCGGCACCAGCTTCATCTTCACGAACTACCTGAGCAAGGTCAACGCCGAGTGGAAGTCCAAAGTGGGCGAGGGCACGGCCGTGAACTGGCCAGTGGGCGCCGGCGGCAAGGGCAATGAAGGCGTGGCGGCATTCGTCGGCCGTCTGCCTAATTCCATCGGCTACGTGGAATACGCTTACGTCAAACAAAACAAGATGACTTTCGCCCAGCTGAAGAACGCTGCCGGCAACTTCGTGTCCCCTGAAGACGGCGCTTTCAAGGCAGCCGCCGCCGGTGCCGAATGGTCCAAGAGCTTCTACCAGATCCTGACCGAGCAGCCAGGCAAGGATTCGTGGCCCATCACCGGCGCGACCTTCATCCTGATGCAAAAAGTCCAGGACAAGCCAGCCCAGGCCGCCGCTTCGCTCAAGTTCTTTGAGTGGGCTTACAAAAACGGCGACAAGACCGCCGACGACCTGGACTATGTGCCCATGCCCGCCGCCGTGAAGACCATCATCGAAAAAGCCTGGGGCGACATCAAGGACGCATCCGGCAAGACGGTGGCCTACAAGTAAGAGCAAAGCGCAAGCGCCGCCTGCTGTTTTCCTCAGTCTTTACAAAATATAGGGGTTTCCCACGTGTCCTCTACACTTCCGGCTAGCCGGGCCGCTTTTGACCACCCGGCCAAAGCGACCGGACGCGATATGACCAATCCTCCCCCTGGCAATGCCGTGCGCAGAAGCCCCTTGGCGGACCGGCTTTTCGGCTGGGCTGCGCAGGGCGCGGCCTGGCTGACGCTGGCCTTGCTGGCCGGCATCCTGGTATCCCTGGTGATAGGGGCCTGGCCCGCCATCAGCAAATACGGCCTCGGTTTTCTGACCAGCAGCGTGTGGGACCCCGTCAAGGGCGAGTACGGCGGCCTAGTCATGATTTACGGCACCATCGCCACCTCGCTGATCGCGCTGGTCATCGCGGTGCCGGTGAGCTTCGGCATCGCGCTGTTCCTGACCGAGCTGTCGCCCGCATGGCTTAAAAGGCCGCTGGGCACGGCCATCGAACTGCTTGCCGCCGTTCCGTCCATCGTCTACGGCATGTGGGGTTTGCTGGTGTTCGGGCCTATCCTGGCCACCTACGTCCAGCAGCCCTTGCAAAGCCTTTTCAGCGGCGTGCCTTACCTGGGCGCGCTGGTGTCCGGCCCTCCCGTGGGCATCGGCATTTTGTCGGCCGGCATCATCCTGGCCATCATGATCATTCCCTTCATCGCTTCGGTGATGCGGGACGTGTTTGAAGTGACGCCGGTGCTGCTCAAGGAGTCGGCTTACGGCCTGGGCTCCACCACCTGGGAAGTCGTTTCCAAAGTCGTGCTGCCTTACACCAAAGCCGGTGTGGTCGGCGGCATCATGCTGGGACTGGGTCGCGCGCTGGGCGAGACCATGGCGGTCACCTTCGTCATCGGCAATTTCAACCAGCTCGACTCGCTGAGCCTGTTCCAGGCTGCCAACAGCATCACGTCGGCGCTGGCCAACGAGTTCGCCGAAGCGGGCGAAGGCCTGCACCAGGCGGCTCTGATCTATCTGGGCCTGGTGCTGTTCTTCATCACCTTTGTCGTGCTGTCGCTGTCCAAGCTGTTGCTGGCCCAACTGCGGAAAAGTGAAGGGGTGAAAACATGAGCACCGTAGCGGACAATGCGCGCCTGGCCAAGTTCGCCCGGCGCAAGCGGGTGAACGGGATCGCGCTGGTCCTCTCCCTGGCGGCCATGTCCTTCGGCCTGTTCTGGCTGGCATGGATTCTGTGGGAAACGATTCGCCTGGGCGTGGGTGGGCTCTCATGGGCCACGCTGACCCAGATGACGCCGGCGCCGAATGAAGAGGGCGGTATCGCGAACGCGATTTACGGCTCCTTCCTGATGGTGCTGCTGGCCACCTTTGTCGGCACGCCTATCGGCATCATGGCCGGCATCTACCTGGCCGAATACAACACCAAGGGCATGCTGGCTTCGGTGACGCGCTTCGTCAACGACATCCTGCTGTCGGCGCCATCCATCGTGATCGGCCTGTTCGTCTACACCGTTGTCGTGTCGCAGTTCAAGTCCTATTCGGGTTGGGCTGGCGTGCTGGCGCTCGCGCTGATCGTGATTCCCGTGGTCATCCGCACCACGGAGAACATGCTGCAGCTGGTGCCGCCGGGCCTGCGGGAAGCCGCTTACGCCCTGGGCGCGCCGAAGTGGAAGGTCATCACCAGCATCACGCTGCGTGCGGCCCGTGCCGGCGTCACAACCGGCATCCTGCTGGCGGTTGCGCGGATTGCCGGTGAAACGGCGCCGCTGCTGTTCACGGCGCTGAACAACCAGTTCTGGACTTCGGACCTGAACCAGCCCATGGCCAGCCTGCCCGTGACGATCTTCAAGTTTGCCCTGAGCCCCTATGAGAACTGGCAGCAACTGGCATGGGCGGGCGTGTTCCTGATCACCATGGCCGTGCTTGGCCTGAACATCCTGGCGCGCGTTCTGACACGCGCCAAAAACTGACCGGCTGATGCTTAGCCCTAGCCCACACCTCAATACAAGGTCACAGATGGACACCCTTACCGCACAACGCGAACAATCGAAAATATCGGTCAAGAACCTCGACTTCTATTACGGCAAGTTCCACGCCCTCAAAAGCATCAACCTGGAAATTCCCGAAAAGAAGGTCACGGCTTTCATCGGCCCATCGGGCTGCGGCAAGTCCACGCTGCTGCGCATCTTCAACCGCATGTATGAGCTTTACCCCGAGCAGCGCGCCGAAGGCGAAATCATGTTCGACGGCGAGAACCTGCTGACGTCCAAAAAAGACGTGGCGCTGATCCGCTCCAAGGTCGGCATGGTGTTCCAGAAGCCGACGCCGTTCCCGATGTCGATCTACGACAACATCGCTTTCGGCGTGAAGCTGTTCGAAAGCCTGAACGCCTCGGACATGGACGAGCGCGTGGAATGGGCGCTGCGCAAGGCCGCGCTGTGGACCGAAGTCAAGGACAAGCTGAACCAGAGCGGCTCCAGCCTCTCCGGCGGCCAGCAGCAGCGCCTGTGCATTGCCCGCGGCATCGCCATCAAGCCGGAGGTGCTGCTGCTCGACGAGCCCTGCTCGGCACTCGACCCGATCTCGACCGCCAAAGTGGAAGAACTGATCGCCGAACTGAAGAACGACTACACGGTGGTCATCGTGACGCACAACATGCAGCAGGCCGCCCGTTGCAGCGACTACACGGCGTATATGTATCTGGGCGACCTGGTTGAATTCGGCGCCACCGAAGACCTGTTCTTCAAGCCAAAACGCAAAGAGACCGAAGACTACATCACCGGCCGTTTCGGCTGAATACGGACTGAGGAACACACATGCCTGATAAACACCTATCGACCCAGTTTGACAGCGAACTCAACGGCGTATCCTCGCGCGTCATGGAACTCGGCGGCCTCGTCGAGTCGCAGATCCGCCTGGCCATCTATGCGCTGTCCCAGTTCAGCGCCGAAAGCGCCAACCAGGTCATCGAAACCGAATCGCGCGTCAATGCGATGGAAATCGACATCGACCGCGAGCTGTCCTCCATCATTGCGCGGCGCCAGCCCACGGCCCGCGACCTGCGCCTGCTGATAGCGATTTCCAAGACCACGGCCAACCTGGAGCGCGCCGGCGACGAAGCCGAGAAGATCGCGCGCATGGTCAAGTCCATCATCGAAAGCGGCTCGGCCCGGGCCCTGCCTTCGTCCGACCTGCGCATCGCGGCGGAGCTGGCCTCCGGCCTGCTGCGCAAGGCGCTGGATGCGTTTGCCCGGCTGGACACCGCGGTGGCGGTTTCCATCCTCAAGGAAGACGACCAGATCGACCAGGAATTCGACGGCTTTGTGCGCAAGCTCATCACGTACATGATGGAAGACCCGCGCACGATTTCGCCGAGCCTGGACCTGTTGTTCGTGGCCAAGGCCATAGAGCGCGTGGGCGACCATGCCAAGAACATCGCGGAGTTCATCATCTACATCGTCAAGGGCGCCGACGTGCGGCACACCCCGATGGAGCAGATCGAGTCTGCAGTAAAGTAAAGACGGAATGAAACACCTGCCACGCATACTGATTGTTGAAGACGAGCCGGCCATTGCCGAGCTGATTGCCGTCAACCTGCGGCATGGCGGCTTCGATCCCGTGGTGGCGGAAGACAGCGTGTCGGCCCAGCGCGAGCTCGACGCCGTGCTGCCCGACGCCATCCTGCTCGACTGGATGCTGCCGGGGCAGAGCGGCCTCGCCCTGGCGCGCCACTGGCGCAAGCAGGCGCGCACCAAGAGCATTCCCATCCTCATGCTGACGGCTCGCGGTGATGAGCCTGACAAGGTGGCCGGGCTGGACGCCGGCGCCGACGACTACATCACCAAGCCGTTTTCAACCCAGGAACTGCTGGCGCGCATACGCGCCGTGCTGCGCCGCCGCGCACCCGAGTCGGTGAACGACAGCGTGGCCGTGGGCGCGCTGGTCCTCGATGCCGCCACGCACCGCATTTCCTACCAGGGCCAGGAACTCAAACTGGGCCCCACCGAGTTCAAGCTGCTGCACTACCTGATGAAGCACGCCGAACGCGTGCACAGCCGCAGTTCCCTGCTCGACAAGGTGTGGGGCGACCACGTCTTCATTGAAGAGCGCACGGTCGACGTCCACGTCAAACGCCTGCGCGAAGCGCTGGGCACGGCGGGCACCATGGTGGAAACCGTTCGCGGCGCCGGCTACCGCCTGACCGCGATGGCCGCCAACAACCCGGTGGTTGCCGCGGTATCCGGCGCACAATCCAGCGCATGATCAACCGCTGGATTATTTTCGCCGCCTGCATGATTGTCGGCGGCGGTTTGGGCTTTTGGGAGCGCACCGTCAACGGCCTCAGCTTCGGGCTGGGCATAGGCCTGGCCGTGGGGGCGCTGGTCTGGCTGGTGATCGACAGCTTCTTCATCAACCGCCTGCTGCGCTGGCTGCGCACCGAACAAAACAATGAAACCCCGGCCGTGATGGCCGGCACGGCCCCCAGCCTGCCCGGCGTGTGGGGCGAGGTCGCCGACCGGACCCGGCGGCTGCTGAAAAACCGCGACCAGCAATACCAGGAAAGCCAGGCCCGCCTCGACGAATTCCTGGCGGCCATGCAGGCCTCGCCGAGCGGCGTGGTGCTGCTCGACGCGCAAGGCCGCATCGAATGGTGCAACCAGATGGCCAGCCAGCATTTCGGCTTCGACGCCCAGCGCGATGTGCTGCAGCACATCGCCAACCTGGTGCGCGACCCGGCCTTCAAGGCTTATATGGCTGCGGGTAACTTCAAGCACGACGTGGTGATCCCGGGCAGTGCCAGCACGCCGGCGCGCCCGGTGAAGCTGTCGGTGCATGTTCATTCCTACGGCAAGGACCGCAAGCTGCTGCTGTCGCGCGACATCACGGCCGTGGAACTGGCCGAGGCCATGCGCCGCGATTTTGTGGCCAATGTGTCGCATGAGATACGCACCCCGCTGACGGTGCTGTCGGGGTTTATCGAAACCCTGCAAACCCTGCCGCTCAAGGAGCCGGAGCGCGCCCGTTACCTGGCGCTGATGTCGCAGCAATCGCAGCGCATGCAGACGCTGGTCAATGACCTGCTGACCTTGTCGCGCCTTGAAGGCAGCCCTTTCCCGGGCGCCAGCGACTGGATGACATTGAGTGCCTTGCTTGCCCAGTGCGAGCAGGAGGCCAGGGCGCTGTCCGCAGTACTCGCGCCGCAGGGACACCGGCTGGAGTTTGATGCCGGACCGGCCTCGGAAATCGCTGGCGTGCAGACCGAGTTGTACAGCGCGATGTCCAACCTCGTGACCAACGCGGTGCGTTACACGCCCGAGGGCGGCCTGGTGCGCGTCAGCTGGACATTGCTGGAAGACGGGCGCGGGGAGTTCAAGGTCAAGGACACCGGCCCCGGCATTGCGCCCGAACACCTGCCGCGCCTGACGGAGCGCTTTTACCGCATAGACCGCAGCCGCTCACGCGAAACCGGTGGCACCGGCCTGGGCCTGGCCATCGTCAAGCATGTGGCCCAGCGCCACGGCGCGGAATTGAACATCCAGAGTGAACCCGGCCAGGGTTCGTGTTTTTCCATCGTCTTTCCGGCGGCGCGCGTGCGCCGGGTTCAGGCCGCCCAGCCTGCTCAGGCCACCTGAGTAGAGGGGGCCACCCGCAGGCTGCGCCTGACCGCGTGCCACAGCAATCCCAGAAGGCAAGCCGCCACCAACGCGATGGCCGCCGTGCTGGCCGCCCAGAAGCTGGCGGCCGATTGTGTGGCCGGATGGCCGGCGATGCCCTCATAAGCCATGCGGTAGCCGCCCAGCAGGCCCAGGCCCCAGAGCAGTACGCCGTAGAGCGCCAGCGGCATGATGGTGATGCGGTAGCAGCGCAGCAGGAACGCGGTCAGCGCCTGGGTCGCGTCGGCCACATGGTAGAAGGCCACCCACACCAGCAGCGAAGAGGCGAGGGCGACGATCTCGGGGTTGCCTGAATACCAGCCCGCCAGCAAAGGCCCCGCCACGGAGACAAAAGCCGCCAGCGTGACAGCCGCCAATCCGGTGAGCTTGAGCCCCAGCAGCACCACTCGTTTGGCGTAGTCCGGGCGCCCGGCGCCCATCCAGAACGAGACGCGCGCGCTGCAGGCAATCGCCATCGACAGCGGCATCATGTAGAGCACCGCCGCCACGCTGGCCGCAATCTGGTGGCTGGCCGACGCGACCGTGCCGAGCCGCGCGATGAAGAGAGCCATGAGAGTGAAAGAGGTGACCTCCACCAGGTAAGCCAGCCCGCCCGGGATGCCCAGCCGCGCGAAGTTGCCGATTTGCGACCAGTCGGGCTTTTCCATGCGCCGCCAGATGCGGTAAGGAAGGTACATGGCCTGCGTGCGCAGCATCAGCACAGCCGGCACCAGCAACAGGTAGTTCACGATCAGCGTGGCCCAGGCGCAGCCCACGGCGCCCATGGGTTCCACACCGGCGCCGCCTGTCACCAGCCAGATCGACAGCGGAATCTTGACCAGCAGGGCGCCGACCTGCAGCCAGGTGACCAGCAGCGGTTTGCCCAGCGACTGGTTGAAGGTGCTGTAGATGCGAAACAGCAGCGAGGGGGCGAATGCAAAGGCCAGCACCGCGAGGTAGTGCTGCACCTCGTCCCGCATCAGTTCGGGCACCTGGGCCCAGCGCAGCAGCGGGCCGGGAAACAGCATGGGGACCATGCCGGCCACGACGATAAAGCCGCAAAGATACATGCTTTGCCGCAGCGAGGTGCCCACCGCCTCGTGGCGCCGCGCGCCCAGCATCTCGGCCCATATGGGCAACAGCGCCTGCACGATGCCGATCAGCCCGACGTAGACGCTGACGTAAAGGGCCGAACCCACCGAGAGCGCCGCCAGCGCATCATCGCTGTAGCGGCCCGCGATCACGGTGTCGGCCACGCCGAAAGCCATGATGGCCAGTTGCCCGACCAGCACGGTGCCCGCGTGCCGGCTGATGACCTTGAGTTCGCTCAAGGCCTGGGTTTGCCGTTGGCGCGGCGCGAAGTGGCGGTTGGTTTGGCCGGGGCGTCGGAGCTGATGCGTTTGTAGAGCAGCACGTTCTCGGTCTTGTCCGTGGGCCGGCGCACCGTCGCCTGGAAGGCCCAGTCGGGCAGGTTGACGATGCTGCTGAGCGTGGGCTGCGCTTCGACGTCGACGATCAGGTAGGGGCAGCTGGCCTGCGGGCCGGCCTGGCGCAGTTCGAGCTGGCCGTGGTACTGCAGGGCGGCGGCCTGGGCGCTGCCTATGCCGTAAATTTCAACGCAGGCTTTTTTGTCGACCAGGCTGGCGATCTGGCGCGACAGGGGCGCGAAGCTGCGCGCGTAGTCGAGCAGCGGCAGCCACAGCGTCATCAGCAGCAGCCAGCACAAGGTTGCGCCACCGGCCGGCAACACCAGCGATTTCCACACGGCCGCGCGTTGCGCCCCGGCCCGCCATTTGACAAGCCAGGCCCAGGCCAGCGTTGCGGCCAGCGCCGCCAGGAACGCCAGCCAGGAAAAGCTGGGTTCAAAACCGGGCGCGAGCTTGGCGACGTTGGCGGCGGGCTGGCGCGGCACGCCGGTCTGCATGGCGATCCACACCACCCAGATGATGATGCCGCAGCCCGTGAAGAACAGCAGCGTGAACCAGTCGATCAGCGAGGCCACGCTGCGTTTGAGCGTGGGCAGCGCGAAGGCGGCCAGCGCGGCCAGCGGCGGCAGGCTCAGCAGCAGGCTGCGGTCGGAAGCCGTCGTGCTCAGCGTGGCGGCCACGGCCATGGCGGCAAACCACAGCGGCAGGGCGACGTGACGGCTGGCCAGCTGCCGGCGCCAGCGAAAAAGCGTCCACATCGCCAGCGGCCAGGCCGGCCAGGTGAACCACAGCAGCAGGCGCCCCAGGCTGCGCCAGTCTCTCCAGGCGGAGGCGTCGTCGCTGCCGGGCAGGTGAATGCGCCAGCGCCAGAGGTCCAGCCCATAGGCCAGCAGCGACACGCCCAGCGTGATGGCGGTGATCAGCAGCACCCAGTGCCAGGATTGCCGCTTGGCCGCGGGGTCCGAGCGGTCGGCGCCCCAGTGCATATGCATCCATTCCACCAGCGCACCGCCCACACCCAGCAGCAGGGCCAGCGTCGGCGCGCCGCTCAGGGCCAGCCCGGCCAGGCCGACCAGCAGGCCGAAGGCGGGACCCAGGATTTTGGTGGCAGGGCGGTAGGGGCTGGCCGCCATCGCGTAAAACGCCAGCGCCGTGAAGCCCAGCTGCGCCAGCGCCGGCGTGGTTTCGTGGGAGAGTTGCGCCAAGCCCAGGCTGGCGATCAGCGCCAGCAGGCCGGCGTCGGCAATCGCCCGGGCGTAGTCCACCGGGCTGGCTTCGCCGCCAAAGGCAAAGGCCACCGGCTGCGCCTGCGGGCTGCGCGCCAGGTAATAAACGGCATACCAGGTTGCCAGCAGGGTCAGCACCAGCAGCCCGATAAACGGCACGCGCACCGCCGCGGCCGGGTCCAGAAAGGGAAGCCACTTGATGGCAATCGCGCCCAGCCAGTAGGGCACCAGCGCGTCAAACTCGGTGGCCCGGCCCAGCAACTGCGGCTGCAGCCAATTGGCCAGCGTCGATGCGAGTTCGCGCATCACGCCGAAGGCTGCGATGTCCTCATTCTTCCAGGGGCCGCGCCCCAGAAAGCCCGGCAATACATAGGCTGCGCAGAACAGCCACAGAGCAAGCCGCGGCAGGCGGCGCACGGCGGACTGGGCGATGATGGCGGGGGAAGGTTTGTTCAAAACGGGTAAGTCGGCGAAAGGCGATGGGGGCGGGGATGGCCGTCAGTCCGGCATCCCGGGCCACCGGTGATTTTGCGTCAAACCGGACAGCCTGGTTTTGCGGCACCCGGCAAATTTTGCCGAAAAAAAAGCAGCCTGAAATTCAGGCTGCTTTTTGCAGGCTGGCGAAAGGTTCGCAGCTTACTTGGCAGCTTCGGGCGCAGCCTCTTTGGCGGCGGCGGTGGTTTTGCCGAAACGGTTGCGGAATTTCTCGACGCGGCCGCCCATGTTGTCCACGGATTTTTGCGTGCCGGTGTAGAAGGGGTGCGATTCGCTGGACGTATCGAGCTTGTACAGGGGCAGTTCGCGACCGTCGTCCATTTTCACCATTTCTTTGGTGTTCACGCAGGAGCGGGTGACGAACTTGAAGTTGTTGGACAGGTCCAGGAAACAAACTTCGCGGTAATTGGGGTGAATGCCTTCTTTCATGATCTTTCCTTATTCGTTGCGGGAGCCACACAAGCCAGTCCTGGGCACTTTCCGCTAAGCCTGACATTATAGCACCCCTGTCCAAGCTCACTGCGTGTAGCTTGTTCCCCCCTCAAGGGGGCGGCGCCTGGGGCCGGCAACGCGGGACCCGCGGCCCCCGCTGGTGAAATACCCGTCGGCTAGGCCACTGAGTTCTTAAACCCAGCATGAGCCGCGGGACTGGCTTCGCCAGACCGCAGGCGGGCGGCCCCCTGGGGGGGCAGGAAGCTACACGAAGTGAGCGACCGTGGGGGCCACGTTCTAGCCACCCCTTCTCATCATGTCGAAGAACTCGTGGTTGTTCTTCGTCGCTTTCATGTTCTTGAGCATGAGCTCCATAGACTCGATTTCGTCCATGTTGTACATGAACTGGCGCAAAATCCGCGATTTTTGCAGGATTTCGGGGGCCAGCAGCAGTTCTTCCTTGCGGGTGCCGCTGCGGTTGAGGTGAATCGCCGGGAACACGCGCTTTTCATACAGGCGGCGGTCCAGGTGGATTTCGCAGTTGCCGGTGCCCTTGAATTCTTCAAAGATCACTTCATCCATGCGGCTGCCGGTGTCGACCAGGGCGGTGCCGATGATGGTCAGGCTGCCGCCTTCTTCAATGTTGCGGGCCGCGCCGAAAAAGCGCTTGGGGCGTTGCAGCGCGTTGGCGTCCACGCCGCCGGTCAGCACCTTGCCGGAAGAGGGCAACACGTTGTTGTAGGCACGGGCCAGGCGGGTGATGGAGTCCAACAGGATGACCACGTCCTTGCCGAGTTCGACCAGGCGCTTGGCGCGCTCGATCACCATTTCAGCCACGTGCACGTGGCGCGCGGCCGGCTCGTCGAAGGTCGATGAAATCACTTCGCCGCGCACGCTGCGCTGCATTTCGGTCACTTCTTCAGGGCGCTCGTCCACCAGCAGCACCATCATGACCACTTCGGGGTAGTTGGCGGTGATGGCGTGGGCGATGTTCTGCATCATCACGGTCTTGCCGGACTTGGGCGGGGCCACCAGCAGGGCGCGCTGGCCCTTGCCGATGGGCGCGACGATGTCGATGATGCGGCTGGTCAGGTTCTCTTCGCCCTTGATGTCGCGCTCGAGCTTGAACTGCTCGCGCGGGAACAGCGGCGTCAGGTTCTCGAACATGACCTTGTGCTTGTTGTCCTCGGGCAGGCCGTCGTTGACCTTGTCGAGCTTGTTCAGGGCAAAGTAGCGCTCGCCATCCTTGGGGGTGCGCACTTCGCCTTCAATCATGTCGCCGGTGTGCAGGTTGAAGCGGCGGATCTGGCTGGGGCTGATGTAGATGTCGTCGGTGGACGCGGTGTAGCTCGAATCAGGGGCACGCAGAAAGCCGAATCCATCGGGAAGCACTTCCAGCACGCCGTCGGCCACGATGGTCTCGCCGGTTTTTGCACGTTTTTTGATGATGGCGAACATCAGCTCCTGCTTGCGCATACGGCCGACGTTTTCGATCTCAAGGGCTTCGGCCTGCTTGAGGACTTCAGACACGTGCAGTGCCTTGAGTTCGTTTAAGTGCATGGAGTTACTCCTTGCGGAGTTCATTGATGGAAACGGGGGAGGTTTGAAAAGAAGCCGCAGAAGTTGGCTTACAAACCGGGAACTCGAACCGGGCGGCGAGGGCCAACCGGTGAATAAGGCACATTATGACAGGAAATTCATGCGGGAAATCACGGCTTGGGAGCGGCTGTTTTCCGCCGCCCGGCCGAAGGCCGGAGGGGAGTTGCGGCTGTCGGGAAGCGGCGTAGCCGTACTTCCCGATCAGCGCATCAAGGTTCAGGCCAGTTGCTGGTCGATGAACGCGGTCAATTGGGCCTTGCTCATGGCGCCGACCTTGGTGGCGGCCAGCTGGCCGTCCTTGAACAGCATCAGCGTGGGGATGCCGCGAATGCCGAACTTGGCGGGGATGTCGCGGTTTTCGTCCACGTTCATCTTGGCGATCTGCAGCTTGCCGTCGTAGCCGGTCGCCACTTCGTCAAGAATCGGAGCGATCATCTTGCACGGACCGCACCATTCGGCCCAGTAATCCACCAGCACGGGCTTGGAGGATTGCAGCACGTCGGCTTCGAAGGTGGCATCGGTGGTATGTTTGATCAGTTCGCTCGCCATGGCGGCTCCTTTGTCTGGTTAGGATGGTTACGATACGGTGCAGGGCTAAAGTTGCAGTCATTGTGGCAGAAAGCAAGTGGCGGGGTCGGGCGGGCAGGGGCTATCACCCTGATAGCCGCCCGTTCAATCCGCACGCGGCCCGCCCTCAACCGTCCCCTGTTGCCCGCCGCCAAACTCACTCATGCCACCAGCCCACACCGCCGACGCCGACGTTTCGCCTGATGCGCTGTGCTGGCGGCAGGCCATGGCCAGGCTGGCCGGCGCGATTGAAGCGCGGGGCGTTCATCCGGCCGAATGCGTGGTGCTGCTGCCCTATGCCCAGTTGATCCAGCAGGCGCGCCAGGCCTGGGCCGCACAGGCAGGTGACACCTTTTTTGTCCCGCGCTTTGAAACCACCATGAACTGGGCCGGCGGCCTGGGCGGTACCTTGGGCCTGTTCACGCCCTCGGGCGACGATCTGCGCATGGATGTCGCGGTCGACATGCTGACCGCCGCTTCGCTCCTGGGACGCGCCGGCCTGGGCAACCAGCAGGACGCGCTGGCCGGCCGGCTCGTCGAAGCCGCCTGGAGCCTGGCCGGCGTGGCCGCCGCCGTCATGCCGGCCAGGCGCCGCGCATGGAGCGAAGGGCTGGCGCTGACCCTGGGCGCGGGCCTGGATTCACCGGTGCTGGCGCTCGAAGCCGCCGTGGGCCGCATCGCGCTGGCCTGGGCCGCGGCCTCGGCCTATCCGACGGACCGCCTGTTCCAGGCCAAACCCCTGCTGTTCGCCGTGCTTGAAGGCTTCCAGGCCGACCCGCTGACCGAAGCGCTCAAAACCCATTTCGGCGAACAGTCCCTGTCCATTCCGCTGTGCGTTCCGTTTGACGCCTCTGCGCCGCCGGCGCTGCACGCCGCGCAGGATGCCGAAGACGAGGCCGGCCGCGCCGCCGCCTGCGTGCTGGCCCACCTGGCCCAGGGGCGCAGCCCGGTCGCGCTGATTGCGCAGGACCGCCAGCTCACGCGCCGCGTCGGCGCCATGCTGGCCGAGCGCGGCATCGCCATGCGCGATGAAACCGGCTGGAAGCTCTCCACCACACGCGCCGCCGCCGGCTTGATGAGCCTGCTGCGCGCCTTGCCCTGGGATGCGTCGACCGACGCCGTGCTCGACTGGCTCAAGAATGCGCCGGCTTTTGAAAGCATGCTGGTGACGGCCGCCGAAACCGAACTGCGCCGCGTCGGCGTGCGCGCCTGGCGCGACCTGCCGGCCTTCGCGGCTGAAGACATCGTGCCGCCGGCCTTTATGGCCACGCAGCCGCTGGCCCTGCAGGCCAGCGCGCTGCGCGCACCCCTGGCCCGCGCCCGCCCGCTCGCGGTGTGGCTGCGCGACCTGCGCGCCGCGCTGCAGGCGGCCGGGCAGTGGGACGCGCTGGCGCAGGACGAGGCCGGCCAGGCCGTGCTCGAGGTGCTGCGCCTGCATGAGGGCGCCGAAGCCGAGTTCGAAGCTTCGCCTGTCATGCGGCTCAACGACTTCACGCAGTGGGCCAACCAGGCGCTGGAAGGCGGCAAGTTCGCGCCGCCGCACCCGCCGGCCGAGCAGGTCGTGATCCTGCCGCTGCCGCAATTGCTGGGCCGGCCCATGCGCGCCGTGGTGCTGCCCGGCTGCGATGAAATCCGCCTGCCGGTGTCGCCCGAACCGGCCGGCCCCTGGACACCGTCCCAGCGCGAACTGCTGGGCCTGCCCTCGCGCGAGACCCTGGCCGCCGCGGCCCGCCAGGCCTGGCACTATGCCTTGCAGGCGCCCCAGGTGGACGTGCTCTGGCGCACCAGCGAGTCGGGCGAACACCTGATTCCCAGCGGCTTTGTGCAGGAACTGCTGCTGGCGCAGGACGAGATGCAAAGCGAGGCGCCGCTCGCCGCCGACCCGCGCAGCCTGCGCGCCGTGGACATCGCACCCACGCCGCACCCCTTTCCGACGGGCGAGGCCTTGCCGCTCACGCGCCTCTCGGCCAGCGCCTATGAAGACCTGCGCCGCTGCCCCTACCGCTTCTTCGCGCTGCGCCAGCTCAAGCTGCAGGAGCCCGAAGAACTCGAAAGCGAACTCGGAAAGCGCGACTTCGGCAACTGGCTGCACGGCCTGCTGCGGCATTTCCATGAAGCGCTGAAGGCGCAGCCCACCGATGACCTGGGCACGCGCGTCGCCATGATGAACGCGGCGGCCGACCGCGCCGCACAGGAACTGGCGCTCACCGAAAGCGAGTTCCTGCCCTTTGCCGCCGCCTGGCCCGGCGTGCGCGAGGGCTACCTCGAATGGCTGGCCGGGCACGAAGCCACCGGCGCCACCTTTGACGAAGCCGAGGTCTGGCGCGAAATGCCGCTGGGTGAACTCACGCTGCTCGGCAAGCTGGACCGGATAGACCGCCAGCCCGACGGCCACGCGCTGTTGATCGACTACAAGACCGAGCCGCGCGCGACCACGGCCGAACGCATCAAGAACGGCCAGGAAGACACCCAGCTCGCTTTCTACGCCACACTCATGAGCGACGACACGCTGGCCGCGGCCTACGTCAACCTCGGCGAAAAAGAACCGACCAAAACCTATGAGCAGGCCGAGATCGTCGGCCTGCGCGATGAGCTCATCGACAGCATCCTGACCGACATGGCGCGCATCGCGCGCGGTGCCGTTTTGCCGGCGCTGGGCGAAGGCAAGGCCTGCGACTATTGCGCCGCCCGAGGACTCTGCCGCAAGGACTTCTGGAGCCTGGACGAGGAAGCCACAGCCGGGGAGGAAGGCGCATGACACCGCAGGCCAACACCTTGATCGCCCACACCGCCGCCTACGAATGCAACGGCGAGCCGGTCTCGGCCGAGGCGTTTTACGCGATTGCCTGCGACCCGCGCCGCAGCGTCGCGGTCGAGGCCTGCGCCGGCGCCGGCAAGACCTGGATGCTGGTGTCGCGCATCGTGCGCGCCCTGCTGGACGGCGCCACGGCCGCGCCCGGGCAGCAGGTCTTGCCGCATGAGATCCTGGCCATCACCTTCACCAAAAAAGCCGCCGGCGAAATGCGCGAGCGCCTGGACGACTGGCTCAAGGCCTTTGCCCATGCCGACGATACGACGCTGCAGCGCGAGCTTGAAATGCGCGGCGTGCAAGTCGACATCAGCGCCAAAGGCCTGAACGCCGCAGCGCAGGTGCGGGAGCAACTGTCCAACCTCTACCGCTCCATCCTCGCCAGCGGCCGTTCGGTGCAAATACGCACCTTCCACAGCTGGTTCGCAGCCTTGCTGCGCAGCGCGCCGGTGGCGGTGCTGCAGCGGCTGGAGCTGCCCGTCAACTACGAGCTGCTGGAAGACGACGCGCCCGCGCGCGCGCTGGTCTGGCGGCGTTTTTATGCGGCGGTCGCGGCCGATGCGGCGCTCAAGGCCGACTTCGAGTCCGTGGTGCTGGCGTACGGGCGGTTCCAGACCGACAAGGCCCTGCAGGCCGCGCTCGACAAACGCACCGAATTCACGCTGGCCGATGAGAAGGATGTGATCGCCGCCTCGGTGCAGCCTTTCGCCGCGCAATTCACCGAATTCGGCGGCATGGACGAGCCCGAAGAGCTGCTCAGCACCAACCGCTTTCACCGGCAGGCCTTGAGGGACGCCGCCCTCGCGTTGGGCCGCGCCAGCGCGCCGACTTTTTCAGCCAAAGGTGTCGAACTCGAAAAGGCGCTGACGGCGGGCGACATCCCGGCGGCCATGGCGGCCCTGCTGACCGAGAAAGGCACGCCGCGCAAGTTCGGCGAAAAAATCGTCGGCATCGAACAGGTGCGCGTTGCCCAGGACCTGGTGCTGCGCGTGGCGGCCGCCCGCCAGCAGCACGACGCCTGGCAGTACCAGCAGCGCATGGCGCGCCTGACCCGCGTGCTGATCGCGCAGTTCACCGCGCTCAAGCGCGAACGCGGCTGGGTCGACATGAACGACGTCGAGCGCGCCGCGCTGCTGATGCTGGCCGACCCCGTGCTGTCGGGCTGGGTGCAGGAGCGGCTGGACGCGCGCATACGCCAACTGATGATCGATGAGTTCCAGGACACCAACCCGCTGCAGTGGCAGGCGCTGTATGCCTGGCTCATCGGTTATTCGGGCGCGGGCACGGCGCCCAGCGTGTTCCTGGTCGGCGACCCGAAACAAAGCATTTACCGCTTCCGCCGCGCCGAGCCGCAGGTGTTCCGCGCCGCGCAGGCTTTTGTGGTGCATGGCCTGGGCGGGGATTTGCTGAGTTGCGACCACACGCGTCGCAACGCCGAGGCGGTCATAGACACCGTCAACGCCGCCATGGCCACGGCGCGCGAGGCCGACGGTTATGACGGTTTTCGCGAGCACACCACGGCATCCGGCCTGGCCGGCGCCGTGGGCCGGCTGCCGCCGGTTCCGCGCAACAAAGAGGAAGAAGAGGCCTCGCCGCTGGCCGCCGGCTGGCGCGACAGCCTGACCATGCCGCGCGAGCTGCCCGAAGAAACCCTGCGCACGCGCGAAGCGCGGCAGGCCGCCGCCTGGATATCGGAACAAATAGCAGGCGGGCTGCGGCCCCAGGACGTGATGGTGCTGTCGCGCAAACGCGCCGGCCTGCTGCCGCTGCAGGACGAGTTGCGCGCGCTGCACATTCCCGCGCAGGTCGGCGAAAAAACCGAACTCATCGACTGCTGCGAAGTGCTGGACATGGTGGCATTGCTCGACGTGCTGGTCTCGCCGCAGCATGATTTGTCGCTGGCGCGCGCGCTGCGCTCACCGCTCTTCAGCCTTGCCGACAAGGAGATGGTGCAACTGGCATTGCTGCAGCGCGAATACGGCGCGCCCTGGTACGAACTGCTGCAAAAAGAAGAACTGCTGACGCCAGAGCTGCAAGGCCTGGGCGAGATGCTCACGCGCTGGAAGGGCTGGCTGGACAGCTTGCCGCCGCACGACGCGCTGCAAGGCATTTATGACGACGGCGACGTGCTGGCGCGCTTTGGCGCCGCGGCGCCCACCGCGCAGCGCGGCGCGGTGCTGGCGAATTTGCGCGCGTTGCTGGGCGTGTCGCTGGAACTGGACGGCGGCCGCTACGCCACGCCTTATGGATTTGTGCGCGCCCTCAAGGCCGGCGGCACGCAGGCGCCGGCCACCGTCAGCAGTGAAGCCGTGCGCCTGCTGACGATCCACGGCGCCAAGGGCCTGGAGGCCGACGCCGTGCTGCTGCTGGACACCGACACCGTCGAGCGCAACGCCGACAGCATGGGCGTGCTGGTCGACTGGCCCGGCGAGGCGACCGAGCCGCGCAAGTTCGTTTTCCTCGTCAGTGAAAGCCGGCCGCCGGCCTGCGCCGCCGAGACCCTGGCCGCCGAGCAGGCCGCCCGCAAGCGCGAAGAACTCAACGCGCTCTATGTGGCGCTCACGCGCGCGCGCCGCACGCTGGTCATCTCGTCCATAGAGCCTTATCGCGCGACCACCGAAAGCTGGTGGCAGCGCCTGCAGGGGCTGCTGGGCGAACTGGCCGCGCCTGTGGCCGATGAAACCGCCGGCCTGCGGCCTGACGCGGCCGATGCCGGTGTGTTCTACCTCGCCGAATTGCCGGAAGTGCCTGAAAGCCTGATGCCCGAGCCACCCCCTGTGGAGCGGGTCGATGAGGATTCCCTGAAGGCGCGCATAGGCAAGGCCATGCACCGTTTGCTCGAATGGGGCGGCGCGCTCTTGCCCGAGCAGGTGAGAGCCGCTGCGCGCGAATTCCGCCTGAGCCCGGCGCAGGCCACCCAGTCGGCCGCGCTGGCCGGCCGCATCCTGGCGGGCGAGGGCGCCTGGGCCTGGCGCGCCGACGTGCTGGCCTGGCAGGGCAATGAAGTCGACCTGGTCTACGCCGGCCAGGCGCTGCGGCTGGACCGCCTGGTGCAGCGCAAGGACGCCGGCCATGAAGGCCACTGGTGGGTGCTCGACTACAAATCGGCCGTCGCCCCGCAGTTGCAGCCCGCGCTGGTCGCGCAGCTGCAGGCCTACCGCGCGGCAGTGCAGCGCATTTATCCGGGTGAGCCGGTGAAAGCGGCTTTTCTCACTGGGCAGGGAACTGTGGTGCTGGTGGATTGATCACACCGGCCTGTCCGGCGCACATTCCAGTCACCTTCCAATTACATGCCGGCTGAAAGGCACCCTATGTTCAAGTTCAAGTCCCTGACGCTCTCACTGGCCCTGCTGGCCGCCGTGCCCCTCGCGATGGCGCAGGCGCCCGCCAACCCCACGCTGCGCCTGCGCGCCACGATTGAAAAAGTCGACGCCACCAGCCTCACGGTGAGGGAGCGCGGCGGCGAAGTCATCACGCTGGTGCGGCCCGCCACCATGGACGTCGCGGAAGTTTTTCCGCTGGCGCTGGCCGACATCAAGCCCGGCAGCTACATCGGCACGGCCGCCATGCCGCAGGCCGACGGCAGCCAGCTGGCGCTTGAGGTGGTGGTGTTCCCCGAATCGGCGCGCGGCACCGGCGAAGGCCACCGCCCCTACGACTTGCTGCCCGACAGCACCATGACCAATGCCACCGTGGCAGATCTCGCGATGGCGCCCTCGACGGTGCCCGGCGGACAAAAACTCACGCTGCGCTACAAGGACGGCGAAAAAACCGTCATCGTGCCGCCCAATGCGCCCGTGGTGTCCTTCAAGCCCGCCAAAGCCGATGAAAGCGCCTTGCTGGTGCCCGGCGCAAAAGTCATGGTCACCGCGCAGGAGCGCGAAGGCAAGCCGACCGCGCTGCGCGTGATCGTCGGGCGCAACGGGTTTGCGCCGCCCATGTAAGGGATATGCGTTTTCCCGTCAGTCATCACCGTTCGCCCTGAGCCTGTCGAAGGGCTTCGACAGGCTCAGCCCGAACGGTGGGGTGATCAGGTCAACAAGCGGCCGTCAAAGCCCACCACGCCCACGTCGACAAAGGTGCTGCCCACGCGGTTGCCGTTGCCGTAGTTGACGCGCATGCCGCCCAGGTCGAAGTTGGTGATGCTGTCCAGCCCGTTGATCAGCGCTTCCCGCGTTGCTTTGCCTCCGGCGCGGCGCAGGCCTTCGGCCATGACCTTCGCATTGACATAGGCCTCCAGGCCGAACAGCGTGAAATCCTTCCAGCCGCTGGCCTGCATGTCGGACTGGTAGTTGCGCACCAGCGTGTTCTTGGCCGAGGCAGGCGAAGGCACGATGATCGCAAAACCCACGCCACGCGCGCGTTCGCCCATGGCCGTGATGTTCACCGCGCTGGCCGCGTTCGAGAGGCCGTAGACCGTGCTGGTGCCGCCCGCGTCGCGCAGGGCTTTCACGAACAGCGGCGCCACGCCCGACAGCACCATGATGACCACTTGCGGCTGCGCCTTGGCGATCGCCTTGGCTGCGGGTTCTACGTCCGTGCTGGTGTTGGTGGGCGTGGTGGCGATGATCACCGGCTCCAGCTTCACCTCGGCCATGACCTTCTGGAAGGACGCCAGGATGGACAGGCCCAGCGGGTCCTTGGGGTGCACGATGCCGATGCGCGTGGTGCCCAGCGTCACGGCGGTGTGGATCAGTTTTTCGATTTCGGCGTCGAAGGTCGCGCGCACCCAGAACACATTGGACGGGCTGTTCTTGCGCACGGCGGCGGCGCCGGCCACGGGGCCCACCACCGCGAAGTCGCGAATGCTTTCAACAATGGCCGCGCTTGGGCGCGTGCCCAGCGGGCTCAGGATGCCGAGGATGGAACTGTCGGCCTGGAAGGCCTGCGCATTGGCCTTGGCGAGGTCGGGCTTGAACTGGTCGTCGGCCGTGACAAGCTCGACCTTGGCGCCGTTGATGCCGCCGGTTTTGTTCAAGGCGTTGAAATAGGCCGTCGCGCCTTTCACCAGGTCGCCGCCAATCCCTTTTTCAAGGCCGGTCTGGTCCACCGTGGTGCCCAGGCGCAAGGTGCGGGACTGGGCCCAGGACGGCGCGGCGAAGACCGCTGCGGCCGTTCCGCATTGCTGGAGAAAACGCCGGCGGGCGGAGGTAAGGGCGGTCGGCTTGTTCAAACGGGTCTCCGGTAGGTATGCGCTATGCTGATGAGATAGTAAGTATGCTAATGGTAAGTACGCTTACAAATCCTAGCATGGCGCATACGGCGCTTTGGTTGAAAAAATGAAGTTCATCCAACAATTTTCAGTAACGACCCCAAGTTGTGGTTTTTCAGTAGGGCGTTGGTATTAAGAGTTTGTATTTGTCGCCATCATCTGTTGTAGCGAGGCAATACAGGCGTTGCGGCGCGACTTCCCGGCGTGGTTTTCGGCGCTCTCTGCATTCGGATTTCGCGGCGCGGTGCCGCCTTGCCTCACGCCTGTAATAATTGGCCCCTCTCGTTCCATGGAACAGCGTCTGCCCTTGACGCCTGCCGTTCGCCGCAGCGCGACCGTTTCCGCGCTTCCGGCCTTTTGTTTTCCTGCTTAACCTGTGACCGCTCCACGCGGAAATCCCTTGACTCCTGGCGCATCACCTCCTGAATCAACCCCCGCCGCCGCACTGCGCGTGGCCGTCATTGGCGGCGGGCCCGCCGGCCTGATGGCCGCCGAGGCTCTGGCCGCCGCCGGCGCGTCCGTGCGGGTGGAGGTCTACGACGCCATGCCTTCGGTGGGCCGCAAGTTTTTGCTGGCCGGCATAGGCGGCCTCAACCTCACGCATTCCGAACCGCCGCAGATTTTCACCAGCCGCTACGGTGAGCGCGCGCCGCAACTGCAACCCTTGATCGCTGCCTTCGGCCCGGCGGAACTGCGCGCCTGGGCCGAGGCCCTGGGCGTGGAGACCTTTATCGGCAGCTCGGGCCGCGTGTTTCCCAAAGACATGAAGGCCGCGCCCTTGCTGCGCGCCTGGCTGCAGCGCCTGCGCCATGCGGGCGTGAAGTTTTCCATGCGCCACCGCTGGCTGGGTTGGGCCGACGACGGCGCGCTGACCTTTTCAACGCCGGCCGGCGAAGTTCGGGTAGAGGCTGACGCCGTGGTGCTGGCCCTGGGCGGCGGCAGCTGGAAGCGACTGGGCTCCGACGGCGCCTGGGTGCCGCTGCTGGCCGCGCGCGGCGTGGCGCTGGCGCCGCTGCTGCCGGCCAACTGCGGCTTCGACGTCGCGGCCCGGCCCGACAGCCCCGCGCAATTGCAGGAAGCCGCCGCCGAGCCCGGCGAAACCCGCCGCGAATTTTTGCAGGAGCTCATAGGCAAAAGCCCGCAGCCCCACACCGGCTGGACCGAACACTTCGCCAGCCGCTTCGCCGGCCAGCCCTTCAAGTCCGTCGCCATCCATTTCACCGACTCGCGCGGCCGCAGCTTCAGCCGCAAGGGCGAATTCATCGCCACCGCCACCGGCGTGGAAGGCAGTCTTGTCTATGCCGCCTCCAGCTTGCTGCGCGACGAGATCGCCGCCCACGGCAGCGCCACCTTCATGCTCGATCTGCTGCCGGACAAATCGGCCGAACAAGTGTTGGTCGAGGTGCGCCATCCGCGCGGCTCGCGCTCGCTGTCCAGCCACCTCAAGAGCCGTTTGAACCTGGACGGCATCAAGGCCGCGATGCTCTACGAACTGCTGGGCAAGGACGCCATCGCCGATCCGGTGCGCCTGGCCGCCGGCATCAAGGCGCTGCCGGTGCGCGTGACGGCCGCGCGGCCCATCGACGAAGCCATCAGCACGGCGGGCGGCGTGATGTTTGAGGCCGTGAATTCACACATGCAGCTGCAGGCACTCAGCGGCCCCGGCCAGCCCGTGTTCTGCGCCGGCGAGATGCTGGACTGGGAGGCGCCGACCGGCGGCTACCTGCTGACCGCCTGCTTTGCCAGCGGCCGCGGCGCGGGGCAGGGCGTCATTGCGCACTTCGGCCTGTAGTACAAGCACTTTGAAAAAAGAGAGGACACCATGATTGTTCGTTTCCACATCGAACCGATGATGCAGGACGAGTACGAATACCGCGTGAGCTACGAAGGCGAAGACCTCTATGCAGACGCCGGCCTCGATAGCGTCGAAGCCTGCATCGTCGCCGCCACCGAAGGCCTGGGCCAGGACGCCATCGCGGCCGAAGTGGCCTACAAGGGCATCATCAGCGGCACTTATGCGCTGGCATCGCTGGCGCTGGCCTCCGCGCAGATCGCGCAGCATGCCTTGCAGACCACAGAGGCGATTGAAGAGGCCGCCCGGTAATCCCGGGTAGGCCAAAAAGCCTCACTGAGCCCTGAAACCGGTTTTTCTCCGTTTGTACGCTAGCGCACATACCGGACTGCCTTTACTGCCTATACTCCGAAGACGGTGCGAGACCTCTGCCAGAGGCCGACTCGAAGCCAGATCCGCCCGGAGTCCGCAAATCAGCCTTTCCCCCGACCCCAAAAAGAACGAACTGCTGGCCGCCTTGCCGCAAGCAGAGTGGCAGCGTTGGGCGCCGCAACTGGAGTGGGTCGACATGCCGCTGGGCCAGGTTCTGTATGAATCGGGCAGCACGCTGGACCATGTGTACTTTCCCGCCACG
The DNA here is from genome assembly GCF_943369675.1 of Polaromonas sp. YR568. Lineage (GTDB taxonomy): Bacteria > Pseudomonadota > Gammaproteobacteria > Burkholderiales > Burkholderiaceae_C > Polaromonas. Next base: position 2,621 of record NZ_CALROB020000052.1, on the reverse strand, counting down.
GCCATCGTCTCGCTGCTCTATGTGATGGAAAACGGCGCCTCCGCCGAAATCGCGGTGGTCGGCCACGAAGGCGTGGTCGGCATCTCGCTCTTCATGGGCGGTGAATCCACCACCAGCCGCGCCGTCGTGCAAAGTGCCGGCCAGGGCTTCCGGCTCAAGGCCGAAGTCATCAAGGAAGAATTCAAGCGCGCGCCGGTGCTGCACCTGCTGCTGCGCTACACCCAGGCCTTGATCACGCAGATGGCGCAGACGGCCGTGTGCAACCGCCACCACTCGCTGGACCAGCAGCTGTGCCGCTGGCTGCTGCTGAGCCTGGACAGGCTGCAGGGCAACGAACTCGTCATGACGCAGGAACTCATCGCCAACATGCTGGGCGTGCGCCGCGAGGGCGTTACCGAAGGCGCGCTCAAGCTGCAAAACCTCGGCTTCATCCGCTATTCGCGCGGACGCATCACCGTGCTGGACCGCCCGGGGCTGGAGCAGCGCACCTGCGAATGTTATGCCGTGGTCAAGAAGGAATACGACCGGCTGCTGCCCGAGACGCTTGCGGTCTAGGCGGCCGTTTGCGGGCTGTGATTGCAGGCACACGCTGGTGCACGCGGCGCGTCGTGCATACTGGGGCACCGAATTGAACTGACGACAGTAGCGCGGCCTCGTCCATGACCCGGCACATCCGGGAGCCCGCCTACACCGGAGAGCCATCTTGGCCCCTGTCGAAAACCACCTCATTGAGCTTCTCCCTCGCAAGGACCGCCTGCGCCTGCTCGCCCTCTGCGAGCCCGTTGAACTTGTACTGGCCCAAGTGCTGTGTGAGCCCGGCAAGCCCACACGCCACGTCTATTTTCCCGTCGACAGCTTTATCTCACTCGTGGCCCTGGTCGAAGGCAGCCCCGGTGTCGAAGTCGGCATGGTCGGCCGCGAAGGCATGCTGGGCGCGCAGCTGGCACTCGGCGTCGTCACCGCGCCGCTGCATGCGGTGGTGCAGGGCGCCGGCGCCTCCTGGCGCATAGGCACGCCCGCTTTCCGGCGCGAACTGGCGCGCAGCCTTCCGCTGCAGCGCGGCCTGGACCGTTATCTCTACGTTCTCATGGCCCAGCAGGCCGCCTCCGCCGCCTGCCTGCGCTTTCACCAGACCACCGAGCGGCTGGCTCGCTGGCTGCTGATGAGCCAGGACAGGGCCCACTCAGACCACTTCCACGTCACGCACGAATTCCTGGCCTACATGCTGGGCATGCGCCGCGTTGGCATCACCGCCGCCGCCAAGGCCCTGCAGCGCGGCGGCCTCATCGACTACCACCGCGGCGACGTGACCGTGCTGGACCGCCCCGGCCTGGAAGCCGCGACCTGCAGCTGTTACGCGACCGACCGCAAGACTTACGCCCAGTTGCTGCACTGACGGGGACATGCCGGCAAGCTGCGGGCGCCATGGTGAATATTTACCGCCCGCAGTGTGCGGCAGCGAACCGACGAAAGCCCCGGGCCCGCCTAAAAAGGGATAGATGGCGATGCCGTGAACTCCAGCCGGAGCCCGCAACGCCCGTCCCTTGCCGCAGCGCCATGCGGCACTCGCGAAGAACGAGGCTCACCATGATCCGACTGGCTTCCGCACCCGCCCCCAACCTCAAGCTGCTGGCGCGCTCCGCGCTGACCATGTTGAGTTCTTCGCGGCTCATGAAAGAATCCAACTGCCAGCTCCCCGCCACCAGCGCCGCCGCGCTGGACGTGCTGCGCGACTGGGCCAAGGGAAGCGCCGAGGGCCCCGACCGCGCTCATCCCGGCCCCATCCTGGAGCGGCAACTCGAAGCGCAGGCACCTGACCATCCGCTGGACATCGCGGTTGCGGACTGGGACATCCTGTTTCGTGCCGTCAAGATCAGGCTCATGCTCAGCGTCGGCGAAAAGCTCACCGCGTCAACGCCCCCGTCCCAGGCCGGCGAGGCCGCCGAGCTGGTTCGGTCCATCGTGCTCGAGTGTGTCGGTGCCTTGAACCAGCTGCACCAGGCGCTGACCCAGGAACGCGGGCGGCGCGACCCTTCGGCCACGCTGGCGCCCGGCGCGCAGGCCACCGAGCCGGCAGCCCTGGCGTAATTTCTCTTCCTGGTTTGTTGGCGCACCCGCCCGTCAGGCCGGCTTGGACGCGGCCGGCAAGAGCGCGGAGGCCCGAAAGCCCTCCAGGTGCGCGATGATCAAATCCGTCACCGCCATTCCATCCAGCGAACTCAGCGCAAAAAAAGCCACCGAATCGGCATGCCCTGCCTGCGGCGCGTATTGCTGCGACAGCACCTGCCGCAAATAACGCGCGCGCGGCTTGCTGTCCTGCACCTCATACTCCAGGGCATCGTCGGCAAGTCCCACTTGCAGCCCATGAAGCGGGCCCCCTATGCAGGTCATCAGCATGTTGTATGTTGTCTCCGTTCAGCCGACTGTATACGGATGGGGCGCTTGTGGCTACGGCTCTTTGGGATGTATCGCCTTTGCTGGCTGGGTAGTGGGGCAAACCTAGAATGGTTCTGGCAACGCAACGGCCGTAAGCTGTCTCCACCCTCACAGGGCAAGTCCGTCCAAGCCTTATCCAATGAAACCTTATTCCATACTCTTCGTCTGCATGGGCAACATCTGCC
>NZ_CALROB020000051.1:0-35790 GCF_943369675.1 Polaromonas sp. YR568 | reverse complement strand
GAGTGGCCCGGCGGCCAGTAACTTTGGCGAAACCCGCAAAGCGGGTTTTCTTTTGTTCGCCAAAAGGCGCGCTGCGCGCGCGGGGTTCGCTCACTTCGCGCAGCGAAGTTACGCGAACACCAAAGTCACCAAAGAAAAGGCGACCCTGGTTGCTGCGTCCCTCCGCTTCGCTGCGGGCAACCTGTGGTGCTCGGTTCAGGCGGGGTCTCGCTCGAACTCGCTTCGCTCAGACAATCGCGATCCCTGATCCGCCTGAACCTGCGCTCCTCGGCGCATCCACAAGGGGCAATCGGGATCGGGAGCGGGGACAAAAAAAAGGGGCAGAGCAAGAGCAGACCGCGATGCGGTGGCCATGAATTTACTCCCTCTCCCTCTGGGAGAGGGCAGGGGTGAGGGGCCGTCGGCGGTTGACGTGTAGCTGCGGATGCGAAGGCTGCTGGCCCTCACCCTAGCCCTCTCCCAGCGGGAGAGGGGACAAGAAGGAAGACAAATACGGGTTTCTGTCTGCGGCTTTTGGCTGTTCGGTATTCCTGTCCCCACCCCTTGTGGATGCGCCGAGGAGCGCAGGGCCAGACGGATCAGGGCAAAAACTTGTTTGAGCCGAAGGCGAGTTGTTTTTGACCCCGGCTGGACCGAGCACCGCAGGTTGCCCCGGAGCGAAGCGCAGGGGACGCAGGAGCCAGGGTCGCCTTTCTTTTGCTTACTTTTCTTTGGCGAAGCAAAGAAAAGTGAGTTGCCGCCGGGCAACCCCGGCCAGCCGCCTTCAGCAGAAAACCCAGCAGCAAGAACACCCAACAGCCAAGGCGGCCAGCAGGAGAAATCATGCTGAGCCGCCTCACCGCCCTGCCCCGCGACGCCCGAGACACGCTGTTCCTGCTACTGGTCATAGCCTGGGTCCTGCTACCGCAGGTCAACGAACTCCCCCTCTGGTGCAGCGCGCTGGCAGCCGCCGTGCTGCTCTGGCGCGGCTGGCTGGCGGTGCAAGGCAAGCCGCTGCCGGGCAAGCGCTGGCTGCTGTTGCTGCTGGCCCTGACCATGGCCGCCACCTGGCTCACGCACCGCACGCTGCTGGGGCGCGACGCGGGCGTGACCATGCTGGTGGTGCTGCTGACGCTCAAGACGCTGGAACTGCGCGCGCGACGCGACGCCTTTGTGGTGTTCTTCCTCGGCTTCTTTTGCATGCTGAGCAACTTCTTTTATTCGCAGTCCCTGCTGGTCGCCTTCAGCATGCTGCTGGGCCTGCTGGGCCTGCTGACGGTGCTGGTCAATGCGCACATGCCGGTCGGCAAGCCGCCGCTGGCGCAGGCGGCCAAAACCGCCGGCTGGATGGCCTTGCTGGGCATGCCCATCATGCTGGTGCTGTTCCTGCTGTTTCCGCGGCTGGCGCCCTTGTGGGGCGTGCCCAGCGACGCCATGACCGGGCGCAGCGGCCTGAGCGCCAGCATGCAGGTGGGCACCATCGCCAAGCTGGCGCTGGACGAAAGCGTGGCCCTGCGCATCAAGTTTGACGGCGCGCCGCCGCGCAAGCAGGACATGTATTTTCGCGGCCCGGTGCTGTCCAGCTTCGACGGCATCGAGTGGCGCCCGTCGCGTCTGAACACCGCCGTACGCTACGGCGTGACGGCCAGCCTTGCCGTCTCGGGCGAACCCCTCAACTACGAAGTCACGCTGGAGCCCACCAACCGGCCCTGGGTGTTCGTCATGGAAGCGGCGGCGCAAAGCCCGGTGCTGCCCTCGGGCTACCAAAGCGCGATGCAGCCCGACCTGCAGTGGCTGGCCAACCGCCCTTTCACCGACCTGGTGCGCTACAAGGCCCAGAGCTACCCCGCCTTCCAGCACGGCCCGCTGCAATCCGTGCCCGGCCTCCAGGAGTTCCGCGACCTGCCGCCCGGCTTCAACCCCCGCACCCTGGCGCTGGCCCGCGACATCCGCGGCGACCCGAACTTGAGGGGCGCCGACACCGCCCGGCTGGTCGAGGTGGTGCTGGACCGCCTGCGCGAGGGCGGCTACACCTACACGCTGGAGCCCGGCGTTTACGGCCAGCACACGGCCGATGAATTCTGGTTTGACCGCAAGCAGGGCTTTTGTGAACACATCGCCTCGGCCTTCGTCATCCTGATGCGCGCCATGGACATCCCCGCCCGCATCGTCACCGGCTACCAGGGCGGCGAACTCAACAGCGTCGACGGCTTCTGGGTGGTGCGCCAAAGCAGCGCCCATGCCTGGGCCGAGGTCTGGCAGTCCGGCCGCGGCTGGGTGCGGGTGGACCCGACCTCGGTGGTCGCCCCCGCGCGCATCGGCGAGTTTGAACGGCTGGTGGTGCCGCAGGGCGCGGTCGCGCAGGCCTTGAGCGCGTTCAGCCCGACGCTCATGACCCAGTTGCGCCTGTTCTGGGAAGCCGCCAACAACAACTGGAACCAGTGGGTGCTCAACTACACCCAGGGCAAGCAGCTTGAGCTGCTCAAAAACATCGGCTTCGAATCGCCCAGCTGGGAAGACCTGAGCTACGTGCTGATCGCCATCATCGTGCTGGCCGCCCTGCTGGGCGCCGGCTGGACCTTGTGGGACCGCGCGCAGCACGACCCCTGGGTGCGCCTGCTGGCCCGCGCGCGCAAGCGGCTGGACAAAGCCGGCATCGCCAGCACGCCCGCCACCTCGCCGCGCCAGCTGGCGCTGGAAGTGGCCGGCCGCTACGGCAGGCAGGAAGGCAGCGCCGGCCGCATGCTCTCGGACTGGCTGCTGCGCCTGGAACAGCAGCGCTATGCCGCGGCGCCGGCCGCCGGCGGCAAAACACCGCCCCAGCTTCGCGCCCTCCGCGAAGAATTCAAGCGGCTGGCATGGCCCGCCTAAAATCGGGCCAGCCCCACCCTCACCGATCGCACCGCGCCATGCCCCTTCACCGTTACGGATTCACCCTTTTTTTGACAGCCGCGCTGGCCTGCTCCGCCTGGGCCGCTGACGCCAGGCCCGTCAAGAAAAAAGTGGCGGCATCCGCGCAGGCGCAGGGCCCGCTGTATTCGACACGCCCCGAGGCCATGCAGTTCGCCGACGACATGGCCGCGCGCCGCGACCTCAACCCCGACTGGGTGCGCGACGCCATCGGCCATTCGCGCTACAACGCCACCGTCGTGCGCCTCATGCAGCCGCCCACCAAGGCCTTCGTCAAGAACTGGCGCGTCTACCGCAGCCGCTTCATCGACCCGGTGCGCATCGAGGCCGGCCGCCGTTTCTGGCTGGAGAACCAGCAGACCCTGGAGCGCGCCGAAAAAGAATACGGCGTTCCCGCCGAGATCATCGTCGGCATCATAGGCGTCGAAACCATCTACGGCCGCGACACCGGCAGCTTCCGTGTGATGGACGCCCTCACCACCCTGGCCTTCGACTTCCCCGCCAACCACCCGCGCGCCAAAGAGCGCAGCGAATTCTTCAAGGGCGAGATCGAACAGTTCCTGACCCTGCAAAGCCGCCTCGAAGCCAACCCGTTTGATGCCCGCGGCAGCTTTGCCGGCGCCATGGGCATGCCGCAGTTCATGCCCTCCAGCTGGGTCAAGTACGCCGTCGACTTTGACGGCGACGGCACGATAGACCTCTGGAACAGCAACGCCGACGTGATCGGCTCCGTCGCGAGTTATTTCAAGGCCTTCAACTGGCAGCCCGGCATGCCCACGCACTACCTGGTCAGCTTCGACAAAAGCCGCCTCGATATGGACGCGCTGATGGCGCCCGACATCCTGCCGACTTTCAGCGTCGCCAGCTTCACCGGCAAGGGCGCGGTGCTCGAAGGCCCGGGCCTGCAGCACCAGGGCCCGCTCGCCCTCATCGAACTGCTCAACGGCCAGGACGCGCCGCAGTACGTCGCCGGCACCGAAAACTTTTATGCCATCACACGCTACAACTGGAGCAGCTATTACGCGATGGCGGTGATTGAGCTGGGACGGGAAGTGGCGGCGCGCGTGAGGTAAGCCACCTCGCCTGCGGGCGCGAGGTCAAGCCGTCTGTTGCGAAGGCCAGCGGTAGCCCAGCACCGCTGCCAGAGGATAAAAATGCTCACGCACTTCATCCAACTGGTTGCCGCTCCACAAATACACAAACTCTTCGTCCGCCCGAAGGAAAAACCCTACGTGGCCTTTCCAGCCGGCGGGGTCTTCGCGCGACAGCACGGCGATACAGCCGGGCACAGGAGCATCCAATGGCTCACCCCACTCCAGCCACGAGCGCGCGAGTGCGGACCCGGTGCCGGGAATGCCGGCCTGGGCCAAAGTCCAATTCACGAAGGAAGAGCACCACGAGGCCTTGTCGTCATAGCCGGCGATGTTGGTGAGCGCATGGTATTCGGTGACCCGGGGGTTGCTCTGGCCCAAGGGGAATGTGCGGACGCCGGCTTCGGCGAGGGCGATGGGCATCCAGGGTGCTTGCGGCGTGGGGGCTTGAAGATTGGACATCAATGGATTTGGAGGAGAGCGGGTGGAACGATCCTGTTCAGCAGGCGGCAAAGCATCTCATGGATATACACGCCCTGCCCCCTTGGCGCGCCATGTTTGCAGGGATATCGCATCGCCCGACACGGTATCCTGAACCAGCACGCGCTTGCCGGAGAGGTTCACATAAAAGACGCGCCAAAGCTCCAGGCGCTCCGGCCGGTTGGCATACACCGAGACCGACCAATAGCAGCGCCCGTGCATAAGCACCTGCCTGTCCACGGACTGGCCATAAGTTACGGGAAATGAGTGGGAGCGGGTCCATGCCGCCCACTCAGGCAAGCGCTCAATCGATTTGATGGAGTGCGCATATCCGGCCGCATGCAGAGCCGGCTCATCACACCTTGGCGCCGCATTGCCGGCAGCGCACAGGCAGGCAAAGAGAACTGTAAAGAAAATGTGGCGTATCCAGAGTGCGTGCTGCATGGAAGTCACACCAGGTTCAAACCGTGAACTGAATTTCGCTCGCAAGCTGCGGGGTCACTCTTGGCCCAAAGCTCATGATGTTTGCCAGCGTTGCCGTGTGGTGGGCCGATATCTGCGCGGCGGTGAGGATTCCGTTGTCTACCGTGGAATGGCCGTCCGAAACCAGCGTGACCGGATAGCCGAGCGCCAGTGCCCGCCGGGTGGTGGTGTCGACGCAGAAATCGCTTTGCAGGCCGCAGATGACCAGTGCCTTGACAGCATGTTGCTGCAACAGGGCCTGCAGTTCGGTGTTGTGGAACGAGTCGGTCGCCTTCTTGCGCAGGTAGACATCGCCCGGCCGGGCATCCAGGCCGTCGGCGAGTTTCCAACCTTCGGTTCCGTGCGCGAGCGGACCGTCCGGCGACTCGTGCTGGATCAGAAACACGGGAGCGCCCGCGGCCCGGGCCTTGGCGGACACGGCGTTGATCCTGTCGATGACGCGCCGGCTTTCAAAGGCCGCACCGTCACCAGAGCAGAGGGCCTTTTGAACGTCGATAACAAGCAGGGCTGTTGTCATGGAAATTGGCGTCTATTCTCGACAGCCTGAGGATTGACATGAGCGGCGTTCCACAGACAGCGGAGCCGGCTGTGAAATGTCCATTCGACGGATGGCTCAGGCCGCATCCGCACGCCGTGACGGGGAGAGTTCAAGCGCCAGGTATTTGGTGCCGGGAACGGGGTTGAAGGTGACAGGCGCCGAAGCTTGAAAACCCAGGGACTCGTAGATGCGCTGTGCGGCAGAGAACTCAGGCAGGACATCGAGGCAGATGCGGGAGTAGCCCGCGGCCCGCGCTTCATCGAGGATGCGTTCGATGAGCCGCCGGCCAAGGCTTTCGCCTCTCGCATCCGGCCGCACGTAAACGCGCTTCATTTCACAGGTGCTTGCGTCAACGCGTCGAAGCGCGGCACACCCGACGACAGCCGGCCCTTTCCATGCGAGAAGCAGGCGGCCGTCGGGTGCGGCGTACTTTCCCGGCAAGGCGGCGAATTCCGCCTCGTAATTCTGGAAGGCAAGGCTCACGCTGGGACTGGCGACGTACTCTCGAAGGATGGCGATGACGTGCTCAAGGTCGTCGGGAAATTTCGCGGGCTTGATTTCGGACATGGCGGAAGCGTACTTCATGTTGCAAGGATGTGCAGGACGGGAAAGCGATCACCCGTAGCACTTAGCCTCCATCAACTCACACCGGCTGAATCGTGATCTCCACCGTCATGGACTCTTCCCCGCCGCCCTGGCGCACGCCCTTGATGGGCGGGCAGGCGTTGTAGTCGGTGCCCATGGCCAGGCGCACGTGGCGCTCGTCGATCAGGCAGTGGTGGGTGACGTCTATGCTGACCCAGCGGCGCGTGGCGACGTCCAGGCAGACGTCGCACCAGGCGTGGCTGGCGAGGTCGGGTTCGTTGGCGGCGTAAAAGTAGCCGCTGACGTAGCGCGCCGGGTAACCCAGGCTGCGGCAGATGGCGACCATCACATGGGCCTGGTCCTGGCAGACGCCTGCGCCGGATTTGAAGGCTTCAAGCGCGGTGGTGGTCACGCTGGTGCTGTTCTTGCGGTAGCTCACCGCGTCGGCCACACCTTGGCTCAGGGCCAGCAAGGCCTGCAGGCTGGCGGTGCCGTCCACGCTTTGCGGGATAAAACGCCGGCCGAATTCCGCGAGTTCAAAGTGCGGTTCGGCCAGGTGCGTGGCGCGCAAAAAGAAATACGGATGCGGCAGGGTTTCCGGGTCGTTGAACTCGGCCACGCCGAAAGTTTCGACGTCGCCGGCCGCGTTGACCAGGCTCCAGCGCACGTTGTTGGCATCGCTGCCGACGAAGGTGTAGGAGCTGATGGTGTTGCCGAAGGCGTCGCGCTGGGTGAACAGCTTTTCGGGCGCGCCCAGGCTCCAGTAATGCACCGTCTGCGCCGGGCCGGACTGCGGCGTGAGCCACAGCGTTTGCAGCGCGTAGCGCAGGGGCTCCGTATACCGGTAGTCAGTGATGTGCCGGACGTGCAGTTTCATGCTCGAGCAAATACTGAATCGGACGCACCGCGGCCGCGCTGCAGCGTCGCCGAGAGAGAGGTTTTCGCCAGCAGGGGCCGCGGAACCGGCTTTGCCGGGCCGCAGGCGCAGCGCCCACTAGGGGCTGGAGCCCGCGGCTCCAAGCCTGCCTGCGCAGGCTTGGACGGGCGACAGGGGCGAAGCGTCTCGCGAGCCGCGGCCTGCAAGGCCTCGAGAGCTACGCGCAGCGAGCGAACGTGGGGGCTCAATGTGTCGCCGGCACAAGAAATTCGCGGCTGATGTGCGCGCCTATCTCGTTGACGCGGTCCAGGAACTGGGTCAGGAAGGCATGCAGGCCGGTGGCGAGGATTTCGTCGATGCGGGCGTACTGCAGGTCGGCGCGCAGCTTGCCGGCGCGGCGCTGGGTTTCGCTGGCGGTGTCGCTGGTCACCATGGCGAGGTTGCTCATGAGCTCGTTCAGGCAGGCCAGCAGCGAGCGCGGCATGTCGGGCCGCAGGATCAGCAGCTCGGCCACGCGCTCGGGCTTGATGACGTCGCGGTAGACCTTGCGGTAGACCTCGAAGCCCGAGACGCTGCGCAGGATCGCGCTCCAGTGGTAAAAATCGTACTCCTGGTCCTTCTCGCCGTCGGTGCCGATGAAGTCGTTTTGCACCGCGTGGAATTTCACGTCGACCAGGCGGGCGGTGTTGTCGGCGCGTTCCAGGAAGGTGCCCAGGCGCAGGAAGTGGAAGGCCTCGTCCTGCAGCATGGTGCCGGCCGTAACGCCGCGCGACAGGTGCGAGCGGAACTTGACCCATTCAAAAAACTGGCCGGGGTCGCGCTCGAAGTCGCCGTTGCGCAGCATGCGGATGACTTCAAGATAGGTCTGGTTCTGGGTTTCCCAGACTTCGGTGGTCAGCGTGCCGCGCACGGCGCGGGCGTTTTCACGGGCGTTCTGCAGGCAGGAGACGATGCTGGAGGAGTTCTGCTCGTCGCGCACCATGAAGTCCATGACTTCGCGCGGATTGACGGTGTCGCCGTATTTGGCCGTGTAGGAGGGCTTGAGTTCGCTGATGCTCAGCAGGCTTTGCCAGCCGCCCTGCACGACGGCAGCCGACTGCGGCAGCAGCGAAGTCTGGTAGTTGACGTCGAGCATGCGTGCGGTGTTTTCGGCACGTTCCGTGTAGCGCGACATCCAGAAAAGGTGATCAGCAGTGCGAGATAACATTTTTTCTCCTTCCTAAGCCTCAAACACCGAAAGCGCTGGCGCGCTTTGCGTGTTTTGATGATGACATCACAAGCGCTTCGCGCAATTGATGAGTCATCCCCGCGAATGCCTGCGGCATGTCGCCGGCACGCTCGGTGTAACGCGACATCCAGAAGAGGTGATCGGCAGTACGAGACAACATGATTATTTCCCTCCTTGGGTCTGCGACTGCGATTGAGACTGCGACGCCACGGGCGACGACGGGCCTTCCAGGATCCAGGTGTCCTTGGTGCCGCCGCCTTGCGAGGAGTTGACCACCAGCGAGCCGTCTTTCAGCGCCACGCGCGTGAGGCCGCCGGGCACCATCTGCACTTCCTTGCCGCTCAGCACGAAGGGCCGCAAGTCGATGTGGCGCGGCGCAATGCCGCTTTCGACGTAGGTCGGGCAGGTGGAAAGGCTGAGCGTGGGCTGGGCGATGTAGCCCGAGGGATTGGCTAGCAGCGCGGCGCGGAACTCCTCGATCTCGGCCTTGGTGGCGGCGGGGCCGACCAGCATGCCGTAGCCGCCCGCCCCGTGCACTTCCTTGACGACCAGGTCCTTGAGGTTGGCCAGCGTGTACTGCAGGTCCTCGTTGTTGCGGCACATGTAGGTAGGCACGTTCTTGAGGATGGGTTTTTCGCCGAGGTAGAACTCGATCATCTTGGGCACGTAGGGGTAGATGGACTTGTCGTCGGCCACGCCGGTGCCAATGGCATTGCACAGCGAGACGTTGCCGCTGCGGTAGACGTTGAGCAGGCCCGCGCAGCCCAGGGTGGAGTTGGGGCGGAAGGCCAGCGGGTCCAGGAAGTCGTCGTCGACCCGGCGGTAGATCACGTCGACGCGCTTGGGGCCGCGCGTGGTGCGCATGTAGACGAAGTTGTCCTTGACGAAGAGGTCCTGGCCTTCGACCAGTTCCACGCCCATCTGCTGCGCGAGGAAGGCATGCTCGAAATAGGCCGAGTTGTACATGCCGGGCGTGAGCACCACCACCGTGGGCTCGGCCGTGGCGGGCGGCGCCATGCCGCGCAGGGTTTCCAGCAGCAGGTCGGGGTAGTGGGCGACGGGCGCGACGCGGTTTTCGCTGAAGAGCTCGGGGAAGAGCCGCATCATCATCTTGCGGTCTTCCAGCATGTAGCTCACGCCGCTGGGCACGCGCAGGTTGTCTTCCAGCACGTAGTACTCGCCCTCGCCCTGGGCATTGGGCGCGCGCACGATGTCGATGCCGCTGATATGCGAATAGATGTTGCCGGGAACGTCCACGCCCATCATCTCGGGGCGGAACTGCGCGTTCTGGAAGATCTGCTCGGACGGCACAACGCCGGCCTTGATGATTTCCTGGCCGTGGTAGACGTCGTGGATGAAGCGGTTCAGCGCCGTGACGCGCTGGACCAGGCCTTTTTCCATGCTGGCCCACTCGTGGGCGGGGATGATGCGCGGGATCAGGTCAAACGGGATCAGGCGCTCGGTGCCGGCGCCGTCCTCGTCCTTGGCGCCGTACACGGCAAAGGTGATGCCGACGCGGCGGAAAATCATCTCGGCTTCGGCGCGGCGCGCCTCCATGACGGCGTCGGACTGCTTGGCCAGCCATCGCTGGTAACCCTGGTAGTGCTCACGGACGCTGGATCCCGTGGCATTCATTTCGTCAAACATCGGTCGGCTCATTGGCTTGATCTCCAGCAAGTTTTGCGCAGGGCAATTGTTTTGACGTAGCTTAGCAAGTTATGCGCCAAGACGACGCGTCACTTCCTTATTTTTAACGTACGGGCACATGATGCCAGTAACGTTTGCCCTCTTCCCGCTGGCAGCGCAGGGCATCAGGATTCTGGCTGTCCCACATTGCCGCCCCGCAGGGTGGAGATTTCACGAGGTGTATGCCGCGCGCCTCATAGCGCGCCGCAACCGCTTCAGCCGGGTGGCCGAAGCGGTTGCGGTAGCCGGCCTGCGCCACGGCCCATTGCGGCTGCACGGCGTCGAGAAAGGTCGTGGTCGACGAGGTCTTGCTGCCGTGGTGGGGCACCAGCAGGAAGTCGGCTTTGAGGCGGGCCGGGTCGCTGGTGGCCAGGGCCAGTTCCTGCGGCGCTTCAATGTCGCCCACCAGCAGGGCCGTGCGGCTGCCCGTGGAGATGCGCAGCACGCAGCTCATGGCATTGGGCTTGGCAAGCGCGTCATAGGCCCCGGCGGCCGGGTGCAGCACCTCAAACCGCACGCCATCCCATTCCCAGCGCTGGCCGGCCATACAGCGCTCAACCTTGCGCAGGGCCTGCAGCGGGTGCGTGTCTTCAATCGAACTGAGGAAACGGGCGCCGGGCTGCATGGCCAGCACGGCGGCCGCCCCGCCTATGTGGTCGATGTCGCGGTGGCTGACCATGAGGATGTCCAGCCGCTCGCCGAGTGCGCGCAGCAGCGGCACCAGCACGCGGTGGCCCGCATCGCTTTCGCGCGAAAAGCGCGGGCCGGCGTCGTAAAGCAGGCTGTGGCCGGCGGTGCGCACCAGCACCGCATTGCCCTGGCCGATGTCGGCCGCCAGCAGCTCGAACTGCCCGTGCGCGACCCGCGGCGGCTGCCACAGCAGCACGGGCAGCAGCAGCGGGATGCCCAGCGCGCGCCAATGCCAGGGCAGGCGCGTCGCCAGCAAAGCGCCGCCCGCCACGCCAGCAACGGCACACCACAACGGCGCCGCGGCCACGCTGATGGAGGCGAAAGGCCAGCTTGCCAGCCACTGCAGGAACAAGGCCAGCATGCTGACGCAGCCCGCCGTGGCTTGCCAGGCCGGCGCCCACAGCACACCCAGCAAGGCCAGCGGCGTGATCAGCAGGGTCACGGCCGGAATGGCCACGGCATTGGCCAGCAGGCCGACCAGCGAGACCTGGTTGAACAGCAGCAGCGACAAGGGCGTGAGTGCCAGCGTGACCACCCATTGCTCGCGCGCGGCGCGGGCCAGGCCGGCCAGCCAGCGCGGCGCGTGCCGCCGCCACCCGTGCGCCACCGGTTCTTCGGCGCCACGGGCGTCGGAGGCGCCGGCATCCGTCGCAAACAGGACGCCCACCGCCACGAAAGACAGCCAGAAACCAGCCTGCATCAAGGCCCAAGGGTCAATGGCCACCACCACGGCCATGGCCAGCAGCCAGGTCTGCGCCCAGGGCCACTGCCGGCCGCCCTGGCGCAGCAGGACCACCGTGGCCAGCATCCAGATGGTTCGCTGCGCGGGCACGCCCCAGCCTGAAAACAGCGCATACAGTGTCGCCAGCAACAGCCCGCCCAGCGCGCCCGCGCCGACGGCCGGCAACGCCAGGCACAAGCTGGGCGTGAGGCGCGCGGAACGCCGCCAGAGGCCGCTGATCAGCAGCGAGGCCACCCAGGCAAACATCGTTATATGGAGGCCCGAAATGCTCATCAGATGCGCGACGCCGGTGGCGCGAAAGACATCCCAATCGGCGCGCTCGATGGCGTTCTGATCGCCGACCACCAGCGCGGCAATCACACCGGCCCACTGGCGGTCACTCACGCGCTCAAAAATCGCGTCGCGCACCGATTGCCGGGCCTGCTCAATCGGGTGCCGCCAGCTGCTGGAAAGCTTGGTGGGCGGTGCGTCACTGGCGCCCGCGCGCACATAGCCGGTGGCCTGTATGCCCTGCTCCCACAACCACAGCTCGTAGTCAAAACCGTGCGGGTTGCTGTTGCCATGCGGCGCCTTGAGCCGCACCGTCATGCGCCAGCGCTCCCCGGCGCGCAGGGGTTGCGGCTGGCGCTGCAAGGCCAGCGCAGCCTCAAAGGGGTCGGCATCCAGGGCTTGGGCGCGAGGCTCGCGCCCGGCAAAGCCCGAATACCAGCCCAGCAGGATATGCGGCGGCAAGGTCACCGCGCGGCCGTCCAGGCGGGCGGAGTCGATACCGAGGCGAAAGCGCAGGCCGTCTTCTGCCTGTTGCGGCATGGCCAGCACGCTGCCCGTGACCTCGATGTCGCGGCCTTCCAGGGCCGGGTCCAAGGCGCCGGCCTGAAAAGCCCCTGCCCGCCAGCCGGCCGAGCCAAAACCCAGCAGCACCGCCAAGCCGAACGCCAGCATCGCCCTGGCCCACGAAACCCCGGCCGCACGCCTGCCAAAGCGCCAAAAAAGCCACGCGGCCACGCAAGCCAGCAAGGCACACGCGGCATAAACCTGTTGCAGCCACAAGGCGGGCTGCTGCAATTGCAGGGCGATGCCCGCGATGAAACCGGCCAGAACAGGCCCGGGGCTTGCGGCTTGTCGCCGCGCCCCTCGTGATACAGCTGGCGCCAAAGCCGCCTCCCCTTCTTTTTTTGGTTTTATAAGAAGCTGTTTAACGGGAGCGCGACACAAAGAGCCGACGGCGCGCCATGCAAACTCTGCATATGGCGCAGCTCTTGCTTTCAGAAACACCGTCAAATCCGGGTAAGCTGTCCACATCGTGTTCTGAAGACCGCGTGATGTGCCGGTCTGGCGCTGGAGCCATTTCCGGTGCCGCGCGCTCCCTGTTATTTTTTTAAGCGAGGTTGCCTTGTCCATCCACGTCGCCCTGAGCCACATCACCCATTACAAGTACGACCGGCTGGTGAAACTCGGCCCCCAGGTGGTCCGCCTGCGGCCCGCGCCGCACAGCCGCACGCAGGTGCTGTCCTATTCCCTCAGGGTTGAGCCCGCCGGGCATTTCATCAACTGGCAGCAGGACCCGTTTGCCAACTACCAGGCCCGCCTGGTGTTTCCCGAGCCGACGCGCGAGTTCAAGGTCACGGTGGACCTGGTCGTCGAAATGGCGGTGTTCAACCCCTTTGACTTCTTCCTGGAACCGGCCGCCGAGGAGTTCCCCTTCACCTACAACGCGCTGCAGGCCCGCGAACTGGCGCCCTACCTGGCGACCCAGCCGGCCACGCCGCTGCTCAAGCGCTACCTCGACAAAATCGACCGCACACCCAAGCGCACCATCGACTTCCTGGTGGGCCTGAACCAGGGCCTGCGGTCGGACATCCAGTACTCCATCCGCATGGAGCCCGGCGTGCAGACGCCCGAAGAAACCTTGAGACTGGCCTGCGGCTCCTGCCGCGACACCGGCTGGCTGCTGGTGCAGCTGCTGCGCCACATGGGCCTGGCCGCGCGTTTTGTCTCGGGCTACCTGATCCAGCTCAAGGCCGACGTCAAATCGATAGACGGCCCCAGCGGCGCCGAAACCGACTTCACCGACCTGCACGCCTGGTGCGAGGTGTTTTTGCCCGGCGCCGGCTGGGTGGGGCTGGACCCGACCTCGGGCCTGATGGCGGGCGAAGGCCACATCCCGCTGGCCTGCACGCCCGAGCCTTCGAGCGCCGCGCCTGTCGAAGGCGGCGTCGACAAGTCAGAAGTCGAGTTCGAGCACCACATGGCGGTGCAGCGCATTTACGAGTCGCCGCGCGTGACCAAGCCCTATACCGAGGAGCAATGGCAGGAGGTGCTGGCGCTGGGCGAGAAGGTCGACAAGGACCTGGCCGCCGGCGACGTGCGCCTGACCATGGGCGGCGAACCGACCTTTGTGGCCACCACCGACCGCGACGCGGCCGAATGGAACATCGACGCGCTGGGCCCGACCAAGCGCGGCTACGCGACCGAGCTCGTGCAGAAGCTGCGCGCCGAATACGGCGAAGGCGGCTTCCTGCATTTCGGCCAGGGCAAGTGGTACCCGGGCGAACAGTTGCCGCGCTGGGCGCTCAGCATCTTCTGGCGCAAGGACGGCCAGCCGATCTGGCAGAACCCGGCCCTCTTCGCCGACGAGCGCCAGCCCTGCAACTACACCAGCGCCGACGCGCAGCGTTTTGTGCAGACGCTGGCGGGCAAGCTGGGCCTGGCCACGACCTACATCACGCCGGGTTATGAAGACACCTGGTACTACCTGTGGCGCGAGCGCCGGCTGCCGGTCAACGTCGACCCGTTTGATTCGAAACTGGACGACGCCATGGAGCGCGAGCGCCTGCGCCGCGTCTTCATGCAGGGCCTGGATTCGGTCGTCGGCTACGTGCTGCCGCTGCAGACCAAGGAGCAGCTCAAGCAGCGAAACGCCGGTGCCTCGCCAGCGCTGGCCGGCCCGAAATGGACCACCGGCCCCTGGTTCTTCCGCGAAGAGCGCATGTACCTGATGCCGGGCGACTCGCCCATGGGCTACCGTCTGCCGCTCGATTCCGTGCCCTGGGTGTCCAAGACCGACTACCCCTACATGATCGAGTCCGACCCCTTCGCGCCGCGGCAGGACCTGCCGGCCGCCTCGGCAATGGCCGCGCGCTACAACGGCAGCTTCAGCGCGGCCCGCGGCGCCACACCGGCAGCCCCTTCGGCAGGCGGCAGCGCCGGTTCGCTGGCGCAGTACATGGCGCGTTACATGAGCGGCAACACCGCGCTGACGCAGGCCAGCCGCATCCTGCAGTTCCGCCCGCTGGGCAACAACGGCACCGGTGCGGACGGCAAACCCGCCGGTGCGCCAGCCGCTGAGCCCCCCACCGACGACCGCGCGCCCAAGCCCTTTGAATCGGCCGCCTGGCTCACGCGCACCGCGCTCTGCGTCGAGGTGCGCGACCCTTCGCGCGCCAACGGCCCCAAGGAAAAAGACAAACCCAAGGCCGACCCCGACAGCAAGGCCAACAAATCGGGCCGCGGCGAAACCGGCGCGATCTACGTCTTCATGCCGCCCATGGAGCGCCTCGAAGACTACCTCGACCTGCTGGCCGCCGTCGAAGCCACGGCCCAGTCGCTGGGCGTGAGCATCGTGCTCGAAGGCTACCCGCCGCCGCGCGACCCGCGCCTGAAAATGCTGCAGGTCACGCCGGATCCGGGTGTCATCGAGGTCAACATCCACCCGGCCTACAACTGGGGCGAGCTGGTGGAACACACCGAGTTCCTCTACAAGATCGCCCACGAAACGCGCCTGTCGGCCGAGAAGTTCATGACCGACGGCCGCCATACCGGCACCGGCGGCGGCAACCACTTCGTGCTGGGCGGCGCGACGCCGGCCGACAGCCCCTTCCTGCGCAAGCCGGAGGTGCTGGCCAGCCTGATCGCCTACTGGCACAACCACCCGTCGTTGAGCTATTTGTTCTCGGGCATGTTCATAGGCCCGACCAGCCAGGCGCCGCGTGTGGACGAGGCCCGCAACGACCAGCTCTACGAGCTCGAAATCGCGCTGCGCGAGATCGAGAACAACCGCAAGAAATACGGCGCCGAAATGCCGCCCTGGCTGGTGGACCGCACGCTGCGCAACATCCTGGTCGACGTCACCGGCAACACGCACCGCAGCGAGTTCTGCATCGACAAGATGTACTCGCCCGACTCCACCACCGGCCGCCTGGGCCTGCTGGAGCTGCGCGCCTTTGAAATGCCGCCGCACGCGCGCATGAGCATCGCCCAGCAACTGCTGCTGCGCGCGCTGGTGGCGCGCTTCTGGGCCAAGCCTTATCACGGCCGCGTCACGCGCTGGGGCACCGAGCTGCACGACCGCTTCCTGCTGCCCGGCTTCATCCGCATGGATTTCCAGGACGTGCTGACCGAGCTGCGCGAGGCCGGCTACCCCTTCGACATGGCCTGGTTCGAGCCGCACTTCGAGTTCCGCTTCCCGCTGATAGGCCAGGTCAAATCCAACAGCATCGAGCTGACCTTGCGCAGCGCGCTGGAGCCCTGGCATGTGATGGGCGAGGAAGGCTCGGCCGGCGGCACCGTGCGTTACGTCGATTCGTCGCTGGAGCGCATCGAGGTGCACGTCACCGGCCTCAACGACAACCGCTACGTCATCACCGTCAACGGCCGCGCCTTGCCGCTGCAAAGCACGGGCCGCGTCGGCGAATACGTGGCCGGCGTGCGCTACAAGGCCTGGAACCCGCCTTCGGCCCTGCACCCGTCGATAGGCGTGCATGCGCCGCTGACCTTCGACATCGTCGATACCTGGATGGAGCGCTCGCTGGGCGGCTGCCAGTACCACGTGGCCCACCCGGGCGGGCGCAACTACGACACACTGCCGGTCAACTCGTATGAGGCCGAAAGCCGCCGCCTCACGCGCTTTTTCCGCATGGGCCACACGCCCGGCAAGATGCGCGTGGCGCCGGCGCAGGCAAGCCGGGAGTTCCCGTTCACGCTGGACTTGCGCTAACCCCCCTCAAGGCAGGCTGTCCGCCTGTCTTGTGGCGGCAACATTTGCATGCCCATGCGGCATAAATAGGCTTTTCGGCCGGGAATCGGCCCTTTATTGAGGCTTTGCGCCCCTGGGCCGCAGGCATACTTGCAGCACGTGGAAAATAACACCCAGTCCCTTTTTGCGGCCCAGGCACTCGAATCCCCCTGCGCCCTCGCCGCCGCGCTGGCGCCGCCCGCCGCGGCGGGGCATTTCGACGAGCTGCGCGGCCGCGCCTCCGAAGGCCCCGCCCCGGTTGAAACGCCCGCACCGGCCCAGCCCGCGCTGCGCGCCGCCGGCAGCTCCCCTGAAACCGCCCCCGCCCAACCCGAAGCCCCAGCCTCCGCCGACGACCCCCTGTCGCCCGAATGGACGCGCTTTTTCAACTTCCTGGGCGCCGACGGTTTTTACGACCTGAACCACCGCACCGCCAACCTGCGCCGCCAGATCCGCGACAACGGCGTGACCTACAACGTCTACGCCGACGCCAACGGCCCGCAGCGGCCCTGGGCGCTGGACCTCTTCCCCATGATGGTCTCGGCCGCCGACTGGGCGCAGATCGAGGCCGGCATCCAGCAGCGCGCCCGCCTGCTGGACCGCGTCATGGCCGACATCTACGGCCCGCAGGAGCTGCTCTCCAAGGGCCTGCTGCCCAGCGCGCTGGTGCATGCCCACCCCGGCTACCTGCGCGGCATGCAGGGCGTGCAGCCGGCCGGCGGCACCTACCTGCACATCGCAGCTTTCGACATCGCCCACGGCCCCGACGGCCGCTGGTCCGTCGTCTCGCAGCGCACGCAGGCACCCTCCGGCCTGGGCTACCTGCTGGAAAACCGGTTGACGATTTCCCTGCTCTTCCCCGAAGCCTTCCGCGAAATGAAGGTCGAGCGCCTGGCCGCCTCGTACAAGGCGCTGGTCGACGGCCTCAAGGCCATGAGCCCCGGCGACGGCAGCGAGGAAAGCCGCGTCGTGCTGTTGACGCCCGGGCCTTACAACGAAACCTATTTCGAACACGCCTACCTCGCGCGCTTCCTGGGCCTGACGCTGGTCGAGGGCAGCGACCTGCTGGTGCGCGACGACAAGCTGTACCTCAAAACCCTGCGCGGCCTGGAGCGGGTGCACGGGCTGCTCAAGCGCCTGGACGACGAATTCCTCGACCCGCTGGAACTGCGCTCGGACTCCACGCTGGGCGTGCCCGGCCTGCTGCAAGTCATACGCGCCGGCAACGTGCTGGTGGTCAACACGCCGGGCTCGGCCTTCCTCGAATCGAGCGCGCTGCTGGGTTTCCTGCCCGCGCTGTCGCGGCATCTGCTGGGCGAAACCCTGGCCCTGCCCTCGCTGGCGACCTGGTGGTGCGGCGAGCAGGCCGTGCTGCAGGACGTGCTGGGCCAGCTCAAGGACTGCGTGATCAAGCCGACCTACCCGGGCTCGGGCATGGAGTCGGTGATAGGCCACACGCTGTCGCGCCGCGCGCTGGACGAATGGGCCGGCCGCATCGTGCGCCGCGGCGAAGACTACACCGTGCAGGCCTACCTGCCGCTGCCGCAGACGCCGACCTGGCAGGGTGAGCGAGTCTCCCCGCGCTCGGCCATGCTGCGCGTGTTCGCCGTGGCCGATGGCAAGGGTTCCTGGCAGGTGCTGCCGGGCGGGCTGGCGCGCCTGGCCGGCAAGAACGAAAACATGTCGTCCATGCAGCACGGCGGCAGCAGCGCCGACGTGTGGGTGCTGGGCGATTCCACAGCCAGCAAAGCCACGGCCCCGCGCGCCGAACAACCCGCTCCCGCCTGGGCCACCGCGCCGCTGCGCCACCGCCCGCCCGTCACCAGCCGCGCGGCCGAAAACCTTTTCTGGTTAGGCCGCTACACCGAGCGCGCCGAAAACTCCACACGCCTGGCGCAGATCACCCTGCAATGCCTGGGCGGCGAAGACCAGAGCTCGCAGCCGCTGCTGGCCTGGCTGACCAGCATGGCGGTCGGCAACGCGCTGGTACTGGACACCGTGCCGCCGGCCACGCATGCGCGCCGCGTCTTTGAACGCGCCCTGATCGCCAACCTGGCCGACACCGAGCAGGCCGCCAGCGTGGGCTACAACCTGCGCGCCCTCAAGAGCGCGGCCTCGGCCGTGCGCGAGCGCCTGTCGCAGGAGCAGTGGCACATGATCGTGCGCACCGAGGCCGATTTCTTCCAGCGCTGCGCGGTGTTCAGCGCCGTGGGCCAGACGCAATCACAAAGCCAGGGCGGGCAAAGCCAGAGCCAATCCGGCCAGTCCGCCCCGTCCAGCCCTCCCAGCCAGTACCTGCTCGAATACTCCTCCGTCGAGGCGCTGCGCGCGCTCGAATCGGCCAGTGGTTTCCTCTCGGCCATGACGGGCGCGCAGACCGACCGCATGACCCGCGACGACGGCTGGCGCCTGCTCAGCGTGGGACGCCTCATCGAACGGCTCAACACCCTGGCCGGCGCGCTGGTGCGCGGTTTTGACACCGGCGCGGTCTTCGAGGAAGGCGGCTTCAACGCCATGGTGGCGCTGTTCGACAGCACCATCACCTTCCACGCGCAATACCAGCAGCGCCGCGACATCCCGGCCCTGCTCGATTTGCTGGTACTGGACCGCGACAACCCGCGCTCGCTGGGCTGGGTGGTGCAGACCCTGCGCGGGCGCCTGGCCAAGCTGGCCGGCAGCGCGCCCGGCGACATGCCCGACCTTGCCATGGAACTGCCCGACCCCGGCAGCTGGGCGCTGGCCGACCTGTGCGCGGGCGCACCGGGCAGCAACCATGACGACGGCGTAGAACGTGAAGACGGCGATACGGAAGAAGAAGGCGAAGAAGGCCGCGATTACCAGGACGACCAGGACGCCCGGCTGGTCGACCTGCTGCAGCAATGCTGCGACGCCGCGCTGGAGCTGTCGGACACCCTGAGCCGCCGCTACTTCAGCCACGCCGCGTCCGGCAGCCAGAGCCTGGGCGCCTGAGCGCCCGGTCCAGCGGAGTCACCCATGCTGCTTCACGTCGTCCACGAAACCCGTTACCGCTATGCGCCGGCGGTGGTAAACGCCCACCACGTGGTGCACCTCAAACCCGCCAGCCGCAACGGCCAGAGCCTGCTGCGCTACGACTTGCGCATAGACCCCATGCCCGTACAGCTGCGCGACACCGTCGATGTGTACGGCAATACGCGCAGCTATTTTTCGCTGCAGTCCGCACATGAAAGCCTGACCGTGGTGGCCGACAGCGTGGTCTCCACCTCGGCCCTCAACCCGCTGCAGTCCGAAGCTTCGCTTTCCACCAGCCGAGGCGCATCGCCGCCCTGGGAACAGGTGCGCGAGCAGTTTCGCTACCGCGCGGGCGCGGCCTACGACAGTGCCTCCGAGTTCCTGTTCGCCTCGCCCTATGTGCCGCGCGACGACGCCTTTGTCGAATTCGGCCGCCCCAGCTTCCTGCCGGGCCGGCCGCTGCCCGAAGCGGCACGCGACCTGATGGAGCGCATCCACAACGCCATGACTTACGAAAGCGAAAGCACCGAGGTCAACACACCTGCGCTCGAAGCCCTCAAACAGGGCAAGGGTGTGTGCCAGGATTTCGCCCACATCATGGTGGCCTGCTGCCGCGCCATGGGTTTGCCGGCGCGTTACGTCAGCGGCTACCTGCTCACCAGCCCGCCGCCCGGCCAGCCGCGCCTGGTCGGCAGCGACGCCTCGCATGCCTGGGCTTCGGTCTATTGCCCGGGCGTGGGCACCTGGCTGGACTTCGACCCCACCAACAACCGCGCGCCGGGCGAAGATTACGTCACGCTGGCCACGGGCCGCGACTTCCTGGACGTCTCGCCCATGCGCGGCGTGATACGCGGCGGCGCGCAGCACATCCTGGACGTGGCCGTGACGGTGGAGCCTCTGCCTGAGACCGACGCCCAGTCTCTTACGACGGGGAACTGAGCGCCGGCTCCCCGAGTACCGAGCCCTCGGGCAGGCTGCCCGCCAGGCGCCGCCGGCACAAGCCCACAAACTCCTGCGCCGCGCCGGATTGCGCCTGCAGCGGCTTGAAGGCCAGCAAGGCGCGAAACCACACATCAGCCGCCAGCGGCACACTGCGCAGGCCCAGCGCCAGGTATTCACGCGCCACCAGCGGGTTGGTCACCGCCAGCCCGGCGCCGGCCAGCACCAGTGCGCATTGCGTCGCGCTGTACGGCGTTTCAATCACAAAGCGCGGCTGCACGCCGGCCTGGTCCAGCGCCGCCTCCAGGCGCCGCTGCGCCGGGTCGGACGCCGACAGGCCCACCAGCGGCACCTCCTGCAGGTCCTGCGCCTGCAGCAGCTGCTTGCGCGCCAGCGGATGGGCGGCAGGCATCACGCAGACGGCGGGCGCCTGGTAAAACATCGACGACACCAGGCCGCTGGTGTCGGCCTCGTCGCCCAGGAAAGCCAGGTCGACCGCGCCCTGGAACAGCGCCTCGCGCAGCACCTTGGAGCTGTCGACCAGCAGCAGGCAGCGCGTGCGCGGGTAGCTGCGCTGGAATTCGGCCAAAGCCCAGGGCATCACGCTGGCGGCCATGGCGTGCAGCGAGCCGATGCGCAGCACCGTGTCCTCATGCGACTGCAGGGCCACGATTTTTCGCTGCACGGCTTCCAGGCCTTCGTAGACCCGCTCGACCTCTTCCATCAGCGCATGCGCTTCAGGTGTGGGTGTGAGCTTGCCTTTGGGCCGGTCAAACAGCTTGAGCCCGGCGCGCGCTTCGAGCTGCTGCAGCAGCTGCGTCACGGCCGGCTGGCTGACGTGCAGGGCCGCCGCCGCGCGGTTGGCCGTGCCCAGCCGCATGACCATGCGAAAGACCTCGATCTGGCGCGCGCTTGCTTCGGCCATGGCCGTCCCCTATAAGTTTTACTTATTTTAAATCGCAAACAAGCCGCGCACGGCGAGCCCTGGCCTTCGTACCATGGGCCTCATGAATTCCGCTTCTTCCGACTCCCGCCCCAAGGCACCGGCCTTTAGCGCCGTCAGCCGAAACCCGCAACTGGCCGGGCTGCGTTGCATCCACTGTGCCCGCGAATATCCGCTGCACGACCTGCCCGCCGGCTGCCCGCATTGCGCGGCAGCCGGCACGCCAGCCAGCCTGGAGGCCGTGTATGCCGGGCTGCCCAAGACCCTGCAGACCGCCAGCACAGGTTATAAGTGGGGCGACTGGCTGCCCTATACCCGGGGCGTCTCGCTGGGCGAAGGCGACACGCCCTGCCTGGATTTGCCGCGCCTGGCGCGTGCCTTCGGCCTGAAGCAGGTGTCGGCCAAACACGAGGGCATGAACCCCACCGGTTCGCACAAGGACCGCATGTCGGCCCAGGCCGTCAGCCGGGCGCTGGACGTGGGCGCGCAAACCGTGGTGCTGGCTTCCAGCGGCAACGCGGCGGTGTCGGCTGCGGCGTATTGCGCGGCGGCCGGCCTGCCCTGCGAGATCGCGACTTACCACGACATGCCCGAGCCTTACGCGCGCGCACTGCACCGCCTGGGCGCCAAGCGCTTGGTGTTCGAGCGCGGCTTCGGGCGTTGGGAGCACCTGCGCCGGCGCGTCGAGCAAGACGGCGCGTTTGCCCTGACCAACTACAGCGTGCCCGCCGTCGGCAGCCCGGCCTTCGGCGTCGAAGGTTACCGCGCAGTCGCGTTTGAGTGTGTGGCCGACGGTTGCATCCCCGACCACGTGCTGGTGCCCACCGCGCGCGGCGATCTGCTGTGGGGCGTGTACAGCGGCCTGCGCGATTTGCTGCGGGCCGGGCTGATCACGCGCATGCCGCGCCTCTGGGCAGTCGAGCCTTTCCCGCGCCTGTCCCGCGTGCTGGATGGCGCCTCGCCGCAAGCCGAGTTCGCCGGGCAGACCGCGCAGTTTTCCATAGGCGGCAGCACCGTCACGCTGCAGCAGGCGCTGGCCGTGCGCCAGTCGGGCGGCGGCGCCGTGGTGGTTGACGATGCCGGCGCCATCGCGGGCAGCGCGCAACTCGCCGCGCAAGGCCTGTGGGTGGAGCTGTGCGCAGGCGCCTGCGTGGGCGCGCTGGCGCAGCTGCGCGCGCGCGGCGAGATAGCGCCTGCCGACCATGCCCTGCTGCTGCTGACCGCCAAGGGCGACCGCGACACGCTGGACGTCTTTCCGTGATTGCCTTCACCTCCTTGATTCCCTGAACCGATACCCCCAGACTGCAAAGGATTCCTCCATGAAGACCCGACTGCTCACCACCCTGCTCCTTGCCTGCGCCAGCCTGATGGCAGCCGGCGCCCACGCGGCCTACCCCGACAAACCGCTGCGCCTCATCGTGCCCTGGGCCCCCGGCGGCAGCACGGATGCGATTGCGCGCGCCATCGCGCAGCGCATGGGCGAAACCATGGGCCAGACCGTGGTGGTGGACAACCGCTCCGGCGCCTCGGGCCGCATCGGCACCGAGGCCGCCGCCAAGGCAGCGCCCGACGGCTACACCTTCGCCATCGTCGAGCTGCCGCATGCGATCGCGCCGGCCGTGTTCAACAAAATGCCGTATGACCTGCTGCGCGACTTCACGCCGATTTCCATGGTCGGCACCTCGCCGCTGCTGCTGTTTGCCAGCGGCGCGCAGTACAAGAACGGCGACATCAAGGGCTTCCTCAAAACCTACCGCGCCAGCAAGGTGCCGCTGGCGCTGGCGCACAGCGGCAACGGCTCCATCAGCCACCTCTCCAGTGAACTGTTCGCCACCGCCACCGGGATCAAGGTCAACGCGATTCCCTACCGCGGCTCGGCACCCGCGCTCACCGACGTCGCGGCCGGCCAGGTGGACGCGCATTTCGCCACGCTGGCCAGCGGCAGTTCGCTGCTGGGCGCGAACAAAATTTCGGCCCTGATGGTGACCGGCAACACGCGACTGGCCGCGCTGCCCGAGGTGCCGACCGCCCGCGAAGCCGGCATGGAAAGCATGCAGTTCAACCAGTGGTGGGCGCTGGTGGCGCCGGCCACCACGCCGATCGAAGTCGTCGAGCGCCTGCGCAGCGAAGCCGTCGCGGCGCTGGCCCACCCGTCCACGCGCGAGCGGCTCACCACCTTGGGCATAGACCTCAAGGGCTCAAGCCGCGACGAGCTGCGCGCCTTCATGCGCAGCGAGGTGGACCGCTGGGGCGCCGTGGTGCGCAAGGCCGGCATCAAGCCCGAGTAAGCCAAGGCCTGCATCACTTCCTTTCATGCCGCTACAGGCCCGCGCCCAGGCAGGCCCGCCCTACAATTCCCTGCACACCCCGCCCGCGGGAACCGCCTTCAACCAAAGGGAAACACCATGAGCGCCTACGACAAGCTGAAAGCACTGAACATCACCCTGCCCGCCGTGGCGACGCCGGCCGCCGCCTACCTGCCTTTTGTGCAGACCGGCAACCTGGTCTTCCTGAGCGGCCACATCGCCAAGAAGGACGGCAAGGTCCACACCGGCCAGCTGGGCAAAAACATGACGACCGAAGAAGGCAAGGCCGCTGCGCGCGCCGTCGCCATCGACCTGATGGGCACGCTGGAAGGCGCCGTCGGCCTGGGCAAGGTCAAACGCATCGTCAAGCTCATGAGCCTGGTCAATTCCACCGGCGACTACACCGAGCAGCACCTGGTCACCAACGGCGCCAGCGAACTCTTTGCCGAAGTCTTCGGCGACGCCGGCAAGCATGCGCGCAGTGCCTTCGGCGTGGCGCAAATCCCCATGGGCGCCTGCGTCGAGATCGAGCTGATCGCCGAAGTCGGCTGAACCCCGGCCCCTTTTAAATACTCACGCGGCGCGCGATGAGCCGCGCACCTTGAGCGCCCCTGGCAGCAGCAGCTGACGCGGCGCCTCATTGAGGCCCTGCAAGCGTTCAATCAGGCAATGCGCGGCGCTGCGGCCGAGTTCGTCGGTGGGTTGGGCGATGGTGGTGAGGCCGGGGCCTATGAGGGGTGTATTGAAATAAGTGTGGAGGGGTTGACTCCAAACGGACCAGACTTCAGCGCAACCCAACAGTCAACTAACCATCGGACTTGCGAGGGCACTTCTCGATGACTCCATCGTGTTGACGGCAAACAAAGTTTGATGAATCAAACACAAAATGTCCTGGGTCGGACATTCGCGCCGCATGCGCGTCAGAAATTCAAATACCGTTCAGGCTGTCAAAAAAACTGTCCGGAAACCCCTCCAAAAACCGATCGTCAAGCCTGGACTCGTGCGCGTAATTCAAGACACTGAATTGCCGGCGCTAGTCAATCACCCTGTCACAAATTAAAAACGTCGCGGACAAAGTCCGAACGGCGAACCAGGTGTTTTTTTCTGTCTGAAGTGGCTTTATGAGCGAACGAATCCGAAGCGGATTTTGGGTATTTCCACATCGTTTTTTTAGGCAACGCGGGCTTTTGCAACCTACATTTCGCCCCATTCAAAAAAACGAGTCGATGACTCAAGAAGATTTCGGGGAGTTCGTTGGTGGAGGAAAGTTATTCAAAAAAACAAAGGTGTACCCCGTGCTGGCCGTTCATCGCCGCAGTGGCGCTGGCCCTGCCCTATGCGGCCAACGCCCAGTTCGCCGACAACAACATTGAACAGAACCGCGCCCAAGAGCGCGAACGCATCCTGCGCCAGCAGCAGGAGAAAACGCGCGACGAACTCAGGCCGGCGCCGCCGACCCCCAAAGCGGCAAAGCTTGCGAAGGAAGAGCGCTGCGAGGTCGTCAACCAGGTCGGCCTGAAAGTTATCGCCGGCGATCCCAGCCGTGTGTCGGATTGGGACTGGGCGCTCAAGGCGCTGGACGGCCCGGACCATGACGACTCGCCGCTGCGGCGCTGCATCGGCCCCGCCGGCATCGACCTGCTGACCCAGCGCATGCAGGATGCTTTGGTGGCACGCGGTTATACGACCACGCGCGTTCTGCTTGAACAGCAAAACCTCGAAGCAACCCATGCGCTGACGCTGACCGTCATTCCGGGCCGCGTGCGTGCCATCCGCTTTGCGGAACCCGTGAGTCCGCGCGGCAATGCCTGGAATGCGCTTCCCATCAAGCCCGGCGACATGCTGAACCTGCGCGATATGGAGCAAGCCATCGAGAACTTCAGGCGCGTGCCCAGCGCCCAGGCCGAGATTGTGGTCGAGCCGGTCCAGGGGATTCCCGGCCGCAGCGACCTGGTCATCCGCTACCAGCAGGCGCAACCGTTCCGGACATCCCTGTCCCTGGACGACAGCGGCACCAAGGCCACCGGAAAATACCAGGGCGGCCTCACGCTGTCCTATGACAACTGGTGGACACTCAACGACCTGTTTTACGTATCGCTGAACAAAGGGCTGGGCGGCGGCGATGCCGGCGAGCGCGGCACGCGCGGCTACGTGGTGCATTACTCCGTGCCTTTCGGTTATTGGCTGCTGGGCGCGACCGTCAGCAAAAGCAACTACCACCAGCTGGTGCCCGGCCCTTTTGAAGATAACGACTACAGCGGCAACAGCAACAGTGCCGAAGTCAAGCTTTCGCGCATCGTTTACCGCAATGCAAGCGGCAAAACCACGGTCGGCCTCAAAGCCTGGAAACGTGCCTCGAACAACTACATCAACAGCACCGAGGTAGAACCTCAGCGCCGGGTCGAGGGCGGCTGGGAGTTGGGCTTGGGCCACAAGGCCTTCATCGCCGACGCCATTCTGGAAGGCAACCTGGCGTACAAGCGCGGCACCGGCGCCTTCGGTTCGCTGACGGCCCCTGAAGAACAAAACGGCGAAGGCACGTCCCGCTTCGCACTGGTCAGCATGGACGCCAGCCTGACCGTGCCCTTCAAGATTGCGCAGCAAAAGCTCAGCTACACCGCCAGCCTGCGCGGGCAGCACCATCGCACACCGCTCACCTCGCAAGACCGTTTCGGCATTGCCGGGCGCCACAGCATCCGCGGGTTCGACGGGGAATCGTCACTCGCGGGCGACAGCGGCTGGTCCCTGCGCAATGAGTTGAACATTCCGCTGGGCGACTCCGGCCAGAGCTTCTACATCGGCCTGGACCACGGGCGGGTGAGCGGCCCCAGCACCGAATTCGGTGTCGGCAAAAGCCTGACCGGCGCCGTGCTCGGCCTGCGAGGCGCCCTCGGGAAGCTGCAGTACGACCTCTTCGTAGGCGCCCCCGTCAAGAAGCCCGAACTCTTCCAGACGCCGCGCTATACGGCCGGTTTCTCGCTGAATGCGAGCTTTTAAGCCAATCACCCTTCCGCCTTCCCACCTTTATCCCCTGACTGCCGGGCTTTCCCCATGAACAAAAACCTGCACCGCATCATCTTCAACGCCAAACGCGGCCAGCGCATGGCCGTGGCCGAAACCGCGACGGCGCAGGGCAAGACTTCGGGTGGCGAGGCGAGTTCCTCCAGGCATCCGGTGCTTGCGGCCGTGGTCACTGCGGCGCTGGCCGCTTGCGCCTATGCCGCCATCGCGTTTTTTGCGCTTGCCGAAGCGCAGGTCAGGGCTGACGCCACCGCCCCGGGCAACCAGCGCGCCACCGTGCTGGCCGCCCCCAACGGCGTGCCACTCATCAACATCCAGACGCCGAATGCCGCAGGGGTTTCCCGAAATACCTACAGCCAGTTCGACGTCCAGCGCAACGGCGTCATCCTGAACAATAGCCGCACCGCCGTGCAGACCCAGCTCGGCGGCTTTGTCGGCGGCAACCCGTGGATGAACGCTCCCGCCAGTGTCATCCTCAATGAGGTGAACTCCAGCAACCCCAGCCTGCTGCGCGGGTATGTCGAAGTCGCCGGCCAGCGCGCCAGTGTGATCATCGCCAACCCCTCCGGCATCCAGGTCGACGGCGGGGGGTTTATCAACGCCAACCGAGTTACCCTGACCACCGGCACACCGGACTTCAACAGCGGCGGCGGCATCGACAGCTACCGTGTGCGGGGCGGCATGGTCAGCATCACCGGGCTGGGCCTGGATGCCAGCACGGCAGGCTTTACCGAGATTCTTGCGCGGACCGTGGCGATCAATGCCGGCCTTTTTGCCGATCAGTTGCAGATCACCACCGGCGCCAACCAGGTCAACGCTGCCGACCCCAACAGCGCGACACCGATTGCCGGGACCGGCGCCAGGCCGGCTTTTGCGCTGGACGCGGGCGTGCTGTCCGGCATGTACGTCAATTCCATCACCTTCAAGGGCACCGAAGACGGCCTGGACATCGTTCACAAGGGCACTATCGGTGTGGCGGCCAATGCCCTGTTCCAGATCAACGGCGGTGTCAACAACCAGGGCTTCATCCAGGCCCAGGGCAACACCCTGATTCAAGCCAGCGGCAACGTCAGCAACAGCGGCCAGTTGAGCGCTGGCCAGACGTTGATGATCGACACCTCCGCGGCGCTTGACAACAGCGCGGGCAGCCTGAGTGCCGCACGCCTGGACATCAGCGCGGCCAGCCTGGTCAATCGCGGCGGCAGCATTGAGCAGACGGGGGCGCAGGCGCTGAGCCTGCAAAGCCAGAGCGTGTCCAACGCCGCGGGCGGGCAGATCGGGCAGACGCCCGCCGCCGGGACCCCGGCCTCCGGCGGCACGGGCCGCGCGTCGACCGTAACATTGGCCGACGGCGTACTTCGCATCGGCGGCGCCCTGAACAACGATGCGGGGCGCATCAACGCCGCCGGTGCCATGGACCTGAGCACCAGCAACGGCCTGAACAACGACACCGGCACGTTGAGCCTGCGGCAACTCCATGTCGCCGGCGGCAGCGTCAGCAACCAGGGCGGCACCCTGCGCACGCAGGGCGATATGCGCATTGAAGCGGGGCAGGTCCAAAACCAGGGCGGCAGTCTTACCGCCGAAGGCCAGCTCCGGCTCAGCGCGACCGGCATCAACAACCAGGGCGGTGAGATTGTCCAGGCCGGTGCCCAGGACACGGCCATCGCGGTGACCGGACCCGCAGGCGTGCTGGACAACACTCAGGGCCGCATCGCCAGCAGTGGGAACAACCTGGCGGTCTCGGCGCAAACCCTCATCAACACCGACGGCAAGCTTGAACACGCCGGGGCCGGGACGCTGGACATCACTGCCGCCACCCTGAGTGGCCAGCGCGGCAAGATCAGCGGCAACGCTGCCGTGACCCTTAACGCAACGTCCATCAATCAAGACAGTGGCAGCTTGACCGCCGCCCAGCTCACCGTCAATGCAACCACCCTGAGCAACCGCGGAGGGCAGATCACCCAGGCCGGCACGGGCCAGGCGTCCATCACGGCCAGCCAGGGCATAGACAACACCGGCGGCAGCATCACCAGCAAAGGCGGCGCGGCACTCAGCACGGCCACGCTGACCAACAGCCAGGGCAGTATTGCGGCGGAACAGAGCGCTACCATCACGGCCAGCGCCCTGCTCGACAACACCGACGGTGTGCTCGCCACCCTCCAGAACCTGAGCCTTGCAGGCGGCGCCGTCAACAATACCCGGGGCACGCTCCAGGCCGGCGCCGATGCCACGCTCACCGTGGGCGATATCCAGAACACGGCCGGCAGCGTTTACGCGGGCGCGAACCTGAATACGAGCGCGGCCAACGTCAGCAATACCGGCAGCTTCTACGCGGCCGGTAACCAAACCCTCAGTGCCAGTGGCTCCTTGACGAGTAGCGGCGTGGTGGCCTCCCAGGGCAATACCCGGATCACCGCAGGCAGCCTTCAAAGCGCGCAAGGCAGCGTGCTCGGCGCCGGCATCAAGGCCGATGGCGCACTGGCCGCGGGCGGCAAGCTCGACATCACCACCACCCAGAGCCTGGCCGCCAACGGCCAGGTGCTCGCCACGGGCAATGCCACCTTGAGCGGCGCCAGCGTCGATCTCTCGCAGAGTCAGGCCAGCGCCGCCAGTATCACGGCGACCGCGACGGCCGGCGACATCAGCACCCACAATGCCACGGTTTCCACTGCGGGCACCTTGAGCCTCACGGCCAAAGCCGGCAGTGCCCGGAGCCTGGACAACAGCGGCGGCACCCTGAGCGCGGGCCAGCTCGCGCTGGATGCCTCCAACCTCAACAACCAGGGCGGCAAGATCCTCCAGACCGGCACGGGCGACAGCGCCATCACGCTGGCATCCCCCACGGGAACCCTGAACAACAGCGCCGGCCACATCGCCACCAACAGTCAGAACCTGGGCCTCGTGGCGCAGACCTTGACCAACACCGACGGCAAGATCGAACACGCGGGTGCCGGCACCTTGGCCATCACGGCCGGCACCCTGAACGGCCAGCGCGGCCAGGTCATCGGCAATGGTGCGGTGAACGTCAGTGCAAGCGCGATCAACCACGACAACGCCACGCTGACCGCCAAGCAACTCAGCGTCAACGCCACCACATTGAGCAACCGGGCCGGGCAGATCAGCCAGACCGGCACAGGCCAGGCCTCCATCACGGCCAGCCAGAGCATAGACAACACCGGCGGCGTCATCGCCAGCAACGGCAACACCACCGTCAGCACCGCCACCCTGGACAACACACAGGCCCGCATCGCCTCCAGCCAGAGCGCCACTGTCACCGCCGGCACGCAACTGAACAATACCGACGGCGTGCTTGGCGCCACCCAAAACCTGACGCTGGCAGGCGGCGCCATCAACAACACGCGGGGCGCCCTCCAGGCCGGCGGCAATGCCACGCTCACCGTCGGGGATATCCAGAATACTGGCGGCAACATCTACGCAGGCGCCAACCTGGGCGTGAATGCGGCCAACGTCGGCAACACCGGCAGCTTGTATGCGGCCGGCAACCAGACCCTCACCGCCAGCGGGGCCGTCACCAGCAGCGGCCTGATTGCCGCACAAGGCGACGCCACCGTCAGGGCCAACAGCCTGGGCAGCGCTGCGAGCAGCATCCTGGGCGCCGGCATCAAAGCCGACGGCACCTTGGCCGCCGGCGGCAAGCTGGACATCAGCACCACCCAAGGCCTTGCCGCCAACGGGCAGATGCTGGCCGCGGGCAATGCGACCCTGAGCGGCAGCGATGTGGACCTCTCCGGCAGCCAGTTCGGTGCCACCAACATCAGCGCCACGGCGACAAGCGGCGACATCACGACCCGCAACGCCACGGTGTCCACTGCGGGCGCTTTGAGCCTTACCGCAAAGGCCAACAATGCCCAGGCCCTGAACAACAGCAGCGGCATCTTGAACGCGGGCCAGCTCAATCTGGATGTGGCCAACCTGAGCAACCGCAGCGGCCAGATCATCCAGACCGGCACCGGCGACACCACCATCGCCCTCACCTCCCCCACGGGCGCCGTTGACAACACTTCCGGCCGCATCACCACCAACAGCCGGAACCTCACACTGGCCGCCAACACGCTCACCAATATCGACGGCAAGATTGAGCATGCAGGTAGCGGCACTCTGGGCATCACGGCCACTACCGTCAACGGCCAGCGTGGCCAAACCACCAGCAGCGGTGCCCTGTCGCTCAACGCCGGCGCCGTCAACCACGACAGCGCCAGCACCACGGCCCGGCAAATCACCATCGCCGCCGCCAGCCTCAACAACCACGCCGGCGAAATCATACAGACCGGCACGGATGCCACCGGCATCACCGTCACTGCGGCTCTTGACAACAGCGCAGGCAAGATCGCCAGCAAGGGCAACACCACTGTCATCGCCCAAAGCCTCAACAACCAGGGCGGCCTGCTCCAGGCCGCCGGCACGTCCAGCCTGAACGTCACCACCACCGCTGCACTGGACAACAGTGCGAACGGCCAGATCGCAGCAGGCGGCGCCGCCGCCATCAACGCCGGCACGTTCAACAACAACCTGGGCAAGGTAACAGCAGGCACCACCCTCACCGCGACCGTCGCGGGCGCGGCCACCAACACCCAGGGCCTGGTCGCCGCCAACGGCAATACCGCCGTCACCGCCGCCAGCCTCGACAACACCCGAGGCACCGTCGCCTCGGTGCAAAACACGCTTCAAGTCACCACCACAGGCGCCACCACCAACGACAGCGGCCGCATCGAAGCCCTCGGCAGCACGACGCTGACAAACGGCGGCCTGAGCAACACCAAAGCGGCGGGCCAGGCGACGGCCGGCAGCATTACCGGCAACACGGTCAGCCTCCAGACCAACGGCCAGGCGCTCAACAATGTGCAAGGCACCATTGCGGCCGTTCAGGGCGCCACGCTGCAAACCGGCGCCCTCAACAATGACAAAGGGCTGGTCCAGGCCGGTGGCGCATTAGGCATCAACACCCACGGCCAAACCCTGACGAACACGAATGCCGCAGGTTATGCGAACGGCGCGGGCGGCCTCAGCAGCCAGGGCGCCATGATCCTGGGCACGGGCGCGCTCAACAACGCCGCGGGCTTTATCGGCGCCAAGGGTGCCTTGACCGCCAACACGGCGAATGCCAGCAACACGGCCGGCGGCCTGGTCGTGAGCGAGTCCACGGTCACCGTCACCGGGACCGGCTTTGACAACCAGGGCGGCCAGGTCCAGGCACTCGGCGATGTCTCTCTCACAACCACGGGCACCATCAACAATGCCGGCGGCCTGGTCCGCAGCGCGGGAACCGCCTCACTCAGCGGCGCCGCCGTCGTCAACAGCAATACACTGGGCAACAACAACCAAGGCATCGAAGGCAACAACGTCACCGTCACCGCCACCACCATCGCGAATGACAGCGGCGCCATCCGAGCCGACAACAACGCCACGCTCACCAGCAGCGGCACCGTCAACAACAACGCCGGCCTCATCAGCGCCGGCAACACCGCCACGGTGCAGGACAACGCTGCCATCCGCTCATTGGCCATCACCAACACGGCCGGCACCATCATCGCGGGGAAAAACACCAATATCAAGGCCGCCAGCCTGGGCGGCGACGGCAAAGTCCTTTCGCGCAAGGACCTGAAGGTCGACCTCACCGCAGACTTCAACAATACGGGCGAAGTCAGCGCCGCCAACAATGCCACTGTCACCACCCTGGGAACCCTGACGAACAACGGCACGCTGCAGGCCGGCGCCACCCTGGACGTCACGGCCGCCACCATCAACAACGGCGCCGCCGGCAAGATGGCCGCTTCCACCCTCAAACTGACCGCCACCGACGTCCACACCCTGATCAACCGCGGCCTGATCGACAGCGTGAACACGCAGATCAACACCGTCACCCTGAACAACCTGGGCACCGGGCGCATTTACGGCGACACCGTGGGCATTGCGGCCACCACCGTGAACAACGATGCGGAAAACGGCGTGGCCGCCACCATCGCCGCGCGCCAGCGCCTGGACATAGGCGCGGCCAGCGTCAACAACCGCAACGGCGCGCTGATCTTCAGCAGCGGCACCGGAGCCAATGCGCTCAATATCGGCGGGGCGCTGGATGCCGGTGGGCATGCCATAGGCCAGGCCGGCACGGTTAACAACAGCGGCAGCACCATCGAGTCCCTCGGGGGCCTTGGCATCAACGCCGGCCAGATCAACAACACCAACCCTAATTTCTCCTACGCCCTGCAAGGCGGCGGCGCTGGTAGCGGCCCGGTCAGGGAGTTTGTGACCGTCTGGGGCACGTTCAGCAGTGCCGACGGTGCCTGGAGCTTGGGCACGGACGCGCTGACCTGGATACCGCAGGGGGGAGGCATCTTTTTAGGGGCCACGCCCGGCAGCCTGGTCGGCCGCGCGCCAACCGGGCAAGCCATGGTCATTCCGCCGGGCACCACCTATTCGGCGCCCGTCTACCAGCGCATGTTCAACACGCCTGATGTGGTGCTGAACGGGGTGATCTATCCGGTCGCCGTCGTGCCGCCCGACCCGTCCGTATGGGCGCTCTTCGGGCTGACTGTGCCAGCGGGCAGCCCGCCCGCCGCGCCCAAGCCCGTAGGCTATTGCCCCGGCACCAATTGCAGCAACGGCGACCAGTCCGACGCCACCTTTGTTAATCCCGACCCGGGGGAAGTTGCCGCCTGGGAAGCCGCAGCAGCCCCATGGCGGGCCTTGCAGGCCGCCATTGACGACGCGCGTGCCACCATCGCCGCCACGGCCATCCCCATCGAGGGTTTCCGTGACTACACCTCAACAGCGCAGAGCGCCGTCATTACCCAGAGCACCCCCGGCCGCATCCTGAGCTCGGGCGCCATGACCCTGAACGCCTCCGCATCCCTCGTCAACGACCAGAGCCAGATCATCGCGGGTGGCGCGCTCAACATCACCGGCCAGGCTGTGACCAACAGCGCCCGCACCATCAGCGTCAATGCCCAGCGCACTGGTACGGCCTATGCGTGGAGCAACTTCGACGAAGGTTGTGGCGGCATGGGTGGCTGCGACTACAACTACAGTGCCTACCGCAGTGCGCCTTATGTGCAGGATGTGCCGCAAACCATCACGCTCAACGTCGCCCGCAGCCAGAGCCTGCTGTCCCCGGCCGGCCAGGGGCTGGCGTCAGGAACGCAGCTGGCCAGTGCCAGCGTGGGCAGTGTCACCGCCACGCCCGGCGCCATCGGCACGCCTGGCGCCGCCGCGCGCAGTGCCGGCATCATCGAGGTGGTTGCGAATGTCAACAGCGTGGGCGCCCCCGTCGGCGGCGCGCCCGCAGCGATTGGTGGTGTCGCCGGGCCAGGCGCCGCCAACTACGGCGCTGCGCTGCAGGCGGCCGTCGGCTCCGCAGGCGGCGCCGCGGCGCAAAGCGCGAACGGGGCCAGTGCCGGCAACACGTCATCCCTGGGCAATCTGTCGCAGGCCGGCCTGACCATCCCAGGCAGCCAGCCGGTGGTGATTCGCACCGTGGCACCCAACACCGTCCTGCCCACGGCCAGCCTGTTCCGCACCAACCCCAACCCGGCGCTCAACTATGTGGTCGAGACCGATCCCGCGTTTGCCAACTACCGCAACTGGCTCTCCAGCGACTACCTGCTCACGGCCATGAGCCTGGACCCGGCCGCCACGCAGAAACGCCTGGGCGATGGTTTCTACGAACAGCGCCTGGTCAATGAACAGGTCGCGCTGCTCACCGGCAGGCGCTTCCTGGACGGCTACAGCAGTGAAGAAGCACAATACCAGGCCCTGATGAATGCGGGCAAGACCTTCGCCCAGCAATACCAGCTGCGCCCCGGCATCTCCCTGAGCGCCGCGCAAATGGCCGCACTCACCAGCGACATCGTCTGGCTGGTCGAGCAAACCATCACCCTGCCCGATGGGAGCACAACACGGGCCCTGGTGCCGCAGGTTTACGCACGCGCCCAAGCTGGCGATCTGGACGGTGCAGGCACCCTGCTGGCCGGCGAGGTCACCAACCTCAACCTGACAGGCGACATCAACAACACCGGCACAGTGGCCGGCCGCACCATCGTCAACCTGACCGCCGAGAACGTCAACAACCTGGGCGGTCGCATCAGCGGCAATACCGTCAATGTGGCGGCCAACAATGACCTCAACAACATAGGCGGGCAGATAGACGCTGCCAACAGCCTCACCGCCACGGCCGGCCGCGACCTCAACATCGCCAGCACCACCAGCAGCGCCAGCAACTACACCGAAGGCAGCACTGTCAACAACTTCAGCCACACCGGCATGGACCGGATCGCGGGCCTGTATGTGACCAACCCGAACGGAACCCTGGTCGCCAGCGCCGGGCGCGACGTCAACGTCATTGCCGGCCTGATCCAGAGCCAGGGCGACGCCACCGTTCAGGCCGTCAACAACCTCAATCTCGGGACCGTCTCCACCAGCAGCAGCGCCAGCATCGTGCGTGGCGTAGGCACCGACTACCTAGAAGACCGACAAAGCGCCGACGTGGGAAGCCAGATCCAGGCCGCCGGCAACCTGACTCTGGCCGCCGGCCGCGACCTCAACGCCAAAGCCGCCAATGTGCAGGCCGGAGGCGACCTCATCGCCCTCGCCGGCAACAACATCAACATCACCAACGGCCGGCAAACCAACAGCGCCAGCTTCGGCATGACCAGCAACGACGGCGATTTCTTCAACTCGACCAGCACCACCGAGCGCCGCAGCGGCGAACAGGCCAACGCGGTGGGCTCCAGTTTCGGCGGCAAAACCGTCACGGCGGTGGCTGGCAATGACATCACCGTAACCGGCTCCAACGTCATCAGCGATGCCGGTACCACGCTGGCAGCTGGACGGAACCTCACCATTGAGGCCGCGACCAACACCAGCAAATCAAGTGAGTTCAAGGAAACCAAAGAATCGGGCTTGATGAGCAGCGGTGGAGTCGGCGTCACCATCGGCTCACAAGAGCAATCGATTGACCAGCGAACCACCGGTACCACCGCCGCCGCCAGCACCGTGGGCAGCATAGGCGGCAACATCAACCTGCAGGCCGGCAATTCCTACAAGCAGATCGGCAGCGACGTGCAGGCGCCGGGCGGTGACATCACCATCGTGGCCAAGAAGGTGGGCATCGTCGAAGCTCGCGAAACCAGCCAGACGGTGGCGGAGCAGAAGTTCAAGCAATCAGGCCTGAGCTTTGAGGTCGTCTCCCCGGTCATCAGCGCCATGCAGGCCGTGCAGCAACAAAGCGAGGCTGCGGGCAATACCAGCGACGGCCGTATGAAGGGCCT
>NZ_CALROB020000050.1:0-35813 GCF_943369675.1 Polaromonas sp. YR568 | reverse complement strand
TGTAACCGTTTCCGTGTGAAAATCGGAAACTAAATTACATGGAGACATTCACTATGCCGCGTCGCGCCACCAAGATCGTTGCCACCCTCGGGCCCGCCTCCAGTGACCCCGCACTGCTGGAAAAAATGATCCGCGCCGGCGTCAACGTGGTGCGCCTCAATTTCAGCCACGGCACGGCCCAGGACCACGTGGACCGGGCCAAGCTGGTGCGCGAAGCCGCCCAGCGCGCCGGCCGCGAAGTCGCCATCATGGCCGACCTGCAAGGCCCCAAGATCCGCGTCGGCAAGTTCGCCGAAGGCAAGGTCCAGCTTGAGCCGGGCGGCAAGTTTGTGCTCGACGCCTCCCGCACCGAGCCCGGCGACATCAAGGGCGTGGGCCTGGACTACAAGGAACTGCCGCGCGACGTGAAAGCCGGTGACGTGCTGCTGCTCAACGACGGCCTGATTGTGTTGACGGTGGACGTCGTGCGCGGCGAAGAAGTGCACACCACCGTCAAGCTGGGCGGCGAGCTGTCCAACAACAAGGGCATCAACAAGCAGGGCGGCGGCCTCACCGCCCCGGCGCTGACCGCCAAGGACATGGAAGACATCAAGACGGCCATGAGTTTCCAGGCCGACTACGTTGCCGTGAGCTTTCCCAAAAACGCCACCGACATGGAAATGGCCCGCCAGCTGTGCAACGTAGCCGCGGCGCCCTACAAACACAAGCCCGGCCTGATCGCCAAGATTGAACGCGCCGAAGCCATTCCCAAGCTTGAAGAAATCCTGCGCGTCAGCGACGGCATCATGGTGGCCCGCGGTGACCTGGCCGTCGAAGTCGGCAACGCCGCCGTGCCGGCGCTGCAAAAACGCATGATCAAGATGGCGCGCGCCGGCGACAAGGTCGTCATCACCGCCACGCAGATGATGGAATCCATGATCGTCAACCCGGTGCCCACGCGCGCCGAGGTCAGCGACGTCGCCAACGCGGTGCTGGACGGCACCGACGCGGTGATGCTGAGCGCCGAAACCGCCGCCGGCAAGTACCCGCTGGAGACCGTCGAGGAAATGGCCAAGATCTGCGAGGAAGCCGAGAAGGCCGAATACAAGGAGCTGGAAGGCGATTTTTCCGGCAAGACCTTCAGCCGCATCGACCAGTCCATCGCCATGGGCGCGCTGTTCACCGCCCACCACCTGGGCGCCAAGGCCATCGTCGCGCTGACCGACAGCGGCTCCACCCCCCTGTGGATGAGCCGCCACGACATCCGTGTGCCGATCTACGCGCTCACGCCGCGCCTGGCCACCCAGCGCAAGATGGCGCTGTACCGCAACGTGCGCCCCCTGCTGATGGACACCAGCGCCGACCGCGACACCGCGCTCGAGCAGGCCGAAGGCCACCTGCTGCGCCGCAACATCGTGCAAAGCGGCGACGTCTACGCCATCACCTGCGGCGAGCCCATGGGCGCGCCGGGCGGCACCAACATGCTGAAGATCTGCAGAGTGGCGTAGATATGGCCCCCACGGTCGCTCACTTCGTGTAGCTCCCTGCCCCCCGAGGGGGCCGCTGCGCCTGCGGCCGGGCAAAGCCCGTTCCGCGGCCCCTGCTGGAACAAAGAGTCCCGTGCTCTTAAAGGCCTTGTCCTATGCAGCCTGGGAAGATCGGCTGAATCCAGCGGGGCGGTTGCCTGCGTATTCTGAAGTCCATGCCCAACATAGATTCCAGATTGCCCAGACGCTCGCTTTTTGCCATGCTGCCCGCGCTGCTCAGCGCGTGCTCGGCTGTCGACCTCCTCAACGCCACGGTGCCCACCGACACCTACCGCCGCAGCGAAGGGCTGGCCTACGGGCCCGAGCTGCGCCAGCGGCTCGATGTGTACCAGCCGGCCGGCGAAAGCCGCAATGCGCCGCTGGGGGTGTTTTTCTACGGCGGCAACTGGTCCTCCGGCGAGCGCGCCGATTACCGCTTTGTCGGCGAAGCCCTGGCCTCGCAGGGCATCGTCGCCGTCATCGCCGACTACCGGCTGAGCCCGGCGGTCCGCTACCCCGTTTTTGTGCAGGACAGCGCGCGCGCCGTGCGCTGGGCCAGGGACCATGCCGCCGAGTTCGGTGCGGACCCGGCCCGTGTTTTTGTCATGGGCCACAGTGCCGGCGCCTACAACGCGGCCATGGTTGCCCTTGATGCGCGCTGGCTGCGGGCCGAGGGAATGGCGCCCTCGCAGCTGGCCGGCTGGATAGGTCTGGCCGGTCCTTACGACTTCCTGCCCATCGTCGATCCCCAGTCGCGGGTGGCGTTCGAGTGGCCGGCCACGCCCGCCGACAGCCAGCCGCTTGCGCATGCCTCGCGGGCTTCGCCTCCCGCGCTGCTGCTCGCAGCGGCCGAGGATCGCACCGTCAACCCGCAGCGCAACACCGTGGCCCTGGCCCGCCGGCTCGGGGACAGCGGCGTGCGCGTGCAATCGGAATTGTTCAGCGGTGTGGGCCATGCGACCCTGGTGGGCTCTATCGCCCCCGTGTTGAGAGGGAGGGCGCCTGTGCTGGAGCGGGTCGCGGCCTTTGTGAAATCATCTGGCTGACGATGTTGTCGGCCAGGGCTGCCGTGGCCCAGCAAAGCCAGGCGGTCCAGAGCGTGTGGCTCATGTAGTGGGCACCGCGCAGCTGCTGCGCCAGGCCCAATACCAAACCTGCGAGTAATGCACCGGCGAGCCAGCGCCGCGCCGTCCGGGGCAGGGCGTGGCGGAACGCAAAAAAACCACCCAGAAAGGCAAACCCCGCCGACGCATGGCCGGCGGGGAAGCAGCCGCCGCTGCCGCCGTCGCGCACGCCCCAGGCCCAGTGCGACACATAGGCCACCGTGCCGCCGAATTCGTGCAGCTCCCACGGGCAACTCGTGAGGCTGTGCAGCTTGAGGGTGGACACCACCAGCAGCGAGACCAGCGTGGTCAGCGCCAGCTGGGCACGGCGCTCCACGGCCAGCTGGCGCAGGGCGCCGAAAGGCCGCACCATGCCGGCCAGCAGCGCCAGCTCGACTCCCCAGGGCAGCCAGCGGATGTCGTCGTGCAGCGTGCCGCGCCAGAACCAGTGGCTCTCAAGCGGGAAACCGACTGGGGAGCCGAACCCGCGCGCCATCCACAGGTCCAGGCCTGAATGGTCCCAGGCCAGCAGCAACGCCAGGCTGAGCAGTGTTCCCGCGAAAACACGCGAGACAAGGGCGGCGCTGTCGCCGGTGAAGGAAGGAGCGGTCATGGGAATTCGCGCGAGCGCGCGTGGCCAAGGAAGCCCGCAAGATATCGGGAGCGTCTTAACTCACCCTTAAGGCCTTGCGACGGGCCGTGAAAATCCCTGCCGGCGCCTCAAGCGCATGACAATGGCCCCATGCGAATCCTGGTGGTGGAAGACGATGCCGGCATCGCCCTGGGGCTGCGGACCAACCTGCAGCAGCGGGGCTATGCGGTGGATACCTGCGCCAGCCTGGCCTCGGCATGGTCGGCCCTGTCCAGCGAGCCCTTCGACCTGGTGCTGCTGGACCTGGGGCTGGCCGATGGCGACGGCGGCGACCTGCTGCTGCAGCTGCGGCACGCCCGCAATGGTGCGCCCGGGATCTTGCCCGACCCGCTGACGCCCGTACTCATCATGACCGCGCGCGATCAGGTCGCCGACCGGATTTCGGGCCTCAACCTTGGCGCCGACGATTACCTGGTCAAACCCTTTGACCTGGACGAGCTCGAGGCGCGCATGCGCGCGCTGCTGCGGCGCGCGGCCGGCCGCGCCCATCCGCTGCTGGTTCACGGCGAACTGGTGATCGACCCGGCCGCGCGCACGGTGCTGCGCGCCGGGGAGGGCGTGGAACTGGCGCCGCGCGAATTCGCCCTGCTGCTCCTGCTGCTGGAGTCGCGCGGCCGCGTGTTGTCGCGCCAGCAACTTGAGGCGCGCCTTTACAACTGGCAGGACGCCGTCGGCAGCAACGCGGTCGAGGTGCACGTGCACCACCTGAGGCGCAAGCTGGGCGAGGGGCTGATCCAGACCATGCGCGGCGTCGGCTATTTCATTCCGCGGGAGGACGGCTCATGAAACCCGCGGTACGTCCGCAGGCCTCGCTCACGCGCCGGCTGCTGCTGTGGGTGCTGGCGGCGCTGCTGCTGGTGTGGGCCGGCTTCGTCGCGGTGGGCTACCGCACCGGTGTCCATGAAGCCGGCGAGCTGACCGACGGGCACCTGGCCGGCACGGCGGCCCTGATGCTCAACCTGGACCTGCCGCCCTTCGTGGACGCGGCGCGCGAAACCGTCCGCCCCGCCATTCCCACGCTCAAGAGCCACGACTACCAGCCTTCCCTCAGCGTGCTGGTGCGCGACGCCGGCGGCCGGCTGCTGGCCCGTTCAGGCGACGCGCCCCTGCCGCCCTTCAGCGAACAGGCCGGTTTCGCCGACCTGGAGTTGGGGTCGCCCCGGACCACCTGGCGCAGCTTTTCGCAGTGGGACGCCTCGCATACGCGGCAGGTCATGGTGCTGGTGCGCGCCGACGAGCGCGACGAGATGGCCGCCGACGTCGCCGGGCAACTGGCCGGGCCGGGCCTGTGGCTGCTGCCCGTGGTGGCCCTCGCCCTGGGGGCGGCCATCTGGCGTGGCCTGCGGCCCTTGCAGGCGCTGTCGCGCGACGTGGCCGAGCTTGAGGTGGACAAGGCCGAACGCCTCCAGGCGCGCCATCCCTACCGCGAATTCAACTCGGTCGTGCGCTCCATCAATACGCTGGTGGGCCAGCAGCAGGCCTCGCTTGAGCGCGAGCGCCAGCTCGCCAGCGAGGTGGCGCACGAGCTGCGCACCCCGCTGTCCTCCATCGCCCTGCAGGCGGCCTCGCTGCGCGGAGCGCTTGCGCCTGCCGCGCGCGAGCAGGCGCTGGCGCAAATCGGAGCCGATGCGATGCGCGCCGGTCACGTCATCACCCAGCTGCTTTCGCTGGCGCGGGCCAGCCGCGCGGACCTGCAGCAGCAGATGCGGCGCCTGGACCTGGGCACGCTGGCC
Source organism: Polaromonas sp. YR568 (assembly GCF_943369675.1). Classification (GTDB taxonomy): domain Bacteria; phylum Pseudomonadota; class Gammaproteobacteria; order Burkholderiales; family Burkholderiaceae_C; genus Polaromonas. Next base: position 30,820 of record NZ_CALROB020000050.1, on the reverse strand, counting down.
GGGGACGTGGTGGCCGGCTACGCGCAGGCGTCCTGGGAAAGCGGGCACACGCTCAGCGTGCAGGGCGAGGCCGGGCTGGAGGTTCTGGCCCATCCCTTGCTGCTGGAGCTGGCCCTGCGCAACCTCATCGACAACGCCCTGCAGCACACGGCCCGGGGCAGCGCCGTCTGCGTCCAGTGGGGCCGTGACGCCGATGGCGCATGGCTGCAAGTGTGTGATGACGGCCTGGCCCGCGCGGGCGCCGCCGCGCCTTCTGCCGAAAGACTGGGCCTAGGCCACAAAATCGTCGGCCGCGTGATGGACGTGCACGGCGGCCGCTTGGGGCAGACACCCGCGCCCGTGCCTTTTACACGGTGTTACCGCATGGTTCTGCCGCTAATTCCCTGAATAAGTGGTCTTTACGCAGCCGTTAGAATGAGGCCTTCGGTTACTTCGCGGTTACGGCCCACCAGGCAGCCCTCGTGCTGCGCGGCCTTCCGCCGGGAACCCGCCTTTTTCTGGCAGCGTTTTTAACTTTCTGGGGATTCTGATCATGGCACTCGTTTCGATGCGCGAGCTGCTGGACCATGCGGCAGTCAACGGCTACGGCATTCCGGCTTTTAACGTCAACAACCTCGAGCAGGTGCAAGCCGTCATGGAAGCGGCCAAGGAAACCGGCGCGCCCGTCATCCTGCAGGCCAGCGCCGGCGCCCGCAAATACGCCGGTGAGCCCTTCATCAAGCACCTGATCGAAGCGGCCATCGAGATGTACCCCAACATCCCCCTGGTCATGCACCAGGACCACGGCCAGAACCCCGACGTCTGCCAGGGCGCCATCAACCTCGGCTTCTCGTCCGTGATGATGGACGGTTCGCTCGAAGCCGACGGCAAGACCATCGCCAGCTATGAATACAACGTCGACGTGACGAAGAAGGTCTCGCAGCTGGCCCACAAGTACGGCGTCACCGTCGAAGGCGAGCTCGGCTGCCTGGGTTCGCTGGAAACCATGAAGGGCGACAAGGAAGACGGCCACGGCACCGACGCCACCATGACGCGCGAACAACTGCTGACCGACCCCGAGCAGGCCGCCGACTTCGTCAAGCGCACGCAGATCGACGCGCTGGCGATCGCCATCGGCACCAGCCACGGCGCCTACAAATTCACCCGCAAGCCCACCGGCGACATCCTGGCCATCGACCGCATCAAGGAAATCCACAAACGCATCCCCAGCACCCACCTGGTGATGCACGGCTCCTCCTCCGTGCCGCAGGAAATGCTGGCCATCATCCGCCAGTACGGCGGCAACATGAAAGAGACCTACGGCGTGCCCGTCGAGGAAATCCAGGAAGCCATCAAGCACGGCGTGCGCAAGATCAACATCGACACCGACATCCGCCTGGCCATGACCGGCGCGGTGCGCAAGTTCCTGGCCGAAAACCCCGAAAAATTCGACGCCCGCGAGTGGCTCAAGCCCGCCCGCGAAGCCGCCAAGGCCCTGTGCAAGCAGCGCTACATCGAGTTCGGCTGCGAAGGCCAGGGCGCCAAGATCAAGGGCGACACCTTGCAGGTCGTGGCCGCCAAATATGCCAAGGGTGAACTGGCCCAGGTCGTGCATTAAGGCGCAGTGAATAAACCCGCCAACCGCCCGCGCGGATTGGCGATAATTCAAAGCCCGCGGACTCTTGCGAGTCGCGCGGGTTTTTTACTTTGACTCCCTCTGACGCCCCACCATGACCCAAGCTCTCCACACCTCCGCCCTGACCTCCCTGCCCCTGCTCGCGCGCGGCAAGGTGCGCGACAACTACGCCGTGGGCAAGGACAGGCTGCTGATGGTGGCCAGCGACCGGCTCAGCGCCTTCGACGTCATCCTGGGCGAGCCGATTCCCGGCAAGGGCGCGCTGCTCACGCAGATGGCGCTGTTCTGGTTCGGCAAGCTGGGCCACATCTGCCCCAACCACCTGACCGGCGAAACGCCCGAAAGCGTGGTCACGCCGGCCGAAGTCCCGCAGGTGGTAGACCGCTCCATGCTGGTCAAGCGCCTCAAGCCCATCCCCGTCGAGGCTGTGGTGCGCGGCTACCTGGCCGGCAGCGGCTGGAAGGAATACCAGGAGAGCCAGGCCGTCTGCGGCGTGCCGCTGCCCGCGGGCCTGAAGAACGCCGGCAAGCTGCCCGAGCCCATCTTCACGCCGGCCGCCAAGGCCGAAGCCGGCGAGCACGATGAGAACATCAGCTACGAACAGGTCGTGAAAGTCGTCGGCCCCGAGCTCGCCGCGCAGATCAAAAAAATCAGCCTCGAGATCTACAGCACCGCCGCCGCCTTCGCGCTGACCAAAGGCATCATCATTGCCGACACCAAGTTCGAGTTCGGCCTCGACGAAAACGGCACGCTCACCTTGATGGACGAAGTGCTGACGCCCGACTCCTCGCGCTACTGGCCCGTCGAGGGCTATGAAACCGCTTATGCGGCCGGGCTGAACCCGCCCAGCTATGACAAGCAGTTCGTCCGCGACTGGCTGGAGGCCGTGCGCATCAACGGCAAGCCCTGGGACAAGACGCCCCCGGCGCCCCACCTGCCGCCCGACGTGATCGCCAAAACAGCCGCCAAGTACCAGGAAGCGCTGACGCGGCTCACGGCCTGAGGCCGGCGGGGGGCCGGGCCCGCCGTCCGTTGTTCGTTCGTGTCACAGCCCGCTAACACCACGGATTCCGTGGTGTGCCCAGAATCGGTCTGTTCCTTCATTCCATCCCAGGAGACAGACATGGCACGCAAAAAGATACTGATGATTTGCGGTGACTACTGCGAGGACTACGAGACCATGGTGCCCTTTCAGGCCTTGCTGGCCGTGGGCCACACCGTGCATGCGGTGTGCCCCGACAAGGCGGCCGGCGACACCATCAAGACGGCGATCCACGATTTTGAAGGCGCGCAGACCTACAGCGAAAAACCGGGCCACAACTTTGCGCTGAACGCCACCTTCGCCCAGGTCAAGGCCGAGGCTTACGACGCGCTGCTGCTGCCGGGCGGGCGCGGCCCGGAATACCTGCGCACCTACCCGGCCGTGATAGCCATGGTGAAGCACTTTTTTGAGGCCAACAAACCGGTGGCCGCCATTTGCCATGCGGCGCAATTGCTGGCGGGCGCCGACGTGCTCAAGGGCCGAACCTGCTCGGCCTACCCAGCCTGCCGCACCGAGGTCGAGCGCGCCGGCGGCCGCTATGCCGACATCGCCATCGACGCGGCCCATACCGAGGGCAACCTGGTGTCGGCGCCCGCCTGGCCGGCCCATCCGGCCTGGATCGCCCAGTTCCTGGCCCTGCTCGGGACGCGGATCACGCATTGACGCCGGCCGGTGCGCGGCGCATGATTTCCGGTATCTGAGAATTTGACAGAGGCACTGCGAAAAGTGCCCGAAAAACCGCCGCTGGAGACACATCATGTGCGAGGTATTCATCAGCGCCGACCCGGCGCTCTACGAAAGCCGTATCCGTTCGGTCCGCCTGCACGGCGTGGCCACCAGCATCCGGCTGGAAAACCTGTTCTGGGACGTGCTGGGCGATGTTGCCCGGCGCGACGGCATGAGCGTGCCCCAGCTGTGCACCCGGCTGCACGACGAGTTGGTGGCCGAGCGGGGCGGGGTCGACAATTTTGCGTCCTTCCTGCGCGTGTGCTGCGGCCGCTACCTGGCGCTGCAGCTTTCGGGCGGCATACCGCGCGATGCGTCCATTCCCATCCGCAGCCTCAATGCGCGGCGTGTGCTGGCCACGGAGCGGCGGCCTTTTTCATCGGGGGAGCCGGGGGAAATGCGGGCCCGCGGCGATTCGCGGACACTGGCCGCGTAAAGGCGCCTGAGCAGCGCTTGACGCAGCGCCGCAGCCTCCTCAGCTGAGCACGACGCTGGAAAGGCGCCGGCGATAGGTCGCCACGACCGGGTCTTCAGGCGGAATCTGCCCGTCGGCCACCTTGGGTTTGGGCGCTTCCATGACGTCGAGGATGGCGATGTAAGTCTTGCGCGCCAGTTCCTCGTTCCAGGCCTTGTCGCGCATCAGGATTTCCAGCAATTCGTCGAGCGCTTCGGTCCAGCGCTGCTGAACCAGCAGGCCGCGCGCCTTGTCAAAGCGGGCTTCAAAGTCGCGTTTGTTGGCCGTGATCCTGGCGTCCAGGCCCGCCGCGGCGCCCGCATCCTGCAGGGTCACAAAATCCATGGCGTCCATCCAGCGCTTGAGCGAGTCAAAACGCCGCACCACCGTGGTCTGGGCGATCACTGGCGCGAAGGCCACCTTGGCGTCGTCCTCGCGGCCCAGTTGCAGCAGCAGCTTCACATAGTCGAAGCGCGCGTTGTCGTCCGCCGGGTTGGCGGCCACCGCGTGCTGGAGTTTTTCGAGCACCGCGTCCGGGTCGGTGCTTTCTTCCTCGAGCGCCAGTTCCTGCTCTTCACCTTCAGCCAGTTCGTCCGCCGGCGGCAGGTGTTTGTCGAGGAACTCCTTGACCTTGCCTTCGGGCAGGGCGCCGGCAAAACCGTCCACCGGCTGGCCGTTCATCATCAGGATGCAGGTCGGGATGCTGCGGATACCGAAGGCCGCGCCCAGCTGCTGCTCCTGGTCGGAGTCGATCTTCACCAGCTTGAAGCGCCCGGCGTATTCGATTTCCACCTTTTCAAGAATCGGGCCCAGCGACTTGCAGGGGCCGCACCAGGGCGCCCAGAAGTCGATCAGCACGGGGGTGGTCATGGAAGCGGCAACAACTTCCGCTTCGAAATTGGCAATGGTGACGTCGATCATGATTGAGTAGAGGTGGGGCTGGAAAGAGGGGTTTCAACCGGCGCGGCGGGGCCGGTGTAGTCCGGGAGCAGGCCCAAACGATAGCATGCAGGGCCTAGCCCTTAAAATCACGGTTTACGGGCTCACGGCCCCGCAAACCCCAAGACCCAGAAGGTCCCAATGACGACGACAAACAAGACGGCGACCCCCCTGGTGGGTGTGGTGATGGGCTCCAGCAGCGACTGGGAGACCATGCAGCACGCGGTGCAGATCCTCACCCATTTCGGCGTGGCGCATGAAGCGCGCGTGGTGTCGGCCCACCGCATGCCCGACGAGATGTTCGCTTATGCCGAAGCCGCCCAGGGGCGCGGCCTGCAGGCCATCATCGCCGGCGCCGGCGGCGCCGCCCACCTGCCCGGCATGCTGGCCGCCAAGACCACCGTGCCGGTGCTGGGCGTGCCGGTGGCCAGCAAACATTTGCAAGGCGTCGATTCGCTGCACAGCATCGTGCAGATGCCCAAGGGCATTCCCGTCGCCACCTTCGCCATCGGCAACGCCGGCGCGGCCAATGCGGCCCTGTTCGCCGTCGCCATGCTGGCCCTGCACGACAAGGCGCTGGCCGCCCAACTGCAGGTTTTCCGCGCCGAGCAGACCGCCGCCGCCCACGCCATGACCCTGCCGCCCGCATGAGCCTTCCTTCCGGACTCCCTGTTTTCCCCGGCACCGTTTCCGCCTCCGGCCAGCCCGCCACGCTGGGCGTGATGGGCGGCGGCCAGCTGGGCCGCATGTTTGTGCACGCCGCGCAGCGCCTGGGCTACTTCACCGCCGTGCTGGACCCCGACGCGCAAAGCCCGGCCGGCCTGGTGAGCCACCACCACATCCAGACCGGCTACGGCGACGCGCAGGGGCTCCAGCAACTGGCCGCGCTGTGCGCCGCGATCACCACCGAATTTGAAAACGTGCCCGCCGCCGCGCTGCAGGCGCTGGCCGCCAGCCGTCCCGTCGCGCCGGGCGCCGCCGCCGTCGCCATCGCGCAAAACCGCATCGAGGAAAAATCACACTTCACCGCCAGCGCCGCCGAATCCGGCGCGCTGGCCGGCGTCAGTTGCGCGCCCTATGCCGTGATTGAAACGCAGGCGCAACTCGAAGCGGTGTCCGCCGGCCTGCTGCCCGGTATCCTGAAAACCGCGCGCATGGGCTACGACGGCAAGGGCCAGGTCCGCGTCAAGAACGCGGCCGAACTCGCCGCCGCCTGGGCCGGCCTCAAGCAGACGCCTTGCGTGCTCGAAAAAATGCTGCCGCTCAAAGCCGAGTGCTCGGTCATCGTGGCGCGCGGCTGGGACGGCCGCATCGTGGGCTTCGCGCCGCAGCGCAACGTGCACGTCGACGGCATCCTGGCCGTCACCCAGGCCTATGAAGGCAATATGCCGGCCGCGCTGGCGCGGCGCGCGCTGGCGGCCACCCACACCATCGCCCACCACGTCGGCTATGTCGGTGTGCTCTGCGTCGAGTTTTTCCTGGTCGACGACGGCAGCGCAGACGGCGCGCTGGTCGTCAATGAAATGGCGCCGCGCCCGCACAACAGCGGCCACTACACGATGGACGCCTGCGACGTCTCGCAGTTCGACCTGCAGGTGCACGCCATGGCCGGCCTGCCGCTGCCCGAGCCGCGCCAGCATTCGCCGTCCATCATGCTCAACCTGCTGGGCGACGTCTGGCTCGACGCGCAAGGCAATGCCCGCACGCCAGACTGGCAGGCCGTGCTGGCCCTGCCGGGCACGCATTTGCACCTTTACGGCAAGACCGAAGCGCGCGCCGGCCGCAAGATGGGCCACCTCAACGTCACCGGCGCCGACGTCGCCGCCGTCAAGGCCACGGCGCGCCAGGCGGCGGCCATCCTGGGCCTGCCGGGCCTTGAAGACATCTGATGATCCTGTCCGGTACCGACCCGCAGGCCATTCTTGAAGCCGCCCGCCGCATCCAGGCCGGCGAACTCGTCGGCTTCCCGACCGAAACGGTTTACGGTCTGGGCGCCGACGCGTCCAGCGATGCCGCCGTCGCCGGCATTTTTGCCGCCAAGGGCAGGCCGTCCGACCACCCGCTCATCGTGCACGTGGCCGACGCCGCACAGGTCAACGATTACGCCGCCGGCGTGCCGCCTTTTGCCGCCAGGTTGATCAAGGTCTTCTGGCCCGGTCCGCTGACCGTGATCCTGCCGCGCAAGCCGGGTGTGGCCGCAGTTGCGGCCGGCGGCCAGGATTCCATCGGTCTGCGCTGCCCCTCGCATCCGGTCGCGCTGGCCTTCCTCAAAGCCTGCAACACCGGCGTGGCCGGCCCCAGCGCCAATCGTTTCGGCCGTGTCAGCCCCACCACCGCGCAGCATGTGCAGCAGGAATTCGGCGACGATCTGCTGGTGCTCGACGGCGGCCCCTGCGACGTCGGCATCGAGTCCAGCATCGTCGACTGCACGCGCGGCCGGCCGGTGCTGCTGCGCCCCGGCATCCTCACGCCCGCGCAGCTGGAAGCCGCCTGCGGTGAAGCCGTCCTCAACAAGGACGAATTTGAGCAAGAAGCCCTGGGCGACGCGCCGCGCGCCTCCGGCACGCTGGAGGCGCACTACGCCCCCAACGCCAAGCTGCGCCTGATGGACGCCGGGCCCATACAAACCGCGCTGGATTTGCTGGGCGCGGACGCGGCCCACATCGCGGTCTATGCGCGCAGCATCGTGCGCATCAAGTCCGACAAGGTGCTGTACCGCCGCATGCCCGACGACGCGCTGGCCACCGCCCAGCAGCTGTTCGCCGTGCTGCGCGACTTCGACGCCAAAGGCGTCAAGCTGATCTGGGTGGAAAACCCGCCCGCAGCTGCCGAATGGGACGGCGTGCGCGACCGGCTGGGGCGCGCTGCCGCGAGCTGAAGCGAAAGCGCGTTTCTTCCCGCGCCGCTATCATGGCCGGCACCCCGTCATCACAAGGCGATCCCCATGTTTTCCGTCCTCTTCACCATCTGGTTTCTCCACGTCGCGGCCATGATGAGCCCCGGCGCCAACGTCTTGCTGGTCTCGCAGCTGGCCGCCAGTGACCGCGCGCACAGCGCGGTGTTCGCGGCACTCGGCGTGACGGTGGGCGCCGCCATCTGGTCGCTGTGCGCGGTGCTGGGCGTCAATGCGATCTTCCAGGTCTTTCCGGGGCTGCGCCTGGCGCTGCAGGTGGCCGGCGGACTGTACCTGCTCTACGTCGCCAGCCGCCTCTGGCGCTCCGGCGGCGCGGCACTGGACGGCCGTGGCCCCGCGGTGTCTTCGGCCGCGGCCTTCCGGCTGGGTTTTCTGACCAACATCACCAACCCCAAGTCGGCGCTGTTTTTCGGCAGCGTGTTTGCGGCGTCTTTCCCGGCGGCGCCCAGCGCGGGTCTTCAAGCTGCGGCTGTGGCGATGATCATCGCCAACGCACTGTGCTGGCACCTGCTGCTGGCGTATTTGTTTTCGCGCGAACGTGTGCGGCTCGCGTATTCCGGCGCGCGCGGAACTTTCAACCGCGTCGCCTCGGTCGCCGTGGGCGCGCTGGGCCTGGGCCTGCTGGCGGCCTCTTTGCGCGAAGCGCGTTCCTAGACGCTGTTCTCAGGGCCGCGCGAATTGCCCTTCGGGCTCCGGCTCATCCGGATCGCCCTGCGTCCCTTCATCAATCCATTGCAAGTACGCCGCCGATCCGGCGGTGATAGTCAGCTGCACGATTTCGGGTGTCTCGTAGCTGTGGTGCGCGCGGATAAACCGCTCCAGCGCCTCGAAGCGATCAGCCCGCGTCTTGATGGACAGGCGCTGCTCGGGCTCGTCGCACAGCGCGCCTTGCCAGCGGTAAATGCTGCGGATGGCTTCTATCTGCACACAGGCGCCCAAGCCGGCCTCGACGATCCGGCGGGCTAGCGTTTCGGCCTGCTGGGCCGTGGAAACCGTGGTCAGGACCAGGCAATAGCCGGGGTCATGGGGCTTTGACATGGTGCGAGTTCCGGTGGGGTCTGCCGGTATGGACAGACAGAAGTTGCGGGAAGCGCGGAAAGTGCCCAAATTTCAGGCATTGTGACGCAGGCCGCGCCAAATGGCGCTCTCGTCTTCCAGCCCCGGCGTCATCAACAGACTTGTCCACAGACGGCAGGGATAACTCAGGCCGCCAGGGCCGTTGACAGCCCTAGCGCGCGGTTTCTTTCACGGCCCATTCCAGCAGCGCATCCAGCGCGGGCCGCGCGGCGGAGGCGTTCGGGTGGTTGACCAGGCCCACCACGATGTAACGCGCGCCGCTGTGGCCGTTGGCATAGCCCGCAATGGCGGTCACGTCGCGCAGCGAGCCGGTCTTCAAAAAAGCCTGCCCCGCCACACCCTTGCCGCGCTCGCGCAGCGTGCCGTCCACGCCGGCCACCGGCAGCGAATCGGCCAGGTCGGTGGCCAGCGGGCTTTTGGCCGCGTGCTGCAGCAGGGCCGCGAGGCCGGCCGCGCTGATGCGTTCGCTGCGGCTCAGGCCCGAGCCGTTGTCCATCACCGGCGGCGGGGTGCCCGGCAGGGTTTTGCGCCACCAGGCGGCCAGCGCGGCATGCGCCGATTCCAGCGTGCCGCTTTTGGGCTGGCCCAGGTTGGCATGCAGGCCCAGCGTCAGGAACAGGTGCTGCGCCATGATGTTGTTCGAATACTTGTTGACGTCGCGCACCATCTCCACCAGCGGCGCCGAGGCATAGTCAAAGCGCACCGGCGCCTTCTGGCCCGACAGCGTGCCGCTGCTGCGCAGCATGGCCAGTTCCGGGGGCGTGGCGTCGCGCACCGTGCCGGTCAGCAGCCCGCCCAGCTGCCGCCACGAGCCTTCGATGGCGCGCGCCGCGAAGCTGTTGGGGTCGGCATAGGCGCTGGGCCAGATTTTCTCGCCGCAGGCCGACGGGTAGGTGCCCAGGAATTCAATCGTGGTCGGGTTCTCGACGCTGGCGCGCAGCTCGCTGCGCCAGTCGCCGCAGCGGCCCACGCGCACCATGGGCACGCTGCCGGCCACTTCCACGCCCGCCAGCGGCGGCTCATAACGAACCAGCGCGCGCTTGCCGGGGATGTCCGGCGTGAAGGTCATCACCAGGGTCTTGAAATTGATCAGCAAGGCATCGGGCCGCGCGTTGTAGGGCCGCAGCGGCTCGCCGTCGAATTCGCCGGGGTCGACGGCGGGTACGCTGAAGGCGCTGCGGTCCAGCACGATGTCGCCGCGTATCGCCCGCGCGCCGCCGGCCTGCACTTCGGCCAGCAGGGCCTGCAGGCGCTCGACCACCAGCTTGGGGTCGCCGCCGCCGCGCACCACCATGTTGCCGTTGAGCAGCCCGCCCGAGAGGCTGCCGTCCAGCAGCACCGTGGTTTTCCAGGTGAAGTCGCGGCCCAGCGCGTCCAGCGTCGAATAGGTCGTCACCAGCTTCATGACCGAAGCCGGGTTCATGGGCGCATCGGTGCGCCAGGCCAGGCGCGGCGTCTTGCCGTTGCCGGCCTCCACCACCATCATGGACACGGCCGACGGCGGCACTTTGGCGCGCACAAGCGCTTTTTCGATCACGGCGGGAAGGCGAGGCGCGGTTTGCGCCAGGGCGGCGGGGGCGGAACACGCCAGCACAACGGCCAGCACGGTGAGCGCAACAGTGCGCGGCGCGCGCGGACGCGGCAAGTCATGGGTCATGAAGGGATTATCGCGGCAGGGCGCCGCAGAAGAAGATCTGGGGCATCAGGCTTTACCTGAGGGCTTGAGCGAACAATCAATCACAAGTACTGAAATTTTGTGCTGAAGTTCTTCGGGTACGGTTAGTTGGAGTCTCTTCTCAAGCTCATTCGGTGTCTTCGGTTTGGCTCCGCCATCGCCGGCTACGGGCTGGCCTGCTCCACCAAACCAGAAGACAAGAAAAATACCGTAGCCATCCGAGGCCGCTTCACGCGTATATCTTGCTATCAGTTGATTTGAGATGGATTTCCATAGATTCGGGTGCTGATCGCGTTTGATTTCTATTGGTATGTGATGGTTTTGCGCCAAAACCTTAATGTCGGCACGTTTTTCATCGGCGTAACGACCCTCAGGTTCTGCATTGACCGTTAGTAAAGAAAGGGGGGGCTTGAGTGCAAACAAGAGCGTGTCACGGCATTCCTCTTCGTGCCTTGGATTGCCTCCGGCCCAATATTGCCGGTAACCATTCGTGTTGCCATCTCGGATTTCTTTTCCGAGTTGTTGTAGATGGTCAAGCGTCAGTGCCCATAGGTCTGCGGCATTTGCGGGTGCCAAATTGCTCAGCGTAGCCGACACCTGAGCTGCGGAGGCCGGCCGAAACAGTGCTTTGCGGCGAGTTAATTTTTGGTCAAAAATCGCTCGACGCAAAGAGTCTTGCCATTGATTAAGGGTCTTCTGTTGGAGCAGGGTCGTCAGCGCTTGTCTGGCCGAATCATCATGAATGCCGGCAAGCGTCGAAATAAGGCCTTCAACATAGCGACCCAATTCCATAGCTGGTGATACCCAACCTGATTGATTAGGCCACCTTGGGTTGCATCGTGGCCCCAGGGTTTCAATCAAAAATTCTAGTGCCGGGATGGGCAATGTGATTCTGATGCCGTTTCTCTCCCTTTGTTCATGAACCATTGCAATCAGATGACTGATTCGGGTCTGGGAATGAGTGATGTATTTCCTGGCAGTTTCGAGGTGGAGCTCCGGCGCCACTTGCAACGCTGCTGTGAACCAATACGCGCGTTGTGCAACGTCGCCTGCCGTATCCAGGAGTTTTTTTGAAATTACTTCCAGTTGGCTGAGCCTGTCCAGATTGACCATCAGCGAGACAATCAACAGGCGAAGGCTTTGCAACTGGTTTTTGTGCGCCTTATTCGGGAAATTGCTGAGAAGTGTTGGGACAATGATCCTGGCGATTTCCGCATAGGCCGGATCATGCGCGAGCGCATACATGCCATTGACATGGTCTTTTTTGGCCGCAATTTGTGCGGTGATCAACGGGCCCATGACATGGGCCAAGATTTCCGGCCGCGTTGCGATCAGGTGGTTGAACCAATCGGGCGTGTTGCCGTAGTCGTTGACTAGACGGAAGGCCACCGTCATTTCAAGAATTGGCTCGGACAAGTCCAACGCAATGGCCGGATTTTCTATCCAACGTAGTTCCATTGCAGCGAGACAAGGTGAGCTTAAGTTGTAGCGTCGATTTTGGACGTTGAGTTCAATAATCTCGCGAGCGGTAGGCGCATCTTTACGGAATACGCATTGACGCAAACCTTGCAGGGCTAGCGCAAGCCACTCTTGGTTGCCATTCAATAGTGCTAGCACGCGAGCTTCAGCGGTGTTCTCGTTTGAATCGTCAAAAAGATTGAGATAGGCATTGCCGATTTCGACCAAGGCGCCCAAATTCGCCGAGCCTGCATCAAATCCCGTAAATACTTTTTCAAAGAAATTCAGTTTTTGAGCTTCTTCTTCCTTGGCACGAACTTGGTGCTCAATCTCTAGGTTAATCAATTCTTGATCGATACCCTCTCGAGGATAAGTAGAGCGCAGAAAGCCGTCCACCCAAGAGGCATCAGCGGAATGACTTTCTCGCCAATTTTCGATTAATTGAAGTGCGCTATCTTCACCTTTGTTTGTTTCCGTAAGACGAAACGCTTCTACAACAAGCTGTCGACGCAGATCTTCATGCGAAGATTTTTCCGCGAGCGACAAGTACCAAAGATCGGCATCGTGCGGCATTGGCGCACTATATAAATGACGACGGACAGGCCAAACTATGCTTCGCCCGGCTTTTTCTGATTTGAGTTCGAGCTGCATGCCGAATTCGAAAAGTGCCTTGTATCGGTCTGGATGGGTTTTGAGCCAGTCGCCAAGGGCTTGTTGATGCTCCTGTTTTAACGGCGAGTAATAGTGAGGGCCCAACCCTAGAGACAGCCACCTGTATAAGTGCGGTATTTCCATTTGCAGACCTTGCTGGGTTACACCTTTAATGAGGAGCGTACCAACAATGTCAGCCGACCTTAAGCGATCATGTTGATTGCTGACTTGGTAATCCCTCGATATCAGGGCATCTAGCAAGACCGGAATGTCAGCTGCTGGCGCGTTCTTCTCAGAAAAGTCGTGCCAAAACCGCCAATAGGAACCAAGCAAAGTATCGGACTTGGGTTCCCGGAAGTAAGACCAAATTTCTGTCGGCGAGATTTGACTCGGGTACAAGGCTAAAAGCAGAGTGCCGATTAGCTCGTCTTCACTGTCTTCTACCTTGCCTTCATGTATGTCTTCCAGTAGTTTGAGGGATATCGGCCACCGGCCATTGGGGCGTTCAAATGCAATAAGAATCCGTAAAGCTTCGATTCGCGACGCGGGCCAATAACCTGTGTCCCTTACGACGTTCTCCAACTCTGCATTGAGTCCATGCAAAGCTTGTCCGTGGGCTATCGCGTCCAGCACGCAATCGATCAATGCTAAATGGGCAGGACTGCGGCCGTTCGAGTTCAGCAAGCGACGAAAGTCCTCTTCCATGTCGGCGGTGGCTAAGGCACCAAAGGATTGACTATCCCAGGTTTGCGTTCTGAAATAGGTATAGCGCTTCGCTTCGTTGCTCAATGCGTCGAGGACGGTTTTCTTTTCAGAGGGCAGAAAACTCCGTACGTCACCGTAGAGGATGACGCCGAGCGGATCACGATCAATGAGTTCTAAACGTAAGGAGCCCGTCGCATTTGCAGCCAGCCAGGCGTGCAGTCCTCTTAGCTCCGGCACTACGCCGCCATCTTCACCGAGCATCAGTGCTAGTATGCGGTTGGTGGGTAATCCCTGTTTAATTCGTATGACGAGGTATTGTGCGGCGAGATATTCCGCAACGGTTCGGTGCGCAGGAACGAACTGACCGTCGCCAGCCGCTTTAAATAGGCGGGTATGAAGCGCTGCTCGGCAAATTGCTATGTCCGGCGTGGATTTGCTAGTGGGAAGTTCGGGTAAGGCGAGCACTTCCTTCTGATTGCTGCCAAGCCTCTGTGGTGCTATAGATGCGTTACCAGAGAGCAGCATAAGTGCGCACAAGTAACCCGCAGCGTGAAGAAGCTGATCTTCCGGTTGCGCGGCTTCTCTCATACCGGCGAGCCATTGATCGTTGTGTTCCCGTACAAGTTTGGCGCATGCCAATTGGTAGGTTTGGGTTTTGCTTTCCGGCCAACCGTCTGTCGTTGCATCAACCAGCATGCGCAGTGTTTGGGGGTTGTTCAGTAATCCGTCAAGGTCGTGTTTCTCAGCTTCCTGGATAAAGTTGGTAGCGCTCTGCGCGCCGGGCATCTGCCAATGTGCGATCAATGCTCGAATCTCTTGTTGGTTCAAGGGTTCGAGATGCAATTCAAGGAAGCTGCTCTCTCCTACGAGGCGCTGTAATGCCGCGCTGTCTGTGCTGCCACGCCAATCCGCCTCCCGGCAGGAAATGCGAAATTTGGGCGTGCCTAGTTGTTGCAGCTTGGTGCGAATTTGGCTGAGCGCGGTAGAGCCCATCGCGGTGCCTGCCGCGATTTCATCGAGGCCATCAATAAAGAGTGGAAAGTTTTGGATCGAAGACAGGTTCAGATCAACAAAATCGCGCGCACTGATGTAGTGACCACCTTCTACATCGCTGCGTGCAAAAAAAGCGTCTGTTTTCCCGGCGCCCGGGTTTCCTATCAGTACCCACGCGTGCACTGTGCTGAAATGACTGATGAGTTCAGGGGCGGACAGGGTGCCATCGGGCTGGCGTACACGCACTCTACGCTCGATAGCCAGGCGTTCGCGCATTGCATTGGCGGCCGAAGTCATCTGAGTTCCAGCCAATGAGCCAATGGATATGACAGAAATTCCGTCAGGTCTATCCCGCCTGTGCCCACCACCAGGCGGCGGCAATTTTGGTGCTGGTGTGAGAATGCCTCCAGTCCGCCCAACTTGCCTTGGGTCGCGCCACTTTTAACTTCAATGGCCGTCAGCCGTGTTGCATCCGAGATCACGAAGTCCACCTCATGAGGGCTCTCGCGCCAATAGCTCACTTTCTCAGTGCTTTGGGCGGTATTGCATAAATGGGTGCCTATCGCGCTCTCGACAAGGCGCCCCCAGAACGAGCGGTCCGCTTGAGCCTCGGAGAATGTGTAGGGTGTTGCGCTCGACATGAGCGCCGTGTTCAGAACGTTGAATTTTGGTGGAGACGCGCGCTGCCGGGCAACGCCCCGGTGATATTTGTGCAGACCCATGAGCAAGCCCGCGTTGCCGAGCAGATCCAGGTAGCCCGCGAGGGTTGTTTCATTGCCGGCATCTTCGAGTTGGCCTTTGACTTTTCCCAACGCAAGAATCTGCCCCGAATAGCTGCTGCCGAGGGTGAAGAGCTGCTTGAGGAGTGCGGGCTTGTCGACCCGCACCATTTGAAGGATGTCGGTGTCTATGCTGGGTTGCACCAGACTCGCCAGCACGTAGTTGCGCCAGCGCGCTTCATCGCGAATGAGGGGGGCGCTTCCCGGGTAGCCGCCGAAGAAAAAATACTCATTCAGCGTGAAGTCGAACGCTTCGTGCATTTCGGGAAAAGACCAATGCGTGACAGGTATCAGCTCATACCGACCTGTCAGGCTTTCCGTCAGGCCCTTTTGCATCAGGAGGGGTGAGCTGCCGAGCAAAACGATATGCATGTCCAGCCCCGCAGCGCGGTCTGCGTCCCACAGGCCTTTGACGATTTCAGACCAGCGTGGGATTTTCTGGATTTCGTCAAAAACAAGCGCGAAGGCCTGCTCGGGGCTTTTGGCCCTGAGTTGTTTTAGTACTTCCCGGGCGGCTTGCCAGCTACGGATCAACCATGCGGCATCCCTGATTTCGCCGGCGGATTCAACGCTTGTCTCACCGTAGACGCCGAACGAACGTGTTGCGGGCTCCTCGTATTGATCAACGGCGATAAACTGATGGGCAATTCCCGCGAGCGCTGTCCGTACCAAAGTCGTCTTTCCCACCTGACGGGGGCCGGCGACTATGGTGATGAAGCGTGACCGCTCCTCCAGCCTCTTGCGAAGCTCTTTAACCTGGGCTCTTTGGAAAGACATAATTCATACTGAGTAAATTTACTCAGTATTGTATATTTCTGGTTTTCAGCAGTCAACGGGATGATTTCCCGCCTTAGCAAAACAGCCTGAACCTGAGTTCAAACACCAAGTAATGAAATTCCTCGCCTTTGACACCAGCACCGACCGTATGTCGGTCGCCGTGACCGACGGCGCGCGCAGCTGGCAGCACAGCGGCCCCGGCGGCGCGCAGGCCTCGACCACGCTGATCCCGGCCATCCTCGCGCTACTGGCCGAGGCCGGCCTGGCGCTGGGCGAGCTGGACGCGATTGCCTTCGGGCGCGGCCCGGGCTCGTTCACCGGCCTGCGCACCGCCTGCGCCGTGGCCCAGGGACTGGCGCTGGGCGCCAACGAGGGCGCCGGCCTGCCCGTGCTGCCCATAGACACGCTGATGGCCGTGGCCGAGGAAGCGCGCTTTCAGCAGTTTGGCGCGGCGGCGGCAGCCGCAAAGCCGTTCACGGTCACGGCGCTGCTTGATGCGCGCATGGACGAGATGTATGTGCAAAGCTTTGAATTCAGCGGCGGGCAGTGCCGGTCGCTGGGCGAATGCGAGCTGGTCCGTCCCGAAGACTTTGTGCCCGATGCGGCCGCCGATCTGCTCGCGGGCAATGTGTTTGCCGTGTATGCAGGACGCCTGCCGGTGAATCTGCCCGCGCAAACCGAAGCCCTGCCCACGGCCGCCGCCCTCCTGCGCCTGGCGCCCGTGCTGGCGGCCGCCGGGCAGTGCGTGGATGCTGCGCTGGCCCTGCCGCTCTACGTTCGCGATAAAGTAGCGCTCACCACCGAAGAGCGTGAGCGGGTCAAGGCCGCCAAGCTCCTCGCCGAGGCTCCGCCCCCTTCACCATGAACGCCATCCTCAAACCCCTCGAAGCCCAGTTCGAAGCCATGACCCCCGCATGGCTGGATGCGGTGCTGCGTGTGGAGCAAGTCGCCTACGACCACCCCTGGACGCAAGGCAACTTCCTGGATTCGCTCAATGCCGGCTACCAGGCGCAAGTGCTGACAGGCGGCAATGCGCCCGACGCCGAACTGCTGGGCTACTTTGTGGCCATGAAAGGCGTGGACGAGGTGCACCTGCTCAACATCACCGTCGCGCCTGAGCACCAGCGCCAGGGCTGGGCCCGCATCATGCTCGACGCGCTGGCCATCTGGTCGCGCGGCGAGGGCGCGCAGTGGCTGTGGCTGGAGGTGCGCGTGAGCAACACGCGCGCCAAGGCGATTTACGAGCGCTACGGCTTTCGCCATGTGGGCACGCGCAAAAACTACTACCCGGCCAGGGCATCGGTGCGCGAAGACGCCGTGGTCATGAGCTACGCCCTATGAGCCTGGACCTCGACAAACGCCACCGCGCCATGCTGCGCGAGATGGGCGTGCGCGTGTGGCAGCCGATGCCGGCGCCGCCTGTGGCTGAAGCCGTGATGGAGGCGGCCCCTGCCCCGCAGGAAACCAGGCCCGCCGCGGCCCCCGCATTGCGCGAAGCACCGCCTCCGGCACGGACCGCTCCGCCGCCCGCCCGCGCCCCTGTGGCCGCACCGCAAGCCGAGGCGCGCGAAGCCGCCGCGCCCACCCAATCTTCCGGCGCCTGGAGCATGGGCGCCGCGCAGGCGCTGTATGCCGAGGCCGCCCATGCCGAAGGCGCGCGCTGGCTGGTGCTGGCCGAAACCCCGGCGGCCGCGCTGCAGCGCGAACCCTTCAATCCTTTCGAGGGCGAAGCCGGCAAGCTGCTCGACAACATGTTGCGCGCCGCGCGTTTGAACAAGGCCGGCGTGGTGCTGCTCGCGCCCCTGGTGCGCGGCGCGGCGTCCGGTGTGGGCGCCGCCCTGCCCGAGGCGCTGCCGGCCCTGTTGGCCAGCGCGCAGCCCGACGTGGTGCTGGTCATGGGCCGCCTGGCCGCCCAGGCCCTGCTGCAGTCCAGCGAGCCCTTCGGCAAGCTGCGCGGCCAGGTGCATGGCCTGCACGGCGCGCAGACGGTGGTGACTTACGACGCTACTTATTTGCTGCGCAACCCGTCCGACAAGGCCAAGGCCTGGGACGACCTGTGCCTGGCCATGAGCCGGGTGGCTACTCCCGCGGGCTGAGTCCGTGTCAAACCTTGGCGGTGTCCCGGCTGGGCGCCAGCACCGAGGCAATCGCCACCACCATCAAGACCACCGCGGCCCAGTCCTGCCAGTGCAGCACTTCGCCCAGGCCCAGCGCGCCTGAGAACACGCCCAGGATGGGAATCATCATCACGCTCAAGGTCGACGCAACAGGCGGCAACGCGCGCGCCAGCGTGAACCAGGCCGCGTGCGCAAAACCGAAGATCAGCACCGCGTTGTAAAGAATCGCGGCCCAGGTCGTGGGCGAGGGCTCCTTCCACAGCGGCATCTCAAACACGATGCCCAGCACGGTCAGCATCACGGCCGTCATGACCGTCATCCAGAACGAGATCGTCAGCGTGGCGGCCGCGATGGAGGTCTTGCGCAGTTGCTGCGTGCCCAGCGCCCACACGGCCGCCGCCACCAGCGCGCACACCACGCCCAGCGGCCGGCCCGACAGGTTGGTCAACTCGTACCAGAGCAGCAGCGCCACACCCAGCGCCGCGGCGGCCACACCCAGCCAGTTGCGGGGTTTGAGCTTCGCGCCGAAAAACCAGGCACCCAGCAGCGCCGAAAAAATCGGCATGGTGTAGCCCAGGATGGCGGCGCGCCCGCTGCTGAGGTTTTTCACCGCCAGGATGATGAGCGCGTGCCAGACAAACATGTTCGCCGCGGCCAGCCAGAACAGCTCGCGCCACTTGTCGCGCGGCACGAAGAACGGCACCTTGAGCAGCACCATGGCCAGGCCCAGCACCGGAATGCCCAGCCAGATCGAGATCGCGCGGAAAGTCAGCGCCGGGAAATCCGAGATGCCCAGTTTCATCACCGGCCAGTTCAGGCCCCAGACCAAAGTGAGGAGGACGAGGAGTATGAGCTGGCGGCGGGAGAGTTGCATGAAACTATTGTGCCCCCACGTTCGCCCACTGCGTGTTGCCTGCGGCTTCTCCCTGCCCCTTTCATCACGAGAGGGACCGCCCGCCTGCAGCCCGGCAAAGCCGGTTCCTCGGCTCATGCTGGGTTAAGAGTTGAGGCCTTATTTACAATGGGGGATGACCTTTCTCGACATGCTGACCGCCGCAGAACGCCAGAACCACTCCATGCTCTGCGTTGGCCTGGACCCGGAACCCGCCAAATTCCCCGGCAAGTTCAAGGGCGACGCCGGCAAGATCTACGATTTCTGCGCCGCGATCGTCGACGCCACCGCCGACCTGGTGATTTCCTTCAAGCCGCAGATCGCCTACTTCGCGGCCCACCGCGCCGAAGGCCAGCTTGAACGCCTGATGGAACACATGCGCCGCGCCGCCCCGCATGTGCCCATCATCCTGGACGCCAAGCGCGGCGACATCGGCTCTACCGCCGAGCAATACGCGAAAGAAGCGTTCGAGCGCTACGGCGCCGACGCGGTGACGCTCTCGCCCTTCATGGGATTCGACTCGGTCGCGCCGTATCTGAAGTACGAAGGCAAGGGCGCTTTCCTGCTGTGCCGCACCTCCAACCCCGGTGGCGACGACTTGCAGAACCAGCGCCTGGCTTCTGTCGATGGCCAGCCGCTGCTCTATGAGCACATCGCGCGACTGGCGCAAGGGCCATGGAACCTCAACGGCCAGCTGGGTTTGGTGGTCGGCGCGACCTACCCGGCGGAGATTGAGCGTGTGCGGGCCGTGGCGCCTGTCCTGCCTTTGCTGATTCCTGGTGTGGGCGCGCAGGGTGGTGATGCGGTGGCCACCGTCAAGGCTGGCTGGCGGGCCGGTGCACCCATCATCGTGAATTCTTCTCGCGCAATTCTGTACGCGTCTGGAGGGGATGATTTTGCTGATGCTGCGCGGCGGGAAGCGGTGAAAACGCGGGATGTGCTGGAGGCGGCCCGGAGCGAAGCCTCGAAGCTTTAGCCCGGGCTTCGCTGTCCTTCTTCCCCATTCGGGCTCAGGTATCGAAGCCCCTGCTTGCACTGCCCGAACGGATGGACTCGGCTGTTCTCTTCAATCTGTGTAAATCTGCGTAATCTGCGGATAAAAAGAATGATCCGCAGATTACGCAGATTTACACAGATAAAACCCATCAAGAGGGCTTCGATACCTCAGCCCGAACGGCTGAGAGGCTCAGCACTCCTTATCAAAAGCCATATAACCCAGCCGGGTTGTCGACCAGAATCTTCCGCCGAACCGCATCACCCGGAACCCACGAAAACAGCAAGTCATACAAATCCACTTCCGAAGGCGCCGGATTCCGTCCCGGATGCGGCCAGTTGCTGGCCCACAGGCAACGCTCAGGAAACTTTTCGGCCAGCGTGCGCGCAATCAGGCTCACGTCGTCATAGCCGGGCGCGCCGACCTTGGAGGTCTCATACGGCGCCGACAACTTGATCCACACCTTGCCGGTATCCAGCACGCGCAGCAGCGACTGTAAGGAAGGATGCTCGGGCTTGACGGGCTCGAGGAATTTGCCGTTGTGGTCAATCACCAGTTTGCAGGGCAGGCGCTTGAGCACCTCTTCATGCTGGGGGAAATCGCGGCCGTCGAGCTGCAGGTTGATCATCCAGTCCATGCTCGCCAGCCGCGCGGCCATGGGTTCCAGGGAGTCCCAGCTGAGGACCGGGTTGATCATCATGTAGCGCACGCCGCAGATGCCGCCGTCATGCAGGCGCCGCAGTTCGGCGTCGGTCACGTCGGGCGCCACCAGCGCGATGCCGCGGCCCGATTCGCCCAGCTGCGCGACGGCGTCCAGCGTGCAGCTGTTGTCAAAGCCATAGGCCGAAGGCTGGACGACGACGGCGCGGCTCAGGCCTAGCGCCTTCTGCACTTCACGGTAGGTGGATACCGGCAAATGCGGCGGCACCCAGGCCACGTTGGGCACCATGGGGTATTTGTCTTCGTAGATGTGCACGTGGCAATCGCAGGCGCCGTCGTAGGTGGTGTTCTGGGTGGCTTGCATACAAACTTTCGGGAAAAAAGAGAAGGATGGGATAAGGATTTCTCAGGCGGCCTGGGGGGCACGCGTGGCCTGACGCCAGCGCGTGGCTTGCTGCGCGTTCACCGCTCCCTTGGGCGCGCGGCCTTGCAGCAGCTCGGCCACCTGGGCCACCGTTTCCAGGGCCTGGTGTTCCACCGCCGGCGGCGTGAGGCCGCCTATGTGGGGCGAGGCGATCACGCGCGGGTGCGCGGCCACGCGCGGCGAGGGCATCTGGTCGGGCGCGCGGCCCACGTCCACCGCGCAGCCGGCGATGGTGCCGGCGTCCAGCGCGGCGAGCAGCGCCTCCTCATCGACCAGGTTGCCGCGCGAGGCGTTGATGAAAAACGCATCAGGCTTCATGGCCGCGAAGGCGGCGGCGTTCATCATGTTCTCGGTGGCCTCGGTCGCGGCGGCCAGACAGACCACGTAATCGGAGCGCTGCAGCAGCGGCAGCAACTCGGCTTGCTCCAGCTCCTTGCGGCCGGTGGGCGTGTAGGGGTCGTGCACCACGATGCGCATGCCCAGCGCGAGCGCCACGTCGCAGAGGTAGCGGCTGATCTGCCCATAACCGATCACGCCTAGCGTCGCGCCGCGCAGCTCGCGGCCCATGGTCGGTGCCACGGGCCGGCCCGCGTGGTAGTCGGCCGTGGTCGCGCTGATGTGGCGGCTCAAATCGATCATCACGCCGATGATCCATTCGCTGACCGAAGGGATGAAACCCGCGCTGGCCTGGGTGACCAGCACGCCGTGACGGCTGGCGGCCGGCACGTCGATGTTGCGGATGTCGATGGCGCAGCGCACAAAAGCCAGCAGGCGCGGCAGCGCCGCGAACAGCGCCTCGTCGCCCACCGTCTGGCGGTAGGAGATGATGACCTCGCAATCACCGGCCAGCGCGGCCAGCTCGCTGGAGGAGAGGTCGGTGTCGCCCGGGTTGAAACGCACGCCGGCGACGGCTTGCAGCGCGGCGATGGCGCGGTCGCCGAAGTAGTGCGCGAGTTTGCTTTGGGGATGGCTGACGAAAACCGTTGTCATTCAAAAACCTTGTGTTTTGTCCGTGTCAAAAAAATCAGCGTTTGCCCGCGCGGTATTCGGCGACGGAATCGCGTGCCACCAGCGTCGGCTGGAAGATGAATTCTTCCGTGGCAATCGACGGGTCGGCCAGCCGGCTCATCACACGCTCGACCATGACCTGCGCCATCTCGGGCACCGGCAGGCGCACGCTGGTCATGGCCGGGTGCATCAGGGTGGAGAGGAACACGTTGTCGATGCCGATCACCGACACGTCCTGGGGCACGGCCAGGCCCGCGTCGCGAAAGCCCGCCATCAGGCCGAAGGCCATCAGGTCGTTGACGCCTATCACGCCGGTGGGCCGCTCGGGCAGTTTGGCCAGCAGGCCGGCCTGGGCGCGGCCGACTTCGCTCATCATCGAGTCGCCGTATTCGTCGACCGGCGTGCCTTCGACCACGCTGGCGCTGCCCTCGAGCCCCGCGCCCTTGGCGGCCGCCAGGAAGCCGGCGATTTTCTCGTTACGGCTCATGGTGCGGCCGGCCGGCGTGACAAAAGCCAGGCGCCGGTGGCCCATGTCGATCAGGTGCTGCGTGGCGATGCGCGCCGACTCGAAGCTGTCCACCGTGACGTGGTCGATGATGGAACGCATGTTGGGCGTGGCGCGCCTGTCGTAGCTCACCATCACCAGCCCGCGCTCGGCCGCGGCCTCCACGTGCTGCTCGTCGATCAGCGAAGAGATGATGATCACGCCGCGCACGCCGTGGGCCAGCAGGTCGTCGAAGAAGCGCGTTTCCTTGTCCTTGTCGCGGTAAGTGTTGCCTATCATGATGCGAAAGCCGTAGCGCTCCTGCGCCAGGGTTTCGATCTCGCGCGCGATGAAGCCGTACATCGGGTTGGCCATGGACGGCACCAGCAGGCCTATCAAGGGCGTGTGGCCGGTCTTCAGGTGCCGCGCCGTGGTGTTGGGGCGGTACTTGAGCTGGGCGATCGCCGCCTCCACGCGCGCCAGCGTCTCGGCGGCCATGCGGTTGGCGCGGCCGTTGAGCACGTTGGACACGGTGCTGGTGGAAACCCCCGCCAGGGCGGCGACATCTCGGATCTTGCTCACGTTTTTTTGTCCTGTCTTTTTTAGGCGTCCGCTGGTTGTGGCGCGTGAAAATGTGAAGAAATCGTAGCGAGCAAGCCCGAGGCCGGCAGGAGGACCGGGACCGAGGCGTGCAGCAGATTTATCCGCATTTTCACAGGCCCATGCGGGTCGGCAGCCAAAGCGAGAACTGCGGCACCAGCACCAGCACGATCAGGGTGACAAACAGCACCGCCAGGTATTTCATCATGGGCCGCCAGACGTCCTTGAGCTCGGTGCCGGTGATGGCGCAGGTGGCGAACAGCCCCAATCCTATAGGCGGCGCGAACAGCCCCAGGCCCATCGCAATCACCATGACCGTCCCGAAATGCAAGGGATTGACGCCCAGCTGCGAGGCAATGGGGGTCAGCAACGGGCCAAAGATGATCAGGGCGGGCGCGCCTTCCAGCACCGCGCCGAAGACGATCATGATCAGCACCGACAGCAGCACGAACATGGTGCTGCCGTAGGAATGCGCAAACCCGATCATGAAGGTCGACAGGTATTGCGGGATCTGCTGGATGGTCAGCGCGAAGGACACGCTGGACGCCGCCGCCACGATGAAGAGGATGCCACCGGCCATGGAGGCCGAGCGCACGAAAAGCTGCGCCACCGATTTGACGGTGAGTTCGCGAAACGCCATCCAGCCCACTACCAGCGCATAGACCACGGCAAAAGCCGAGACCTCGGTGGAGGTCGCGACGCCGGACGTCACGCCCTTGCCTATCATGGCCACCATCACCAGCGCCACCATGGCGCCGCCCAGCAGGCGGAACATCGGCGTGCGCACGTCAAACGCTTCGTCGGGGTTGATGCGCGTGCCCACATACACCGTCACGGCCGCCAGCGACAGCGCCAGCACCGCGGCCGGCACCAGCCCGGCCATGAAGAGGCCGGCGATCGAGATGTTGGCGACAAAACCCATGATGATCATGTTGATGCAGGGCGGGATCGTCTCGGCCATCACGGCGGTGCAGGCCAGCAGGCCGGCGGTTTCGTTCGGGTCCTGTTTGGTCTTGCGCACGGCCGGCATGATGATGCCGCCCACCGCCGCGATGTCGGCCAGCTTGGAGCCCGACACGCCCGAGAAAAAGGCGGTTGCCGTGATGGTGATCAGGCCCAGCCCGCCGCGCACGCGGCCGAACATGCGCAGCAGCAGCTCGATCAGGCGGGACGACATTCCGTTGGCTTCCATCAGCAGGCCGGCCAGCACAAAGAAGGGGATCGCCAGCAGCACGTAGTGGTCGGTGCCGGCCATCACCTGCTGCGAATACACCAGCATGGGCAGCGAGGGGTCGGCCATGAAAAACACCAGCGAGGACAGGCCCAGTACAAAGGCAATCGGCACGCCCAGCACCAGCCCGCCGACAAAGCCGACGGTCAGCAGCATCCAGGGCTGGATGGCATGGCCCGGCACCAGCATGTTCCAGCCGACCACGGCGGCCACCATCGCGATGCCGACACCCAGCGTGGACCAGACCACGCGCGAAGGGCCGTTGACCGCGTTGGCCAGGCCGAACATCGTCATGAACAGGCTGCCGATCACCACCGGGAAGGTGTAGATCCACTGCGGCAGGCCGATGGGTGTAGTGCTGGACCAGGAGTCCACCAGCAGGCCGACGGACGAGACGAAGAGGCAGGCCGACACGGCCACGATGATCCAGCTCGCGAACTGGATCAGCGCCGGTTGCCAGCGCGCCGGCAGCAGGCCGCGGAAGATGTCCACGCCCACGTGCTGGCTGCGCGCCAGGACGGTGGCCGCGCCGAAGAACACCAGCACGATCATCAGCGCGCGCGCCACCTCCTCGGCCCAGTCAAAGGGCTCGTGCAGGAAGTAGCGGAACACCACCGAGACGAACACCACCAGCACGTCGACGGCCAGCACCACGCCCGCGACGTATTCGGTCATGCGCATCAGCCAGGCCAGCCAGCGGCCGGGTGAATGGCCGACGCTGAAGCCGGGAACGGACGCGTGCGCCGGGTTGTGCGTGACCGCCTCAGGCGCGGCCGCGGGCAAAGCTGCCGACATGCTGGCTTCCATGTTCAGCCTCGCGCCGCGTTGATCGCCGTGAACAGCGGCGCAGTTTCAGGGTATTGCCTGGCGAAGCCGGCCCAGAGTTTGCTCTCCATTTCCTTGCGGACCTGGTCGCGCTCGTTCTTGGCCATGGGGCTGAAGGTGATGCCGAGTTTTTTCAGGTCTTCAATGCCCTGCAGGCCTTTTTCGGTGCCGGTCTTGCGCAGCTGGATGGTCGAATCGGCGGCGGCCTTCATGAAGGCGGGGCGCAGCTCGGCCGGGATCCTCTCGACGCCGCGCTTGCCCATGATGCAGACCATGGGGCTGAACAAATGCTCGGTCATCCAGCAGTACTTGACGACCTCGTTGAGCTTGCTCGCCAGCACCGTGCCGGAATCGTGTTCAAAGCCGTCGACCACACCGGTCTGCGCGGCCATGTAGAGCTCGCCGAAGGAAATCGGCGTGGGGATGGCGCCCATGATCTTGAAGGTCTCGATAAAGGCCGGCGTGGGCAGCACGCGGAGCTTGACGTTCTTGATGTCGGCCAGCGACTTGACCGGCTGCTTGGTATAGACGTTGCGGGCGCCGTAGTGCGCGCTCCAGGTGATGACCTGGCAGCCCGTGCCTTTTTGCAGCATCTCGTTGAGCTTGGCGCCCACGCCGCTGTCCAGCGCCTTGGCCACGTGCTCGTAGCTGTCGAACAGGTAACCCAGGTCCAGCATGCCGAGCTGCGGCGTCACCGTGGCCCAGATGGACGAGCCGGTCAGCATCATGTCGATGGAGCCGACCTTGACCTGCTGCACCACGTCGCTTTCCTTGCCGAGCTGGTTGTTGGGGAAGTAGTCGATGCGGATCTTGTCGCCCACGGCCTTCTTGAGGTTGGCCTCCATGAGCTGTTGCCAGGCGAAGTGCGAGGAATTGAGGTCGGGCAAATGCGCGGACGACAGGCGCAGCGCGACAGTCGATTGGGCGCTGGCCAGGCCCGAAAAGCCCGTCGCCATGGCAACGGAAGCGGCGGACGTGGTCTGGACAAAGCGGCGGCGTGAAAGTGAAGTCATTTTTTGTCTCCTGATGGTGTTTTGCGATGCGCTCGGGAATCTTGGCGTTCTTTGTAGAACGATTTACTGTATCGTTACACCAAATTCCCCGTCAAGCCGGGTGAGAGCGGTTTTTGATAGGTGTTTTCCTCCGTAAACGCAGGTTTTGGCTGGGTTTTGGTGCGGGTGAGGCGCTTGAAGCTGCACGAAAGTCCGGACGCTTGTTTCAGGGCCCCGGCAATCGCGGAAAACCCGGGTCTTGACGCGATGGGAGGGCGGCGCAGAATGCATCTGGCTGCCTTCCCAACTTGTATGTACAAGTTATTCGAGGACAGGCGGCGCAAGCGGGGCATACGGGCACGATTCGTGCTCGCCCCTGATGGCCTGGGCGCGGTCGCCACAAGCGGTTTCAGCGCACTGTTTTTGAACCGTCCAACCGAAGGAAATCATCTTGAACCACATGCTTCCCCTCCTGAGCCGCCGGGTCCTCTGTGCCACGGCCGCGGCCGCCATGCTGGCCTGCAGCGCCGGCGCCGTGCTGGCTGCCACGCCCAAAGACACGCTGGTGCTGGCCTTCGGTTTCGACGACATCATCACCATGGACCCGGCCGAGGCCTTCGAGCTGTCGGCCGGCGAAATCATGGGCAACACCTACGACCGCCTGTTGCGCCTGGACGTGAATGACCCGTCCAAGCTGGTGGGCGACGTGGCCAAGTCCTGGAACGTCTCGGCCGACGGCAAGACCTACACCTTTGAATTGAAGCCCGGCATCAAGTTCGCCTCCGGCAACCCGCTGACGGCCGAGGAAGTGGCGTATTCGCTGCAGCGCGCGGTGATGCTGGACAAATCCCCTGCCTTCATCCTGACGCAGTTCGGCTTTTCCAAGGACAACGTCAAGGACAAGATCAAGGCCACGAGCCCGACCACGCTGACGCTGGAAACCGACAAGGCTTACGCGCCGACCTTCGTCTTCAACTGCCTGACGGCCAACGTGGCCGCCATCGTCGACATGAAGCTGGTGCAGTCCAAGGAAGTCAACGGCGACTGGGGTTATGCCTGGCTCAAGACCAACTACGCCGGCTCCGGCCCGCTCAAGCTGCGCGAGTGGCGCGCGAATGAAATCGTGGCGCTGGAGCGCAACGACAACTACTACGGCACCAAGGCCAAACTGGCGCGCGTGATTTACCGCCACGTGAAGGAATCGGCCACGCAGCGCCTGCTGCTGGAAAAAGGCGACATCGACATCGCCCGCAACCTGAGCCCGCAGGACATCGCGGCGCTCTCGGCCAACAAGGACGTGAAGCTCACCTCCACGCCCAAGGGCACGGTCTACTACATCAGCCTGAACCAGAAGAACCCCAACCTGGCCAAGCCCGAAGTGCGCGAAGCCATGAAATACCTGGTCGACTACGGCGCCATCGGCGACACGCTGGTCAAGAACATCGGCGTGATCAACCAGAACTTTTTGCCGCAGGGCCTGCTGGGCGCCAGCACCGTCAAGCCCTACAAGCTCGACGTGGCCAAGGCCAAGCAGTTGCTGGCCAAGGCGGGCCTCGCCAACGGCTTCAAGGTGACCATAGACATGCGCACCATCCAGCCGGTGCAGGGCATCACCGAGGCCTTCCAGCAGACGGCCAAGCAGGCCGGCATCGACATCGAGATCATCCCCGGCGATGGCAAGCAGACGCTGACCAAGTACCGCGCGCGCACCCACGACATGTACATCGGCCAGTGGGGTGCCGACTACTGGGACCCGCATTCGAACGCCGACACCTTCACGCGCAACCCCGACAACGCCGACGACGCCAAGGCCAAGCCGCTGGCCTGGCGCAATGCCTGGGCGATTCCCGAACTCACCAAACAGTCGGACGCCGCCGTGCTGGAGCGCGATGCCGGCAAGCGCAAGAAGATGTACGAAGACCTGCAGGCCGAGTTCCGCAAGACCAGCCCCTTCATCATGCTGTACCAGCAGACCGAAGTCGCGGCCTTCCGCAACAACGTGGACGGCCTGAAGCTGGGCCCGACTTTCGACAGCAACTACATGTTCAACGCGTCCAAGCGCTGAGTTGTCAGTTCCCGACCCCACCGCCGCCGGCATGGCGCCGCTCACCGCGGTGAGCGCGCCCACGGCCGGCCGGCGTTTTGCGCCGCACGCCAAAAGCTTTGGCAATTTCCTGGTGGTGATACTGCTCACCTACCTGGGCCTGCTCGCGGTGACTTTTTTCATAGGCCGCGTGATCCCCATCGACCCGGTGCTCGCCATCGTGGGCGACCGCGCGCCGGCCCATGTGATTGAGCGTGCGCGCCAGGAGCTGGGCCTGGACAAGCCGCTCTACCAGCAGTTCTATATTTACCTCGGCAAGGTGCTCAAGGGCGACTTCGGTGTCTCGGTGCTGACCGCCAACCCGGTGATGACCGATATCAAACGCGCCTTCCCCGCCACGCTGGAGCTCGCGAGCCTGGGCATCCTGATAGGCGCCGGGCTCGGCGTGCCGCTGGGCGTGTGGGCGGCAGTGCGGCGCGGCAAGCTGGTGGACCAGGTGGTGCGCGTCATCGGCCTGGTGGGTTATTCGGTGCCCATCTTCTGGCTGGGGCTGATGGCGCTGGTGGTGTTTTATGCGCGGCTTGGCTGGGTCTCGGGGCCGGGGCGCATGGACGTCACTTATGAATACACACTCACGCCCGTCACCGGCCTGCTGCTGCTCGACACCGCCATGGCCGGCGAGTGGGAGGCTTTCCGCAATGTGTTCTCGCACCTGATATTGCCGGCCTCGCTGCTCGGTTATTTCGCGCTGGCCTACATCAGCCGCATGACGCGCTCCTTCATGCTCAACGAACTCGCGCAGGAGTACGTGATCGCCGCGCGCGCCAAGGGCTTGTCGGAGTCGCGCATCATCTGGCGCCATGCGCTGCGCAATGCCATGGTGCCGCTGGTGACGGTGATCGCGCTGTCGTATGCCGGTTTGCTCGAGGGCTCGGTGCTGACCGAAACCGTGTTTGCCTGGCCGGGCCTGGGCCTGTACATCACCAACTCGCTGCAGAACGCCGACATGAACGCGGTGCTGGGCGGCACCATCATCGTGGGGTCGATTTTTGTGGGCTTGAATCTGTTGTCAGATGTCCTGTACAAGTTGTTAGACCCAAGGACGCGCATCCGATGAGCCCCTCCAAGACCGCATCCTTGCGTGATTGGCTGGCGTCTGACAGGCCGACCTCGCGCCGTCAGGCTTTCATGGGCCGGGTCTATCACGGCTGCCGCGACTTCTCGCGCAACCGGCTGGCCATGCTGGGTTTGTTCATCGTGCTGGGCCTCATCGGGGTGGCGATCTTTGCCGACCTGCTGGCGCCTTATTCGGCCTACACCGGCGACCTGCGCACCACGCGGCTGCTGCCGCCTTCGTGGCAGCACTGGTTCGGCACCGACGACCAGGGGCGCGACATCCTCTCGCGCATCATCATCGGCTCGCGCATCACGCTGATGGTGGTGATCCTGGTGGCGGTGCTGGCCGCGCCGCTGGGCCTGATCGTCGGCACGGTGGCGGGGTATGCCGGCGGCTGGGTCGATGCGGTGCTGATGCGCATCACCGATATTTTTCTGGCGTTTCCGCGCTTGATCCTGGCGCTGGCATTTGTCGCGGCGCTGGGCCCGGGCATCCAGAACGCGGTGATCGCGATTGCCATCACCTCCTGGCCGCCGTATGCGCGCATGGCGCGCGCCGAGACGCTGACGATACGCCAGACCGACTACATCGCCGCCGTGCAGTTGCTGGGCGCTTCGCCCTGGCGCATTGTGCTGGGCCACATCATGCCGCTGTGCGTGTCGTCGGTCATCGTGCGCGTGACGCTGGACATGGCCGGCATCATCCTGACGGCCGCCGGACTGGGCTTCCTCGGCCTGGGCGCGCAGCCGCCCATGCCCGAGTGGGGCGCGATGATCGCCAACGGCCGCCTCTATGTGCTGGACCAATGGTGGGTGGCGGCCGCACCGGGCGCCGCGATTTTTGTCGTGAGCCTGGCCTTCAACCTGCTGGGCGACGGCCTGCGCGATGCGCTGGATCCGAAAGCCGCGAAATGACAGCGAACTCATCAACTCCCCTGCTGGTTGTCGAAGACCTGCGCGTCGCCTTTCCGCGCCGCGACGGCGGCATGACCGAAGCGGTGCGCGGCGTGTCCTTCACCTTGGGCCGTGAGCGCCTGGGCATCGTCGGCGAGTCGGGATCGGGCAAGTCGCAAACCGGCCGCGCCATCATGGGGCTGACCGCACCGGAAGGCCGCATCAGCGCCAGGCGCCTGGAATTTTCCGGCGTCGACCTGCTCAACTGCCCGCCCGCCAAACGCCGCGCGCTGCGCGGCGGCCGCATCGCCATGGTGCTGCAGGACCCGAAGTTTTCGCTGAACCCGGTCATGACCATAGGCGCGCAAATCGTGGAGACACTGCAGGCGCATACCCGTGTGTCATCGGCCGAAGCGAAGAAGCGCGCACTCGCGGCACTTGAATCGGTGCGCATCGACGACCCGGCGCGTGTCTACAAACTCTACCCGCATGAAGTCTCGGGCGGCATGGGCCAGCGCGCGATGATCGCGATGATGCTGATCGCCGACCCCGACCTGCTGATCGCCGACGAGCCGACATCTGCGTTGGACGTGACGGTGCAGCTGCAGGTGCTGTCCATCCTCGACACCCTGGTGGCCGAACGCGGCATGGGCCTGATCCTGGTCTCGCACGACCTGCGGCTGGTCTCCACCTTCTGCGACCGCATCCTGGTGATGTACGCGGGCCGCGTGGTG
>NZ_CALROB020000049.1:0-36111 GCF_943369675.1 Polaromonas sp. YR568 | reverse complement strand
GCTGGCCGGGTCTCGCCCCGGCGGGCGAGGCACTTTTCTTTGCTTCGCCAAAGAAAAGTACCCAAAAGAAAGGCGACCCTGGCTCCTGCGTCCCCTGCGCTTCGCTCCGGGGCAACCTGCGGTGCTCGGTCCAGCCGGGGTCAAAAACAACTCGCTTCGCTCAAACAAGTTTTTGCCCTGATCCGTCTGGCCCTGCGCTCCTCGGCGCATCCACAAGGGGTGGGAACCGAAATACCAAACAGCCGAAGAAAAATACCGAATACAGAAAACCACAAGGACTCGCCACGGCGAGTCCTTGTTTGTATTGGTATTGGTTTTTTGTCTTTGTCCCCGCTCCCGATCCCGATTGCCCCTTGTGGATGCGCCGAGGAGCGCAGAGACAAGCGGATCAGGGCTGGCGTTGTCTGAGCGTAGCGAGTTTAGCCAGACCCCGCTTGGCTCGAGCCACCGCAGGTTGCCCGTAGCGAAGCGAAGGGACGCAGGAGCCAGGGTCGCCTTTTCTTTGGTGACTTTCTTTTGGCGAAGCAAAAGAAAGTTACTGGCCGCCGGGCCACTCCCGGCCAGCAAGCCTATGCAAAAAGCGCAAAGGCCGGAGCAAGAACCGACCAAGCCCGAACGGCCAGTTCAAGAATCCCGAACCGGCCCTCTCAACCCCTTGGTCGCCGAGCGCTGACTCTTCCCCTCCAGCCTCCGTTGCTTCGACCCATAGGTCGGCTTGGTAGCCCGCCGCGCCTTGGGCGGGCTCGATACGCCGTCGACGACCTCCTGCAGCCGCGCCAGGGCATCGGCACGGTTCATCTCTTGCGTACGGTGCTGCTGCGCCTTGAGCACCAGCACACCCTCCTGCGTGATGCGGCTGTCGGACAGGCACAGCAAGCGCTCCTTGATGACCTCGGGCAATGAAGAAGCGTGGATGTCAAAGCGCAGGTGAATCGCGCTGGAAACCTTGTTGACGTTTTGCCCGCCCGCGCCTTGCGCGCGTATGGCGCTGAACTCGACCTCGCGTTCATCGACCGGGAATTTGGGTGGCGCGGCCATGGTCAGTCTGTCAGCGCCCCGTGCGCTTCAGCCGGCCAGCTCGGCCAGGCCGGCGATGGCCAGGGCATACCCCTTGACGCCGAAGCCGGCCATGACGGCCTTGGCGGCCGGCGAGATGTAGGAGTGGTGGCGGAAGGCCTCGCGCGCGTGCACGTTGCTGATGTGCAGCTCGATCAGCGTCACGCCCGCGCCCTTGATGGCGTCGTGCAGGGCCACGCTGGTGTGGGTGTAGGCGCCGGCATTGAGCACCACGCCGGCCAGCGTGCCGGCGGCCTGGGCGCGGCCGGCTTCGTGGATCGCGTCGATCAGCGCGCCTTCGTGGTTGCTCTGGCGGAAGTCGAGCTTGAAACCGTGGGCCTTGCAGGCATCGACGCACAGCGCCTCCACGTCGGCCAGCGTCTGCGAGCCGTACACGGCCGGTTCGCGCGTGCCCAGCAGGTTGAGGTTGGGACCGTTGAGGACCAGGGCTGTTTTCATGAAGCGGGTCTTTCGAGGTGTTCAGGTTGGCTGATGCTTGTGGCGAGGTCTTGTGCCGGTGATTATCGGCTCTGGCTTTCGAAGAAGCGCGCCAGCAAGTCCGCAAAGGCAGCGGGCTGCTCCACGGCACTCAGGTGCGCGGCGGGCAAGGTGCTGAGCCGGGCGCCCGGGATGCTCTTGTGGATGGCTTCGGACATCGCGACGGGCGTTGCCTCGTCGCGCGTGCCGGCAATCACCAGCGCGGGGCACTGGATGCTTGCGTTGCTGGCGCGAAAGTCGATGTTGGCCACGGCTTCGCAGCTGGCGGCATAGGCGGCCGCGTCGGTCTTCTCCAGCTGCAGGCGCAGCGCCGCCACGCGCTGTTTGCCGCCGCCGGCTTCGTCGGCGCGGAATTCAGGCGTGAACCAGCGCTGCATCGCGCCGTCGGCAATGGCGGCCACGCCCTGCTCCAGCACGGTCTTCACGCGCGCCGCCCACATGGCGCGCGCCGCGTCGTCATAGTGCATGGCCGCATTGGCGATGGTGATGCTGTTGAGCAGTTGCGGGTGCCGCGCGGCCAGCGCCTGGGCGGTCATGCCGCCCATGCTGAGGCCGACAAAATGCACCGGGCCGGCGCTGTGCGCGCGGATCAGGCCGGCCACGTCGTCGGCCAGCATATCGATGGTGTAAGGGCCGGGCACCGCCTCCGATTTCCCGTGGCCCCGGTGGTCGTGGCGCAGCACGGTGTAGCGGCCCTTGAGCGCGGCGGCCACGCCGTCCCACATGCTCGTGTCGCAGCCCAGCGCGTGGCTGAGCACCACGGCCGGCCCCTGCCCTTCCTGGGTCCAATGCAGGTGCGGCTGCTTCATGCCTGTTTCTCCCCGGCGGGCAGCAGGCCTTTTTCGCGCAGGATGTCGCCGGCCAGCGCAAAGGCATGGTTGGCGGCGGGCACGCCGCAGTAGATGGCGGCCTGGAAAATCACTTCCTTGATCTCGTCGGGGGTGAGCCGCGACTCGGGCGGGCCGTCGAGCGCGGCGCGCACATGCATGGAAAATTCTTCATAAGCCTTGAGCGCGATCATGGTCGACAGCACCATCAGGCGCCGCGTCTTGTCGCCCAGGGCCGGCCGGCCCCAGACCTCATTCCAGGCATAGCGCGTGATCAGATCCTGGAACTCGCCGTTGAAGCTGTTTTTATTGGCGATGGATTTGTCGACCCAGGCGTCGCCCAGCACGCGGCGGCGGTTGGCCATGCCCTTGTCGTAATCGTTGGTGCTCATGGTGTTTTCCTTATGGATGTTGCGGGAGGCCGAGGGCATTGAGCGCCGCCGTCTGGCTCTGGACCTGTGCCCGCGCCAGTTCGGCGGCGTGTTCGGCGAGTTCGAAGCTGAACCACTCGTCGGCCGCCTCTGCGGGAAGCTCGGCGCGCAGGGATGCAATGTTGACGCGCATGCGCTGCGTGTTGACCTGCAGGCCGGGCAGTGCCTGCGCCATCGCGCGGGCCGAGCCGTGCGCCGCCGCGACCAGGCCCGGCCACTCGGCGAGTTCGGCCTGCCAGTTGCCCAGCGCGCGCTCATGCTCCTGCGGCATCGCGGCCAGCAGCGCCGCCACGCGCTGCGGCGCGCGCGCGCTGGCGGCCAGCGCCACCATGCAGGCCACCGGGTTGCGCTTGTGGGGCATGGCCGACGAGCCGCCGCGGCCGGGCGCGGAAGGCTCGGCCAGCTCGCCGACCTCGTACTGGCCCATCAGGGCGATGTCCTTGGCCATCTTGCCGAGGCTGCCGGCCAGCAGGCCCAGCTCGCAACCCAATGCCAGCCACTCGTCGCGCTGGGTGTGCCAGACGGCCTCTGGCGCCCGCAAGTCCAGCTCGGCCGCGAGGAAGGCGACGACCTGCGGCCCCCGGCCTTTCATCTGCGCCAGCGTGCCCACGGCGCCGCCCAGTTGCACACGCAAGGCCCGGCCGGCCGCGACCTCCATGCGCTGCAGGCTGCGCACCAGCGGCGCGGCCCAGCCGGCGCACTTCAGGCCGAAGCTGGTGACCGATGCCGGCTGCATCAGGGTGCGGGCCAGCACCGGGGCCGCCGCATGCTGCCGCGCCAGCGCCAGCAGCGCCGTCGCGGCCTGCCGCACGTCGGCTTCAATCAGGCGCAAGGCGCGGCGCGTCACCAGCACCAGCGCCGTGTCAATCACATCCTGGGAGGTGGAGCCGAAATGCACAAAAGCGGCGGCTTCCTTGCTGGAGCGGCCGACGATGTCCTTGAGGCTTTTGGTCAGCGGCACGGCCAGCGTGCCGGCCAGGGCGCTGTCACGCACGATGGCGGCAGTGTCCAGCAGCTCGACCTTGCAGCCGGCGGCGATGGCGGCGGCCGCAGCCTCCGGGATCAGCCCGGCGCGCGCCTGAGCTTTTGCCAGCGCGGCCTCGAAGTCCAGCATGGCCTGCAGGAAGCTGCGCTCGCCGAAGGCGTCCAGCACCTCGGGTGTGGACAGGAAGCCCTCAAAAATGCTGCTCATGTGTCGGGTCTTTTCAATCAACAGTAGAAAAAGCTTTTGCGCGAGGCGGCCCCAGGAAAAAATGCGCGCTCCCGGGGGCGTCCTTCGATACCTCAGGACGAACGGAGAACCGGTCGAAGCGAGGAGCGCGAAGCTATTATCGTTTGAGCCGGATCTGGTTGGGCAGCGGCACCGAGCGGCGCAGCACATCCTCGCCCAGCCACAGCGCCGAGCGGTGCGCCCGCGCGGCCACGGTCGCCAGCGGCATCTGCTGGTAGTCGTCGTTGAAGACCTCAAAACTGTAGTCGCCGCGGTAACCCAGGCCGTGCAGCCGCGTCACCAGCGCGGCCAGCGCCTCGCTGTGCACGCCTTCGCCGGGAAACACACGGAAATGCCGGGCCGTGGCGATGCGCTCCTCGACCGACTTGATTTCGGTCCACATGAAATCGGCCAGCTGCACCAGGAAGATTTTCCGGGGATCCAGTATGTCCAGCTCGTCAAGCGGCGTCTTGGTCGCAAACATGTGGAAGGAGTCGAAGCCCAGCCCGAGGTTGGGCATGTCGGCCTGGCAGATCAGCTCCCAGGCCTGCGGAAACTCGTTGACGGTGCGGCCCCAGGACAGCGCCTCGTAGGCGATGCGGATGCTCATCGGGATCGCCAGCATGGCAAGCTTGCGCAAGTCCTTCACCAGCGCCTGGCTGTCGCCGCTGGCGTGCACCGAGGTCGATGAACAGATCAGCAGCAGGCGGCAGCCGAGCTGGTGGCACATGGCCAGCATGGACTTGGCAATGTCGATCTTGTAGTCGTGCAGGTGGCCGGACAGGCCCTCAAAGTCGCGCAAGACCTGGAAGCCGGTCACGCGCAAACCGCTGGCACGCACCGCGGCCACGGCGGCATCCACCCCGCCGGGGTGGCCCACCAGGTCCCTGGCGGCCAGCATGATCTGGCTGAAGCCGGCGTCGCGCACGGCCTGCAGCTTGGCCTCCAGCGTGCCGGCCAGCGAGATGGTGTCCATCCCGAAATCGTTGATGTTTCCGCTGTCGTGGCTCATGGCAATCCTCAGGCGCGCTGGTCGTGCACCAGCTCGAAGCTCAGGCCGCCCAGCCAGCTTCGCGTCAGCGCGCCGCGGTCCTCGGTGTGCACGCCGCGCGATTCGACGAACTCCACGCCGCGTTTGCCGAGCTCGGCCACGGTCGCCAGCACGTCGGCCGTGCCCAGGCCCACACGCTGCAGGCCTTCGTCGTCCTCCACATCGAGCACCCCGGCCTCGGGCTCAATCAGCTGGATGTAAAAGCGCGCGGCCGCGGGGCATGGGCTCTGCAGGATCCGGCCCTTGGGCAGGATGCCGAAGCGCTGCTCTGCGGGCAGCTCACTGAAGCCGAACAGCTCGCGGTAAAACTCCGACCAGTCCTCGGCACGGTCGTTGCCGATGTACTGCACGACCCCGAAAAAATGCAGGCCGGCGACGGCCGGCGGATGCATGTCCACGCCGGGAATCGGCACGAAGTCCACGTCGTAGATCGAGAACTTGTCGTAGCGGTCCACAAAATAAATCCGGCTGGTGCCGACGCCGTGGATCGCCGGGATGTTGAGCTCCATCACTTCCACGCGGGAGGGCACGGCCCAGGCGCCGCGGTCCAGCGCGCGGCGGTAGGCCGCCGCGGCATCGCGCACGCGCAGGGCCACGGCGGCAATCACCGGCTTGCCGTCGGGCGCGCTGTCGGACGCGCTGCCAGGCAGCGCCGGCGCATGGGCGTTGACGATCACATGGATGGCGCCTTGCCGGTACAGCAGAACCTCGCGCGAGCGGTGCCGCGCCACCGGGCGGAACCCCATCATCTCCAGCACCTGGCCCAGCGCCTGCGGTTTTGAGGTGGCGTATTCGATGAACTCGATGCCGTCCAGCCCCAGGGGGTTGGCCGGCTCGGTGATGGATTCGCGGTCGGCCAGCGCGGCCGGGTTCGAGGTGTTCATGCGGTTTCTCCGTCAGGGTCAGGCAAGGCAGCGGTCAATAACTGAGGCGGGCGACGGCGCGCAGGGCGTCGGGCGTCGCCGTGCCGAAGCCAAAAAACTCCAGGTAGGCCGGGATCTGCTCGAACAGCATGTCCGAGCCCACCTGCACCCGGCAGCCGCGCGCCTGGGCCGCGCGCAGGAAAGGCGTCATCTCTTTTTTCATCACCACCTCGCCGGCAAAGGTGGACGGCGCCATGCGCTCCACGTCCACCGGCAGCGGATCGTCCTCGTTCATGCCCAGCGGCGTGGCGTTGACCACCAGGTCGTAGCCGGCCGGGTCCTTGCCGCCGATGGCGACCTGCAGCGCCGGGTAATGTTTGCGCAGGCGCGCGCCCAGCGCTTCGGCGGACGCCGGATGCACGTCGTACAAGCCCATGGCGGCGACGCCGGCCGCGGCCAGCGAAGCGGCAATCGCCGAGCCCACGCCGCCGCTGCCCACCACCAATACCCGCGCGCCCGCCAGCGGCAGGCCCTTGCGCAGCACGCCGCGCACAAAGCCCGCGCCGTCGAACATGTCGCCCAGCAGGCTGCCGTCGGCGCGGCGCAGGACGGCGTTGCAGGCGCCGGCGATTTCGACGGCCGGCGTGTACGCGTCGAGCAGGGCCAGGGTGCTCACCTTGTGCGGCATGGTGATCAGCGCGCCGCGGATGTTGGTCAGCTTGAACAGGCTGCCCAGCACCTGCGCATAGTCCTCGGGCTTGACGCCCATGGGCATGACCACCGCGTCTATGCCCGCCTGCTCGAACCAGGGGTTGTAGATCATCGGCGCCTTGAAGGCCTCGGTCGGGTAGCCGAGATGGGCGATCAGGGTGGTGCTGCCGCGGATCATGGCAGCCTCCGCCGGGCTGCCGCGTTCGGGGACATGAGGATCGGGTTGCTGTTCATGCAAATCACAAAATGGACCAGGGTGGATGGCGTGCGGCCCCGCGGGATCATCCCGCGGGGCCGCGTTGCTTACTTGCGCAGTTTGGCCAGCTCGGCCGTCAGTTCATTGACCGTGGAATCGCCGACGCCGGAGGAGTATTTGGCGATCACCGGTTTCATCTTCTCGCGCAGCTTGGCGGTTTCGGCGGGCGACAGCTCGGTCACCTGCATGCCGGCCTTCCTGAGCGCATCCAGCGTGGCGCCGGCGGCGTCGCGCGCGGCCTGGCGCTGGAACTTTCCGGCCTCGATGGCGGCGTCGGAGAACAGCTTCTTCTCGTCGTTGGTCAGCGTGTCCCAGAACTTCTTGCTGATGATCACCGATTGGGGGTTGTAGACGTGGTTGGTCAGGGTCAGGTATTTCTGCACCTCGGCGAACCTGTTGGCCAGGATGGTGTTGAGCGGGTTTTCCTGGCCGTCCAGCGCTTTCGATTCGAGGGCGGCATACACCTCGGGGAAGGCCATGGGTGTCGGGTTGGCGTCAAGCGCCTTGACCCAGTCGAGGTTGATGGGATTGGGAATCACGCGGATTTTCAGCCCGGCCAGGTCTTCGACCTTGTTGATGGCGCGCTTGCTGTTGGTCATGTTGCGAAAACCCAATTCCCAGTAGGCCAGGCCGACGATGCCTTTTTCCTGCAGCTTGTCGTGCAGCTTCTTGCCGAAGGGGCCGTCGACGACGGCATCGGCTTCCTTCGCGTTGGCAAACAGGAAGGGGAAGTCATACACCGCGAACTCCTTGACCTGGCTGGCCAGGATGCCGGAGTTCAGCACCACCATTTCGATGGTGCCGCCCTGCAGGCCCGAGACGTTGGGGCCGTCGCCGCCGAGCACGCCGCCGGGAAACAGGTTGACCTTGATCTTGCCGCCCGATTTGGCGGCGACGATCTCGGCGAACTTTTCCATGCCCATGACGATGGGATGGCCCTTGGGGTTCTGGTGGGCGAACTTGATCGTGTGTTCCTTGATGTCCTGCGCCGCAGCCAGGCCGAAGGCCGCCAGGGCGGCGGCCGCCACCAGGGTATTGATCATCAGACGTTTCATTTTTTGTCTCCTTGGGAAAACTTGTAAGTACGCAAAACCACGGGGCGCAGGACGCGGCGTACCAGGCACGCCCTGAACCGGGAAAGTCAGCAGGGCCTAGGAGCCTGGGTGGCAGAAGGAGCATCGGCTGCAAAGCGAGCGCAGCGGTCCATTTTTCACCTGCTTTTTGCCCCATAGCTACGGCTATGGGTCTGCAAATCCGGCAAAAACTGTCCTCGCTGGGCTCGCTTTTCGCTTCGATGCCTTCTGCCACCCAGGCTCCTAGCCATACAGCAGCCGCGCGGGCCACATGATGATCTGGGGAAACAGCACCATCAGGAACATCAGGGCGAACTGCACCGCCATGAAGGGCAACACGCCGCGCGTCACGTCGTCCATGCGCATGCGGCCCACGCCGGCGACGGTGCTGAGCACCGTCCCCACCGGAGGCGTGACCAGGCCGATGGAGTTGTTGATGATGAACAGCACGCCGAAATACACCGGGTCTATGCCGGCCGCCTTGACCAGCGGCATCAGCACCGGTGTCAGGATCAGGATGGTGGGCGTCATGTCCATCGCGGTGCCGACGATCATCACCAGCACCATCATCGCCAGCAACAGCAGCGTGGGGCTGTCCAGCAAGGGCTGCAGCAGCGCCACCACCTGGCCGGGCAACTGCGCCACCGTGATCAGCCAGGCCGA
This sequence comes from Polaromonas sp. YR568, assembly GCF_943369675.1. Lineage (GTDB taxonomy): Bacteria > Pseudomonadota > Gammaproteobacteria > Burkholderiales > Burkholderiaceae_C > Polaromonas. Next base: position 27,472 of record NZ_CALROB020000049.1, on the reverse strand, counting down.
GACCATGGCCGCGGCGACGAGGAACATGATCACCGCGGTGGTTTTGGCCGCGCCGAGAAACACCTCGTAAAGCTGCGCGATGCGGAGTTCGCGGTAGATCACGCCCGACACGAACAGCGCGTACACCGCCGCCACCACGGCCGCTTCGGTCGGCGTGAAGATGCCCATGCGCAGGCCCACCAGGATGATGACCGGCAGCATCAAGGCCCAGCCGGCCTGGCGAAAGGCCAGCCAGACTTCGGCGCGGGTGCGGCGCGGCGGGCTTTCGATCTGTTCGCGCCGCGTCAGCCACCACCAGGTGGCCCAGAGGCCGGCGCCCAGCACCAGCCCCGGGAAGATGCCGGCGAGGAACAGCTTGCTGATCGACACATTGCCGGCCACGCCGAAGATCACGAAGCCGATGGACGGCGGGATGATGGGGCCGATCACGCCGCAGGCGGCGATCAGGCCGCCGCTGCGCGCCTTGTCGTGGCCGGCTTTCACCATCATGGGCAGCAGCAGCGCCGTGAGGGCGGCCGCATCGGCCACGGCCGAGCCGGACAGCGCCGACAGCAGGCAGGCCGCCACGATCGTCACATAACCGAGGCCGCCGCGGATGTGACCGACCAGCGCCATGGCGAAACCGACGATGCGTTTGGACAGGCCGCCGGTGTTCATCACCTCGCCGGCCAGCATGAAGAAGGGAACGGCCAGCAGGGGGAAACTGTCCGCGCCGGTGATGACGTTCTGCGCCAGGATCTGGGCGTCGAACATGTTCAGGTGCCACATCAGCGCGGCGCCGCAGAGCAGCAGCGAAAAGGCAATCGGGATGCCCAGGGCCATGCTGGCCAGCAGAGACGAGAGGAAGACGATGATGGTCATGGCGCGCTTCCCGGCCTCAAGGCAAAGGTTTGGGAGCCTGGACCGGCTCCTCTTCGGATTCCCGGATGCCGATCAGTTCGTGCTCGGCCATCTGGCCGGCCGCAAGCCGCCACAGGTTGTGGAGCAGGATGACGGCGCCCGAAACGGCAAACACCAGGCCGCAGCCGTAAAAGATGGCCATGGACACCTCCATGGCGGCGCTGTTCGACTCCCAGTTGATCTTGACCTGCTCCAGCGCCCCCTTGAACACCAGCCAGCAGACGAACAGCATCAGCAGGTGGCCGACCAGCAGGCAGGCTTTTTTGCCCTTGAGCGGCAGGCGCGAGACCAGGCTGTCGGTGCCCAGGTGCGCGCCTTCGTTGAGCGCCACGATGGCGCCCAGAAAAGTGAGCCAGACAAACAGCCAGCGCGACAGCTCTTCCGACACCGCGATGCCGGAGTTGAAGGCATAGCGCAAAACCACGTTGGTGAAGACCAGCACCACCATCACGGCCAGGCTGGCCACCATCAGCCAGCACAGGAACCGGCAGTAGCTGTTGATGATTTTCTGGACCACGTTGTCTCCTGCGCGGACGCTCCGCGAGCGCCTCGATTCGTAATGTACGAACTAGTTAGTTTCTACGAATCGGGAATTACCCTAGCAGGCACTGCAGGGAAATGCAGGCTCAGGCGCGGACGAAACGCACCATCATCTCGACGATGCTGTCGCGGCGCGCCGCCATGGCTTGGGCCGACTGCGCGTCGCGCTTGAAGATCAGGCCGAAGGTGTGCTGGTTCGACACATTAAAAAACGTCAGCGCCGAAATCGAGGCATGGATGTCGATGGGGTCCAGGCCGGGCCGAAACTCTCCGGAAGCCACACCGCGATCGTAGAGCCGGCGGATCGCCTGGATCGCCGGCACGTTGAGTTCCTGGATGCTCTTGCTCTGGGCCAGGTAGGCGCCGCGCTCCATGTTCTCGGTCATCACCAGCCGGATGTAGTCGGGGTTGTCGTGGTGGTGGTCGAAGGTGAAGCCGACGAGGCGGCGCAGCGCGTCCTCGGGCGGCAGGTCTTCCAGGTGCAGCTCGGCCTCGATGGCACGCATGCGGCGGTAGGCTTCCTCCAGCACGGCGATGTACAGGCCTTGTTTGCTGCCGAAGTAGTAATAGATCATCCGCTTGCTGGTGCTGGTCGCGGCGGCGATCTCGTCGATGCGCGCGCCGCTCAAGCCCTTGTTGGCGAATTCGGTGGTCGCCACCTCGAGGATGCCGGCCATGGTCCGCATCGGGTCATTGGTGCGGGCGCCGTCGCGTTGCGCCGGCTTGCCGGCCGGCTTTGCGGTTTGCGCAGAATGTACTGCCTGGTTCATTTTCGAGAGTATAGGGCGGCAAGGTTCGCTGTGCGAACCGCGAGCGCGCAGCCATCCGACGCAAGAACCAGGACTCAGCCGGCCAGAATCACCCCGCCCCCACACTCCCCGTCACAGGCAAAACAATCCCGGTGATGTAGCTCGAACACACCGGCGAGGCCAGGAACACATAAGCCGGCGACAGCTCCTCGGGCTGCGCCGGCCGGCGCATGTCGGTCTTCTTGCCGAAGTCCTGGATCATGTCGGGCGGTGCATCGGCCGGGTTCAGCGGCGGCCACACCGGGCCGGGCGCGACGGCATTTACGCGTATGCCCTTGTCGAGCAGGTTGCTGGCCAGCGCCTTGGTGAAGGCGTGGATGGCACCCTTGGTGGCGGAATAGTCGAGCAGTTTGGCGCTGCCCTCCAGCCCCGTCACCGAGCCGGTGTTGATGATGCAGGAGCCCTTCTTCAGATGCGGCACCGCGGCCTTGGCCATGTGGAAGTAGCCGTACACATTCGTGCGCAGGGTTTCGTCAAAACGTTCTTCGGTCAGGTCTTCGATCGATTCGGCGTGTTCCTGGAAGGCGGCGTTGTTGACCAGGATGTCGAGCTTGCCGAGCGACTTGACGGCTTTTTTTACCGCGCCCCGGCAGAAGGCCGCATCTTTCACGTCACCCGCGATCAGCACGCAGCGCCGGCCTTCGGCTTCGATGCAGCGTTTGGTTTCCTTCGCGTCCTGGTGCGAGCTCAGGTAGGCCACGGCCACGTCGGCGCCCTCGCGCGCAAACAGCACGGCGACGGCCCGGCCAATGCCCGAATCGGCGCCGGTGACCAGCGCGGTCAGGCCTTCAAGCTTGCCGCTGCCTTTGTAATTGGGCGCCATGAACTGCGGCTTGAGTTCCATCTCCGCTTCCAGGCCGGGCTTGCGCAGGTGCTGCTTGGGCAGCGGCGGCGCTGGATAGTCCTGCTGGCCGGCCTGCACGGCTTTTTTGGGTTTGCCGGCGGAGGCCTCGCGCTTGGCGCGATTGGCCGTGTCCTTGCCGTCCTGCTCGCGCTGGATTTTTTTCTGTTTGGCGGTGACGGCCTCGCCGCGCGCGGTGGGGCGAGCGGAGGAGGTTCGGAAGGCTGGTTTGCTGCTGGCTTTGGGCATGGCGTTTCCTCAAAGGTGGATGAGTCAAAACATCCATTGGGTGCGCGCCGGACCGTCCACGGTGTAGGAAAGATTCGCGGCTGCACCCCAGCCAAGCCTTGCGGCCGCTGCAGATTCCGGCCGAATCTTGCACAATCAAGCCACCTCCCATCGCCGCTTTTCATTGCCGCCCGCGCGGCGTTTCATGCAAACCCGACACTTCCTCCAGCTCATCGCCATGTCCGCCCTCTGGGGCGCATCATTTCCCCTCCTGCGTATCGCCAGCCCGGCCCTCGGCCCCTGGGTGGTGGCCGCCACCCGCTGCACCCTGGCCGCGATCGTGCTCAGCCTGCTGATGAGCACGCTGCACGACAAGTGGCCGCCGCGCAGCGCCTGGCCGCGCCTGGCGCTGCTGAGCATGCTGTCGGTGGTGATTCCCTTTGTGCTGTTCAACTGGGCGGCGCTGATCATTCCCTCGGGCTACTCGGCGGTGCTCAATGCCACCGCGCCGCTCTTCGGCGTGATGGCCGCCGCGCTGGCCGGCGAAGAAAAACTCACGCGGGTCCGCCTGCTGGGCTGCGCGGTCGGTTTTGCCGGCGTCGCGCTGCTGGTGCAGCTGGGGCCCGTCGCCGTCACGCCCACGGTGGTGCTGGCGGCGCTGGCCTGCGTGGCCGCATCGGCCAGCTACGGTTTTGGCGCCATCCTGATGAAACGCGCCACCATGGCGTATTCACCGCTGCCCTCGTCGGCCGTGGTGCACGTGGCGGCGGCGCTGATCCTGGTGATACCCGGCGGCATCGCCGCGCCCTCTGCTGTCCTGACGCCGGGCGCGGTGGCGGCGGTCACGGTGCTGGGCACGCTGACCTCGGGTTTTATGTACTGGATCAGCATGCGGCTGATGCGCGAAATCCCGGCCAGCGCCACCACCTCGGCGGCCTTCATGATCCCGCTGTTCGGCGTGACCTGGGGCGGCCTGTTCCTCGGCGAGCCGGTCACGGCCAGCATGCTGCCCGGCTGCGTGCTGGTGCTGTCGGCCACCGCGCTGATCACGGGCTTCAACCCCTTCCGGGCCGCGCCGCCGGAGCCCTGAGGGCCTTCAGCCATGTCGCCATCGCCCCCTGAAGCGCCCCGGCTGCGCACCCTGTTTTTGGCCTTCTCCAAAATCGGCTTGACGAGTTTTGGCGGTGGCCTCAGCGGCTGGATGATGCGCGAATTCGTCCAGCAGCGCGCCTGGCTGACCGAGCAGGAATTCCTGGGCGGCCTGGCGCTGGCGCAGGCCTTTCCCGGCGTCAACGTGGTGAACCTGGCCATCTGGATAGGCTACCGTTTGCGCGGCGGGCCGGGTGCGCTGGCGTCGGCGCTGGGCATTGTGCTAGGGCCCATGGTGGTGGCCATCCTGCTGGCATCCGTGTTTTCCACCGTGGGCAATTCCCACCGGGTCCATCTTGTTCTTGCCGGCGTGGCGGCCGCGGCGGTGGGCCTGTCGCTGCAGACCAGCCTGCGCGCCGCGCGCCATGCCGCAAAAAGTGTGGCCCAGGCGCTGGTGCTGGCCGCCACCTTCGCGGCCATCTTCATCTGGCGCCTGCCCCTGCTGTGGGTCGTGGGCGTCATGGCGCCGCTGTCCATCGCCCTGGCCTGGCGGCGCATCGGCCATGATGTTGTAGAGGACACACCGCCATGAACCTGAAACTGCTGGGCGACCTGCTGGCGGTGTTTGTGCCGCTGTCTTTCCTGACCGTGGGCGGCGGCCAGAGCATCGTCGCGGACGTCCACCGGCAGTCCGTCAGCGTGCACGGCTGGATGAGCGACGGCCAATTCCTCGACCTGTTCGCGCTGTCGCGCCTGACGCCCGGGCCGGGCGCGCTGCTGGTCACTCTGGTGGGTTGGCAGGTGGCGGGGGTGTGGGGTGCTTTGGCCGTGTCCGCCGCGATTTTTGTGCCCAGCTCTATCCTGGTGTATGGCCTGGCGACGGTCTGGTCGCGCTACCGCACGCACAAGGTCACGCGCGCCATGGAGTCCGGGCTTGCGCCGGTCGCCGCCGGGATGATTCTGGCTGCGTCCTGCACGGTGCTGCGCGCGGCCGAGGGCGGTATCTGGGCCTGGTCGGTGGCGGCGCTTTCCACGCTGGTGCTGATGTGGACGCGCGTCAGCCCGCTGCTGATGCTGGCTTTGGGCGGCGCCCTGTTTTTGCTTGTGATGCCCTGACGGGCGCCGGTCAGCTTCTGTGCCGGGCCATGATGTCCGGTGTGCCGACCACCACGTCGGCGTTCTGCGCGCGCTGGCGCAGCGCATGCTCCATCACCACCAGCGCCAGCAGCGCTTCGGCAATCGGCGTGGCGCGTATGCCCACGCAGGGGTCGTGGCGGCCCTTGGTCACCACTTCGGCCGGGTTGCCCGCCGTGTCGATGGACTGGCGCGGCGTGATGATGGAACTGGTCGGCTTGATGGCAATCGAGACTTCCAGGTCTTGCCCCGTGCTGATGCCGCCCAGCACACCGCCGGCGTTGTTCGAGAGGAAACCTTCGGGCGTCAGCGAATCGCCATGCGTGGTGCCGCGCTGCGTGACGCTGGCAAAACCCGCGCCCATCTCCACACCCTTGACCGCATTGATGCCCATCATGGCAAAGGCAATGTCGGCGTCCAGCTTGTCATACAGGGGCTCACCCAGGCCGACCGGCACACCCGAAGCCGTCACGCGGATACGCGCGCCGCAGGAGTCGCCGGCCTTGCGCAAGGCGTCCATATAGTCTTCCAGCCTGGACACATCGGCCACCGGCGCGAAGAAGGGGTTGTTCGGCACATGCTCCCAGGACTCAAACGGGATGACTTCATCGCCGACCTGCGTCATGCAACCGCGAAACACCGTGCCGTATTTTTCGGCCAGCCATTTTTTGGCGACCGCGCCCGCCGCCACCGTGGGCGCCGTCAGCCGCGCCGACGAGCGGCCACCGCCGCGCGGGTCGCGCAGGCCGTATTTGTGCAGGTAGGCGTAGTCGGCGTGGCCGGGGCGGAAGGTCTCCAGGATGTTGCTGTAGTCCTTGCTGCGCTGATCGGTGTTGCGAATCAGCAGGCAGATCGGCGTGCCCGTGGTCTTGCCCTGGTAAACACCGGAGAGGATTTCGACGGCATCGGGCTCGTTGCGCTGGGTGACGTGGCGGCTGGTGCCGGGCCGGCGGCGATCCAGGTCGGCCTGGATGTCAGCCTCGCTCAATTCCATACCCGGCGGGCAGCCGTCAATCACGCAGCCAATGGCCGGGCCGTGGGATTCACCAAAGTTGGTGACTGCGAATAGGGTGCCTAGGGTATTTCCGCTCATGGGGGGATTATCCCCGAGGGCGTGGGCGGCCTTTGCCTGGGCATCGCGGCAGGCTCTGGAACATTTCCTGCTTGTTGCACTGCACCAATCCCGATCTGGATGTCTTGATTGAACAGGAGCACCCCATGCTGGACCGCACCGCGACCAAGTTTTCCCACGTCAAGCCCGGCGACACGCAGTTTGTTTCCGGCGGTTTGCGCGATTTTTTCCTGTACCGCGACCTCGGCATCGCCGACGCGACCAACGGCAAGGTGATCGCGCACCTTGTCAAGGCGAACATGGCACCAGAAACAGGCACGGGATGGCACCGTCATGAGGCGGATTTCCAGATCGTCATCATGGTCAAGGGCTGGGCCCGCTTCATGTACGAAGACAAGGAAACCCTGGTCGAAGCCGGCGACGTGGTGCACCAGCGGCCGGGCATCAAACATTTCCTGTTCGACTACTCCCCCGACATGGAATACCTGGAAATCGTCGGACCGGCGGATTTCAAGTCGATTGACGTCGACCCGGTCTGCGACATCCCGCCTCCCACGCCGTGGAAATAACCGCCCTCTGACGGGGCCGCCTTATTTCAGTGACAGCGCGGATCCGGCTTTGCCGGGCCGCAGGTGTCGCCCCCTGCAAGGGGGGAACAGGCCACACGCAGTGAGCCTGGACGGGGTGTTCAAAATTCAGCATCAAGTTCATCAATATCATCCGGCTCCTTCTTGGCCGCAGCCACCCACTCCTTCATAGCCGGCAACTCCATCACCCGCTTGCAATAAGCCGTGCAAGCCTTGTCCTGCACCACGTCATAAGTCAGGAAGCGGGTAACAACAGGCGCATACATCGCATCCGCCACCGACAGCTCCTTGCCGAACAGGTAAGGCCCGCCGTAAGAACCCAGGCATTCCTTCCAGATTTCGAGCACGCGGTCGATGTCGGCCTGCGCGCGCGACCAGACCTTGAAGTTCGAAAAATGGGCCTTGATGTTCATGGGCAGCGCGGCGCGCAGCGAGGCAAAGCCCGAATGCATTTCGCCGCAGACCGCGCGGCAATGCGCGCGGACCTTGATGTCGGCCGGCAGCAACTGCGCCTTGGGCTTGATTTCATTGAGGTATTCGGCAATCGCCAGCGTGTCCCAGACCTTGACGCCGTTGTGCTGCAGCGAGGGCACCAGCATGCTGGACGACAGCAGCAGCATTTCGGCTTTCATGGCCGGGTCGTCGGGGGAGATCACTTTTTCGGTGAATTCCAGCCCGGCAAACTTCGCCAGCAGCCAGCCGCGCAGCGCCCAGGCGCCGTAGTTTTTGCTGCTGATCGTCAGGACTGCCTTGGCCATGAGATTGCTCCTTGAACCGCAAAGTGGGTCCCCGCCGGCCGGGGCTGGCAAAACCTCCGCAAGCCTTGTGCCAGCGAAGGCCCCAGGCGGCGACTGGCCCGTAACTTGCCTGCATCCTGGTTACCGGGGCCACAAGCCCGAATCAAGCCAGGAAACCCATGCTTTACCAGGCCTACCAACTCCAGTCCGACCTGATGTCCCCGCTTCGCCTGCTGGCGCAGGGCGGCAGCGCGGCGCTCTGGCTGGGCGAAACCGATGGCAGCCTGCTGCGCAAGTTTTCCGCGTCGATGGAAGTGTTTTCGCGCCTGCGGCTGACGCACTCACGCCCGGCCTACGGCATCACCTCGGTGAAGTCGGGTGAGCGCGAACTCGCCGTGACCGAGGAGGCCGTGCTCACCATGCCCTTCGGCACCTTGCTGCGCTTCAAAAAGGAAACGCCCGCCGACCTGCCCTACCAGCCGCCGGTGCTGCTGGTGGCCCCGCTGTCGGGCCACTTCGCCACGCTGCTGCGTGAGACCGTGCGCACGCTGCTGCAGGACCACGACGTCTACATCACCGACTGGCACAACGCGCGCGACGTGCCGCTGCGCCACGGCGCGTTTGCGCTGGACGACTACATCGACCACATGATCCGTTTCACCCAGGCGATAGGCCCGGGCACGCATGTGGTGGCGGTGTGCCAGCCCTGCGTGGCGGCGCTGGCGGCCGCGGCCGTCATGGCCGAAGACGACGACCCGGCCCAGCCGCGCAGCCTGACCCTGATGGCCGGCCCGGTCGACTGCCGCGTGAACCCGACCGGCGTGAACACCCTGGCCACCAGCAAGCCGATTGAATGGTTCGAGAAAAACCTGATCAGCCACGTGCCGTTGCCGCACGCGGGTTACATGCGGCGCGTGTACCCCGGCTTTGTGCAGCTGAGCGCTTTTCTGAGCATGAACCTGGAGCGGCACAAAAAATCCTTCCGGGACATGTACCAGCACCTGCTCGAAGGCGACGTGGAAAAAGCCAACGTCATCCGCGTGTTCTACGACGAGTACCTGGCCGTCAACGACCTGCCCGCCGAGTTCTACCTGGAGACCGTCGAGAAGGTGTTCCAGACCTACGACCTGCCGCTCGGAAAACTCAGCTACCGCGGCCGCATCGTCAAGCCCGCCGCGATCCGGCGCACGGCGCTGATGACGGTGGAGGGTGAACGTGACGACATCTGTGCCGTCGGGCAGACGGTTGCGGCGCAGGATTTATGTACCGGCATACGGCCGTATATGAAGACGCACCATGTGCAGACGGGTGTGGGGCACTATGGGGTGTTCAGCGGGCGCAAGTGGAATCAGCAGATTTATCCACGGGTGAGGGAGATGATCCACGCGAGTATGGGGTAGGAGTTCGCCGGGTCTTGCGCCGGCTTTCGCGCCCTTGCCCTTTGCATAGGCTTGCTGACCGGGAGTGGCCCGGCGGCCAGTAACTTTAGCGAAACCCGCAAAGCGGGTTTTCTTTTGTTCGCCAAAAGGCGCGCTACGCGCGCGGGGCTCGCTCACTTCGCGCAGCGAAGTTACGCGAACACCAAAGTCACCAAAGAAAAGGCGACCCTGGCTCCTGCGTCCCTTCGCTTCGCTCCGGGGCAACCTGCGGTGCTCGGTTCAGGCGGGGTCTCGCTAAACTCGCTGCGTTTCACTCCGCTCAAACAACGCGATCCCTGATCCGCCTGAACCTGCGCTCCTCGGCGCATCCACAAGGGGCAATCGGGAACGGGAGCGGGGACAAACAAGGACTCGCCACGGCGAGTCCTTGTTTCTTCAGGTATTCGGGTTTCCGTCTTCGGCTGTTTGGCATTTCTCCTCCCCGCTCCCACCCCTTGTGGATGCGCCGAGGAGCGGAGGGCCAGACGGATCAGGGCAAAAACTTGTTTGAGCCGAAGGCGAGTTGTTTTTGACCCCGGCTGGACCGAGCACCGCAGGTTGCCCCGGAGCGAAGCGCAGGGGACGCAGGAACCAGGGTCGCCTTTTTTTGCTTACTTTTTTTGGCGAAGCAAAAAAAGTGAGTCGCATGCCGGGCGACCCCGGCCAGCCGCCCTCAGCAAAGAGCACAGAGGCAGCGCGCAAGCCGGCGCAAGACCCGGCCCCTCACCCGTATCATTACCCCAGCACCCGAACAAATAAAGAAAGAGAGACAAAATGATCCGCTACCCAACCCCAGACATCAACACCCTCCCCTCCGACATCAAAGCCAAAATCCTCGAAGTCCAGGAAAAAGCCGGCTTCATCCCCAACGTGTTCCTCGCACTGGCGCGCCGCCCGGCAGAATGGCGCGCCTTCTTTGCGTACCACGATGCGTTGATGCTCAAGGAAGAAGGCTCCAACCCCAACGGGACGCTGACCAAGGGCGAACGCGAGATGATCGTCACCGCGACGAGCGCGGCCAACAACTGCCTCTATTGTGTGGTCGCGCATGGCGCCATCCTGCGGATTTATGAAAAGAAGCCGCTGGTGGCGGACCAGGTGGCGGTGAATTACCGCAAGGCCGACATCACGCCGCGCCAGCGCGCCATGCTGGACTTCGCGATGAAGGTCTGCCTGCAGGCCGACCGGATTGAAGACGCCGACTTCGAGGCGCTCTACCCCCACGGCTTTGACGACGAAGACGCCTGGGACATCGCGGCGATCACGGCGTTCTTCGGCCTGTCGAACCGCATGGCCAGCTTCAGCGACATGCAGCCCAATCCCGAGTTCTACCTGATGGGCCGCGTGCCCAAGCCGCCCAAACCGGCCTGACGAAGTGCTTGTAAGACGTCCGGCAAAACTGAATAATGCCCATGGCTTGACTTGACTTGAACCAGGACTTCATGACCTCGACCGCCACACATCCCATCGCGGCAGCCGTGCCCAACGCCGCATCGGCCAACCCCTCGGGCCTGACCGTGCGCAAGCTGGAGATAGACCTGGGCCGGGGCTTTGATCGCCACTGGTACGGCGGCGATGCCTTCCTGAGCCAGTACCACAACGCCTTGTCGATGAGTTTTCCGGTCGGCGAGCAGTCCTTTATCGACGCCGTGCGCGACTGCGCCGCGCTGCTGCCCCGCACGCCCGAACATGCCTTGCTGCATGAGGCCACGGCGCAGTTCATCGGCCAGGAGGCCACACACCGCCATATCCACGCGCTCTACAACGCACACCTGGAAACGCAGGGCCTGGTCAACCGCTGGCAGCACTGGGCCACGGCGCGCATCGCCGATGCGAAAGAAAGAGGCGCGCTACCCATCCACTTCCTCGCGGTGACAGCCGCGTACGAACACCTCACGGCGGTGCTGGCCGACTACCTGCTGCGCCACAACGACACGCTGGACATTGCCGAGCCGAAAATGCAAACCCTCTGGCGCTGGCATGCGGCCGAGGAGACCGAGCACCGCGCCGTGGCCTACGACCTTTACCAGGCGCTCAAGGGCAGCTACCGCTGGCGCATACGCTGGTACCTCTATGCGGTGTTCGTGTTCAGCGTCGATTCGACCTGCCAGACGGTGCTCAACCTCTGGCACGACGGCACGCTGTTCAAACCCGGCACCTGGTGGAGCGCGGCCAAATTCTTCTGGGGCCGCAACGGCGCGGTCTGGCATTGCACCAAACCCCTGCTGGCCTACTTCAGGCGCGATTTCCACCCGGACCAGGAAGCGTTTGCAGAGCCCGGGCAGCAGACGCGCGGCCTTGCGCAACGCTGGTTGAAAGAACACGCGGACAGCTTTCGCGTGGTTCGCTGAGACCTCTTGTTGACCCCCTCTCCCTCTGGGAGAGGGAGTAAGAGTTTTTTCGGGCGCTTACTCGACGATCTTGCGCATCCAGTCCGGCAGCGGCCGTGACTTCTGCGCCGGAAAATCCACCCAGATCGTGGTGGCGCCACCCGCCGCGCAGACCACACCCGGCGCATCGGTGCGCTCCATCGTCGCCCAGCTTTCAAAAGTGCTACGACCCGGGTCGCTGACATACATCTTCATCAGCACGTCGCCCGGGTATTCAAGCTGTTTGTAGAAATTGCAGAACGCGTTGACGATGACCGGGCCTTCGCCGCGCGGGTCGGGGCGGCAGCCTATCGCGTACATCCAGTCTATGCGTATGGTTTCCAGGTAGCGGAAGTAGCTGCCGTTGTTGAGGTGGCCCATCGCGTCCATGTCGCCCCAGCGGATGGGGATGACCATCTCATGGACCAGCTTTTTCTTCTCGGGGATTTCGATCTTCATGATGGATGCCGCACCTAACGATGCGCCCTGATGGAGGCAAGAATGCCCAGCGTGAACAGCACGCAGGCGGCGAGTTGCACCAGGGTGGGCCAGCGGCCGTCCCAGGCAAAGGAATACAGCAAGGCAAAAATGGTTTCGCTCACGATCAGCTGCCCGCACAGGCTGGCGCTGAGCCGCTGGCTGGCCAGGTTCCACAAGATGGTGGCCAGCCAGGTCGAGCCCACGCCGGCCACCACGCAGAGCAGCAGAAACGTCCCGCGGTCGGCACGCGCGGCCAGCACGCCGGCGTCCGACCCCGCAACCAGCCACATCAGCAGCGCGCCCAGCCCGGTGGCCACGCCCAGCCAGTTGGCCCAGTCTGTGGCGTTGACTTCGGGGTGGCGCTTGAGCCAGGCGGAGTTGAGGATCGCAAACGCCGTCCAGCAAACCAGCGAGGCCGACACGAACAGCATGCCGCGCCAGAAATGCAGCGCCGTGCCCTGGCCGGCCTCGTGCGTGGACCCCATCATGAGCGCCAGCCCGGCCAGCGTGAGCGCCAGCCCCGGCAGCAGCGCCGCCCAGCGCAGGCCCTGCGGCTTGCCCAGCAGCATGACCCAGATCGGGATGGTGCCGATGACCAGCGAAGGCACTTCGGTGCCGGCATCGCGTATGGCCAGCACCAGCAGCAGGTAGTAGCCGCTGAAACCCAGGATGCTCATGAAGAGCGCAGCCCCGGCCTGGCGCAGCGTGGGCAGCCTGCGGCTGCGCAATCCCACCAGCATCACCGCCGCGGCCATCACACCGTAGACGGCAAAGCGCCCGGCCGTGAGGTCGATGGAGGAATAGCCGCCCGCGCCCATCTCAAGCATGCGCGGCGCCACAAACACCAGGCCCCACAGCGCGCCCGCCGCGAGCCCGGCCAGAATGCCGGTCAGCATTTACCAGGCATCAGGCGGTGTGCGCGGTAGCAACCAGGCGCAGCCCGAGCAGACCCATCGCGCCGGCGGCCGTGCGGTCCACCACGGCCTTGCTGCGCAAATAGGCCGCGCGCGGCACGGACGAGGACAGCACCACCGCGACCACGGCGTACCAGCCAGTCTCCATCACCAGTACACCGGCCAGCACCAGCATGGCGGCCGGCAAGGGAAACTGCGCGGGCAGCAGCGCCGCGAACACGCTGCTGTAAACGACCACGATCTTGGGATTGCTCAGCTGCGTAACCAGGCCCTGGCGAAACGATTGCGGCACCGTGCGGCGCGAAGCCTCTTTGTCGTCGCCGCCCATCTCCAGCGGCTGGCGCGCGCCACGCCATATCTGCACGGCAATCCACATCAGGTAGAGCCCGCCCACGACCTTGAGCGCCATATACACACCGGGCAAGGCCGCCAGCAGCGCCTGCAAGCCGGCCAGCGCCAGCATGGCGAACACCAGCGCGCCCAGGCCCATGCCCACGGCGGCAGCCAGGCCGTCCGCGCGCGAGCGCGAGACGGCGATGCGCGCCACCTGCACAAAGCTGGGGCCGGGGCTGATCACGCCCGCGAGCAAGGCCAGAAAGATCAGGCCTATCGGGCCGAGGTAAGGGACGACGGAATCCATCATGTCTTCTCCAGAAATTCAAACGCCGAAGCCGTCATCCGCTGCTATGACAGCCCCATTGACGAAGTGGCTTTCACCGCTGGCCAGCATCACCAGCAGCGCGTCCAGGTCCTGCGGCTTGCCGATGCGCTTGCGCGGCAGCATCTGCACCAGTTTCTTGCCCTGTTCGGTTTCCCAGTGGTGGTGGTTGATCTCGGTGTCAATATAGCCGGGGCAGATCGCGTTGACGTTGATGCCGAACTTGCCCCACTCCAGCGCCATGGCTTTGGTCATCTGCACCACCGCCGCCTTGCTCATGCAGTACACGCCGATTTGCGGCAGCACACGCAGCCCGGCCATGGAGGCGATGTTGACGATGCGCGCGCCGGCGAAACTGCCCGGCGCGGCGCCGCGCGCGCGGGCCAGCATGCGCTTGCCGACTTCCTGCGCCACAAAGAAGGCGCCCTTCACGTTGGTGTTGAAGATGAAGTCGTAGTCGTCCTCGCCCACGTCCTGCAGGCGCTGCGTGGTGCTCACACCCGAGTTGTTCACCAGGATGTCGATGGGGCCGACCTCGGTTTCGGCATGGGCCACACCGGCCTTGATGCTGGCGTGGTCGGTCACGTCGAGCTCGACCACATGCGCGTCGCCGCCGGCCGCCTCGATCTGCGCGCGCAGGTCCTTGAGCTTGTCCAGCCTGCGGCTGGCCAGCACCACCGCCGCGCCGGCGCGGCTCAGTGTTTTGGCGAACTGGGCGCCCAGCCCGCCCGATGCGCCGGTCACGAGGGCGACACGCCCCGACAAATCAATGCTGTAAGCCATTAGAGGCTCCTCTCTTTATTTAAAACGCACAAAAGAGAACGACCGTTCGTATCGCCGCATTCGCGACTTAAAATCCGGCGAGAGACCCGACAATCTTCCTGAAAATCATTATCAGCGAGTCCCCCGATGAATACCCAAGAAATTCTGGCCCAGTTCGGCCCCCGTGAGGCGATGGAATACGACGTGGTCGTGGTGGGCGGCGGCCCCGGCGGCCTGGCCACCGCGATCCGACTGAAACAGCTGGCGGCCGAAAAGGGCACCGAGCTTTCCGTCGTGGTGCTTGAAAAAGGCTCCGAGCCCGGCGCGCACATCCTGTCGGGCGCGGTGATGGACCCGAAGGCGCTGACCGAACTGCTGCCCGACTGGAAAGCCCAGGGCGCGCCGCTGAACCAGCCCGTCACCGCCGACGAGGTGCTTTTCCTCAGCGAAAAAAGCGCCATCAAGACACCGGCCTTTTTTGTGCCCGACTGCTTTCACAACGAAGGCAACTACGTCATCAGCCTGGGCAACGTGGTGCGCTGGCTGGCGCAGCAGGCCGAGAACCTCGGCGTTGAAATCTTTCCGGGCTTCGCGGCGGCTGAAGTGCTCTACAACGAGGATGGCTCGGTCAAGGGCGTGGCCACCGGCAACCTCGGCGTCGGCAAGGACGGCGAGCCCACCGGCAACTTCCAGCTCGGCATGGAGCTGCACGGCAAATACACCGTGTTCGCCGAAGGCGCGCGCGGCCACCTGGGCCGCCAGCTGATCAACCGCTTCAAGCTCGACGAAGGCCGCGACCCGCAGGGCTACGCACTCGGCGTGAAGGAACTCTGGGAAATCGACCCGGCCAAACACAGGCCGGGCCTGGTGATACACACCGCCGGCTGGCCCATGGACAGCCAGACCTACGGCGGCGGCTTTATGTACCACCTCGAGGACAACAAGGTCACGCTGGGCATGGTCACCGGCCTGGACTACAGCAACCCTTACCTCAGCCCGTTTGAAGAGATGCAGCGCTGGAAGACGCATCCCAGCATCAAGGCCTACCTCGAAGGCGGCAAGCGCATCAGCTACGGCGCGCGCGCCATCACCGCGGGCGGCGCGCTGAGCCTGCCCAAGACCGTGTTCCCGGGGGGTGCGCTGATCGGCTGCGAAGCCGGCTACCTCAATGCCGCGCGCATCAAGGGCAGCCACGCGGCCATCAAGTCCGGCATGCTGGCCGCCGAAGCCGCCTATGAGGCCGTCACCGCCGGCCGCCACCACGACGAGCTGGCCGCCTACCCCGAGGCTTATTCGAAGAGCTGGCTCGCTGCGGAATTGAACCAGTCGCGCAACTTCAAGTCCTGGTTCAAGAAGGGCCTCTACGTCGGCGCCTTCATGACCGGCATCGAGCACTGGCTGCTGCCGAGGCTGGGCATCAAGAGCCCGCCCTGGACCATCCACAACAGCGTGCCCGACTACGCCAAGCTCAAGCCCGCGGCCGAGTGCACGCCCATCGTGTACCCCAAGCCCGACAACAAGATCACCTTCGACCGCCTGAGTTCGGTCTTTGTGTCCAACACCAACCACGAAGAACACCAGCCCGCGCACCTGACGCTGAAAGACGCGAGCGTGCCGGTCAACATCAACCTGGCGAAATACGCCGGCCCCGAAAGCCGCTACTGCCCGGCCGGCGTTTACGAGTTCGTCAAAAACCCCGACAACTCCGACCGCCTTCAGATCAACGCGCAGAACTGCGTGCACTGCAAGACCTGCGACATCAAGGACCCGACGCAAAACATCGTCTGGGTCACGCCGGAAGGCGGCGGCGGGCCGAACTACGCCGGTATGTAAACAACCCAGGCCTTCGCTCAAAAGCCCTTCTCTTTCCGGGAAGGGCTTTTTTCTTTTTAGCGGCGCGGCGCGGCAAGCATCAGGGCAGCCCCGGCCGCCACCAGCGAATTCACCGGCCCTTTCTTGCCGAGCAGCGGGCCGTTCATGTACGCGCCGTCGATCAGCAGCAAAAGCTGGTCGGCCAGCTCGCCGGGCTTGCGCACGCCCATCTCTTTTGCCAGCACGCCAAGGCGGCGGTGCAATTCGAGTTTGTTCCTGACGGCGACCGCGCGGGCGGGATGGTCTGGCGCGGGAAATTCGGTCGCCACATTGAGAAAGGCGCAGCCGCGGTACATGGGTGCGGCGATGTGCTCGGCGATCCAGCGCAGGTGCGCCCGGAGTTCAACCTCGGCATCGCCTTTCGCCTGTGCCGCGACGCTGTCCCAGTCGCGCCAATATTCGGCGTCTTCCTGCTCCATGAATGCGACCACCAGATCGTCCTTGGTCGCGAAATGCCGGTAGAGGCTGGTCTTGGCGACGCCGGAGCGTTCAACCACCAGGTCGACGCCGACGGCCCGCACGCCCTCCTGGTAGAACAGCGCCGCAGCGGTTTCCAGTATGCGTTCGCGCACGCTCGGTGCGCGTTCATCAACGACCGGGATGGCCGTCGCAGTGCTCTTTTTCATTGAATTTCCTCTGGCTTGTTGACACGCTACAGATCTGTACTGTACATTCATTCAAAAGAGTACAGATCTGTAGCGTTTTGCGGCGGATGGCTCCAGCAAAGGAATTTCATGATGACGTCAAATAAAGCAGTGGCCGTGTACGGCGCCTATGGGCACACCGGGCGCTTTGTGGTTTCGGAGTTGCTCCGCAGAGGCTGGACGCCCATGCTCTCGGGACGCGACGCCGCAAAGCTGAGTGCCTTCGGAGCGGAACACCCTGGGCTTGAGGTGCGCCCAGCCTCGGTCGACGAGCCCGCGTCGCTCGATCGCGCGCTGGCAGGCGCAGTGGCCGTCATCAACTGCGCAGGCCCCTTTGCCAGCACCTCCGCGCCGCTGATAGAAGCCGCCATTCGCGCGCGCATCCCCTACCTCGACGTCGCGGCGGAAATAGAAGCCAACATCGACACCTTCAATCTTTTCGCAGGCCGCGCGCGGGACGCAGGCATTGTGGTGGTGCACGCCATGGCCTTCTTCGGCGGGCTCGGCGACCTGCTGGCGACCGCGGCCATGGGTGACTGGACTACTGCCGATGAAATTTCCATCGCTTACGGGCTGGACAGCTGGAAGCCGACCACCGGGACTTTGGTTGCGGGGCAGGTGTCCCGGCAGCGGCGTGACGGCCGCCGCGTTGTTTTCGCCAACGGGGAAATCGCCTACGTCACGGGAGCAGCGCCCACCACCGAATGGACATTTTCCGCGCCCCTGGGCAAGCAGACTGTCATCGCGGAATTCACCATGGCCGACACCGTGACGATTTCGCGCCACCTGAAGACGCCCGAGATCCGTTCCTACATGACAGCCACGGCCGTCAAAGACCTGACAGCGCCGGACCACAGTGCGCCTGTGGCCAGCGACGACAGCGGCCGCTCATCGCAAACCTTTGTCGTGGAGGTGCTGGCACGCCGGGGCGGCGAGGAACGCCGCGCCAGCGCCGGCGGGCGGGACATTTATGCCTTCACCGCACCACTGGTTGTGGAAGCGATGGCCCGGGTCGTGGGCGGCCAAGTCAAAACAGCGGGTGTTTTTACTGCGGGCGAGGCATTTGACGCGCGGGACTTTCTGGCATCGCTGTCTCCCGAGCATCTTCGCGTGGAAATGCGCTGAGTTCTGCTTCAAGCGTCCTGAAATGCTGACGCGGCCGGCGCCGCTCGATCGACTGCACGTCAGGCCATCGAAACCTTTGTGACTTTCTGTCCGGCGTGGAACATCCCGCGCATGCGGCACATGCACGCCAAACACCCCGCCAACAGGCGGTTTGCGTGCTTCGCTCACAAGTACTTACCGAACGATTCGACACGCTTTAAACCGCAGTCGCGCTTCACTGCGGCTGCACGGGGTTTACCCTGAGATCTCTCGCCCAGTGCTGAAGACCCTGAAGAAATTCCCACACTGACCCGGCACACCACGCGTGAATTGCGGCGATGCCTGCGCGATTCACCACAGCGCTTCATCAGTTGCCGCTCTTCGACAACCCGCTGCATCGCAGCTTTCTTGACCCAACACATGACAGAAAAAAATCCCAGCGTGCTGCTTACCGGCGGTGCCGGCTACATCGGCAGCCATACCTTTGTCGCCTTGGTGGAGGCCGGCTACCAGCCGGTCATCCTCGACGATTTTTCCAACAGCCACCCGGCCGTGCTGGAGCGGCTCGAGCAACTGACGGGCCGGCGTGTGCCCTGTGAAAAAGGCAATGTGCTGGACACCGCCTTTGTCGCCGGGGTGCTGCGCCGCCACCGCTGCGTCGCGGCCGTGCATTTCGCCGGCTTCAAGGCCGTCGGTGAAAGCGTGCAGCAGCCGCTCATGTACTACCGCAACAACGTGAGCGGCCTGCTCAGCCTGCTGGACGCGATGGCCGTGACCACCGCGTGCCGCTCGGTGGTGTTTTCCTCCAGCGCCACGGTGTATGGCGACCCGGCCAGCGTGCCGATTGATGAACGTTTTCCCTGCGCGCCCGAAAGCCCGTATGCCGAGAGCAAGCTCATGTGTGAAAACATCCTGGCTTCGCTGCGCGCGTCGGACCCGTCGTGGCGCACCGGCGTGCTGCGTTATTTCAACCCGGTGGGCGCGCACCCCAGCGGCCTGATCGGCGAAGACCCCAACGGCATCCCCAACAACCTGATGCCTTTTGTGACCCAGGTGGCCGTGGGCAAACGCGCGCGGCTGCAGGTCTTCGGCAGCGACTACGCCACGCCCGACGGCACCGGCGTGCGCGATTACCTGCATGTGGCAGACCTGGCCGCCGGCCATGTGGCCGCCGTGCAGGCCCTGCTGGAAAACGGCGAGAGCTTTACCGTCAACCTCGGCACCGGCGAAGGCACCAGCGTGCTGGGCGTGGTGCGCGCCTTCGAGCGTGCGAGCGGCCGGCCCGTCCCGTTTGAATTCGCGCCTCGGCGCGCGGGCGACGTGGCGCAGTATTTCGCCGACGTGTCGCTGGCCGGCAAGGTGCTGGGCTGGCGTGCCACGCGCGGCATCGACGACATGTGCCGCGACGCCTGGCACTGGCAGCAGCGCAACCCCGACGGCTACCGGACCTTGTCCGCCAGCCCCGCCATGCATGCACCGCTGCCTGTGCGCAATAGTCAGAACGGACCCATCCGGCCGGCGGTCAGCGCCTGATTCACCTTTCAGCAAAACCCGTTGCCGATGGGAAGAAAACACATCTGCTTTCACCAGCACAAACTAGGGCCTGTGAACGCTATTTATGCAAATGCGAATGGGGTTAAAACGGCGCCAATCAAGGCGCGCGACGACGCCCAGACCGGGAGTCTGGGCTAGGAGCGCAACGCGGAGTGGCGCCGTTTTAACCCCCTTCCCTCCGGGTTGCGATCAAAAAGGCCTTGCGCGGCGTTGCAAAGCCTTGACGGGGATTACCCCGCCTGCGTTTTGCGCCTTGCTCAAGGCCTTTTTGACTCGCAACGCATCTTGCATAAATAGCGTTCACAGGCCCTAAGCCATGAGCCGTTCGGACTATTGCCGATTGCTGCACTGCACAACACACTTGTCTCCTGCTTTGACAGAGGAGAAATTCATGCCTAAAGCCCTCATAACCACCGCCGTGCTGGCCACCGCAATGGCTTCAGCGTCGGCTTACTCCGTCGCCTCCGACCAGCCGCCACCCCTTGCCCCCAAAGCGGCCATGGCCGATAAATCCCCGCGCATGAAGATGCAGGCCGACACCGAGACGGTCAAGGTCCGCGCGGTCTACAGCCCCAACATCCGCCCCAACCCGCAACCGGCCTTCGCGCCCGATGACGGGGATGCGGACGCGTCCGGCTGGCGTTCCTACGGCATGCTGCTGGCCACGTTGGTGCTGATGGGCGTGATCGCCGTGCGGCGCTACAAGGCGGGAAGGCCCTGAGCATGAGCGGCCTGGGCCGGCCCGGCGTCGCGGCGGTGAAGTGGAGCGCGGCCTCCACGCTCGCCCGCTTCGTGCTGCAGCTGATGGCCCAGGTGGTACTGGCGCGCACGCTGGGGCCGGACATCTTCGGTGTGTTCGCCATCGGCATGGTGGTGCTGACCTTCGCCACCTTCGTCTCGGGCTTCGGTTTCAGCTGGAGCCTGCTGCAACGCGAAGACCTCAGCGACGAAGACGTGCGCTTTGCCTGGACCTGGCAACTCATCGTGGGCCTGGCGACCATGCTCGCCGTCTACCTGTTGGCGCCCCTGCTCGCGGTGTATTTCCGCGAGCCGCGCGCGCAGGCCGTCATCGAATGGCTGTCACTGGCCTGCCTGCTGAGCGCCGCCGCCGCGCCCGCCACCTATTTGCTGCAGCGCGACCTCAACTTCCGCGCCGTGGGCCTGGTGCAGGTGGGCAGCTACGCCGCGGGCTATATCGCGGTGGGCCTGCCCATGGCGCTGATGGGCCAGGGCGAAGCCTCGCTGGTGGCGGCATGGCTGGTGCAATCCGCCGTGCAGTTCGCGGCCAGTTATGCGCTCAAGCCGCATGCGATGCGCCCGCTGCTCTGGTATGCCGGTGCGCGTTCGGCCGTCGGCACCGGTCGCACGGTGTTCTTCACCAACATCGTCAACTGGCTGCTCAACAACCTGGACCGCGTGCTGATAGGGCGCCTGCTCAACGCGCAGGCCCTGGGTCTTTACAACGTGGCCTACAACCTGGCCACCATGCCCAACACGCTGCTGCTGGGCGCGCTGCAGCCAGCCTTTCTGGCGGCAGGCGCCCGCCTGCAAAACGACTTGCCCCGCCTGGGCCGCGCCTACCTGCAGATGCTGGCCACCATCGTCGTGCTGGCGCTGCCGGCTTTTGTCACGCTGGCCTTTGTATCGCGCGACATCGTGCGCGTGCTCTACGGCCCGGCCTGGGCCGACGCGGCCTGGGTGCTGGGCACGCTGTTCCTGTGCATGCCGGCCTATGTGATCTGGGGCCTGTCGACGCCGGTGCTGTGGAACACCGGGCGCAAGCACTACGAGTTCGCGCTGCAACTGCCGCTGGTCGTTATCGGCGCGCTGGCTTTTTACCTGCTGGCCGGCCAGGGCATCCATGTGGCCGCCGCTGTTGCGGGCGGCTTGCTCGTGCTGCGCGCGGCCGTCACCGCCATTGCAGCCTTCCGCGCGCTGAATCTTCGCGCAACGGCCTTGCTGCCCGACGCCTTGCGCGGCTTGGTCCTGAGTGCGCTCTGCATTGCGGGCGTGCTCGCCGGGCAGCATGCGGTGGCCGGGTTTGACATCCCCGTGCTGTCGCTGGCGGCCGGCTCGCTGGCGGCCGCGGTGTTGCCTGCCGCGCTGCTGCTCCTGCGGCCGCAACTGCTGGGCCCGGACACCTCCGACATGGTGGTCCGCTTTGTGCCCGGCCTCGCGAAATTCCTGCGCCGCCCGGCCACATCTTCTTCCGCCCTGCCCGCCACGCTGGGCGAACAGGGTTCATAAGGCCGGCATGGAACAGACCGTCATGATCTCCGTGCTCGTCGCCGGCGCCATCCTCGCGGCGCTCACGGCCGCGCTGGGCATGGCGGGCGCGGTCCACGTGACCTCGCGCCGCGCGCACGGTTATATGCACCTGATCTTCTACGCCATCCTGCTGGTGGTGGCCCTGGCCAACTTCCTGTCGGGCCGCGACCTTTCCAGCAGCAACACCAATTTCGACCAGGTGGTGGTGCTGGTGCGCCATCCGCTGGTTTCGCTGGCGCAGCCGCTGGCCTCTCTGCTGCTGCTCACGCTGGCCGGCGAGCGCCTGATCACGCACTGGATACGCCGCGACAAGGCCGCGCAGGCGCCCTCCGCGCTGCTGGTGGCCTTTATCCTGTTCTGGGCGGGCACCGTGGCCGCGCCCGCCCTGCTGGGCGCCAACCCGCATATCTCGCACGACTACGTCTACCCGCTGGTGATCGGCTTCGCCGCCGTGCTGGCCACGTCCACCGAGCGCGACCTGGCCTTCACCGCGACGCGCAATGCGCTGCTGCTCTTCATGGCCGCCGGCCTGCTGCTGGTGCCCTTCAAGCCCAGCCTGGTGATGGACGCCTCTTACACCCAGGGCCTGCTGCCCGGCGTGCCCCGCTTGGCGGGCCTGGCCCCGCATGCGGTGTCGCTGGGCATGCTGGCGCAGCTGGGCCTGCTGTGCCTGCTTGCGCGGCCTGTGCAGCGCGTGTGGCTGAACCGCGCGGCCTGGGCCATGGGCCTGGGGGTGCTGTTCCTCGCGCAATCGAAAACGGCCTGGATTTCATTTGTGCTGTGCTCGGCCTGCATCCTCGTCGTGCGCCGGGGCCCCGGCTTCATGCGCCGCGTCAGCGACCCGGTGCGGCCCGAATTTGGCATCGTCACCGTGCTGGCCTTCATGGCCGCCGTTGTCGGTATCGCCGCGCTGCTGATGTTCGGCGAGGTCGATGCGCGCCTGAGCAGCTTCTTCGACAGCGCCCAGGGCGCGCAGCTCGCCTCCATGACGGGGCGCGACCAGATCTGGGCCATCGCCTACGACGAATGGCAGCGCAACCCGGTGTTCGGCTACGGGCCCACCCTGTGGGACGCCAGCTTTCGCGAAGCCATAGGCATGCCCAATGCGACCCACGCGCACAACCAGTTCATGGACACGCTGTCGCGCTCGGGTAGCGTGGGCGCCGCCGCGCTGGTGCTGTATGCGCTGGTGCTGCTGGTGCTGTCCATCCGTTATGCGCGCGCCAGCGGCGGCCTCACGCTGGCGCTGTTTGTGGCGCTGGCGCTGCGCGCCATCAGCGAAGTGCCGCTGCTGCTGTTCGGCTACGGGCCCGAACTCATCGCCCACGTGCTGCTGCTGATGACGCTGGCCGCCGCCGCGCGCGAAGCGCGTGAGCGCAGGCGCCGGCCGGCGCACGCGCCGCCCGTGCCTCGCGCCGCATCCGCTTTTTCCAGTGACCCCAAAAATCCCCTGGCCACCGCCCGGCTCAGTCCATGAAATTTTCCATCGTCATCCCGCTGTACAACAAGGCGCCCTACATCAGCGGCACGCTGGATTCGGTGCTGGCGCAAAGCTTCGCCGACTTTGAAGTGATCGTCGTCGACGACGGCTCCACCGACGGCGGCGCCGAACTCGTGGGCTTTGTCACCGACCCGCGCGTGCGCCTGGTGCGCCAGGCCAATGCCGGCGTGTCCGCGGCGCGCAACCACGGCATCGCGCTGGCGCGCGGTGAGTGGGTGGCTTTTCTCGATGCCGACGACTGGCACCACCCCAACTACCTCACGACACTGCTGTGGGCCCAGGCGCGCTGCCCCGAGGCCGATACCGTCGCCACCGATTACCTGCCGGTGCCCGACACCCTGGCCATGTGGCCGCCGCGCTGGCCCGAGATGCCGGCCGCGCCCGACATTGAAGTCATCACCGACCTGCCGCGGCGCTGGATGGCCTCCCCCACGCTGTGCACCAGCGCCGTCTCGGTGCGGCGCGCGCGCCTGCTGCGGATGCAGCCCTGCTTTCCACCCGGCGAATCGCACGGCGAAGACCTGGACCTGTGGTTTCGCCTCGCGGAACAGGCGCCGGTCGCGCTGGCGCATGCGCCGCTGATGGCCTACCGGCTTGCGGTTGAAGGCAGCCTCAGCAGCGGCCATGCCGCGCTGGCCATGCCGCCTTTCCTCGAGCGCATGCGGCAGCGCGCGCTGTCGGGCGCCATGCCGCCCGCGCGGCGCGGCTCCGCGCTGTGGCTGGCGGCGCAGTACGAGCTCACGCTGGCGCGCCAGGCCCTGGCTGCCGGCAAGCGCCGCGAAGGCTGGGCCTGGCTGCTCAAGGCCCGCCGCGCGGCCGGTGGCAAACGCTGGTGGCTGACCGCCGCCATGGTGCTTTTCATGCCGGGTCCGCTGGTCAGGAACTGGCAGCAGTGGCGCCTGCGCCGCACGCTGCCCGCCGCCAGCCCCGCGGAGGCAGGATAAAAAATGAACCCCATACCTTCCCCTTGCCGCGTCTCGGTCGTCATCAAGGCGCTCAACGAAGAAAAGCGCATTGAAGCGACCGTGGAAAGCGCGCTGCGCGCCGTTGCCGCCGTCGGCGGTGAAGTGATACTCGCGGATTCGTACTCGAGCGACCGCACGGTGGAACTCGCCGGCGCCTACCCGATACGCATCGTGCAGCTGGCCAACCCCGAAGAGCGCTGCTGCGGCGCCGGCCCGCAACTGGGCTACCAGCATTCGCGCGGCGACTTTGTCTACATCCTCGACGGCGACATGCAGATGCGTGAAGGCTTCCTGGAGCAGGCGCTGGCCTTCCTGGACACACACCCCGACGTCGCCGGCGTGGGCGGCCGCGTCGTCGAGCAGAACACCGAAAGCCTGGAATACATGGCACGCGGCGAGCGCGCCTCGGCCCACCTGCAGCCTGGCCATGTCGACAGGCTGGACGGCGGCGGCCTGTACCGGCGCAGCGCCATCGAGGCGGCCGGCTACTTTTCCGACCGCAACCTGCACAGCTACGAAGAGTTCGACCTGGCGATACGGCTGCGCGCGCTGGGCTGGCGCCTGTGGCGCCTGCCGCTGGATGCCGCCAACCACTTCGGCCACGACGCGCCACCCTACCGCCTGCTGGTGCGGCGCTGGCGCACGCGCTACATCTGCGGCCTGGGCGAGCTGGTGCGCGCCGCGGCCGGCCAGCCGCGCTTGCCGCTGGCGCTGCGGGGCCTGCGCGAGCTGCGCATCTACCTCGCGGTGCTGGGCTGGTGGGCGGTGCTGGCCAGCGTCGCGCTGTGGCCGGTGGAAGCTTCCTGGCGCCTGGCCTTGTTCTGCGCCATCGCCGCCGCGCCCGTGCTGTTGATGACCTGGCGCAAGCGCTCCCTCACCAAGGCGCTGTATTCGGTCGTGTCCTGGTGCTTCAACGCCGCCGGCCTGCTGCGCGGCCTGCTGCGGCGCCAGCGCCCCGCGCGCGAGGCCATCGCCAGCCGGGTGCTCAAGGAACCGGCGCAGGAGGCCGCACATTGAAGGGCGCGACGCGGCAATTCACCGGCGTGCAGATCCTGCGCTTTGCCGCGGCCATGCTGGTCGTGGTGATGCACATCACGCAGGCCATCTCCATCCACATCACCGGCGCCGGGCCCAGCCACTACTGGGGCGCGGGCTCCGCCGGGGTGGACATCTTTTTTGTGATCAGCGGCTTTGTCATGGCCATGTCGACTTCGTCGCTGCCTGCCGGCGGGCCTGCGCGTTCCTCACAACTGGGCGCCGCCTGGGTCTTCATGCGCCGCCGCCTGCTGCGCATCGCGCCGCTCTACTGGTTCTACACCCTGCTCAAGGTGGCCTTGCTGCTGGCCATGCCGGCGCTGGCCGCGCGTTCCTCGGTGGAGCCCGGGCACCTCGCGGCTTCGCTGTTCTTCATTCCCGCAATAAGCCCCTGGGGCCTGGTGCAGCCCACGCTGCCGGTCGGCTGGACGCTGAATTTCGAGATGCTGTTTTATGCGGTGTTTGCCGCGGCCATCGCCCTGGGTGCGCCTCGCATACGTTTTTGCCTGGCGGCTTTCGGCGTGGTGTTCCTGGCCGGCTACTTTCTGCCGGACTCAACGGCGCTGAATTTTTACGCGCAGACCATCGTGTTCGAATTCATCCTCGGCGTCTGCATCGCCCATGCGTATTTGCGTTTCCGCCGCGCCGCGCCGCTGGCCGGCCTCATCGTGATGGCCGCCGGCGCGCTCTTCATGTTCGCGCCCGACTGGGGCCACACGGCCGACCGTTTCGCCACCTGGGGCTGCGGCGCGGCGCTGGTCGTGCTGGGCGCGGTCTGGCTGGAACCCTGGACCCTGCGCGCGCCGCTGGCTTCGCGCCTGTCCTTCCTGGGCGATGCCTCCTATTCGATTTACCTGTCTCACACCTTTGTGGTGCCGGCCGGCGTGCAGGCGCTCAAGCGCCTGGGCGTGCAGGACAGCCTGGCCATCGTCCTGGCCGTGGGCCTGGCCGTGGTCGTCGCGGGTTGCCTGTCTTACGTGTGGCTGGAACGGCCCATGACCGCCTTCTTCAAGCGCGCCCTGTTCGGCGCGCCCAGGCTGCCCAGCCCTTTGAAACCCATTCCTGAAAGTACCCACCATGCGAAGTGAATCGCTGCCCCGCACCGCCATCCGCGAAAGCGAAAGCCGCTACATCTACATGGCCTGCCCGTGGACGCCCATGGGCGGCGGCATGTTCAAGGTGGCGGACTACCTGATCCAGGCCCAGGCGTCTTCCTCCGCCATCGCCTCGGCCGACGCGGCCGAACTCCGGCCGCTGGACACGCGCGGCGGCGCCAACGCGCTGTATTCGCTGTGGGTGCTGGCGACCGCCTTGGCACGCATCGCACGCGGCAGGTTCAGCGGCCGGCTGGCCGGCGTGCACGTGAACATGGCCGAGCGCCTCAGCCTGTTTCGCAAGGGCGCCGTCATCGCCACCTGCCGCGCGCTGGGCGTGCCCGTGGTGCTGCACCTGCATGCCGCGCAGTTGCATCATTTCTACCACTCACTGGCGCGCCCGTTGCAAGCCATGACGCGTTGGGTGTTCTCCTTGCCCGCGAGTGTCGTGGTGCTGGGCTCGGCCGCGCGCAAATTCGTCATTGAAGAACTGGACGTGGAGCCCGGGCGTGTGGACATCGTCATCAACGGCGTTCCCGAACCCACCCACGCGCGGCGCACGGCCGAAGACAGCGGCATGCAGCGCGTGCTCTTCGTGGGCAACCTGTCGGAACGCAAGGGCGTCACCGACCTGCTGCAGGCGCTGGCCCTGCCCGGCCTTGACACGGAGAAGCTGGAAGTGACCCTGGCCGGCGGCGGTGACGTCGAGGCTTATGAAGCCAAGGCACGGGAACTGGGCATCGCCAGCTTTGTGCGTTTTGCCGGCTGGTCGGACCAGCAGCAGGTGGCGCGGCTGATGGCGCGCGCCGACCTGCTGGTCTTGCCGTCTTATGACGAAGGCCTGCCGCTGGTGATCCTGGAAGCGCTGGCCAACGGCGTTGCCGTGGTGTGCAGCCC
>NZ_CALROB020000048.1:0-36277 GCF_943369675.1 Polaromonas sp. YR568 | reverse complement strand
AAAAGCGAGCTGCAAAAAGAGCTGGCCGACGTGCGCGCCAAAACCGCGCAGCTTCAACCTACGTTAGACAAGAGCATCTACAAGGAAGGCCTGATGGAACTGCGCGCCCCGCAAGACGGCGTCATCAAGGACCTGGCCACCACCACCGTCGGCGCCGTGGTGCAACCCGGCACCGTGGTGCTGACGCTGGTACCCCAGGGCGAGCAACTGTTCGCCGACGTCTCCATCAAAAACGACGACGTGGGTTTTGTGCAGGTAGGCCAGTCCGCCCAGGTCAAGCTCGCCGCCTACCCGTTTCAAAAATACGGCATGTTGATGGGTAAGGTCATCCACATCAGCGCCGACGCCACGCAGAACAACCAGGGCGGCAGCGGCGCGTCATCAGGCAGCTCCGGCACCAGCAGCAGCGATGCCGCGGCAGCAGCAGCCGCTGCCATGGCCACTTACAAGGTCCGCGTCAAGCTCGACGACCAAGTGCTCAAAGACCCGCAGGGTCGGGCGCTGGTCATCACCCCGGGCATGCAGGTCGTGGCCGAGATCAACCAGGGCAAGCGGACCGTGCTGGAGTATTTGCTGTCGCCCGTGCAGAAGGCGGTGCAGGAGTCGGGGAGGGAGAGGTGAGAGTGCGCAGCATAGTTATTGTGCGAGCACCTATGAAGCAGCAAAAAATATTGCTTAAGGGAAAGCGTGCCATCGTCTTCGGGGGGGGCTTGATTGCCGCCCTGATTTTGGGCGCATGCGGACGCCCCGAATCCATGGCTGCGACACGGCTTGTGTACTTGGCTCCTTATATGCCTTGCGAAAAAAGCGAGCCGGAGTTTGGTGACCCTGACTGCAGAGTCCTTCGCAAGCGGGATGCAGTGGTGGTTCTACGAATGCCCAAGCACTTCGGAGGGAACGTGAATCTCGATGCGCCTCGAAATCTGGAGGGAGGCCTTGTACTCATGCCCGATAGGGTGCTTACGACGGGAGAGGCGGATTATGTTGAGATGGAAAAAAAGGGATACCCCGCTGAATTTAATCCCAATGGACCTATCTCCGTAGTTTCATTCGCCGCCGTCTGGGGATGGTCGTCCTTGAATGATATCGGCCATGCGGCGGCACGTCGTCAGATGGCTGCAGCGGTGCCAGGTAGTGGTCTTTATGTAGAAGTCAAGCCGTACTTTGAAGGTTTCCAGACATACGACAAGCAGCAATGCGTAGACCACTTTGCACGATTCGAAAAAAACCTGGGGCGGGTATCGCCTTCAACAACCTGTGATTCGGGCAGGCATTACTTGCTGCCTATCGGTCGGCCCGATGTTTATGTGAGCTGCTCCAGGCCTGAGTACCGGAACGAAAAACCGTTTGCCGGACTTGGATGCATAGCCTTTTCAGCTATTGAGTTGCGTAACGTCGGCGGCCAATCTTTCTATTTTCGCTACAGCTATTTTGTGGCACCAGACTGGCTCAAAGACGGTCATTGGAAATACATCGATCGACGGCTACGCGACTGGATTAAATCAATGGACGTGACAGATCAGGAAACTTCAAAAGGTCAAAAATGAGTCTTACCATACAAGCTTTTATTCTGCTTTATGAAGCCTACAACCTCAAATGGCGCGGTAGCGTCGTTGCAAGTCAGGGGGTTCCAGCTGCGAGTCTGGTATTGCCTGACTACGCAGCTCCGCGGGTGCTGAGTGAGACAGTACCTAGCGGAATAACTATTTCCGAGAGCACACTTCAGCAGGCCGAATCTTTTCTGTCGCAAGGCCGAAGAGTAGACGCTTACATGCTGCTGGCTAATGCGACACAGAATCAGCAATTCTTACTCACCGCTCAAATATCGTCGGGCAGTGGCCCCTGGTTAGGTGGGCCCGCCATCAACGCCAATGCTCGCTTGGAATTGGCCAACTCCGGTGTCTATCCTGATTTTTCAATTGAGACGTTTTCCAACAAAATACTGGAAGCTGAAATAGTGGGGATACGTCAACACCCATCAACCGTGCCAGGTACTTTTGAAGTTCCTTCGGAGTTGGCGATCCTGAAATATGCAAGAGATACCGGATGGTATTTCGCGAAAGATCCGTTAGTAGGCGATCCTGCTCTGCGAGCATTATTCCCAGGAAATTTGCTGCTGCTATATCACTACGCAAAAACTGGCAACCAAGCCGCTTTTGAAGAAATAGTCTCTCAAGATGGTGAGGCTGCGATTCGTTCGCTTGTTGTGCAAGTCGGTAAAGCTGGGTGGTCTGAGACAACCGACATGGGCCCTCAGTTCGGGCTGACGCGAGCACAAGCACAAGCCCGTGCTGGACAAGGCGGTAGCGTTGAGGCCGCCACTGTGGCGGGTCAACCCGTCACGGTATATAGAGATGCCACGGGAAAGGCGTTCGCACTGTTTCGGCCGCAGGATGATTTGGCAACCGACACTGAGCCCGGCTTGGGGCTGTCTACTGTGCCTTACTCCCAGACGAATAATCCATTTGCATCCGAGGGCGGCTCTCCAGGTTATTTGTTGGCTGTAGCGGCAGGGTATCTGGCCAATGCAGATAGCCAAAATGATCGTGGCGCATTACTCGCATTTGCCAGCAACACTCGCACTGCCAACGATATCAACCTGCAGTTCAATCGTAGTGTGGTGCAGACCATTGCTAGCCTACACAGGCTGCTGGTAGATCCCGACGCTGTCATGCCGGCGGGCGGGGATACGGCTGAAGGGTTGACCCGCCTCGCGGGGTTGCTTCAAAAATCGGAACTTTCCGGTTCACAAGTTTTAGTTTCGCTGGTTGGAAAACCACCAGTCACACTGGCTTCCCTAGCCTCCAATGTGGGGGGTAGCGGTCAGGCATATCGTTATGCGCTCAAAAATCTCTCACTGCTTGCTGTGGTAAATGCAGATTACAACGCACTTGGGGTGGAAGAAGTTAACAGCTTAAAGCTTTACTCATCAGAAAACACTGCGGGCCTAACTACTCAATGGATTACTGATCGGTCTTTGATGCTGTCAAAGCTAATTGAACTGGGACAGAAGAACCTAGGTGTTGCGGGCGCGGTTGACGAAAAGAGCCATCGCAGCAACAGGACGTACATTGATTTTGCATCGGGCTTAACTGTAAAGACTCGCGGCTCCGCCGCAAATGCGGGAGCAGTGGAGTCGCAACAAGTCCTATTTGGTAATGATCAAGACAATGGATTGATCGGAGGCGATGCAGCGACGCAAGGAGAGGGTGATGCACTTTATGGTGGTGCAGGTAACGACTATCTTGATGGAAAAGCCGGAGACGACTATCTTGAAGGCAACACCGGCAACGACACCATAGACGGCGGTGTCGGCAGCGATTTACTCTTAGGCGGAGCAGGCGACGACACCCTCCTAGGCGGCGAAGGCGACGATACCCTGCTTGGCGGCCAGGGATCCGACACCTACCGCATCACCGCAGGGCAGGGCTTTGACACCCTGACCGACAAGGACGGAAAAGTCGAACTGACGATTGACGGGGTCGTCGTGACGCTGGCCGGTGGCCATGCCGTCGCCGGCTCCGCCAACACCTGGGTTGGCCATGAAGGCCGGGTTTTTTACAGCCTGATTCCTTCGGCCGGCACCACCGGCGCGATGGATCTGATCGTCACGACCACGGCTGGCGCTTTCAGGGTGCGAAATTTTGAGAGTGGTGACCTTGGCATTGCGCTGGAGGGCACAGTGCCCGACACCACGGTACGCACAACGCGTGGCCCAGGGAGTTACGATCACATCGGCGCTGAAAACTTCACGCTCACCGCGCCTTACAACTCCTTCGTACTCGAGCAGCGAGGCGACCACGACAAAATCGTTGTCGACAGCAACAACGATGCATGGGTATTGCCCGATTTTGGCGGTAGTGCCACGGACGCTGGCGATACGTTGATTGGGGGCGGTGGCAACGACCTGTTGGTCACCGGCATGGAAGATTCCAGAAGCCAATATGAGTTGGTGGGCAATCCCGGCATCGGCCTCATCTCGCCCATCTACAACCCGGCTGGCATTACAGACGATGGCCGTCAGTACCGATACCTTTTCAGCTACGCGGATACTGTTCAGGACGTCGGCGTGGACCACATTGAAGGCAATGCCGGCGCTGACGTGCTCTCCGGCGGCAACCGGCACGACGAGATGCTGGGCGGCAGCGAAGGCGACCTGCTGTTCGGCGGCAGGGGTGCGGACTACCTTGACGGTGGCACAGGCAATGACCTGCTTTTTGCCAGCCACTCCATCGAGCGCCAGCGGCTTACCGAGTTTGCGGCCCTGCTCCCCGGCCAGACTGTGGTCGCCAGCTCGACAGTGGACGGGACCCCGATGTGGCGCCTGCTGAGCGCCGAGGTGAACGGCACCCTGAGTTACAGCCTGCAAGGTTTGCGGATCGTCGATACCACCAACCAGATAGACCGCCCCTTGAGCCTGAACCTGGGCTACTACGTGGATGGCAGCAGTTCCATCTACGGCAACGGCGGCGACATGCTTTTCGGCGGCACGGGCGATGACATGCTGATAGGCTCGCATGCCACGGATTACCTTTACGGTGAACAAGACAACGACACGCTTTACGGCCGGGGTGGTGCGGACAGGCTTGAAGGCGGCGGCGGCAGCGACATTTTGTATGGGGATGGCGTGCCGGGCGACCTGACGTCGTGGGCCGCAACGCCCACCGCGCTCGACGGCGCCGATTATTTGGACGGCGGATCCGGCAATGATTTTCTGTACGGCGGTGGCGGCGATGACGAATTGATAGGCGGCGAGGGAATAGACCGGTTGTATGGCGGTGATGACAACGATACCCTGACAGTGGGTGCGGGTGACTATGCCGAAGGGGGCTCGGGCGAGGACACCTACAAAATCAATGGCAATGCCGAAGTGGTTGATAACGCCGGAAAGAACCGCTACGCCATAGACGCGGCCCTGGCGACGGTGGTCAAACTCAGTGACATCTCACACGCGGCCGGCACGCTGGAGATCGTCAATGCCGGCAGTGGCGGCAATGCGCCGGTGTTGACCTTCCTGCCGGATGGCACACAGGTTTTAAGCATTGGGGGGCTGCGGGTGCAGGGCACAGGCTGGACCGATGGTTCCCTGGCGTCCGTCAGCGTTGACGGCCGGACTTATACCGCCAGGGAACTGCTGGCGCGCAGTCCCACACCGCGCGCCGTGGAGGTCACTGCCGTCAACCAGGAAATCGTCACGGGCCTCGGGGACGACAGCATCACGGTGCACGGGAGTGGCAATACGGTTTCCGCGGGCAAGGGTAACGACCAGATACGGCTGGAGTCGGCCGGCAACACTGTGGAAGTTGAGTCTGGTGATGGACGGGATACGGTGAGGCTGGCTACCGGCGTCCTGGCGGCCGCCTCGGCGGTCACCATCGCCCTGGGTGACCAAGCCGATCTGGCCAGCTTGCGCATCGGCCTGGTGCAGCGTAACGCCAGGGCCGTGGTGCTTTACCTCGACTCGACCGGCACCGACAGCATCACGCTGGAGCCCGACTACGGCGATGGCGACGTGGAGCAGTTCCTGGCCAACATCGTGGTAACGGCC
Organism: Polaromonas sp. YR568; assembly: GCF_943369675.1. GTDB lineage: Bacteria > Pseudomonadota > Gammaproteobacteria > Burkholderiales > Burkholderiaceae_C > Polaromonas. The sequence goes on along the minus strand of NZ_CALROB020000048.1, from coordinate 30,729 downwards.
GGAGGCCAGACCACCACACTCGCGGGCCTGCTGGCGGCCGGCCAGGAAATCCAGGGGGACGCGGGCGACAACTACCTCATGGCGTTCAACAAGCCGAGCGTCCTGTCGGGAGCGGCGGGCAACGATGTACTGGTGGGCAGCGTGTTCAACGACACGCTCGACGGCGGCTCTGGAAACGATACGCTGGCGGGCGGCGCAGGTAACGATGAATATGTTTGGGGAAGGGGCGGCGGCAACGACACCGTGAACGAAGAGAGCGGGTCCAACACCGTGCGCTTGAGCAACTTGCTGGCCGCTGACATTGTGGTCCGTAACGACGGTGGCGACCTTTTTATCCGGGTGACTGATACCAATGAGTGGCTTCGGATTTCGGGTGGATTTTTTACCGAAGCTTCGCAGTCACCCATCGCAAAAGTTGTCTTTGCGGATGGCGTCGAATGGGACATGGCGGCCCTTCGGCTCCAGGCATTGCAAGGCAGTGCTGAGGGCGATTCGATATGGGGCTTTGGCACCGACGACACGCTCGAGGGCGGTGACGGCAATGACGATCTCAGGGGCGGCGGAGGTGATGACCGCCTGATCGGTGGTGCCGGAAATGACAGCCTGGGCGGCGACTCGGGCAGCGACACTTTTGTTTGGGGGCGCGGCGATGGCAATGACCAGATTTATGACTGGGGCGGAACCGACGACGCCGTGGAGTTCCGGGGACTGAACGCTTCGGATTTGACGATGGTCCGGTACAACGGCGGGGAAGTGTTTTTCTGGATCAACGACACGGGTGAAAGGCTGGCCATCACGCAGAGTTTTTACTCGCTGGAGGAAAGTTTTTACACCGTTGAATGGTTGCGGTTCGCGGACGGGACCAACTGGAATATCCAGGACCAATCGCTCAATATCGAGCTGAGGGAACGCCACCAGTTCGACCAGATACTGACGGGCTGGTCACTGGGCGACCACATCGTGGGCGGTGATTTGGACAATTACCTTTACGGTGTGGGCGGCGACGACATCCTTGATGGCGGGGCCGGCCATGACGAGTTGTATGGCGGTGTAGGCAATGACACATATATTTGGCGCGCGGGTTCGGGCGATGACATCGTCAGCGATTACGACGGGCAGTACGGCCAATACGACCCGGACGGCACCTACCACGGCGGCGGGGGTTTTGACAGCGTCAAGCTGACGGGACTGGACCCGTCCGATGTCCTGCTGAGCTACGAGCCAGGAAACCTGGACCTCATCATCCAGATTATTTCCACCGGTGAAACATTGACGGTGAGGCAAGGCATCAATCCCGAGGCCACGGATTATTTGCTGGAACGCATTGTTTTCGACAACGGTGTGGCCTGGAACACGGACGACATATGGGCGCAGATTATCGCGAGCCACGTCAACCATGCCCCTGAAGTGATGTACACGCCGGCAGACCAGGAAATCGAGCCGCAGGGCATGGTCCGCCTGGATATTCGGTCAGACATGTTTTATGACGAGGACGGCGATTCACTCACCTACAGCGTCACCCTTGCCAACGGCGACCCCTTGCCTGAATGGCTGGTCTTCGACGTCGATTCAATGAGGCTTGAGGGCATCGCGCCATCAGGCCTTACCGGGGTGTTTTCGCTTGCCATCAAGGCCGTGGACTTCTTCGGGCTGGAGACGTCGACGAATTTCACGTTCACGCTTGTTGCCTCTGACGTGACGGTCCAAGGCACGGCAGGTCACGACACCCTCTCGGGCACCCCCGGCGCGGATGTGATCTCAGGCGGCGCAGGTAACGATACGCTCGACGGTGGCGCCGGCGACGACGTCTACCGGTTCAGGCGCGGCGATGGGCTGGACATCGTCAACGAGCACGACGATACGGAAGGCAATGTAGACACCATCCGATTTGGCGGCGGCATTGCCTCGTACGAGGTCTATGTCACCCGCGACTCTTCCTTGAACCTATACCTGAGCATAGACGGCACCGGGGATCGCGTACAGCTCAGCAACTGGTTTGAAAACGATGCCCACCGGGTCGAGCGGGTTCTTTTTGCCGACGGCACCGTGTGGACCGCCGACGACCTCATCGGCATGGCCATGTTTTACCCCAGCGAAGGCGATGACTACCTCAGGGGGTCTGCAGGCGCCGACTTTTTCCCGGGCATGGGCGGAAGCGACTTCCTGGCCGGGGAGGGTGGCAACGACACGCTGTACGGTGGCTACGGCAACGACTACCTGGAAGGCGGCACAGGCAACGACCGCCTGTGGGATGCCGACGACAGCAATTACTACAACGGCGGCGCAGGAGTCGATAACCTGCGGGGCAGCGGCGCGGCCGACTTCTTGATGGGCGGCACCGGCAACGACGTCATCATGAGCGGGGACGGCCCCGACGTGATCGCCTTCAACGTGGGCGACGGCCAGGACACGGTGTCCCTGGACGGCACGCCGCAGAGCCATGACGACACCATCAGCCTGGGCGGCGCCGGCCTGGACTACGCCAACCTGAGCCTGCGCAGGAGCGGCAATGAGTTGGTGCTTCAGGTCAGCGGGAGTGACTCGCTAACCTTCACGAACTGGTACGGCGACCCGGCCAACCAGACCGTGCTGAACCTGCAACTGGTGGCAGAGGCCATGACCGGCTTTGACGTCGGCTCCAGCGACCCGCTGCTCAACAAGAAGATCCAGACCTTCGACTTCCAGGGCCTGGTCAGCGCATTTGATGCTGCGCTTGCGGCCACGCCATGGTTGAGCAGCTGGGCACTGAGCAACGGACTCACTCAGTTCCACCTGGCCGGCAGCGACAGCGCAGCACTGGGTGGGGACCTGGCCTACCACTACGGTGCGGACGGCACGCTGGCAGGCATCGGCCTGGGCAAGGCGCAGGACGTGTTGACGAGCGCGCAGTTCGGCGCCCAGGCGCAGACGATTCACTCGACGGCGAGCCTGCAGGAAGGTTTGATCCGTCTGGGTTGAGTCGCCATGCGGGGGGCCCTTTCGGCAACGGAAGGGGTATGTGGAAAGGCGGTTTGCTTAAAGCGGCATGCTTCAATATACTGTACATAAATACAGTATTTGGTTATACCGCTTTCGTCCAGGCCGCCTCCCCACCCCCGTACCCCATGTCCGACGCCATCATCCCCATCCACGCCATCAAGGGCCGCGGCACCGCCACGCGCATCGCGCACCGGTTTGAGAAAGACGTGCGCGCGGCCTGGGACGACGGCTGGGGCACGCTGGAAGAGGGCGCGGCGGGCGAGGCGCCCCGGCTGGAAACCACGGTGACGATGGAAGACGCCCGCAGCGCCATCGTGCGCAACGATTCGCCGGACATCTTTTTTGACTACAGCATCAATCCCTACCGGGGCTGCGAACACGGCTGCGTGTATTGCTATGCGCGGCCCACGCACAGCTACCTCAATCTTTCGCCGGGGCTGGATTTTGAAACAAAGATCATCGCCAAGCGCAACATCGCCGAGGTGCTGCGCGCCGACCTGAGCAAGCGCAGCTATGTGCCGCAGCTGCTCAACATCGGTTCGGCGACCGATTGCTACCAGCCGGCCGAGCGCGAATTGCGGCTGACGCGCGGCGTGATCGAGGTGATGCGGGAGGTCAGCCATCCGTTTTCATTGATCACCAAGTCCAGCGGCGTGGAGCGCGACCTGGACCTGATCGCGCCGCTGGCGGCCGACAAGCTGGCTGCTGTCTACGTGACCATCACGACGCTGAACGGCGATCTCGCACGCAAGCTGGAGCCGCGCGCCGCCGCACCGCACCGCCGCCTGCGCACCATACGGGCCATGGCCGAGCATGGCGTGCCGGTGGGGGTGAGTGTGGCGCCGCAAATTCCTTTTGTGACCGAGGACATGGAGCAGGTGCTGGAGGCGGCCTGGGAGGCGGGTGCGCGCTCGGCGTTTTACACCGTGATCCGCTTGCCCTGGGAGGTGGCGCCTATTTTCAAGGAGTGGCTGGAGCTGCACTACCCGCAGCGCGCCGCGCGCATCATGGCGCGCATTCACGAGATGCGCGGCGGCAAGGACTACGACAGCGATTTCGCCTCGCGCATGAAGGGCTACGGCCTGTGGGCCGACCTGATCAAGCAGCGCTTTGAGAAAGCCTGCAACCGGCTGGGCTTTAACCGCCAGCGCGTGGAACTGGACATGAGCCGTTTCAGGCCGCCGGGTGCGGCGGGGCAGGGCAGTTTGTTCTGAACGTATAGTGCAAAGCTCTAAAAGGAGTTCAGCGTGGCATTCGACTGGAAACATTCATCGGACGACGTGGATTGGGACGCGCTCTCGCACCTTTACCGGGTTGCTCCTCTGGGCGAGAAGAAACCGGTGGACCTCCAGGTCGTGTTCTCCAACAGCCTGTTCAAATGTTTTGTGTATGACGGCGGCAAGCTGGTCGGCGCCGGCCGCGCGCTGGCCGACGGCATGGACTGTTCCTACATCTGCGACATTGCGGTGCACCCGGAGCATCAGGGGGTCGGCCTGGGCAAGGACATCGTGTCTTCACTGGTCGCTTTGTCCAGGGGGCACAAGAAGATCATTCTTTATGCGGTGGCCGGCAAGGAGCCGTTTTACCGCAAGCTGGGCTTCAGGCGCATGCTGACGGCAATGGCGATTTTTGTGAATACCGACCAGGCGCTGCAAAACGGGTTGATCGGCGACGACTGAATTGGTTTTGCTCCTTCCCCCTCTGGGGGAAGGCAGGGATGGGGGCTGGCGGCGATGGCGCGTTCGCCGGCCTGCTTGAGGCCGCTGGCCCTCACCCTAACCCTCTCCCAGAGGGAGAGGGGACAAAACGGGGAGAGGGAACAAGAACCGAGGATTGGCTCCTTCCCCCTCTGGGGGAAGGCAGGGATGGGGGCTGACGGCGATGGAGCGTTCGCTGGCTTGCTTGAAGCCGCAGGCCCTCACCCTAACCCTCTCCCAGGGGGAGAGGGGATAAAGCGGGAGAGGGTACAAACCTAGCGCAGGTAGCTGCGGTTCAGCCGCACCTCAAGCTTTTTCTGCAGCGTCTCAAACGACGCACTCATGGCCCAGTAAATCCCCGCCGCCGCGAGGTACAGCGGGAAGGGCTGGAAGGTGGTGGCGATCACTTCCTTGGTGGCAAGCATCAGTTCACCCACGGCGATCACCGACACCAGCGAGGTGTCCTTGATCAGGCTGATCAGGCTGTTGGACAGGCTGGGCACCGCGAGCCTGAGGGCTTGCGGGCCGATGATGTAACGCAGCGTCTGCGCCTGCGTGAGGCCCAGGCTGCGGGCCGCGTTCCACTGCCCGTGCTCCACGCCGTTGATGGCGCCGCGTATCGTCTCCGACAGGTAGGCGCCGACGTTGAGGCTCAGGCCCAGGATGCCGGCGCTGATGGGGTCAAACTGTATGCCTATGCTGGGCAGGCCGAAGTAGATGACGAAGAGCTGCACCAGCAGCGGCGTGCCGCGCATGCAGCTGACGTACAGCGCCGCGAACTGCGACAGCCCCGGCACCTTGGCCAGCCGCGTGATCGCCACAACGGTGCCGATGATGGCGCCGAAGAACACCGAGGCCACCGCGAGCAACAGCGTCCATCCCGCGCCCTTGAGCATCAGCGGCAGGGCGTCGCGCAGCAACTGGGTCAAGCCAGACAAGTCCATGGGGAGTCTCCACAAATAAAAACCCCGGCAGAGAGCCGGGGTTGTTTCAGGCGCCGAAGGATGGCGCGCGGCTGGACGAATGTTACTTCGATTACTTTGCGACAGGCGGCTTGCTCACGTCGCGGTCAAACCATTTGGTGGAGATTTTTGCGAAGCTGCCGTCGGCCTGCAGGTCGGCCAGCGCCTTGTCGATGGCGGCCTTGAACTTGGGGTTGTTCTTCACGAAGGGAATGCCGGATTTTTCGAGGTCGCCGACGGGCGCGCCGGGCTTGAGCGGCAGCTTGGTCTGCTTGACGATGTAGGGGATCAGCAGGCTGTCATTCAGCGCCGCGTCGATGCGGCCCAGGGCCAGGTCCTGCAAATACTCCTGCGCGCCGGGGTAGGTCTTGACGTCGATGCCGCCCACTTTTTTGGCGATGTCGGCGTAGTTGGTGCCCTGGCCCAGGCCGAGCTTCTTGCCCTTGAGGTCGGCCAGCGTCTTGAACTCGCGCTTTTCATCCTTGCGGATGATCAGCTGCGGCGCGGAGATGGTGTAGGGCTCGGAGAAGTCAAAGGTCTCCTTGCGCTTGTCGGTGATGCCGACCTGGTTGATCACCACGTCGTACTTGCCGGCCTGCAGGCCGGCCAGGATGGCGCTCCACTCGCTGGTCGAGAACTCGGCCTTCACGCCAAGCTTTTGCGCCAGGGCATTGGCCAGTTCCACTTCAAAGCCGGCGAGCTGGCCGCCTTCCTTGTAGTTGAACGGGGGATACGTGCCTTCGAGCGCCACTTTGAGGGTGCCGCGCTGCTTGACGGTGTCCAGCAGGTCGGCGGCGCCGGCGCTGAAAGCGAGTGTGAGAAGGAGTGTGGAGGCCAGAGCCTTGCGGATATTCATATTCAGCCCTTGCATAAGAGAGTTGTTATTGAGATGTAGGTTGAATATTAAATCTGTTCGCCGTTCTGGTGCATGCCGCCCCAAAAAGGCCCTACAGCAAATCCGGATGCTGGAGCGACGCTTCAGGGTTTCGCGCAGTGGGCGTAGATGTCGAGCGCGGGCTTGTAGACGCTGGTCTGCACGTTCATCAAGCCCAGCACCGAATGAAAGTAGTTGTCGTGGCTCACGGGCGCATCGAGCTGCTGCTTGAGGCAGGCGGTCGTCACCTTGCTGCGTTGCTCGAAGCCGGGCGACAGCCAGGTGATCCAGGGCACGCGTTTTTGCACGTCGGGCGCGATGCCGTAGGGCATGCCGTGCAGGTAGAGGTTGTTCTCGCCCAGTGATTCACCATGGTCGGCCAGGTAGAGCAAGGCGGGCGCGCTGCGCGCTTCCTGCGCCTTCAGCCACTGGATCGCCGATGACAGCAACTGGTCGGTGTAGACGATGCTGTTGTCGTAGGCATTGAGCAGGCCTTCGCGGCTGCAGCTTTGCAGCGCGTTGTCGGTGCACTCGGGCAGGAATTTTTTGGAGGCCTGCGGCGAGCGTTTGTAATAGGCCGGGCCGTGGCCGCCCATTTGGTGCATCACGATCACCACGCCTTTGGCGCGCCGCTCGGCCGGCAACGCGGCGATGCGTTCATCGATGCCGTGCAGCATCACCTCGTCAAAACATTCACCGCTGTCGCACAGGCCCGGCACCTTGAGTTGCGTCGTGTTGACGTTGGGCACGCGGTCGCATGCGCCCTTGCAGCCCGACTGATTGTCTATCCACAGCACGGCCAGGCCCGCGCGCTGCAGCACGTCGAGCATGCCTTCATAGTTGGCGGGCCGTGAGTCGTAAGCCTCGCGCCCGAAGTTGGAGAACATGCAGGGCAGCGACGCGGCCGTGCTGGTGCCGCAGGACCAGGCATTGCGCTGGCTGGCGACGTCTTCCTTGGCCAGCAGCGGGTTGGTGGGGCGGGCATAGCCGTTGAGCGAGAAGTTGCCGCTGCGCGCGGTTTCGCCCAGCACCAGCAGCAGCAGCGGCGGCTTGCCCTGGGCCGTGTAGCTGGCGCCGAGTTTCGCGTCTTCACCGAGCGGCAGCACGATGGATTCGTCGCGCTGGAAGGGCTTGGCCGCGATGGCGCCCAGCGCGTAGAAGGAGTTGAGCGGGTTGATCAGGTAGCGCACATGCGTGTAGTTGCGCATGACCGAGGCAATGCTCTGGAAGAAAAGAAACACCACGAGCACCAGCAGCAGGCAGGACGCGGTCAGCGTGGCGGCATTGGCCAGCACCTGGCGCGCGGCGCCGGTGCGCCTGACCTTTTGCCGCCACACAAGAACCATGGGCAGCACCGCCAGCACCAGCACCGTGGCCAGCAAGCGCCAGTTCAGCAAATCGCGTGTTTCGCGCACGTCGGTCTGCAGGGTGTTGACCATCATGGTCTTGTCGATGACCACCCCATAAGTCATCATGAAGTAGGCGCCGAAGGCCGCCGAGAGCAGGAAGAGGGTGATGGCCGGCTTGAGCGTCCAGCGCCAGGCCAGCAGGCTGAGCAATGCGGTGGTGGCCAGCGCGATCACCAGCGCCAGCGCAATGCTGATGGTGAAGGCCTGGCCGGCGCTCAGGCCCGGCAGGCGGGACAACTCGCGCCACAGCGCCACATTGCAGATGGTGGCGATCCAGAGGCTGGCCAGCACCACCAGCCACAGCGGGCGCATGCCGGCAGCCTGGCGGACAGTTGGCAAAGGAGCGGGCCGCGTAGCGGACGATGAGGCGGGAGTGGCGGGGCGCGGCGGCATAGCGCTGGATTGTATTGGGGCGGCCTTAGCTGAGGCTTAAGGCCACGGGTGGCGGCGTGTCAGGTGGCAGTGGCCAGATCCAGCTGTAGCGCATGGTGCCGCAGGTGCTCGGCCATGAAGGTGGTGATGAAGTAATAGCCGTGGTCGTAACCCGCATGGCGGTGCAGCGCCAGACGTTGGCCGGCTTGCGCGCAGGCCGCTTCAAACAGTTCGGGGTACAGCTGTTCGGCAAGAAATTTGTCGGCCAGCCCCTGGTCTATGCGTATGCCGCCGGGGTAGGGCGCGGCTGGCATGCGCGTCATCAAGGCGGTGGCGTCGTGTTCGGCCCAGAGAGATTCATCGCTGCCGAGATAGCCGGTGAAAGCCTTACGACCCCATGGACATTCGCTGGGTGCGCAGATGGGCGCGAAGGCCGAGACCGATTTGAAGATATCCGGGTGCCTGAGCGCGAGTGTCAGCGCGCCGTGGCCGCCCATCGAATGGCCGAAGATGCCGATACGGTTTGCGTCCAGCGGCAGCGAGTCAGCCAGCAAGGGCAGCAGTTCCGCCGTCAGGTAGCTTTCCATACGGTAGTGCTGTGACCAGGGTGCTTGCGTGGCATCGAGGTAGAAGCCGGCGCCCACGCCGAAGTCCCAGCTGTCGGTTTCGCCTGGAACCTTGGCGCCGCGCGGGCTGGTGTCGGGCGCGACCAGGGCCAGGCCCAGCTCGGCGGCCAGGCGCTGCGCGCCGGCCTTGGTCATGAAAGTCTCTTCGTTGCAGGTCAGGCCCGCGAGGTAGACCAGCGCGGGCACCTTGTCGCCGGCCGTGGCTTGCGGCGGCAGGTACACCGAGAAGCGCATGGGCAGGCCGATCTCGCGCGAGCCGTGCTGGTAAAAGCGCTGCAGGCCGCCGAAGCAGGCGTGTTCGCTGAGGAGTTCGGGTGCGTTCGCCATGCCGCTCAGTACAGGACTACGCCGCGGATGGATTCGCCACTTTTCATGAGGTCGAAACCCTTGTTGATATCTTCCAGCGGCATGGTGTGCGTGATCAGGTCGTCGATATTGATCTTGCCTTCCATGTACCAGTCGACGATTTTCGGCACGTCGGTGCGGCCGCGCGCGCCGCCGAAGGCCGAGCCTTCCCACTTGCGGCCGGTGACGAGCTGGAAGGGCCGGGTGCTGATCTCGGCGCCGGCTTCAGCCACGCCGATGATGATGCTGCGGCCCCAGCCCTTGTGCGTGCATTCCAGCGCCTGGCGCATGACCTTGGTGTTACCTATGCATTCAAAGCTGTAGTCGGCGCCGCCGTCGGTCAGCTGCACGATGGCGTCGACCACGTTCTCGGTGTCCTTGGGGTTGATGAAATGCGTCATGCCGAACTTGCGCGCCATTTCCTGGCGCGCGGGGTTGATGTCGACGCCGATGATCTTGTCGGCGCCCACCATCTTCGCGCCCTGGATCACGTTGAGGCCTATGCCGCCCAGGCCGAACACCACGACGTTGGCGCCGGCTTCGACCTTGGCGGTGAAGAGCACGGCGCCTATGCCGGTGGTCACGCCGCAGCCGATGTAGCAGACCTTGTCGAAAGGCGCGTCTTCACGGATCTTGGCCAGCGAGATCTCCGGCGCGACCGTGTAGTTGCTGAAGGTCGAGGTGCCCATGTAGTGGAAGATGGGTTTGCCGTCCAGGCTGAAGCGGCTGGTGGCGTCGGGCATCAGGCCCTTGCCTTGTGTGCCGCGTATCAGCTGGCACAGATTGGTTTTGCGCGACAGGCAGAACTTGCACTGCCGGCATTCGGGCGTGTAGAGCGGGATGACGTGGTCGCCTTTTTTGAGCGTGGTCACGCCCGGGCCGACGTCGACCACGATGCCCGCGCCTTCATGGCCCAGGATGGCCGGGAAGATGCCTTCCGGATCGGCGCCCGACAGCGTGTAGTAGTCGGTGTGGCAGATGCCGGTGGCCTTGATCTCGACGAGTACTTCGCCGAATTTCGGGCCTTGCAGGTCCACGGTTTCAATGGTCAGGGGCTGGCCTGATTTCCAGGCGACGGCGGCTTTGGTTTTCATGATGGGGGGCTTAAGTAGGGGAGGAGCGTAAGGCGCGTTGCGCTGCGTAAGGCACTATAAGCCAGTCCCCCGGCGCGCCGCCTGAAAGATGTTTCATTTTGAGAAAACCCCCGCGGCGCGGGCCCTCAAGGAAAAAGCCGCCTGGCCCCGTAAAGGGCACAAGCGGCTGTCGATCAAAAGAGCAGCCGGCCAGGCTGGCGGCAGGCCTTAGCGGCCGGCTTCTTTCAGGTACTGCGTGCGCGCGGCGACCGCGGTGTCGGTGAAATCGGTGAACACGCCGTCCACGCCGGCGCGGTAGAAGGCAAGGTACTCGGCCTTGGCATCGCCCTGGTAGTCGGCTGCCAGGCGGCGGCGCTCATCGCGGAAGGTGAAGGGATGAACGAAGAGGCCTGCCTTGTGCGCATCGGCCACAAAGCTGGTGGCTTGGGTCGAGGTCGAATCGGCGTCGTTGAACTTGCCGTCGCGGTTGATGTCGACCTGTTTGCCGTCCGCGCCCATGGTGCCCTTGGTGCTGATGATGTAGCGCTTCCAGGGGCCGATGCCGTCGGCATAGGTCTTGATCTCGGCCAGGCCGGCGGGCGTAGCCATCACGTCAAAGAAGCGCTTGTCGCCGGCCTTGGTCCAGTCGTAGGGGCGGTCGGTCGGAACGGCATAGGTCACGCGGCCGGTTTTCGGGTCAATGCCGTCGCCGTCGACGAGCTGGATCAGGCGCGTGTTCAAGCCCTTGCTCTTCATGTACTTGAGGCTGCCCGGTTCAAACGACTGCACGTAGATAGGCGCGGTCTTGCTGTTCCAGCCCTCCGCGTTGATCATCGCGATCAGCTTGTCTTCCAGCGGCAGGCCGCGTTCGCGGAAGTAGGTCGGGTTCTTGGTTTCCGGGTAGATCGCAATCGTGCGGCCGGTCTTGATGGACTGGGCCTTGGCCAGGTCGATCACTTCCTGGAGGGTCGGCACCTTGAACTGGCCGTTGAACTGCTGGGGGCGCTCGGCATCTGTCGAGATGGCGCCCAGCGTGCGAATTTCGGCAAAGGTGAATTCATCGCTGAACCAGCCGGTCTGCGTTTCACCGTCGACCTGGATGGTCTTCTTGCGCGAGGCGAACTCGGGGTGCTTGGCCACGTCGGTGCTGAAGGCCAGGTTGGGGTCATGGCGCGTCATCAGCACGCCGTCTTTGGTGGAGATCAAATCCATCTCGATCACGTCGGCGCCGAGTTCGATGGCGCGCACATAGGCTTCGAGTGTTTCTTCGGGCAGGTAACCGGAAGCGCCGCGGTGGGCGATGACCAGCGGCGCCTTGCCGTCGAGTGTGGAGAAGCCGGCTTGCGATGGCGAGCCTGAGGACGAGCAGGCTGAAAGCAGTACGCTGCTGCAAACGAGGGCGAGCAAGCCGCTTTGTTTCAAGGCCTTGCGGGTCGATACGGTCATGGGTGTGTTTCCCTGAGTTAAAAGGGCGATCGTAGGCGTGGGATGACGACAGGCCTGTGACAGTGTGTCCAGCGGTGTGGGCAAAACAACAGGCGCAATTTTCCGGCCGGGCGGAAAAAAATGCCGGTCCGGTGGACCTGGCCCCGATACGCGTCCGCTGGATGCTGCCAGTGCAGCAGCTCTGCCGCGCAACTTCTGCTGCAATAATAGCCACGGAGGTCAGGGATGCAGCAAGAGAATTCAATCAACATCTCGCCGGGAGCTGGCGCACTTCTGCCTCTTCCCTATCATGAGGCGGTGGCCGGCTACCTCAAGGAGCGCGAGCCGGAAGTCTGGGCCTGGGCCCTTTCCGCGAGGTCGCGTGACGAGCATGCCCAGGCGGTCCGCGAAGAATTGCTCAAGCAGGCCTATCGCCTCGATGCGGCCACCTACCCCGACCTGCACCAGGCCGCCATCACGGCGGCCGCCCGGCTCGGGCTCGAGGTGCCGATCACGCTCTACCAGGGCAATGACGGCCAGATCAATGCCAGCCTCTACTTTCTGGTCGGCGAGGCGCATGTGGTGTTCTCCGGACCGCTGCTCGACCGTCTCACCGGCCCAGAGATAGCGGCGGTGCTCGGCCACGAGCTGGCGCACTACAAGCTCTGGAGCGAGGACGGCGGCATCTACCATGCGGCGGACCGCGTTCTCGAGGCCACTGCCGCCCACCCCGGCGCCACGCCCGCGCAACTGCAGACCAGCCGCCTGTTCCGGCTCTTCACCGAGGCCTATGCCGACCGCGGCTCGGTGGTTGCGAGCGGCTCGGTCGAAGCGGCCGTTGCCGCGTTGGTGAAGTCGGCAACCGGCCTGAGCAATGTGAGCGGCGCGAGCTATCTCGCGCAGGCGGCCGAGGTGGTTGCCAGGGAGCCGGCCGCATCGTCGCAGGCCAGCCACCCTGAATCCTTCCTGCGCGCCCATGCGCTCGGTCTTTGGGCCGGCGGCGACGCGCAGGCCGAGTCCTGGCTCGACGCCGCGCTTCGCGGCCCGCTGAGCCTGGACCAGGCTGATTGGGTTGCTCAGGTGCGGCTCGAATCTCTCACGCGCCGGGCGCTCGCGGAGATGCTGCGGCCGGCCTGGATGCGCAGCGACGCCACCCTGGCCCATGCGCGCAGGTTTTTCCCCGACTTCGGTGCCGGCGACAAGGCGGACGACTCCCTCGCGCAGGACCTGGCCGCGGCCCCGCAGTGCGCGGACTACATCAGCGCCTTGCTGATCGACATTGCCGCCAGCGACCGCGCGATGGAGGACGTCGCGTTCGCCCGGGTGCTCGAACTGGGCGACGCCTGGAACGTCGGCGACCAGTTGCAGGCGCGCATGCTGAAAGACCTCAAGATGCCGAAGCGGCAGTTCAGCAAACTCAGGCAGGGCGCGCGTGCCCTGCTGGACAAGACCGAAAAAAACCATGTCGGATGACGTTCCATTTATCCGCCTGCTCGAGGCGGGCGTCTCGCGCGGCGGGCTCCAGACCGAAGACGTGCTCGCGCTCGTGCTGCCCTTGTTCCGGGAAGTGGCCGGCCTTCATGCCGGTGAAAAAACCGCCGATCTGGACGGCCCGCGCAGCGTGGCGGTGCATGAAAGCGGCGCGCTTGCCCTGCGCGACCCGCAAGGCCATGCCGCGCGCGAGCGCCGCGATGCCGTGGAGAAACTGCAGGCGCCGGTGTCGTCCGTGCTGCAAGTGGTCGGTGAAAGCCGCGTAACCCAGGATCCGGCCGATTACACCTCCGAGGACCTTTCGGTCGCCAGCGCGCCCGCGGCCGAAGGGCTGACGCGGCCGGTGTACCTGCCGGGCTACCGCTGCTGGGAGCAGGTGGTCGGCCACCACGATGCCGTCACCGACATTTTCTGCCTCGGGCAAATGCTCGCCAGCCTTTCCTGCGACCTCGACTTCAGCGGCGAGGACGACGTGCGCTCGTTCGCGCGCCACCGGAACAACCTGTTCGAGCTTCAGCCCCGGCTGCATCCCGTGGTCGCGAGCATCATCGTCGAGATGACCGAGCTCGACCGCCGGCGGCGCGCCAAGGACCTGGCCTCGCTGATCACCCGCCTGGAAACCTACCGCGAGCAACCGCAGGACCTGGCGATCGAGCGGGTGCTGGCGGGCCAGACCGGCGAGGCGCGCCAGCAGCGCGCCATCCAGGCGCACCTGCGCGACCGGCTGTTCGACCTCTCGCGGCGCAACCGCCTGCTGCATTTCCGGGCTACGCAGTCTTCGGTGAACCTCACGGTCGCGAGCGTGCCGCTCGTGGTCGACATGAAGAACATCCGGCTCGACCAGCTCTGCGTCTGGAGCGGAAAGTTCGCCGCGGCCGTCGGCGGCGGCGACAAGGTGCTGCTGGCCAACTGGCTGCGCTTTGAGGACCAGCCCTACCTGCCGAGCGCGCTCGACCGCATCATGCAGGAAGACCGCCGGGACCGCGCCGAATTCGGCCTTTCGCAGCTTTCGCTTGTGCTCGCCTTTTTTCGCTGGCACAACCTCAAGGAGGCGAAGGACGAGCGCATCGTGTCGCCGCTGCTGCTGCTGCCGGTCGAGCTGACGCGCAAGAAGGGCGTGCGCGACCAATACGTGCTGCAGGCGCAGGCGCAGAGCGCGGAGGTCAACCCGGTGCTGCGCCACCAGCTGCGCACGGTCTATGGGATGGAGCTGCCCGAGACCGTGGACCTGACCGACGAGGCCCTTACGGCGTTTCACCGTTCGCTGCAGGCCAGTATCGTGGCCAGCGAGCCGGGCGTGCGGCTCAACCTGGTCGACAAGCCGGAGATCGAGCTGATCCACCAGCGCGCGCGCCAGCGGCTCGAGCAGTTCCGCCGCCGGCGCCGCAACACGCCGGTGCGCGCCGCGCCGCCGGCCGCGCTCGACACCGACTACAGCTATGCCGAGGACGACTTTCGCCCGCTCGGGCTCAAGCTCTTCCACGAGCGCGTGCGTCCCGCCGCGTTGCCGCTGCGCGATGCGCTCGGCGTCGCGCCGGCGCCGCGCCACCCGAACGTGGCGCCGGCCGCCGCCGGGGAGAACGAACGGACGACCTTCTCGCTGCGCGAGCGCACCGGCAACCCCTATGAATGGGACCTCGACCTCACCTCGGTGACGCTGGGCAACTTCAACTACCGGAAGATGTCGCTGGTGCGCGACTACAACGCGCTGGTCGAAGGCGACATCGCCAACGAGGCGTTCAAGCGCGTGTTCTCCCTCAAGCCGCGCGCGCTGGACGAGCAGCCCGCCGGGCCGATTGCGCTGGCCGACCGCTGGACGGTGGTGCCCGCCGACGCGACGCAGATGGCCGCCGTCTCCCTGGCCCGCTCGGGCGAGAGCTACATCATCCAGGGCCCGCCCGGCACCGGCAAGTCGCAGACCATCACCAACCTCATCGCCGACCAGGTGGGGCGCGGCAAGCGCGTGCTGTTCGTCTGCGAGAAGCGCGCCGCCATCGACGTGGTGTTCCACCGGCTGCGGCAGCAGCGGCTCGACGAGCTGTGCTGCATGATCCACGACTCGCAGACGGACAAAAAGGGCTTTGTGCTCGACCTCAAGCAGACTTACGAGCAGTGGCTGGCGAATGCCGATGTCTCGGAGGAACTGGTGCGACAGCGCGCGCGGGTCGCGGAGCTGGTGCAGGAGGACCTGGCGGCGCTTGAACGTTTCGACACCGCGATGCGCTCGGGCGGCGAGCCGGCAAGCCTTTCGGCGCATGCTTTGTTGCGGCGCCTGGTGGCGCTGGCGCCGCACGCGGCCGAACTGCCGGCCGCGGCCGCCGAGGCCTTGCCGCCGTACGCGGCGTGGCAGGCCCGCGGCGGGCTGGCACTGCGCATCGGGCAGGTGCTGCAGGAGGTTTTTGGCGTGTCCGCGCTGGCGGACCACGTGTTCGCGCGCCTGAGCGACGAGCTGGTGCGCGCGGAACAGCCTTTGGGCACGGTGCTGCGGCTCGTCGACGCGGCCGAGCCGATGCTGGACGCGACCGCCGATGCGCTGGCGTCGTTATGGCCCGAGGCGGCAAGCCTCGGGTGGGCGGAGCTGAAGCGGCTGGCGGATTTTTCGCACCGGCTGACGGCGCTCGGCGACAGCGCGTTTCACGGTTTGCTGGATGCGCAAAGCGATGCGTCCAGGGCCTTCGACAACGAGCGCGCCGCCATCGACGGGCTTGCCCGGCAGCTTGCCCAGGCACAGGCGCTCACGATTCATTGGCGGCGCAAGCTTGCGCCGGCCGACACGGCGCAGGCGCTGGCCCAGGCGCGCGCGCAGGAAGACTCCGCGCTGCGCTGGTTCTCGCCGTCGTGGTGGCGCCTGCGCGGTGTACTGAACGCGCACTACGGCTTCAGCGCGCATGCGATGAAGCCGAAACTCGCGCGCCTGTTGACGGAACTCTCTCAGGAGCACGAGGCGGTGGAGCAGTTGAACGCCGCGCGCGCGCGCTTCGCCGGGAGCTACGGCACGCCCGAGGTTGACAGCTACGCCAATGAGCTGCAGGCGCTGCGCGCGGATGTCCAGGCGCACGCGTCGCTGCGCGGTTTCTCGCAGGCCCTGGTGGCCGCGGGCGCGCGGATTTCGCCCGACGGCCTTACCGGCCTTGCCGCGCAAATAGACCGGCTCGCCCCGGTGCTGGCGTCATTTCTGCGCGACATCGACGCCCTTTCGCTCGACGGGCTCGGTGAGCTGGTGCGCGACCTGCGCGAGTGCGCCGACAGCCTGCCGGAAGTCCTGCCGCTGCTGCGCGAGTTGACCGATGCCGACCCGGCGTTCGCCGCCACATTGCACCTCGTCGCGTTGCCGCCCGAGGGCCTCGAGTACGTCATCGCGCGTGAAAGCCTGGAGCGGATTTACCGCAAGGAGCGCTGGCTGCCGCGCTTTGACGCCGCCGCGCTTGCGCGCCACGCCGAACGCATAGGCCTGGGGGAGAAACAGTTGCTGGAACTCAACGCCGACGTGGCCCGGGCGCTTGTGCGCCAGCGCTTTCGCGAGAACGTGCGGCGCTCGATGCTCGCCACCTCGCAGCTCGATGAAGGCGGCAAGCAGTTCAAAAAGTCTTATTCGGCGGGCCGGCGCGAGCTGGAGCACGAGTTCGGCAAGACCATGCGCTACAAGTCCATTCGCGAGCTGGCCAGCGGCGACACCGGCCGTGTCGTGCGCGACATGAAGCCGATCTGGCTCATGAGCCCGCTTTCGGTGTCAGACACGCTGCCCATGTCGGGCAAGGATTTTGACGTCGTGATCTTCGACGAGGCCAGCCAGATCCCGGTCGAGGAAGCGGTGCCGGCGCTCTACCGCGCGCCGCAGGTGATCATCGTCGGCGACGAGATGCAATTGCCGCCCACAAGCTTTTTCTCATCGGGCCGGGACGAGGAGGGCGAGAGCGTGGCGGTGGACGGGGACGAAGGCGAGCGGCTCTCGGTCGTGCTCGACGCGGACAGCCTGCTCAACCAGGGCGCGCGCAACCTGCCCGCGACGCTGCTGGCCTGGCACTACCGCAGCCGCTCGGAGTCGTTGATCGGTTTCTCAAATGCGGCGTTTTACGGCGGCAACCTGTACACGATCCCCGACCGGGCCTACGCCGCCGCGGAGCAGCCGGAGGTGGTCGTGCGCGACGCCTCGTCGGCGGACGCGGCGCAGGCCGGCGCGGCCGCGCTGCTTTCGCGGCCGGTCAGCTTTCACCACCTGCCCGATGCCGTGTACGCCGAGCGCTCCAACCTCGACGAGGCCGGCTACATCGCGCGCATGACGCGCGAGCTGCTCGCGCGCGAGGGGCACCCGAGCATAGGCATCGTCGCGTTTTCGGAAGCGCAGCAAAGCGAGATCGAAGCCGCGCTGGAGGCCTTGTCCGCGGCCGACGCCGAGTTCGCTGCGCGGCTGGAAGCCGAGTACGTCCGCGAGGAGGACGACCAGTTCTGCGGCCTCTTCGTGAAGAACCTCGAGAATGTGCAGGGCGACGAGCGCGACATCATCATCCTGAGCATCTGCTACGGGCCGGGCCCGGCGCCGGCGCGCAAGATGCTGATGAACTTCGGCCCGATCAACCAGCGCGGCGGCGAGAAGCGCCTGAACGTGATCTTCAGCCGCGCGCGGCATCACATGGCGGTCGTCACCTCGATCCGGCACGAGTCGATCACCAACGACTACAACGACGGCGCCGCGGCGCTCAAGCAGTTTCTCCGCTATGCGGAGCATTTGTCGCACGGGCAGGCGCGGCTTGCGCAGGGCGTACTCGAGGCGATGAACCCGGCGGCGCGCGGCGCGCTCGGCGGGCGGCACAAACCGGAGGATGTCATCGAGCAGCTCGCGCGGGCGCTGCGCGAGCGCGGGCATGTGGTGGATGCCCAAGTGGGGCAGTCCCGGTTTCGCTGCGAACTCGCGCTGCGCGACGGCGAGAGCGGGCTTTATCGCCTGGGCGTGCTCGTCGACACCGAGGCGCAGTACGGCAGCGGCGACGTGCATGAGCGTTATGTCTCGCGGCCGCGGATCCTCCGGTCGTTCAACTGGCACACCGTGCAGATCCTCTCGAAGGACTGGTTCCATCAACCTGAAGCCGTGATCGAGCAGATTCAGCGGGCGCTGCGCGACGGGCCGTCCAGCGCGCATTCGGAGCCGGACCTGCAGCCATTCGTGATGCCGCCGGCGGACTCGGATGCGGGCGCGGCGCAGGCTTTCCCGGCCGTGGCGCCGGCTGCCTCGCCGCTTGCTGCGGTCCCCTCCGGCGGGCCGGTGATGCGGCGCTTCGAGCACACGGAGGGCGGCTCGCGCAAGTTCTGGTCGATAGGCCGGAAGGAAATTGAAGTGGTGGTCTGCTACGGCCGCATCGATACCCGGGGCCAGACGCAGATCAAATGTTTCGCCAGCGAGGCGCGCGCGCAGCGCGAAGTGGAAAAACTGGTCGCGGAGAAACTGCGCAAGGGCTATGCGGAAGTAGCGGGCGCGGCGGGTGCGGCGTAAGGCACCCCGGCCGGGTGCCTTGTGGGCTTGCGTATCAGGGCGCGCGGCGATCGCCGCCGTGTCTCCTCAGGCCTGAACCGCCGGCCCTGCAGCCCGTATCGCAGGGCGCAGGGGCGCGTACGCTCAGGCGCTGAAGAAGCTCTTCAGTTTGTCGGCCCAGCCTTCTTCGCTCGGCGAATGTTTGGCGCCGCCTTTTTTCAGCGACTCGTCGAGCTCCTTGAGCAGCTTGCGCTGGTGCTCGGTGAGCTTGACCGGCGTCTCCACCGTGATGTGGCAGTACAGGTCGCCGGGGTAGCTGGAGCGCACGCCCTTGATGCCCTTGCCGCGCAGCCGAAACTGCTTGGCGGCCTGCGTGCCTTCGGGGATGTCGATGGCTGCTTTTCCCGCAAGCGTCGGCACTTCGATCTCGCCGCCCAGCGCAGCCGTGGTGAAGCTGATGGGCACGGCGCAGTGCAGGTCGTCGCCGTCGCGCTCGAAGATGTCGTGCTTCTTCAGGCGGATCTCGATGTAGAGGTCACCGGGCGGGCCGCCGTTGGTGCCGGGCTCGCCGTTGCCGGTGGAGCGTATGCGCATGCCGTCGTCGATGCCCGCGGGGATCTTGACTTCCAGCGTCTTGTTGTTCTTGGTCTTGCCCACGCCGTGGCAGGTCACGCAGGGTTCGGGAATCAGCTTGCCCGTGCCTTTGCACTGCGGGCAGGTTTGCTGCACGCTGAAAAAGCCCTGGCGCATCTGCACCACGCCGTGGCCGTGGCAGGTGGTGCAGGTGACCACCTTGGTGCCGGGCTTGGCGCCGGTGCCGTGGCAGGTGTTGCAGTCGTCCCAGCTCGGGATGCGTATCTGCGCTTCCTTGCCGTTGGCCGCTTCTTCGAGCGTGATTTCCATGGCGTAGCTGAGGTCGCCGCCGCGGTAGACCTGGCGGCCGCCACGCTGCTGGCCGCCGCCGCGCTGGCCGCCGAACACGTCGCCGAAGATGTCGCCAAACGCCTCGGCAAAGCCGCCGAAGCCCTCGGCCCCGGGGCCGCCGCCGCGCATGTTGGGGTCCACGCCCGCATGGCCGTACTGGTCGTAGGCCGCGCGTTTGTTGGCGTCGGAAAGCATCTCGTAGGCCTCTTTGCCCTCCTTGAATTTTTCCTCGGCAACCTTGGAGGCATCCCCCTGGTTGCGGTCGGGGTGGTGCTTCATCGCGAGCTTGCGGTACGCCTTCTTGATGTCTTCATCACTGGCGTTCTTGGGCACGCCCAGTGTGTCGTAGTAGTCTTTTTTGGTTGCCATGGCAGCTCAGGGTCTTCGTCGTTGATCGGTTCGGCGCTGGGGTCGGGTCAGCAGGCGGGCACTGGAACAAGCGGTATCGGCGGGATAGGCGGTAACTGCAGATGCGCAAAAGCGGAAAGCCGGGATGGCTCCCGGTTTCCGCCTTGTGCACCTGCCGGTGCCGTCTGCGTTTGCATGCAGTTATCGCGCCAATGCAGGGCTTGTTGCCAACGGGCGCTTAGCCCTTTTTGACTTCCTTGACCTCGGCGTCCACGACATTGTCGTCGGCCGGCTTGGCTTGCGCCTGTTCGGCGCCCGCCGCGCCTTGCGCGTCACCGCCGGCTGCAGCCTGCGATGCCTGCATGTCGGCGTACATTTTTTCGCCGAGCTTCTGGCTGGCTTCCATCAGGGCCGTGTTCTTGGCGTCGATGGCGGCCTTGTCGTCGCCCTTGAGCGCCTCTTCCATGTCCTTGATGGCGGTCTCGATCTTTTCCTTCTCGCCGGCTTCGAGCTTGTCGCCGTATTCGCCCAGCGATTTTTTCACGCTGTGCACCATGGCTTCGGCGTTGTTCTTGGCGGTCACGAACTCGACCTTTTTCTTGTCTTCTTCGGCGTTCAGCTCGGCGTCTTTCACCATCTGCTGGATTTCAGCCTCGGACAAACCGGAGTTGGCCTTGATGGTGATCTTGTTTTCCTTGCCGGTGCCCTTGTCCTTGGCGCCCACGTGCAGGATGCCGTTGGCGTCGATGTCGAAGGACACTTCGATCTGCGGCGTGCCGCGCGATGCGGGCGGAATGCCCTCGAGGTTGAACTCGCCCAGCGCCTTGTTGCCCGAGGCGATTTCGCGTTCGCCCTGGAACACCTTGATGGTCACGGCCGGCTGGTTGTCTTCGGCGGTCGAGAAGGTCTGCGCGAACTTGGTCGGGATGGTCGTGTTCTTCTTGATCATCTTGGTCATCACGCCGCCCATGGTTTCAATACCGAGGGACAGCGGGGTCACGTCGAGCAGCAGCACGTCGGTGCGGTCGCCGGACAAAACCTGGCCTTGAATCGCGGCGCCCACGGCCACGGCTTCGTCAGGGTTCACGTCCTTGCGTGCTTCCTTGCCGAAGAATTCCTTGACCTTCTCCTGCACCTTGGGCATGCGGGTCTGGCCGCCGACCAGGATCACGTCATGGATGTCGCCCACGCTGATGCCGGCGTCCTTCATGGCGACGCGGCAAGGTGCAATCGTGCGCTCGATCAGTTCGTCGACCAGGCTCTCGAGCTTGGCGCGGCTCAGCTTGACCAGCAAGTGCTTGGGGCCGGTCGCGGGGTCGTGCGCGATGTAGGGAATGTTGACTTCGGTGGCCGGGCTGTTGGACAGCTCGATCTTGGCCTTCTCGGCGGAGTCTTTCAGGCGCTGCAGCGCGACCACGTCCTTGGACAGGTCGATGCCGCTGTCTTTCTTGAACTCGGCCACGATGTAGTCGATGACGCGCTGGTCGAAGTCTTCGCCGCCCAGGAAGGTGTCGCCGTTGGTGGACAGCACTTCGAACTGTTTTTCGCCGTCGACGTCGGCGATCTCGATGATGGAGATGTCGAAGGTGCCGCCGCCCAGGTCATACACGGCGATCTTGCGGTCGCCCTTTTCCTGCTTGTCCAGGCCGAAGGCCAGGGCTGCCGCAGTGGGTTCGTTGATGATGCGCTTGACGTCCAGGCCTGCGATGCGGCCGGCGTCCTTGGTGGCCTGGCGCTGCGCGTCGTTGAAGTACGCGGGCACGGTGATCACGGCTTCGGTGACGGGCTCGCCGAGGTAGTCTTCGGCGGTCTTTTTCATCTTGCGCAGGATGTCGGCGCTGACCTGCTGGGCCGAAATCTTCTTGCCGCGCACTTCCACCCAGGCGTCGCCGTTGTCGGCGGCCACGATGGCGTAAGGCATCAGGGCGATGTCCTTCTGGACTTCTTTTTCGGTGAACTTGCGACCGATCAGGCGCTTGACGGCGTAGAGCGTGTTCTTGGGATTGGTCACGGCCTGGCGTTTGGCGGCCGCGCCGACCAGCACTTCACCGTCTTCCTGGTAAGCGACTATGGACGGCGTGGTGCGCGCGCCTTCCGAGTTCTCAATGACGCGGGGCGTGTTGCCTTCCATGATGGATACGCAGCTGTTGGTGGTGCCCAGGTCGATGCCGATGATTCTTCCCATGATGAATTACTCCTGCTTTTTTGATTCGTTAAAGATTGAAAGTGGGGTGGCCGGGGTTTCTCCCTGGCCGCTGTGAATGACTATGTTGATAACTTGTGGGTAAGTTGATGGGCTTCAAGGGCCCCAACATGTTTTTGCATTCTTGTTTTGTGGCTTGCTGCGGGTTTATTTGGGGGCTGCCACCGTGACCAGGGCGGGGCGCAAGACGCGCTCGGCGATCAGGTAGCCTTTTTGCAGCACGCTGACCACAGTGTTGGCGTCCTGGTCGGCGGGCACCATGCTGACGGCCTGGTGCTGGGCCGGGTCGAATTTGGTGCCGGCGGCCGGGTCGATGGCTACCACCTTGTTGCGCTCGAGCGCGCTCTTGAGCTGCTTGAGCGTGGCTTCTGCGCCTTCGCGGATCTGGTCGGCGGTGGCTTCCTTGACGGCCAGGCCGGCTTCCAGGCTGTCAGCCACCGGCAGCAGGCTTTCGGCGAAGCTTTCCACTGCGAACTTGCGGGCCTTGGCGACGTCGTCGTCGGCGCGGCGGCGGGCGTTTTCGGTCTCGGCCTTGGCGCGCAGGTAGCTGTCGGCCAGCTCGGTGTTCTTGGCCTGCAGCGTGGCGACCTCGGCCTGCGCGACCGTCAGCGCGTCAAACTCGTTGGCGGCTTGCGCCGCTTCCAGTTCCTCGGGGCTGGGCTCGCCGCTAAGTGGTTGATTTTGTTCGGGTTGTGTATTTTCAGACATGCGGTGCAACAGGGTTGGTGTTGGTAAGGTTCCCAACTGGGGATGGCAAAGCCCTTTTCAAGACAAGGGCTTCGGTTTTGGCTGCGAAATTTCAGGGGCTTGGTGGCAGGGCGGCCGGTGGGGCTTGGTGTCCTGGCCGGGCCGGCGGGTCCGGCCGTGAAGGGGGCTCCTGGCCGGGATTGTAGGGGCTGCGGCTGGCCTGCCGGTGCTGTTTGCTACGAAATCCGTAGCGGCTGGGCTTCAAGGTCCTCCGCCGGAACGTCTTTTCTCTATATATATGTATGAGGAACGCCGGACCGCCCTTGCTCCGCGCCTTGCGTCACGGGCATTCAGGCCGACGCGAGCTTTTGCATGCGCGCCATCAGCTCGCGCTTGTTGTCGCGGCTGCGGTGGGCGTGCTCGCGCATCAATGCCTCGGCGCGCGCGCCTTCGCCGGCCAGCAGCGCCGCCAGCACGTCTTCGTGGTCGCTCTGCGCGCGCTGGATGTAGCCGTATTCCAGCAGCGGCAGCGAGCCGTTCAGGCTCAGCGCGCCGGCGCCGGCCATGGGGGTTTTGCTCACGTGCGCGAGCGCCGAAGTCAGCGTGCTGTTGCCGGCGGCCTCGACCAGCGCGCCATGAAAGCGCGCGTTCATGGGCACCCAGCGGGCCGCGTCGATCACGTGGCCGGCGGCTTGGGCCTTCTCCAGCAATAACCGGCCTTCGTCAATGCAGGCCTGCAGCCCGGCCCGGGTTTCGGGCGAGATGCCGCGTTCGGCCGCCCGCCGGGCCGCCATGCCTTCGAGCACGCCGCGCACGTCGACCGCGTTGGTGATCTCGTCGACGCTGAACTGGCGCACGCGGAACCCGCGCGTCGGCAGGCGCTCCAGCAAGCCCTCTTTTTCGAGTTCGCCGAGCGCGATGCGGATGGGCGTGCGCGACACGGCCAGCTGGGCCGAAAGCTCCAGTTCCACCATGCGTTCGCCGGGCGCCGCCTGGCCGCTGAGGATTCTGCGCCTCAGCTCGTTGATGGTGTAGTCGATCTGGGAGGACATGGGCTCTGGATGTAAAGTTGCTGGATTATTGCATGCAATATTTGTAAAACTAAGGGTTAACTAGGTGATTGCCATCGCTATTGCGTGCAATAAAATAAGATGACTAAGTATTTTAAGTGCCACCAGGCACACACACCTTCCCCAGGAGACACGATGATTTCGCCTTTTTCCCACCGCCTGCCGCCGGCTGCCGCAGCCCGCCGCGCGCTGCTGGCCGCTGCAGCCGCCATGGTACTGATCGTGCCTGCCGCACAAGCCCAGCCGGCCGCGTACCCCAACAAACCCATCAAGCTGATCGTGCCCTTCCCGGCCGGCGGTGGCGGCGACACGCTGGCGCGCCTGGTCATGCTGCGCGCGGCCAAGGAGTTGGGCCAGCCCATCGTGGTGGAAAACCTGGGTGGCGCCGGCGGCAACGTGGGCAGCGCCACCGCGGCCAAGGCACCGGCCGACGGCTACACGCTGCTGTACGGCACCAACGGCACGCACTCCATCAACCAGGCGATCTACAAGTCGACGGGCTTTAACGCCCAGCGCGACTTCGAGCCGGTCAGCCAGCTCACGCGCATTGCCGCCATGGTGGTGGTGCGGCCCACGCTGCCGGTCAACTCCATGGCCGAGCTCACCAGGCTGCTCAAGGCCAACCCGGGCAAGTACACCTTCGGCTCGGCCGGCAACGGAACGACTTCGCACCTGGCCGGTGAAATCTACAAGTCGCGCGCGGGCCTGGCGGTGGTGCACATTCCTTATCGCGGCGGCGCTCAG
Source organism: Polaromonas sp. YR568 (assembly GCF_943369675.1). Taxonomy (GTDB): domain Bacteria; phylum Pseudomonadota; class Gammaproteobacteria; order Burkholderiales; family Burkholderiaceae_C; genus Polaromonas. The sequence continues at coordinate 6,033 of NZ_CALROB020000048.1, read as the reverse complement.
GCGATGACGGACCTGATGGGCGGGCAGGTCGACATGATGATCGAGGTGATGCCCAACGCCGCGCCGCAGGCCAAAAGCGGCCGCGTCAAGCCGCTCGCGGTGACCACCGCCGCGCGGGTCGCGGGCTGGCCCGACGTGCCCACGGTCGCGGAGTCGGGCCTGGCCGGTTTTGACGTCAGCGCGTGGGACGCGATTTTTGTGCCTGCCGGAACGCCGCGGCCCATCGTCAACCGACTGAACGAGGCGATCCACAAGGCGCTGGCCGACCCCGAGTTGCGCGCGCAGTTGCAGTCGCGCGGCGCCGACGTCGCGCCGAGCACGCCGGAAGAACTTGCCAAACACATCGCCGCCAGCATGACGCTGTGGGGCGACGCGGTGAAGCGTTCGGGTGCGTCTGTGGATTGAGGGCGCGGACGGCCACAAAAAAAGCGACCGCTCAGGTCGCTTTTTTTTTTGCAAGCCCGCCGGCGCATGTCAGGGCTTGCTTTTCTTGGTCTGGCTCAGTACCCATTTGCCGGCGAAGGCCTGCAGGTCGTTCAGGCGCTTGAGCAGGTCGGCGCCCAGGGTGGTGACGATGTAGCCGTCGCTGCCGTGGCCGAGCAGGCCGGCTGCGCGCAATTCCTTGATGCGGGTGTTCAGGGTGTTGGGTGTGATGTTGCCGATGCTGTCTTGCAGGAGCCGAAAGGTTTGCGGGTGGCCGTCTTTGAGGGCCCACAGCACGCGCAATGCGTAGCGTGCTTCAAGCAGCTCCAGCAATTGGCCTACCGCCGCATTTTCTTTGGCACTCATCAGCACATCTCCTCGGTCACGATTCGGTCACAGGTGGCGGTTAAGCAAAAAGCTCTAGCGTTGGGCACCCAATATAACGCAAATTCCCGGTTGCTACGAGTTTTATAGCTGCACATGCCCGCCATGTCTGGACTTGGGCGTTGTTGGCCGTGAACAGCTTCTTACATCACGGGAATCAACGCCGCTGGATGCAACGGCACCGTGCTGCCGGCCTGTGACGATGCCATGACGGCTTCTATGACCTGCTGCACGCCCAGCGCGGAGCGCCCGGTGACGGCGGGCGCCGTGCCGTTGTGCACCGCGTGGATGAAATCCTGCAGCACGGTGCGGTGCGCGGCGTGGTCGAAGGCCATGGGGTCGGCGCCGCCGCCCGAGCCTTGTTGGGCACCCGCGCTCACGGTCCGGCCGTCCTGGAAAGCCGCGCGCATTTCACCGCCTTCGAGCGTGGCGGTGCCGCGCGTGAAGTTGAGTTCGATGCGCTCGGGAAAGCCCGGGTAGGCCGCCGTCGTGGCCTGCACCACGGCCACCGCGCCGTTGTCGTAGTGCAGCAGGGCGGCAGCGGTGTCTTCACCTTCCATGCGGTGCACGGCGCTGGTGCCGGCGATGCCCGTCACGCGCGCCGGCATGCCGGTGAAGCTCAGCAGCAGGTCCAGCGTGTGGATGGCCTGCGTGATCAGCACGCCGCCGCCGTCGCGCGCCAGCGTGCCGCGCCCGGGCTCGTCGTAATAAGTTTGCGGCCGCCACCAGCGCACCGCGGCGCTGGCGCTCACCAGGTCGCCGAGCTCGCCGCCGGCGATCAGCGCGCGCAAGGCCACGGCCGCTTCGCGCAGGCGGTGCTGCAGCATGACGGCCAGCGTGACGCCGGCTTCCTCGCAGGCCTCGACCAGCGCGTTGGCGCGGTTCAGGTCTATCTCCAGCGGCTTTTCTACCAGCACATGTTTGCCCGCGCGTGCCACGCGCTGCACGAGTTCGAGATGCGTGTTGGGCGGCGTGAGCACCAGCACGGCCTGGATGCTGGCGTCTTCGAGGATGTCCTCGATCCGTGTGGTTTTCTTCGCACCGGCCGGCAGCTTGACGCCCGCCAGCCGTTCGGCGCTGCGGCCGTAAACATAAACGAGCTCGGCCTCGGCGGCCAGGTCCTGCAGGCTGTGGAAGTGCGGCGCGGACCCGAGGCCCGCGCCTATGACGGCGATGCGCAGCCGTGGGGAGTGAATGGAGTGCATGCCTTGTTCGTTCTCGTGGGTGGGTTGCCTGCCGCAAGCGTTGCGGGTTCAAAGCCGGGCCTCTTCAGGCCCGGCGCGTCAATCCGCCGTGATGCGGCGCGTATCTATCAGTGTCTTCCAGCGCGCCCACTCGCGTAACTGGAAGGTGGTGAATTCCTCGGGCGTGCTGGCGACGATTTCCAGCCCCTGGTCCAGCATGCGCTTTTTCATGTCGGTATCCTGCATCGCGGCAATCACCGCGTCGCTGAGCGCTTTTTTCGTGGCGGCCGGCAGCCCTTTGGGCGCGGCCACGCCTTGCCATGAGTAGACCTCGGCGCCCTTGACGCCGGCTTCGGCCAGCGTGGGCACCTCGGGCAGCACGGGCGAGCGCTTGTCGCCGGTGACGGCGATGGCGCGCAGCTTGCCCGCGCGGATGTGCGGCAGCACGGCGTTCACGTTCTGGAAAGAGAAATCCACCTGGTTGCCCAGCAGGTCGTTGATCGCCGGGGCACCGCCTTTGTAGGGCACGTGCACACCTTCGGTTTTGGATTGCTGCCAGAAAAGCTCGGCCGAGAGATGATCCGACGAGCCGTTGCCCGAGCTCGCAAACGACACCTTGCCCGGCGTTTTGCGCAGCAGCGCCAGCACGTCGTCCAGCGTGCGCTCGGGCCGCGCGATGTTGGCGACCAGCACGTTGGGTGCCTGCACCGGCACGCTGATGTAGTCGAAGTCCTTGGTGGCGTCGTAGGGCACGCCTTTGAGCAGATGCGGCGTGACGACAAAAGCGCCCAGCGAGGATACCAGCAGCGTGTAGCCGTCGGCGGGCGCGCGCTTGACCTGGCCGCTGCCTATGGTGCCGGTGGCGCCGGGCCGGTTCTCGACGACGAAGCTGCCGCCCAGTTTGGTTTGCAGCTGCAGTGCCAGCGCGCGCGCCACCATGTCGGTGGAGCCACCCGGGGGAAAAGGCACAACGATGATGACGGGCTTGGCGGAAGGCCAGGCGGCTTGCGCCCAGGCGGGGAGTGCCTGGAGCGCCAGCAAAGGCATGGCGGCGCCGGCAATGGCGGACTGGATGAGGGAACGGCGTTTCATGGATGTCTCCTGTGCGGGGGAATGGAAGCGGGCGTGAAGCGGCCTGCGCTGCCGCTTCACGCCCTTTTCAACTTACTTGATGGCCTGGATGCGCTCGTACAGGCTCTTGGGCCAGGGCGCATCGGCAGCAACGAGCGAAGGCAGCACGGCCGCGGCGAACGGCGCGCGGTCGACCTTGTTGACGGTCTTGCCCTTTTTCTCGAACTCGGCGACCAGGCGGTTTTCCGCGTCGACGATGTCCTGGCTGGAGCGGCTGGAGGCTTCCCAGAGCACCTGGTCGAAGATCTTCTTGTCGGCGTCGCTGAGCTTGGACCAGACCGAGCCCGACACGGCGGTGATCAGCGACTCGGTGATGTGGCCCGTCAGCGTGATGTACTTCTGCACTTCATAGAACTTCTTGGCCTCGATGGTGGGCAGCGGGTTTTCCTGCGCATCGACCGTGCCGTTCTGCAGCGCGAGGTAGACCTCGGCGAAGGCGATGGGCGTGGGGTTGGCGCCGACGGCCTTGGGGAACATCACGAACAGCGGCGCATCGGGCACGCGCAGTTTGAGCCCCTTCATGTCCTCGGGCTTGAAGATGGCCTTGTTGGAGGTCATGTGGCGCAGGCCGTAATAGGTGTAGCCTGCGATGTGCTGGCCGCCGGTCTTGCTCGCGTAGCCCTGTGCCAGTTCCTGGAAGATCGGGCCGTTGCGGAAGGCCTGGAAGTGGTTGTAGTCGCGGAACACAAAGGGCGCGGCGGCAATCGACAGCGGCGGGTAGGCACGGCCGGCAAAGGCGGCGCCTGTGTAGATGATGTCCACGGTGCCCAGGGTCAGGCCCTGGTTGATTTCGGTTTCCTTGCCCAGCGATGAGGCCGGGAAGACTTCGACCACATAGCGGCCGTTGGTCTTCTTCTTGATTTCGTCGGCGGCCCAGACGGCCTGCTTGTGGAAGGACTCGGACGTCTCGTAGACGTGCGCCCATTTGAGTTTGGTTTGCGCGGCCGCAGTGCCTGCGCCCAGGGTGGCGGCGAGGGCCAATAGCGTCGCGCCCGCAATGCTGCAAAGGGTTCTGCGTTTCATGTCTTGTCTCCTGATGTTCTAGTAATAGGTGGCTATCCCGGTATCACTGGCAAAAAGGGCGCCGGGGTATACCGCCCCCGGCGCCCGACTGGGCTGCACACACGCCCAATGACAGAAATCACAAAAGACAGAAGGGCCTGCGGGAGCCTCTAACTTCCCGCAAGCCTGCCGTGCCGCTGTGTTTACCGCACCATGCAGGGCATCTTGTTGTTGAAGCTCCAGCCTGGAATCAGGTACTGCATGGCCACGGCGTCGTCGCGCGCGCCCAGGCCGTGCTTGAGGTAAAGCTGGTGGGCTTTTTCCACTTCAACCATGTCCAGCTCCACGCCCAGGCCGGGCTGCTTGGGCACGGCGACCTGGCCGTCCACGATTTGCAGCGGCGCCTTGGTCAGGCGCTGGCCGTCCTGCCAGATCCAGTGCGTGTCGATCGCGGTGACCTTGCCCGGCGCGGCAGCCGCAACATGCGTGAACATGGCCAGCGAGATGTCGAAGTGGTTGTTCGAATGCGAGCCCCAGGTCAGGCCCCAGGTCTGGCAGATCTGCGCCACGCGCACCGAGCCCTGCATGGTCCAGAAATGCGGGTCGGCCAGCGGGATGTCGACCGACTGCAGGTGGATGGTGTGCGACAGCTCGCGCCAGTCGGTGGCGATCATGTTGGTGGCCGTGGGCAGGCCCGTGGCGCGGCGGAATTCGGCCATCACCTCGCGGCCCGAGAACACGCCTTCGGCGCCGCAGGGGTCTTCGGCGTAGGCCAGCTCTTTATGCCGGTCCTTGCAGATGCGGATGGCGTCCTTCAGCAGCCAGCCGCCGTTCGGGTCCAGCGTGATGCGCGCATCCGGGAAACGCTCGGACAGCGCGACGATGGCTTCCATCTCTTCCTCGCCGCGCAGCACGCCGCCCTTGAGCTTGAAGTCCTTGAAGCCGTAGCGCTTGTAGGCCGCCTCGGCCAGCGCGACGATGCCGTCGGCGTCCATGGCCGGCTCGTGGCGCAGGCGCAGCCAGTCGTCTTTCTCGTCGGGCGCCGAATCGTAGGCCAGGCTGGTCTTCTTGCGGTCGGCCACATAGAAGAGGTAGCCCAGCATGGCCACCGAGTCGCGCTGCTGGCCGTCGCCCAGCAAGGCTGCGACGGGCACGCCGAGGAACTGGCCCAGCAGGTCGAGCAGGGCGCTTTCAACGGCGGTCACGGCGTGGATGGCCACGCGCAGGTCAAAGGTCTGGTTGCCGCGGCCGCCGCTGTCGCGGTCGGCAAAGGCGGTGCGCAAGGTGTTGAGGATCTGGTTCCACGCGCCTATCGACTGGCCTTCGATCAGCGGCGCCGCATCCTGCAGGGTGTTGCGGATCTTCTCGCCGCCCGGCACCTCGCCCACGCCGGTGCGGCCGGAGCTGTCGGTCAGGATCAGGATGTTGCGGGTGAAGAAGGGGCCGTGCGCGCCGCTCAGGTTCAGCAGCATGCTGTCCTGGCCGGCGACGGGAATCACCTGGACGCGGGTGATGCGCGGCGTTTGCGAGGCGGCAGGCGGGGAAACGGGGAAGGCTTGGGAAGCTGAAGAAGCGGGCATACCGGGCGTGTTGTAGATGGTTGATAAGGGATTTATCAGTTATCGTACAACTCGCCGATTCTTTATGCAACCAGATTTGCCCCTAAGGCCCGGGCTGCCTGGGGCTCCACGGCTTCCCCCGGCGGCTGCATGGTGTGCGCGTTGTTGCCCCGGCGCAGGCGCTCGCGGCTGTTGGACAAATGGGTGCGCATCGCGGCGCGCGCGGCCTCGGCGTCCTGGCTGCGGATGGCGTTGTAGATGCTCTCGTGCTCGCTGTTGACGCGCTGCAGGTAATTGAAGCGGCCCTCGGGCGCGCTGTGCGCCGTGTTCACGCGCGTGCGCGGGATGAT
>NZ_CALROB020000047.1:0-36839 GCF_943369675.1 Polaromonas sp. YR568 | reverse complement strand
CGAGTTCGTCGCCCAGCAATTGGTAGGTCGGGCAGGTGGCGGTGCAGAAGCCGCAGTGCACGCATTTGCGCAGAATCGCTTCGGCCTCGAGGCCGTCGGCGCTGTTCTTGAAGTCGGGGGAGAGATGGGTTTGCATAAAGTCAGGGCGCCTCTTTCACGGCCAGGGCAAGGGCCTTGCGCCTGGCGGCGCGCCGGAAATCCGCATACAACGGTGGCAGGGACAAGACCAGCAGCATGATCGCCAGCGGCACGACCCAGATGAAGCCGACGTATTTGAAGCCGGCCGCGCCCACCATGCCGCCGGCGATGAACATGCCCAGCAGGGTGCCGAACAGCCGCAGCTTGATGCGGTTGGCGCGCACGCGCGATTCGAGCGGGCTGGTGGTGCGGTTCCAGTAGAACATCTTGCCGAGCTCTATGCCCAGGTCGGTGATCACGCCGGTCATGTGGGTGGTGCGGATCTGTGAAGAAGAGATTTTGCTGACCAGCGCGTTTTGCAGGCCCATGGTGAAGGCCAGCACCAGCACGGTCAGCGGCACGGCGAAGGGGGTCTGGCGGTTCAGCGTGGCGCCCAGCAGGCCGAACAGCAGCATCAGCACGGCCTCCACCAGCAGGGGCAGCGCGTATTCGCTGCGCAGGCGATGCTGGCGCGCCCAGTTCACCAGCACCGCCGTCACCGCCGCGCCGGTGGTAAAGGCCAGCAGCGCGCCGACGGCGCCCAGCACCAGCGTCATGTTGCCCAGCACCAGGTTATCGGCCAGCAGCGAGGCGAAGCCCGTCATGTGCGAGGTGTACATGCTGACCAGCAAAAAACCACCCGCATTGATGGCGCCGGCGTTGAACGCCAGCAAGCCGCCCAGCAGGCGGTTCATATACGGCGTCCGGTGCTGGCCGGTCAGGTGGCGAAGGCGTCGCATGTTTGCCTTACCAGTCCGCGTAGAGGCGGCCGGGGTTGAAGATGCCGGCCGGGTCGAATTGTTTTTTGAGTTCGCGGTGGATCCGGTCCAGCGGCGGCTTGAGCGCGGAGAACACCGGCACGGATTTGCCGGCCGACCGGAACAGCGTGGCGTGGCCATTGGCCTGGGCCGCCGCTTCGCGTATCAACGCCGCGTCACTGTCGGGCCGCTTGAGCCAGCGCTGTGCGCCGCCCCACTCCACCACCGTGTCACCAAGATTGAGCGGTACAGCGGTGTCGGGAACGCTGAGCCGCCACAGCGATTCATCGCCCTGCAGGTCAAAGAAGGGCTGGGTTTGCTCGCGCAGCGCGGTCCAGTGGCGGGCCGCGTCGCTGTCCAGCACTTCGCCGCCCATGGAGGTTTGCGCTGCGGCGACTGCCGCTTTCGCGCCGCGCAGCCGCACCCACAGCCGTCCGGCCCGCCAGCAGGAGGCGTTGACGGGCAGCGGCATGGCGCCCCAGCGGTTGAGTTGTTGCAGGGCCGCGGTTTCGTTCATCTCAAACACCAGCGTGGCCTCTTGCGGCGCGACCGGCAAGACCTTGAGCGAGACCTCCAGCAGCACGCCCAGCGTGCCCAGCGAGCCGGCCATCGGGCGCGAGACGTCGTAGCCGGCCACGTTCTTCATGACCTGGCCGCCGAAGACCAGGCGTTCGCCCTTGCCGTTGAGCAGCACCACGCCCAGCATGAAGTCGCGCACGGCGCCCGCGCTGGCGCGGGACGGGCCGTTGAGGCCGCTGGCGACCATGCCGCCGACCGTGGCTTTGCCTTGCGCGCCGTCGAAATGCGGCGGCTCAAACGGCAGGCACTGGCCTTGCGCGGCCAGCAGTGCTTCCAGTTCGGCCAGCGGCGTGCCGGCGCGCGCGGTGACCACCAGCTCGCTGGGTTCATAACTGGTGACGCCGGTATGTGGGCGGATGTCGAGGATCTCGCCCGCGAGGGCCTGGCCGTAGAAGTCCTTGCTGCCGCCGCCGCGCAAGCGCAGCGGGGTGCCGGCGGCCGCGGCGGCGCGCACGCCTTCGGCCAGCGCGGCGCTGATGTCAGAGTCTGGAAGCATGGCAGCCATGGTAAGCGGCGAGCGCCCCGGCCGGTTTGATTTTTTTGAACGCGGCCTGTTCGGTTTTTTCCGGCCAAGCCTTCGTCCCGGGTTTTCAGTCCTGGAAGAAGTTCACCGGCAAGCCGGGAACGTCGACCTGCATGGAAAACACGCAGCCCGAATCAGGGTAGTCCTGCAATTCCTGCGCGGGCCGGTTGTGGCGCGCGGTCGTGAGGTACAGGGTTTTCAGGTCGTCGCCGCCAAAGCAGGGCATGGTGGGGCAGCGCGCCGGCACGGCGATCTCGGCCAGCACCTGGCCGGCGGGCGAGAGCTTGAGCAGGCGGCCGCCTTCGAACATCGCCGCGTAGTAGTTGCCTTCGCTGTCCATGGCCGCGCCGTCGGGCCGGCCGCCATAGCCGGGCATGCCCGGCTGCCAGCCATCGGGCTTGCCGGGCCACTGCGCGAACACGCGGGGCCGCGCCATGGCGTTGCTGCCGGCATCCCAATCCCAGGCGCGAATGGTGTGGCTCGGCGTGTCGGACCAGTACACGGTGGCCGCGTCGGGCGACCAGGCCAGGCCGTTGGCGATGGTGGCGCCGCCGGCCTTGCGCTCCAGCGCGGGCGCGCGGCCGCCGCGGCAGTCGAGCGAGAACAGTTCGGCCGCGGCCTTGTCGCGCGGTTCGTACATGGTGCCGGCCCAGAAGCGGCCCAGCGGGTCGGCCTTGCCGTCGTTAAAGCGCATGGTGGCCGTGTCGTGGCCGGCCTTGGCGAGCAGCCGCAGTTCGCCGCCCCATTCCCTGGCGCGGTAGATGCCGTCGCGCAGCGCGATCACCAGGCCGCTGGCTTCGCCGGCGCTGCGCGCCGGCGCGATGCTGCCGGGCTCGGACGGCATGGCCCAACTCTCGACCGTGCCCATGAAGACGTTGCAGCGGTGGATGTGTTGCCCGGGAATGTCTATCCAGTAGAGCATCTGCTCGTCGGGATGCCAGAACGGCGACTCGCCCAATCCGCTGGGCGCCGCGGCCAGTGTTTGCCAGGTCATGACGGGGCTTTCATTTCAGTGAGGGAAGCCGCCACTGTAACGCCCTCCCAAAAAAAACAGCCCACCGGCTTGCGCCGGCGGGCTGAACATCCAAAGGAGACTCTCTCAATCAACTAAAACAGGGCTGCCGCCTGGGCAGCCCCCTGCCAACCGTGTCAGCGGTTGTAGGCCGTTTCGCCGTGGGACGTGATGTCCAGGCCTTCGCGTTCGTCTTCTTCGCTGACGCGCAGGCCGATGGTCAGGTCAACCACCTTGAAGGCAATGAAGGACACCACGCCGGACCACACGATGGTGATCAGCACGGCCTTGAGCTGGATCCAGACCTGGCCGGCGATGGAGTACGCATCGGGTGCAACCATGGCAACCGTGGTCCAGTCGGCGACGGCGCTTGGGCCGCCCAGGCTTGGCGAATTGAAGATACCGGTGAGCAGCGCGCCGATGATGCCGCCTACGCCGTGGACGCCGAACACGTCCAGCGAGTCGTCAGCACCCAGCAGTTTCTTCAGGCCGTTCACGCCCCAGAGGCAGGCGAAGCCGGCGATCAGGCCGATGACCAGGCCGCCGCCGATGCCGACGTTGCCGGCTGCGGGGGTGATGGCCACCAGGCCGGCGACGGCGCCGGAAGCGGCACCCAGCATCGAAGCCTTGCCGCGCATCAGCGCTTCACCGACGCACCATGCGAGCACCGCGGCCGCCGTGGCGCCCAGGGTGTTGATGAAGGCCAGGGCAGCGAAGCCGTTGGCTTCCAGCGCGGAGCCGGCGTTGAAACCGAACCAGCCCACCCACAGCAGTGCGGCGCCGACCATGGTCAGTGTCAGGCTGTGAGGCGCCATGGCTTCCTTGCCGTAGCCGATGCGCTTGCCGACGCAGAAGGCGCCAACCAGGCCCGCGACAGCGGCGTTGATGTGCACCACGGTGCCGCCGGCGAAGTCCAGGGCGCCCATTTGCCAGATGTAGCCGGCCTTGCCGTTCATCGCGTCGACCACTTCCTTGCCGGTGTAGGCGTCAGGGCCCATCCAGAACCAGACCATGTGGGCCATAGGCGCATAGCTGAAGGTGAACCAGATGGCCATGAAGAGCAGCACGGCGGAGAACTTGATGCGTTCTGCGAAGGCGCCGACGATCAGCGCGCAGGTGATGCCGGCGAAGGTGGCCTGGAAGGCGGCGAACACGATCTCGGGAATCACGACACCCTTGCTGAAGGTCGCGCCGTTGGCGAAAGTGCCCGCGACGTTGTCCCAGATGCCCTTCATGAAGAAGCGGTCGAAGCCGCCGAAGAAGGCATTGCCCTCGGTGAAGGCCAGGCTGTAGCCGTAGATGAACCACAGCACGACGATCATCGAGAAGGTCACCATGACCTGCATCAGGACCGACAGCATGTTCTTGCTGCGGACCAGGCCGCCGTAGAACAGCGCAAGGCCCGGCACGGTCATCATGATGACCAGCAGCGTGGACAGCATCATCCAGGCGGTGTCGCCTTTGTTCGGCACCGGCGCGGGAGCGGCGGGCTCGGAAGCCGCTGCGGCGGGCGCCGGTGCGGCGGCGGCTGCTGCGGGCGCGGCCGGCGCGGCGGCAGCAGGTGCTGCCGCTTCGGAAGCGGCAGGTGCGGCTGCCGGGGCTTGCGCCATTGCGGCGCCGGCGGTCAGCAGGCTCAGTCCCAGTACCAGGGAGGCAAGTAGTTTTTTCATGTCGATGTTCTCTTTATTAGGGGTTGAGCCTTACAGCGCTTCCTTGCCGGTTTCACCGGTGCGGATGCGCACGACCTGCTCGAGGTTGTAGACAAAGACCTTGCCGTCGCCGATCTTGCCGGTGCGGGCGGCGCCCTCGACGGCCTCGATCACGCGGTCCACCAGGTCGTCGGAGACCGCAGCCTCGATCTTGACCTTGGGCAGGAAGTCAACGACGTATTCCGCGCCGCGGTACAGCTCGGTGTGGCCCTTCTGGCGGCCGAAGCCCTTGACTTCAGTCACCGTGATGCCCTGCACGCCAATACCGGACAGCGCTTCGCGCACTTCGTCCAGCTTGAACGGTTTGATGATGGCCGTTACGAGTTTCATTTTCAGGTTTCCTCCAAGGATGAAAAAGGAAGCGGCCCCCTCGGTGCGCCACTCCAGCTGCTTTACAGGTTTTTTGCGAGCCTGCAGATCAAGCCGCCCCGCTTCCGGGACTTGGCCGCTTGCAAAAACGGGCTGTCGGATTTCACGAAGTCTGATTAGCACGTACCGTGCCAAAGTAGGCGGCCTTATCGGCTGGGTCCACCGGCTCCCCGCCTGCCCCGTTGTAAGCCCTAGAATTCAAAAAAACACGGCAAGCACCATATTGGGGCGCATTCGCGCACAACTTTGGAGCGCCATCCAGGGAGTTTCTTCATGAGTTTGTCTTTAGTGCACAGCCGCGCCTTGCTGGGGCTGGAGGCGCGGCCCGTCTGCGTCGAGGTCCACCTGGCCAACGGCCTGCCCAGCTTCACGTTGGTCGGGCTAGCCGAAACCGAGGTCAAGGAGGCCCGCGAGCGCGTTCGCTCCGCCATCCAGAACACCGGGCTGGACTTTCCCGCCAACAAGCGGATCACCGTGAACCTCGCGCCGGCCGACCTGCCCAAGGATTCGGGCCGCTTCGATTTGCCCATTGCCCTGGGCATCCTGGCCGCCAGCGGCCAGGTCGACGCCCGCAAGCTCGAGGGCTATGAATTCGCCGGCGAGCTGTCCCTGGGCGGCGATTTGCGGCCCGTGCGCGGGGCCCTGGCCATGAGCCTGGCGCTGGCCCGCCCCGCACGCGACGCGACCGGTGCCCAAAAACTGCCCAAACTGGTGCTGCCCGACGCCAGCGCCCAGGAAGCCGCCCTGGTTCCCGGCGCGGAAATCTTCGGCGCCCGGCATTTGCTCGACGTCGTCAGGCAGTTTTTGCCCGGCGACGCCCCCGTGGAGGCGCTGGACGGCTGGTCGCGCGTCCAGCCGGCGGCACAGCCCGCCCAATCGGCCTACCCCGACATGGCCGACGTCAAAGGCCAGGCCGCCGCCCGGCGCGCCCTCGAAATCGCCGCCGCCGGCGGCCACAGCATTCTGATGATGGGTGCGCCCGGCTCCGGCAAGTCCATGCTGGCCCAGCGTTTTGCCGGCCTGTTGCCGGCCATGACCACCGAAGAAGCACTGGAAAGCGCGGCCGTGGCCTCCCTGGGCGGCCGCTTCACACTAGATAGATGGGCCTTGCGCCCGACATGCGCCCCGCACCACACCGCTAGCGCCGTCGCTTTGGTCGGCGGCGGCTCACCGCCCCGGCCCGGTGAAATCTCGCTGGCACACCGCGGCGTGCTTTTTCTCGACGAACTGCCCGAGTTCCCGCGCGCCGCGCTCGAGGCGCTGCGCGAGCCGCTCGAATCCGGCACCATCACGATTTCGCGCGCCGCCCAGCGCGCCGAGTTCCCGGCCCGCTTCCAGCTGGTCGCCGCCATGAACCCCTGCCCCTGCGGCTACCTGGGCTCAAACTTGCGTTCCTGCCGCTGCTCACCCGAACAGGTCGCGCGCTACCAGGGCAAACTCAGCGGCCCGCTGCTGGACCGCATAGACCTGCACGTGGAAGTCGGCGCGCTGGCGGCTGACGAATTGGTCAACACCCCGCCCGGCGAAGCGACAGCCGATGTCAGGCTGCGAGTGGTGGCGGCACGCGACCGCGCCCTCGCCCGCCAGGGCAGCACCAACCAGGCCCTCGAAGGCCGCGCCATTGACGCGCAATGCCAGCTCGACGATTCAGGCGCGAAGTTCCTGAATACGGCAGCGACACGCCTGGGCTGGTCGGGCCGCAGCATCCACCGCTGCCTCAAGGTAGCCCGGACGATTGCCGACCTGGCCGGCGCGCCCACGGTGATGACGGCGCATGTGGCGGAGGCGGTTCAGTACCGGCGGGCGTTGAAGGCGGGGCAATGAGAGTCGGATTTCGGTACTTTCACTCCATCGCCGAAAACCTTCGCAATCTGGATGGATTGGAAATCCGTGTGCTTGCCATCCAACAACCCGCTCGCTTACATGATCCAGTCGCCCAAAAGGGCTCTGGGTGCCTGAAGTGCCGAAGCCCAATCCATACGGTATCGAAATGAGATACTCAATCAAATTTCAGCCAAAGACAGACCAACGACATGCGACTGTGCGAGTCCTCCGGCCTGGAAAGGCTTCACCAAGGAACTGAATGTCAGGTAACCCCCAAATTTCATTGCAGGATCGCGCCTCGCAAGCGACCACCGGGTGCCCAGCGCACCCCGTGCGCGAATGAGGATCCCCCTTCGCCTTATCGCCACCGGCAAAGCGCTGCCGAGCCTGCGCGTGACGTCTGAAAGCCTGGACGAACGCCGCGGCTGGCCTGCCGGCCACAGCCTTGCCAAAGGCGGCGTTCGCGTCAGGCACTTTGCAGCCGAAGGCGAAAGCCAGAGCCAGCTGGGCGCATCGGCCCTGGCCGATGCGCTGCGGCGCGCCGCCTTGCCGGCATCCGGCATCGATTTGTTGATTTCCGCATGCGGCGTGCCTGAACAGGCCTTGCCGTCCACCGCCTGCTTTATCGCCGGGCATGCCGGCCTGCCGCGCGGCACGCCGGCCTTTGATGTCAATGCCAGCTGCCTGGGGTTCATGGCCGCGCTCCGCGTGGCCGCTGGCCTGTTGGCCGGCGGCGGTTACGAACGCATCGCGGTCGTCGCGTCCGACCTGCCTTCGCGCGGGCTGGACTGGGACGAGCCCGCGTCCTCTGTGATCTTTGGCGACGGTGCGGCGGCCGCCATCCTGGAAAAAGGCGAAGGGGGCCAGGGCATCGCGGCCTACCGCATGGAAACCTTTCCCGAGGGCAAGCGTTTTTGCGAGATCCGCGGCGGCGGCTCGCAGCGAAACCCACCCAACGCCACGATACCGAAAGATTTCCTGTTCCAGATGGACGGCCGCGCCGTCTTCAAGCTGGCGGCCAAGGTCATGCCGCCGTTTCTTGAGGCACTGATGGCGCAAACCGACGGCGGCAAGGCATCCATCAAGCTTGTGGTGCCGCACCAGGCCAGCCACCTCGGCATGGCGCATGCGGCCCGCAAACTGGGCTTGCCGGCGTCGCAGATCGTCAATATTTATGAGAGCCACGGCAACCAGGTCGCCGCCTCCTTGCCGACGGCGCTGCATGAAGCGATCGTCACCGGCCGGGCCAAGGCGGGGGACCGCGTGCTGCTGATCGGCACCGCGGCGGGAATGACCGTCGGCGGACTGGTGCTGGACCTGTGAGACGCGTGCTCGTCACCGGCGCCACGGGCGGGCTGGGCCGCAACGCGGTCGAAGCCCTGCTGAGCCGCGGCGTCGAAGTGCGCGCCACCGGCCGCAACCTCGCGGCCGGCGCGGCGCTGTGCGCGATGGGCGCGGAGTTTGTGCCGCTGGACCTGGCTGCGCCCGGCGAAACAAGCGCCGCCGGGCTGGCCGCCCTGGTGCGGCATGTCGATGCCGTCTGGCACTGCGCCGCGCTGTCATCGCCGTGGGGCAAGGCGGCCGACTTCACTGCGGCCAATGTCACCGCCACGCGGCAACTGTTGCAGGCCGCCGGCCAAGCCGAGGTGTCCCGCTTTGTTCATATCTCCACGCCGGCGCTGTACTTCAATTACCGCGCCCAGCTTGGCATCCAGGAAAGTTTTCGGCCGGCCGTATACGTCAATGACTACGCGCGCACCAAGGCCGAAGCCGAAGCCTGCGTGCAGGACGCAGTGGCGGCGTATCCCCACATGCACTGCAGCATCCTGCGGCCGCGCGCCATCTTCGGCCCGCACGACCAGGTGCTGCTGCCGCGCATCGCCCGCGTGCTGCGGCAACGCGACGGCCGGCTGCCGCTGCCGCACGGCGGGCGCGTCACGCTGGACCTGACCTATGCCGGCAACGTGGTGCAGGCCATGTGGCTGGCCACGACCGTCGAAGGCCTGCCCAGCGGCGGCGCATTCAACATCACCAACCAGGAGCCGGTGCTTTTGCGGGATGTCCTGGGCGCGCTGTTTGCCGACCGGTTGAAACGGCCGCTCCGCATTGCCAGCGTGCCGTATCCCGTGATGGCGATGGCTGCGCGCGGCATGGAAGCGCTGGCGCGCATCACGCAAAAAGAACCCGTGCTCACGGCCTACAGCGTCGGCGCGCTGGCCTTCGACATGACACTGGACAACAGCCGTGCCCGGCAACTCCTGGGTTATGTGCCGGCGGTCAGCCTTGCGGCGGCACTGGACCATACCGCCACCTGGATGCGCGCCCATGGCTAAGCTAACCACCTTTCGTGTCGGGCATTGCACGCACCCGTCCTGCATGGTGCTCAAGGGCAGCGGTTTGGCCAGCCGGTGTTTCCCGTCCCGCGCCTACCTGGCCGAAACGCGCGCCGGGCTGGTGCTGTGGGACACGGGCTATGCCGACCGGTTTCGCGAAGCCACCGCCCAGGGCATCTACCGCTTGTATTCGATGGTCACGCCGGTGCACTTCGAGCCGCGCGATTCACTGCTGGGCCAGCTGAGCGCGCTGGACATCGCCGCGTCGGACATCGCCATGGTGGTGGTCTCGCATTTCCACGCCGACCACATGGCCGGCCTGCGCGACTTTCCCTCGGCGCGCCTGCTGGCATCGGCTGCCGGCTGGCAGTCGGTGCAGGGGCTGTCGGGTTTTGCGGCGGTGCGCCAGGCTTTTGTACCGGCACTGGTGCCGGACGACATCAGCGCCCGCCTTGAATTTGCCGAATCTTTCGCCGAAGTCGCACTGCCGGCCGCGCTGGCGCCTTTTACGCTGGGCCGGGACATCACCGGCACGGGCGAGCTGTTCATTGTCGAGCTGCCGGGCCATGCGGCCGGCCACCTGGGTGCATTTGTACTGGGCGACGAAGGCTGGACGTTGCTGGCCTCGGATGCCGGCTGGGCGGCTGAAAGCTACCAGCAGCTGCGCGGCCCATCAGAGCTGACCTTCCTGATCCAGCACCAGCGGGCGGCCTATTACGACACGCTGCGCAAACTGCATGCGCTGCATCACGGCGGCGGCGCCTCCATCCGCCTGACCCACGAAAGCGCCGAAGATTACCTGCCGCTGGACGGAGCCGCGCCATGAAGCGGCTGTTCTGGTTGTTGCTCGCCTACTGGCAAACCCGCCGGCTGCACTTTGCCGACCGCGCGGTGCTGCGGGCTTACCAGGCACGGCAACTTGAGAAATTCACGCGCAAGCTCTGCCGCCGCAGCGTTTATTTCGCGCCCTATCGCCGTTTGCCCCTGGACCGGTGGCCGTCCATGGACAAGGCATCGATGCTGGCGAATTTCGACACCATGAACACGGCCGGGCTGACGCTGGACAACGTGATGGCCGAGGCGCAGGCCGCCGAACGCAGCCGGGACTTCACACCCACCGTAGCCGGCATCACCGTCGGCCTGTCATCGGGCACCTCGGCGCAACGCGGGGCTTTCGCGGTGAGCGACCGCGAAAAAGCGCGCTGGGCGGGCATCCTGCTGGCGAAGGCCCTGCCCGACGGCTTGCTGGCCGGTGAACGCGCGGCCTTGTTTCTGCGGGCCAACAGCAACCTCTACACCGCCGTGCGCAGCCGTTGGTTGAGCCTGCGGTTTTTTGACCTGTTCCTGCCGTTTGAAACCCATATTGCCGCGCTGCAAGCCTACCGTCCGACGATCATCGTAGCGCCCGCGCAGGTGCTGCGCGAGCTGGCCGTTGCGGTGCTCGCAGGCAGGCTGGCCCTTCATCCCCGCCCCAAGCGCGTCATTTCGGTCGCTGAAGTGCTGGAGCCGCAGGACCGGGCGCTGATCGAGCGCGCCTTCGGCCCCATGCACCAGGTTTACCAGGCCACGGAAGGATTCCTGGCCAGCACCTGTGAACACGGTGTGTTGCACCTCAACGAAGAGTTCGTGCACATCGAGCCCGAATGGCTGGACGGCGACCAGCGACGCTTCGTGCCGGTCATCACCGACTTCAGCCGCCTGACGCAGCCCATCGTGCGCTACCGGCTGGGCGACGTGCTCGCCGCGCGCGCCACGCCCTGCGCCTGCGGCCGCGTCACCCGCGCCATCGACCACATCGAGGGCCGCTGCGACGACATGCTGCATCTGCCCGGTGCCGACGGCAAGCCGATGCCCGTGTTCGCCGACGCCCTGTCGCGCGCGCTGGCGCAGTCCTTGCCCGCCGACGCCGACTACCGCTTGCTGCAGACCGGCGCGTCGTCGCTGACGCTGCATGCGCAGCTTACCGCGCCCGCCCTGCAAGCCGTGCGCGCGCACCTCAATGCCGCACTCGCGCAACTCGGCGTTGCCACGTCGGCGCTCTCCTGGACGCTGTCGCGGGACGTGCCGGCTTTCGATCCGACACAGAAGCGCCGGCGCATCCGCAAGCTGGCGTTTGAAGGAGGCGGCCATGCATGAACATGCCGGTGCCAACGCCGGGTTTTTCACGCGTTTGCGGGACATGATGGCCGGCTGGGGCTGCGTCGGGCTGATTTACTGGCTCAGCGGCGCATGGCAAGGCAAGGGTGTCGTGCTGCCCGAAACCGCGCTCGACCGTCTCATTGCTTTCAACCCGGCAGGCTTGTGGCTTTACCTGTCATTCTTCGCCTTCATCCCCTACACCTTCCTCATGGTTGATACGCCGAAGCTGCGCTGGCTGCGGATGTCCATGCAGGCATGCGCATTGCTGTGCGGTGCGGTCTTCCTGCTGTGGCCGACGACACTGGCCTACCCCGACTATGCAGCCCACCCGGCCGCGGCGGGTGCCGGCCCGGGTGCTTCGCTGCTGCGCCTGCTGCTGTGGGGCGATTCACCGCAGAACTGCCTGCCCTCGCTGCACGCCGCGCTGACGCTGCTCTGCGCCTGGGCGCTGTTGGACGCGAAGCGTCCGCTGCGCTCGACCTTCGCGATCATCGCGGCGCTGTGCATCTGTTTTTCCGTCATCCAGTTGCGCCGCCACCTCAGCCTGGACGTGGCCGCCGGGCTGGCGGCGGGTGTCGTGAGCGGCGCGCTGTGCCGCCTGGTTCCGCATCGCCGCGACCGGGCGGTCCCGGCCAGGAAGTTCCTCACATGAATGTCTTTGCACTGAGCTTCGCCCTCATGCTGGCGCTGGTGCTGCTTGAGTTGGCCGTTCTGAAATTTTCACGCGGCCAGGCGGTGCCATGGAAGGAGGTCGTTTTCAACCTCAATTCCGGCAACATCATGGTCTGGGTGTTTCGGGGTGTCGAGGTGCTGGCCTTCGGCCTGGTGCTCGGGCATTTGAGCTTTGACTGGGTCGGCCGGTGGCCGGTGCTCTGGCAGTGGGTGTTCGCCTTCATCGCCTGGGACTTCTGTTTTTACTGGATGCACCGCCTGCACCACAAACTGCCGCTGTTCTGGGCGGTGCACGTGGTACACCACCAGGGGGAACATTTCGGCCTGTCGCTGGGCATACGCAACTCCTGGTATTCATCGCTGACCAACTTTCCCTTTATCGCGGGGCTGGCGGTGCTCGGCGTGCCGCTGGAGATTTTTGTCGCGGTATCGTCCTTTCACTACGGCGTACAGTTCTACAACCACAACGCGCTGGTCAACAAGTCGGGCTTCCTCGACCGCATTCTGGTCACCCCATCCAACCACCGGGTGCACCACGGCACCGATCCCGCCTATATCGACCGGAACTTCGGCGGGACTTTCCTGGTCTGGGACAAGATCTTCGGCAGCTACCAGGCGGAGCGTGACGACATTCCCATGCGCTACGGCGTGACCGCGGGCGCCGGCGGCGCCCCCAGCTACAACCCACTGTGGGCCAGCAACGCCGGCATTTTTCACTGGATGCGCGCGCGCTTTCCCGGACTGGCGAAACGCAAGACGTTTACGGTGCCGGGGCCGTACATCGGTATCGCCGGCGTGCTGCTGTTCGGCGGGACCATCTACTATGTCAACCATGCAACGGCCTGGGCCGAAGCGCCGCGCGTCGCGCTTTTCGCCGGCCTGTTTTTCGGCACGCTGGCCATAGGCGGCATGTCCGACGACAAGCGCTGGGGCCTGGCCGGCTGGGTGCTGGTCGCGCTGGGCATGCCCGCGCTGTTTGCCTTGCACGGCGGCCTGGGGAGCCCGTGGGCCATGGCGCTGCTGTTGCCGCTGGGGCTGCACGGCCTGGACGGCGCGCGGCGGCTGGCGCTGGCCGCGCCGGTTGACCCTCAGGCCCGGAGGTCCGCATGAGCAAGTTGCCGCCGCTGCGCTTCCAGGCCGCCGCTGAATCCGCCTTCCGGCGCGAGCTGATGCTCGAAGCCGATGCCTACCTGAAATCCCGCGGCACCGACCGCTTCGGTGACGGTTGGCTGGCGTTGAAGGCCGCCGGCCTGGCGGCCGCACTGTTGCTGGCGTATGCGCTCGCGCTGACGGCCGGCACCCGCTGGCATTTCGTGCCGGCCTATGTGGCCTTCCTGTTTCTGGCGATGGCACTGGCCATGAACACCTTGCACGATGCCGCGCATGCCGCGCTTTTCCGTTCGCCGCGCCTGAACCGGTGGTGGAAGCGGCTGGCCAGCATTCCCGTCGGCATTGATGCCAATTACTGGACGCTGCGCCACGTGCACTTTCATCACACGTATGCCAACGTCGAAGGCTACGACCTCGACACCGAACCGAATCCGTTTTTGCGGCAGACACCCTTCCAGGCCTGGTCGCCACAGTACCGCTACCAGCACCTCTACTGGCCCCTGGTCGCCGCGCTGTCGCTGCCCTACCTATGCTGGTATTCGGACTGGGCCGACCGCCTGGGCGCAACCAAAGTGGCCGGCAGCAGCGGCACCTCGGGCTGGCGCGAATGGGCGGCCTTTCTGCTGTCCAAGGCGGCGCATATCACCATCGTGCTGGTGCTGCCCGCACTGGCCCTGCGGCAGGCCGGCATCGGCTGGTGGGAACTGGCAGGCTGGTACCTGTTGGGGCAGATGCTCGCGTCCTGCCTGCTGGTGGCGATGATCCTGGGCACCCACTGGGCCGAGGTCGAATTCTTCCAACCCGGCGCCGACGGCCGAATGCCGCACACCTGGCACGAGCACAGCTTCCTGACCACCTGCGACTGGACGCCGGCGCCGGCCTGGATCGGCTACTGGCTGGGCGGGCTCAACGCGCACCTGACACACCACCTGTTCCCGACCTACAGCCACCGCCACTATCCGGCTCTCGCCAAAATCGTTGCCCGTGCCGCCTCGCGCCACGGGCTGGCGTACCGCGAACTGAACTACAGCCAGCTGATCGCCTCGCAGCAAACCTTTTTGCGGGCCATGGGACGGCGGCCTGACATCCCCACGCAAACCCACTGAAAAGGATCACACCATGCCCAACGTCCTTATCCTCAGCGGCCGCGCGCCCGTCGCGCTCGACCATGCACGCCGGTTTGCGCAGCAGGGCTGGACACCCTATATCGGCGACAGTATTTCCTGCCGGCTGTCCAGCTGGTCGCGCGCCGTGGCCGGCAAGGTGACGCTCGCGTCGCCGCGTGCGGATCCCGCGGCTTATGTTGCAGGTTTGCGGCAGGCAATCATGCGCCTGGGCATAGACCTTGTGGTGCCGACCTGCGAAGAAGTGTTCTACCTGTCCCGCTACCGCGCAGCGCTGCCCGCTTCCTGCCGGCTGGTGGTGGATGATTTCGACAAGCTGCGGCTGCTGCACAGCAAGTGGGACTTCCAGGCTTTGGCGCAGAGCTGCGGCGGCAACCCGCCACCCAGCGCGGTGGTGCAGACACTCGACGAAGCCCGCGACTGGGTTCGCGCGATGGGCGGCGTCAGCGGTGAAGCCGGCGCCGTGCTGAAGCCCGAGTTTTCGCGCTTCGGCGTGCACGTGCGCCTGTACCCGCAGGGCATCCCCGATGACGCGCCGCCGCTGGCCGCGCAGGGCCGCTGGGTGGTGCAGCACCATCGCGCCGGGACTGAGCTGTGCTCGTACAGCATTGCCGATGGCGGCCGCCTGCTGGCCCATGCCGTGTACCGACCGGCCTACCGCTTGCGGCGCAGTTCAAGCTACTACTTCGACCACCACAGCTCGCCCGCCATCCGTGCCTTCGTCAGCCGCCTGGTGTCACACATCGGTTTCACGGGCCAGATCTCTTTCGACTGGATCGACGGCGGCGGCGACACGCCCTCGGTCATCGAATGCAACCCGCGCGCCATCAGCGGCCTGCATCTCTTTGATTTTGCGGATGCCGTGCCCGCAGCGCTGACCGGCGAAGCGACGGACTGTGCAACGCCCACCGCCACACGCGCCCGGATGATCGCGCCTCTTATGCTCAGTGCCGGGCTCGTGCATGCGGCAAGCAGCGGCGCCTTGTCCCAGTGGCGTGCCGACTGGCGCCGGGCTGATGATGTGTTGATGCGCGGCGGTGACGTTTTACCCTGCATTGGCGGCCTGGCCGACATAGGCTCTTACGCGCGGCTGGCGATGCAACGCGGCCACACCCTGCGCGAAGCCACCTCGCGCGACATCGAGTGGGACGGTGAGGAACTGGCTGCGATATGAGCGCCGCGTGGCGCAGGCGGTGCAGTACCGGCGGAGGTTGAAGGCGGGGCAATGACGTCTGGCCATCGGACCCCTCGAGAAAAATGGCAGATATCGCGTTGAGCTCGCCAAGGTGCTCATAACCATATGAGAGTCAGTGCCGGGCGAGCACTCCATATTGGCGGAGCTGGAACCCCATTTGTTTTTGGAGGTCGACAATAAATTCGTCGCGAAGTCCTGCCCAGTATCGACGAATCACACCGGATTGCTGATCCGACGGTGTCACAAAACACCTTGGCATGTCGGCGCACCAGATCTCGACTTCCCCATGAAGCGCTTTCGTGAGGATAGGATCTTTTTGGTTGATCGTGGCCAATGCAAGAAGGAATTCGAGCCGCGCCCACGGGGACAAGTGTGTCGCCACGCGGGCAAGCGATGCAAACACCGCCGGCCGGCCCTGCGCCAATTGCAAGAGCGTTTCGACGTCAGGCGCCTGGCAGCCCTTTTGCACCCACAGCAAGGCAATGCGACGCACGCGCGCTGAAGGATCCCGCAGTATCTCCACAACCAGCTGGTCACGCTCCACCGGGACGGCAACTTTAAATCTGTGAGCGGCGGCAACGCCGCGAACAAGACTGGAAACGTCGGATACGGCGTTCAGGCACAGAGTGCCTGCGTCCGCAACGCCCAGTGCGCAAAGCACGTCCAGGGCAACCGCTCTCGAAGCTGTGCTTGGAGCGCTCCGGTAAATCTCGCGCATCTGCATTTCGAGCAATGCCTGCTCCGGCCCAATTTCCTTGAGTGCGACGCCACGCACGCCGGGACTTTTATCGCTGCACATCCTGAAGATCAGTTGCCGGAGCGCCGGCCCGCCCAATCCCACCGCGGCGCATAATCCGCGCGCACGGATCGGGGCAAATGGAGACCCACAGGCCGCGCCGGCAAGTTCGATCTGTAGTTCCTGCGGGAGCCGCAAAATAGATGAGATCGCCAAGGAAGCGGTCAGGATGTCGGTTCCTCGTACCGCCTCATTCAGTTGGCCAAAGCGATCGGCGTCGGACCCGGGAATGTCCAGTTCGAGCGAGAACAGGAGCCGGGCCACCTCCACCGTGGGAGATGGGTTATGCAGGCGCAGGGCCTGCAAGTTCGAGCTTGTCGACAGGTAGGCCCGGATTTGCCGCAGAAGGCCCGAGTGATCGGCTCTTCCCGCACGTTGCAGCGCCGACACCTGTTCCAGAGACCGGCCCCACGCGCCTAAATGAGTGTTGGTCAAGTACAGGCCAACTCCCGCCTGCGCGGCTTGGCGAACTTCGGATACCCAGTCATTTGCCCTGGTCAGAAGCACCGCAAGACCATCGTCACGCCCGGTTCTTGCGATGGCGGTCACCGCACGCTCGCGAACATAGCCATTGCGCGAAGAAGCATCAGCAAGCAGGCTGTCCCACCGCACAACTGCGGGCTCGTGCCCCATTGATTTCAGCAATTTCGATAGCCAGTTCATCAGGACAGTATATTTTCCCGCCGTAGCAGCGCTTTCAACCGCATGTTTAGTTCCTATCCCTCTCGATTTGCGGGATGGTCGGGGCGCAGCGCCCACCGGGTTGACAGCGCAAGTGGCCGAGGCGATGCATACCGGCAGGCGTTGAAGGCGGCGCGTTGAGCGCGGGGTTCAGTGTCCAGGCACTGAACCGACTTTCACCCAATCGCTGATTTCAACAACCGCTGAAATAGCAATTTTCAGTGAAATGAGCGGCCGATGCGGACGAACTATTCGACAGAAACTGTGCAATACCCGGCGAGCTGAAGACATGGCATCGATCTCGCGTGCCGCCCATTCACCCCAACATAAACCCCGCATCCAGCTGGATCAGCTGCCCGGTCACCTTGACCGCATCGGCGGCCAGCCACCAGGCTGTGCGGGCCACGTCGTCGGGCGTGATGACGTCTTTGAGCAGCGCGCGGGCTTCGTAGCGTTCGCGCCTGGCCTGGAACTGTTCTACGCCCAGGCGCTTGCGCAGCCAGTCGCTGTCGACCATGCCGGGCAGGATGGCGTTGACGCGGATCGCGGGGGCCAGGGAGCGCGCCAGCGACAGGGTCAGCGTGTTGAGCGCGCCTTTGGAGGCGGCGTAGGCGATGGACGAGCCGGTGCCCATGAGGGCCGCCATGGACGAGATGTTGACGATGGCGGCGTTGGCGCGCCCTTTCATGAGCGGCGCCATGGCGCGGCTCATCTGGAAGGTGCCGATGACGTTGACGGCGTAGGTGGACTGGAAGTCTTCGCCCGACAGGGCGTCGAGGTCCTTGATGTCGGCGGCCTTGCTGGCGGCGCCGGCGTTGTTGACCAGGGTGTCGGCGCCGCCCCAGCGTTGCCTGACTTCTTCGGCCAGCGCGAGGCATTGCGCGTTGTCGGCAATGTCGGCGCGCAGCACCAGCACATCGGCGCCGGCCGCGCGGCAGCGTTCGGCGACCGCGTTGGCGGGTTCAGGGTCGCGCGAATAGTTGATCACGACGTTATGGCCGCGCTGCGCAAACCACAGCGCCGCCGCCGCGCCTATGCCCGACGAGGAACCGGTGACTACACAAACCCGCCTTTCGGCCTCGCCGCTCACAGGGCGCCCGCCTTCTGCCAGTAAGGCGTGCGCAATTCTTTCTTCGACAGCTTGCCGAGGTGGGAGCGCGGCAGTTCGTCGCGCAGCTCGACCGCCAGCAGGCGCTGCGTCTTGCCGACCTGGGCGTTGACCCAGTCGCGCAGCGCGGCGGCATCGATGCGCGCGCCTGGTTTGCCGACGACCAGTGCCAGCGGCGATTCACCCCACTCCGCGCTGGGCACGCCGATGACGGCGCAGTCCTGCACGTCGGCGTGGCGCGAGAGCACGGCCTCGATGTCGGCCGCGTAGATGTTGTTGCCGCCGGAGATGATCACGTCCTTGCTGCGGTCCAGCAGCGTGAGGAAACCGTCTTCGTCGAAGCGGCCTATGTCGCCGGTGCGGTGGTGCATGCGGCCCTGCTCGTCGTACCAGCGAATTTCGGCGCTCGCGTCGGGCCGGTTGTGGTAACCGGCCATCATGAAGGGCGAGCGGCCCACGACTTCGCCGATGCGCTCGCGCCCTTCGCCGTCCGTTCCGGGCGGCAGCTTGCGCCCGGCTTCGTCGATCAGGAAGACCTCGGTGCCGTGGACCGGCGTGCCGACGGTGCCGAGCTTGCCGGGATGCGCGCGCGCGTCGAGGAAGCAGGACACGCCACCTTCGGTCATGCCGTAGACCTCCAGAAACCTGCCGGGCCAGCGCGCCAGGATCTCGCGCTTCAGGGCCGCGTCCATGGGCGCGCCCGTGGACTGGCTCAGTTCAAAGGCTGACAAATCGCTGCTATTGAAATCAGGGTGCGCCAGCAGGCGCTTGTACTGCACCGGCACCAGCATGGTGTGGGTGGCGCGCTGTGCGGCGGCGATGGCCAGGAAGCGGCCGGCGTCGAACTTGCGCATCAGGATGCATTCACCGCCGTTGGCCAGGGAGCCGATCATGGGCGTGATGGTGGTGTTCGAATACATGGGCGTGGACAGCAGCGTGCGGCTGTGCAGGCTGAAACCAAAACCGTTGCGCTGCGCCTGCCGCTGGCGCATGCCGTGCAGGTGGACGATGCCCTTGGGCATGCCGGTGGTGCCCGAGCTGTAGATGATGTTGAAGGCGTCGTCCGGCTGCGCGACCAGCAGCGGCGCGCCGGTGGCGCCCTGCGCGCGCCAGGCCGGATACTCATTCCCGTCCGAGCCGTCTTCACCGAAGCGAACCACACGCACCAGGCTGCGCGCGGCCATCTGCGCCATCGCTTCGCCGCAGGCCGGGTCCAGGAAGAGCAGCTTCGCATCGCAGTCGGCCAGCATGGCCTGCAGGGTTTCAGGGCTGGCCGACACCGGCAGCGGCACAACGCAGGCGCGCGCCGCGACGATGCCGAACAGGCACTCGACATAGGCCAGCGAAGGGAAGCCGAGCACGGCCACCTTGTCGCCGCGCCCCACGCCGCCGGCCGCGAGCGCGCGCGCCACCTGGGCGACACGCTCGTGCAGCGTGCGCCAGTCCAGGCTTCGGTTGTCGACGCGGAAGGCCATGCCCTGGGGGTGGCTGGCCGCGTGCGCGGCGATCATGCAAAGAAAGGGGATGAAGCCGGATTCATCCGGTGCGGCATTGCTTGCGGCGGGCGCTGTCGTTGCGGTCATTGCTGTGGTCGTCATGGTGAAGCGTGCGGATTGATGCCTGGGGATGGGTCTTTATTGGTCGAACATCTGCAGGATGGTCTCGGCCACGAGCGCCGGTTTGTCCTGCCCTTCGACTTCGATGGTGCATTCGAAGGTGGTGCGCGCGCCGTCGGCCAGCCGCTCGCAGGCCTTGACCACCTGGTGCAGGCGCACGCGCGAGCCCACCTGCAGCGGGCTGGTGAAGCGCACGCGGTTGCAGCCGTAGTTGAGCCCCTTGCCGCGTTTGGCCACGCTGAACACGCTGCGCTGCAGGTAAGGGATCAGCGACAGGGTCAGGAAGCCGTGCACCAGGGTCTTGCCGTCCGGCAGTTCACGGCCGGCGCGATCGACATCGACGTGGATCCAGTGGTCGTCGCCGGTGAGCACGGCGAAGGCGTCTATCTTGTGCTGGTCCAGCACCACCCAGTCGCTGGTGCCGAGCTTCTGGCCGATGTGGGCCGCGAAGTCGGCGGGAGTTTGCACCAAGGTGGTCATGGCGCGCCCTCCAGCACTACGGGCCGGACCGGCACGCGCCCCGTGGTGATCAGCGTCATGACGCTTTCGCCCAGCTGGTTGCGCGCGGTGACGCGTGTGCGGACTATTCCGTGGCTGGGGTTGGACGCGGAGCGCCGCAGCTCGGCGACCTCGCGTGTGAACGTGAGCGTGTCGCCGGCTTTCACCGCGCGCTGCCAGCGCAGTTCGTCAATGCCCAGGCCGACCAGCGGCGTCTTTCCGTAGCCGCCGGCCTGCACAAAAACCCGCACCGAGATCGCGGCAATGTGCCAGCCGCTGGCGACCAGCGCGCCAAAGGGGCTGTCAGCCGCGCGCGCGGCGTCGGTGTGCATGGGTTGCGGGTCGTAGTCGCGGCCGAAGGCCATGATCTCGTCGGCCGACACCGGCGTGGGCGGGCTGGTCCAGCTGTCGCCGAGCTGGAAGTCTTCAAAGTAGCGGGTAGTTGTCACGTGCGGGCGCTTGGGTGTTGAAATTTTGAAAGGCTTGCAGATGCGGACCGAGTCCGCGCCGCGCGAATCTTGCGCCGCGGGTATGGCGCGCATCAAGCGGGATTTTTGAACGCTCCACCCTGCGGAATTTGCGCGGTGGAGCCGGCGGGTCGCGGCCGGCGGCGCGGTTTGGTTTCGAGGCCCGGCCGCGCGCGCGATTTGTCCGACTGCAGGGCCTTGAGCCGCTCGCCGATCTCGCGCGCCACCGCCTGCAGTTCGGGCAGGTGGCGCTCCACGGCCTGCGCCGGTTTCATTGCCGACGAAAAATAGGTCAGGCCCACCGAGCAGGCGACGCCGTGGTTGTCGAACACAGGAACCGCGAGCGTGTTGGACGCGGGCCAGACGCTGGGGTCGCGCATGGCAAAACCCTGGCTGCGCACCTCGCCCAGCACGCGCTGCATCGCGGCCTGGTCCCTGGCGCGTTCGTCTTCCGGGCCTTCGGAGGCGGCCAGCGCATGCAGCAGGGCCTCTTGCTGCTCAGGTGAGCAAAACGCCAGGTAGGCCCGGCCTATGGCGCGGCTGACCAGGCTCAGGCACACATTCAGCGTGGAGTGCCGCAGCGCCAGCGGCGACAGCGGGATGGTGCTGTAGCGCACCACCATGGAGAGGTCTTCCAGCATGGCGATCGCGACCGGCCACTTGACCTTGAGCGTCAAGGCATCGAGCAGCGGCGCGGCCGCCTCCACCACCATGGGTTCGCTGTGGTAGCCGTGGCTCAGCGACAGCACACCGGACGTGAGGTAATAGGCGCCGTGCTGCGGCGCGTGCTTGACGAGGCCGCAGCCTTCCAGGGTTTGCATCATGCGCACGATGGAGGGTTTGGGCAGGCGGGTCTGTGCATGCAAAAACTCGACGGTGGACACGGGACGGCGGTTCAATGCCTTGAGCAGTTCGACGGCGCGCACCACGGAGCGGACGGCGGGGGCCGGGCTGCCGTCGCGCCTTTCTTCGGCGCAGGCCTGCGAGAACTCCTCGTCGCGCTCCAGGCTTGCGCCCAGGTTCACGAAGAACGGCTTCTCCGCCAGCGCCGATACTGACAACAAACTCATGGCCTTGTCTCCTGTTTTGGGCGAGTATAGGAAGCGGTCCGCGCGCGGCCGCGGTTTTCCCCGCGCTATTTCGGCTAGCGAAATTTGAACGGCGACCGCGAACGGGCGGTCCGCATTCCGTGCAGCGAAACTTGTGATTTCATGGGTGGCGACAGCGCATCGCCCTGCGTACCATGCCGGCACTACTAAAAAACTGGAGACAACGCATGAACTCACACCATTCCGGCCGGCGCGGCGCCTTGCAAAAAATTGCCGCGGGCGCATTGGCCGCAAGCGGTATCGCACCCTTCAGGGCCGGCGCCGCCACGGCCTGGCCCTCGCAGCCGGTGAAGCTGGTCGTGCCCTTCGCGGCCGGCGGCTCCACCGATGCGCTGGCGCGCCTGCTGGCCCGCAAACTGCAGGACGCGCTGGGCCAGCCCTTTGTGGTGGAGAACCGCGGCGGCGCCAACGGCAACCTGGGCGCCTCGGTGGTGGCCACGGCCCCCTCCGACGGCTACACGCTGATGCTGTCGACTACCGGCCCGCTGTCGATCAACAAGCTGCTGTACAAATCCACGCCCTTCAACCCCATCACCGACTTCACGCCGGTCTCGCTGCTCGCGGACGTGCCGCTGCTGCTGGCCTCCAGCCCCACGCTGCCGGTCAAGGACATGCGCCAGCTGCTGGCCAACCTGAAGGCCAATCCCGGCCAGGTGGCTTACTCCACCGGTGGCAACGGCTCCATGGGCCACCTGTCGGCCTTGCTGATGCAGCGCGCCACCGGCACCTCCATGGTCCACGTGCCGTACAAGGGATCGTCGGGCGCGCTCAATGACCTGCTTGCCGGCGTCGTGGGCCTGAGCTTCGACCTGGTGCCCACCTACCTGCAGCAGATCGCGGCGGGCAAGGTCCGCGCGCTGGCGGTGCTGTCGCCGCAGCGCATCCCGACGCTGCCGGACGTGCCGACCTTCCTGGAGTCGGGCATCAACGTGAGCGCCACCGGCTGGTACGGCATCGTCGGACCCAAGAACCTGCCGGCCGACGTGGTCACCAAGGTCAATGCGGTGACCAACGAATTCCTCGCCAGCACCGAAGGCCGCGCGCAGCTGCAGACCTTCTCGATGCGCGGCATAGGCGGCAAGCCCGACGCGCTGATGAAGCTCATGCAGGCCGAGCTCGTCAAGTGGAAGCCTATCATCGACCCCATCGCCGGCTCCATCGTCCAATGATTGCCCGATAAGTTCAATGACACCCACAGACAACGACACTTCAACAGCAGTCGCAGCAGCATCGCAGCAAGGCCCCGTCATCGACACGCATGCGCATGTGTTCACCACGTCCATGCCGCTGGCGGCCGGCGCCTGGCACAAACCCGCCGCCGATGCGGACGCCGGCCAATACATCGACATCCTGGACAAGCACGGCATCACTTTCGGCGTGCTGGCGGCCGCCAGCATCTCCGGCACCAACAACGACCAGACGCTGGAAGCTTGCCGCCAGCACCGCCGCCTGCGCACCACGGTGATCCTCTCGCCGGATTGCCCGCTGCAGGAAATGAAGGAGATGGCGGCTCGCGGCGTGGTCGGTGTGCGCTTCCAGTGGCGCAACATGCCCGCGCCTGACCTTACCTCCGGCGGCTACCGCCGGCTGATCCGCAACATCGCCGACCTGGGCTGGCATGTGCAGCTGCATGACGACGGCTTTCGCCTGCCGGCCTACCTGCCCGCGCTGGAAGCGGCCGGTGTCAAGGTGGTGGTCGACCATTTCGGGCGGCCGGATGAAGCGCACGACGGCATCCGGGGTGAAGGCTTCCAGCGCCTGCTGCGTTCCATCGAGGGTGGGCGCACCTGGGTCAAGCTGTCGTCGCCGTTCAGGTTGCTTTCCGAATCCCTGGTCCGGGAAGCCGGCAAGGCCTTGCTGGAAAACGCGGGCCCGGAGCGGCTGATGTGGGGCAGCGACTGGCCCTTTGCCGCCTTCGAATCCAGCTTCAGCTACGACAAGGCCCTTGCAAACCTCAACGAACTGGTCCCCGACGCCGCCACGCGCCGCCGCATTTCGTGCGACACACCTCTCAAATTTTATTTCGCCTGACATGAACAACACACCTGCCCTGCTTGCCCTGCGCTACGAACTCGAATCCTTGACCATCGACTTCTGGCATGAAGTCGACATCAACGGCGGCGGCCGCGCCGCCGGTTATTACACCGATGACGCGGTGTTCGAATCCAGCGTGCGCGAATACCGCGGGCGCGCCGCGATCGAGGCCTTCTACGCGCGCCGCCGTGAACGCGGCGCGCGCATCTCGCTGCACGTGGTCAACAACTTCCGCATCGAGCAGGACAGCGATACCCGCGTGCGCTGCCAGTACATCCTGAGCCTCTTCGCGACGGACGGCGTGCCCGTGCTGCCCTCCAAGCCGGCGATCATGCTGGCGCTGGTGGAAGAGGTGGTGCTGAAGCAGGCCGACGGCTCATGGCGCTATGAATCGCGCCGCGTGCGGCCGCAGTTTCGCGACGACACGCCGACCACCGGTTAAGCGATTTCCCTGCCCTTCCTGTTAGCGCGCGCGGCCGCTACGCGGTGCGTACGCGCCTGGCCGCTGCATGGGCTTCAGGCTTGCGCTTGCCACTTTTGCACGCCAAATTCCGGCCAGCGAAAAGCCCCCAGATAGCCCAGCCGGCACGCGGCAGTCGTCCTAGACTGCCCGGCAAAGGCGCCCCACGCCGGCGCAAGCACACAACGATAAAACGACTCAAGGCAGGCACCATGTTCATCGACCCACTCACCGAACCCGGATTCAAGCGTTCCATCTTCAACGCCATCGTGGCGCCGCGCCCCATAGGCTGGATCAGCTCCATCGCGCGCGACGGCAGCGTCAACCTGGCGCCGTTCTCGCAGTTCAACCTGGTCTCAACGGCGCCGCCGGTCGTCATGTTCGCCTGCAACACGCCCGAGGACCGCGAGGAAAAAGACACCATCGCCAACGTGAAGGCCACGGGCGAGTTTGTCGTCAACCTGGTGTCGTGGGAGCTGCGCGAGGCGATGAACCTGACCTCGATGGCGCTGCCGCACGGCAATGATGAATTCGAGCATGCCGCCATCGAAAAAGCGGCCAGCGTGATGGTGCGGCCGCCGCGCGTGGCCGCGTCACCGGCCAACCTCGAATGCAAGGTGATACGCATGATCCGCATCGAACCCGAGTTCCCGGGCGAGACACCCAGCACCATCGTCTTCGGCCGCGTGCTGGGGCTGCACATCCAGGATGGCTACCTCGATGCGGAGGGGCGGTTTGATACTGTCAAGGCGCAGCCTACTACGCGGCTTGGCGGCTACCAGTACGCCACTGTGGGGGAGGTTGTTGAAATGCGGTCGCCGTTTAAACGCGCGGGATGAGTCTGTTGAAGCCGGTCCCGCTTCACCGTTCGGGCTGAGCCTGTCGAAGCCGGTTCTTGCTCCGGCCTTTGCGCTCTTTGCATAGGCTTGCTGGCCGGGGGTAGCCCGGCAGCTACTCACTTTTCTTTTGCTTCGCCAAAAGAAAAGGCGACCCCGGCCAGCAAGCCTACGCAGAGGGCGCGCCGCTGGAGTAAACCCAACACGTCGATACCTCAACGGGTGCGCAAGACCGGCTTCGACAACGGTCTGTCGCAGTCGCAAGCGACCTCCTCACGCCTCGTCGTGCGCACGACCACGACACCCAAATTCCGGCGTGCGAAAAGCCCCAAACCATTCATTGACCCGCGATGCACCGCGCTCCTAGACTCGCCTCGCGTTCGCAAGAGCGCATTGAGGAGCGCCCCGAAATTTTCTCCGTCACCGCCGCATGCACGACATGCGCGGGGCGGGTCCTTTATTCCAAGAAAGAGGAGACAAGACATGACCACCCACCACCGGATTCACGGCCTGTGCCTGCTTGCAGGCGCGGCACTGCTCGCCGCCACGCAGGCGAACGCGCAGAGCAACACCACGCCCGCCAGCAGCGTCACCATCTACGGCGTGGCCGACGCCTGCATCGTGTCGTACAAGGCGGCCGCCGGCTCGAGCGTCCAGGTCAACGGAGGCGGCTGCTTCTACGGCTCACGCTTCGGCCTGCGCGGCACGGAAGACCTGGGCGGCGGCATGCAGGCCTACTTCCAGCTCGAAAGCGGCTTCGCGCTCGATACCGGCACGCTGGCCCAGGGTGGCCGTATGTTCGGGCGCAAGGCCCACGTCGGGCTGAGCGGTGCCTACGGCGCGCTGGAAGCGGGCCGCGATTACGCGCCGGCGTTTTACCTGTTGACCACGGTGGACCCGATGCAGCTGGGCCTGGGCTCGGCGCTGGCGACGCTCTGGTCAGGCTCGCCGGGCACCGCGTCGGGCCGCACGGACAACTCGCTGACCTACCAGTCGCCGAGCTTCGGCGGGCTTTCGCTGCGCGCGATGGTGGCGCCCGGCGAGCAAGCCGCACCGCTGCCCGCGCGCGGCGGCGACACCACGGGTGCCAGCGTGATGTACCGCAGCCCGACGCTGATTGCCGGCGCGACCTACGCCAGGGTGAAGAACACCACCAACACCGAAGCCGACAGCGCGACCACCGTGGGCGCCAAGTACGACTTCGGCACCTTCTCGCTCGCGGCGCTGGCGCAGTTCGGCGGCTGGGAAGGCACGCGCACCGCGGCCGCACCGTCCAGCGCCACCGCCATCTTCAGCCGCAACTACAACAGCTACGTGGTGGGCGGCACCGTCAAGTTCGGCACCAACAGCCTGAGCGCCACCTACAAGCGCTACGACGACCGCACGGCCGCCAACTTCGACGCCGACGTGCTGAGCGTGGTCTACATCTACCCGCTGTCCAAGCGCACGCAGCTCTACACCGGCCTCACGCGCCTGAAGAACAAGCGCGGCTCCAGCTACGGCGCGTCCGACGGCAACGGCGCCTACACCGGCGTGGCGCCGGGCGGCGCTTCGCGCGCGATCGATTTCGGCATCACGCATTTCTTTTGAGCGCCGTCGCAGGCGCGCGCTTCGGCAATCGTGTATTCCGGGGATTTCGCCCAGCGGAATGTGTGATGACCCCGATGGCGCGCCGCCTGCCGCTGCGTAACATGACTGCATAACCCTGAACAAGGACACGTGGAGGCCGGTCAGCGCGTCGGCCCTTCAACGCTGCCACCCCCAAGAGGAGACATTCCATGCAAGACAAGATTCAATGCGCCCTGCCCTCACGCCGCCAGGTCATGGCCGGCGGCGCGGCGCTGGGCCTGGGCGCGATGCTCAGCGGCTGCGCATCCCCGTCGCAGTCCGTCGACCCGGCCGCGCTGCGCGTCTACGGCAACCTGGACACGCTGGAGTTCGCCCCGGTGCTGCTGGCGGCCGAGCGCCGCGATGCCGGCAACAAGCTGGTGATCGTGCAGGGCGGCATCCTGAGCCTGTACGGCAAGGACGGCGACCTGCCCAACCTGAAGGCCGAGGGCCGCTCGCACGTGGCCACCAATTCCGAGACGCAGGGCCTGCGTTATTCGCTGGCCAACCCCGACCTGCGCATCATCTTCACCGTGGCCGAGGGCGTGTACCGCATCGTGGGGCGCAGGTCGGCGGGTATCCACACGCTGGCCGACCTGCGCGGCAAGCGCATAGGCACCATGCCCCGCACCTCGTCGGCCTATTACCTGATGCGCATGCTGGCCACAGCCGGCGTCGGCGAGAAGGACGTGACCATCGTTCCCTTCGTCTCCGGCACCAGCAAGCCGCTGGCGGCGATGCGGCAGGCGCTGCTCGCGGGCGAGATCGATGCCGTGACGATCTGGGAACCCGAGATGCAGCGCTGCAAGGATGCGCTGGGCAAGGATGCCGTCGAGTTCTTCGACGCGGCGAGTTACCGCGAGCAGTTCAGCCTTTACAGCACGCAGGCCAACCTGGCCGACCGCGCGTTGCGCCCAAAAATCGTGGCTTTCGTCAAGTCGCTCATCGTGGCGTCGGAGCGGCTGCGTCGCGACCCGCGCGAAGCCTGGCCGCTGGTGGCGCGCGCGGCGCGCCTCGATGCGCTGACGGTCGAACGCTCGTGGCCGCACCACACCTACCCCGGCACGCTGCTGGGCAACCTGCTCGACGTGCTGGTGGAAGAAGAAGTGTGGGTGGCGCGCGAGACCGGCCGCGCGCCGCGCGGGCGCAGCCAGCTGGCGACCCTGATCGACACCTCGGTTCTCGACGAAGCACTTCGCAGCTGATCCGCGCGCAAACACCCGGCGTGGGCTGGCGGCCAATTGATTTACCAACCGGCCGGCCCCGCACCCTCCCGAATAGATTGAACAGGAGCATCCCATGAGGAGACGAAGTTTTACCCTCGCGGCCGCGGGTGCGGCCCTGCCGTTCGCCTGGCGCGAAGCGCTGGCCGCCGACGTGTTTCCCGCGCGGCCCATCCAGGTCATCGTGCCCTATGCGGCCGGCGGCGCCGACAGCTACATACGCCCGCTGCAGCCGGCGCTGGAAAAGAAACACGGCGTGAAGCTGGTGATCGAATCGGTCGTCGGCGCCGGCGGCACCGTGGGCTCGGCCAAGGTCAAACGCGCGGCGCCCGACGGCTACACGCTGCTGTTCTGCGGCTCGGGCGCGCTGACCATCGCGCCGCGGCTGCAGGCGGGCACGCCGGTGCCGGCGGACTTCGTGCCGCTGCTGAACCTGGTAACCATTCCTTACCTCATCGCGACAAAAAAGGGCTCGCCGATACGCGACCTGCGCAGCCTGGTCGATTTCATCAAGAGCCGCCCCGGCGCGCTGAGCTACGGATCGCCGGGCTTCGGCTCCGCGCCGCACCTGGGCATGGAGGCGCTGGCGCGCGCGCTCGGCAGCAGCGTGACGCACATTCCTTTCTCGGGTGTCGCCACGGCCATGCAGTCGCTGCTGGGCGGCCACGTCGACGCGCTGATAGGCGCGCCCAGCACGGTGATGCCGCAGGTGGAGGCGGGAACGGTGAACGCCGTCGTGGTGGTGAGCAAGGAGCGTTTCCCGCTGGCGCCCGACGTGCCCAGCCTGGCCGAGGCCGGCATAGACCTGGACGTGTCCACCCACTTTGCCTTTTATGCGCCCAAGGGAACGCCCGCAAGTGTGGCAGCCAAACTCGCGCTGGTGCTGGGCGACGCGGCGACAGACCCGGGCTTTCGCCAGGCCCTGGAAGCGACCCGCACGCGGGTGGACGTGCTGCCCGCCGATGTGCTGGCGCGTGTGCTCGCGGAAGAGAGCGCCCGCTTCGGGCCTTTGGTGGCGACCGTCAAAAGCTAGGCGCATCGCGCGCGCACAGCCGGGTCCGCAGGGGCCCGGCTTCACGGTTTTTTAAATCTTTTCGCACAGCGAAATCCCTTCACAAGCGCCTTGCCGCCACCACCCCCCGCGTCTATCGTCCGGTCCACGTCCGCCCCGAACCCTCCATGCAGTTTCCCCCCATCCATCATGTGCCCGGCGACCTCCTGACACGGGCAAAGCACCTGCGTGTCGACTGCCATGCGCATGTGTACGACCTGAAGCACCACCCCTTCCACGGCACGCGCGGCTTCGATGCGCTGGCCTGCGAGGTCGGCACGGCGGACCAGTTTGCCTGCGTGCTGGACGCGCACGGCTTCACGCACGGCCTGCTCATCAACCCGCTGGGCGGCTACGGCACGGACAACGGCGCGCTGATGCGCACGCTGGCGCGTTTCCCCGGCAAGTTCAAGGGTGTGGCCGTGGTGGCGCACGGCACGCCGGAAGCAGAATTCACCCGCATGGCGCAAGCCGGTGTGATCGGGCTGCGCTTCAACCTCAACTTTCCGGCGAGCCCCGCGCTGACCGCGCCGGGTGCGGAACGCACGCTGCAACTGGCGCGGGAACACGGCTGGTTCGCGCAGGTGCACTACGAAGGCAACACCCTCCTCGATGCGCTTCCGGTATTGGAGCGCGCCGGCCTGCCCATCGTGGTCGACCACTGCGGCCGCCCCGACCTGAAGGCCGGGCTGGACCAGCCGGGCTTCAAGGCCTTGCTGGAACTGGGGCGCGGCGGCCAGGCGGTGGTGAAGCTGTCCGGCGTGTTCCGTTTTTCCGAAGGCTTTCCTTATGAGGATACCGACCCTTACGTGGCGGCGCTGATGGATGCCTTCACGCTGGAGCGCTGCGTCTGGGGCTCCGACTGGCCTTACCTGCATGCGAAAGAACGTATCGACCACGCGACGCTGCTGGCGGCGCTCAAACGCTGGCTTCCATCGGACGCGGACCGCCAGAAGGTTCTGGGCGACAACCCGGCGCGGCTGTTTGGTTTTGCGCCGGTGGCCGCCGCCTCTTCCACATCCTTTTAATCACACCTCTTCCATTCGCATATGACACCCCAGGAAAAACTGAACATAGCCACCGAGGTCGCGGCACTGAACGCCGAGTACTGGTACGAGGTGGACCGGCAAAAAGGCACGAGGGCGCATGAGTTCTTCGTCGAGGACGGCGTGTTCACCACCAGCCTGCAGCAGCGCAGCGGCCGCGTCGCCATCCTCGCGTACTACCAGGGCCGGCAGGCGCGCCCGAAAGCCCGCACCGCGCGCCACGTCATCACCAACCAGCGCGTGGTGGTGCAGGACGCGGACAACGCCACGGGCGACTGGATATTGCTGCTGCACGCGGCCGACGGCGAGCCGGTGCTGCCTTCGGAGCCGGCCATCATGATCGCCGACGTGCACGACGTCTGCCGGCGCGGCGCCGACGGCCGCTGGCGTTATGTGTCCCGCACCATCCAGGCCGTGTTCAAGAGCAGCACGCCGACCACGGGCTGAAGGCCGCTGCTGCACCACCGGCCCCGTGAAACCCCTGAAAGCAATTCCCATGGAAACCCTCTCCCCCACCGCGGCCCGCCCGCCCAGCCTGCTGGACCTGGCCCTGCCTCCCGATGCCAAGCCCAACGGCGCGCGGCACTGGACAGGCCGCGCGCAGAATTTCGCCGTCGCCTGGCACCACGCCGGGACCACCGGCACCCGCCCCGCGTTTGAATCGGCCGACGAGGCCATGCTCATCGTGCTCGATGCGCCCGTGGGCATTTCGGGTGCGGGAAGCGATGCCGAAGCGCCGCCGCGTTCCATCTGCATCCTGCCGCCGGGCGCCTGGCAACTCGACCTGCGGCCCGGCGCGACCTGCGTGGTGCTGTCGTCGCTGCGCGAGGGCGTTGCGGCCGGCGCGCTCAACGAGCCGGCCTATGCGCAGCGCGACCCGCGCATCGCGCCGGTGGGGCCACCCTGGCGCGCGCTGCACGCCGGTGTGCAGCCGCGCATTTTTTCCATCGACTCGATCGCGGCGCCCAAGGACAAGCCGCGCCTGAAGATGCTGCAGACCGCCACGCTGTCCATCAACTGGGTGGAGTACGAAGGCCCGCGCGACCGCCATGCGCTGAGCCCGCATTCGCACACCTCCTTCGAGCAGGGCTCGCTGGCGCTGGCCGGCGACTTCGTGCACCACCTGCGGGTGGAATGGGGCCAGGACGCGGACGCCTGGCAGGACGACACGCACGCGCGGCTGGGCTCGCCTTCACTGATGGTGGTGCCGGTGCACACCATCCACACCAGCGAAGGCGTGGGCCCGGGCCGGCACCTGCTGATCGACGTGTTCTCGCCGCCGCGCGCGGACTTCATTGCCAAGGGCTGGGTGGCCAATTCCGGCGACTATGCGGCGCCTGAGAAAGCCGCGGCATGACGGCCGCCTTGCGCCTGGCGCGCCCGGCGCCCGGCAGCAGCCATGTGGGCACCTTCGTGAAGACGGCATCGGTGCAGGTGATAG
Source organism: Polaromonas sp. YR568 (assembly GCF_943369675.1). Taxonomy (GTDB): domain Bacteria; phylum Pseudomonadota; class Gammaproteobacteria; order Burkholderiales; family Burkholderiaceae_C; genus Polaromonas. The sequence continues at coordinate 5,341 of NZ_CALROB020000047.1, read as the reverse complement.
AGATCCTGGCAATGTCAAAGCTGGATTTTGTGGTGGTCGACGCCGAACACGCGCCCTTTGACCGCCGTGACATCGACCTCATGGTGCTGGCGGGGCGCGCATGCGGCTTGCCGGTCGCGGTGCGGGTTCCCGACAGCGAGGCCGCCACGCTGCTGTCGGCGCTGGACCTGGGCGCCGCGGGCCTGGTGGTGCCGCACGTGGACACGGCGGAGCAGGCGCGCGCGCTGGTGGCCAAAGTGCGTTTTCGCGGCGGGCTGCGCGGCTTTTCGAGTTCGCCGCGCGCGGCGGGCTATGGCAGCCTGAGCATGAAGCAGGCGCTGGCCCAGGGCGACGGCGCCATGCTGCTGTGCCAGATCGAAAGCGCGCGGGCGGTGGAGGAAGCCGAGGCCATTGCCGCGGTCGACGGGGTGGATGCGCTGTTCATAGGCCGGGCCGACCTGGCGCTGTCCATGGGGTTCGACAACACGGCCGAGCCGGCGGTGGAGCGCGCGGTGGACCACATCATCGCGGCCACCAAAGCGGCGGGCAAGATGGTCGCCATCGCGGTCGGGAACATGGCCGAGCGCGAGCGCTATGCCGCGCGCGGCGCCGAATGGTTTGTCGTGGGCACCGACCAGGGACTGTTGCGCCAAGGCGCCATCGAGGCCTTCGGAACCAGACAGAACGCCGTTCCCTGAGTTAGCATGCGGCTGGGAGCCACACCGGCAGGACGCGCATCGGCATGCGACTGCGGATAGATCAATAACAACCTGAGGAGACCCGCTTGAAAAACGTTCACGCCATTTTTCCCGCCGCCGTCCTGGCGTTCGCCTCTCTCGCAGCGCCCCTGGCCCATGCGGTGCAGGTCGTGGTCGGCGAGGTCTGCGCCATGTCTGGCCTGGAAGCCAACCAGGGCCGCGCCTACGGCACCGGCATGCAACTGTATTTCGACGCCGTCAACAAGGGGGGCGGCGTCAACGGCCACACCTTCGCCCTGGTCCGCAAGGACGACGGCGGCCTGCCGGCGGAAACCGTCGCGCTCACCCGCAAGATGCTGGCCGAAGACAACCCCATGGTGCTGGCGGGCTACTTCGGCAACAGCAACATCGAAGACCTGGCCGCCTCGGGCGTGCTGGAGAAAACCCAGATCGCGCTCATCGGCTACCGCGTCACGCAGATACGCCCCGAAACACCTTACCTCTACAACGTGCGCGCCGGGCTGCAGGATGAGCTGGACCGCTTCGTCGAACACGTGGCCACGGTGGGCATCAAGCGCATAGGCCTTTTTTACGAAGAGGGCCCGGGCGCCGCCGCGCTGCTGGCGGCCGCCGAGGCCGCCGCCAAAAAGGCCGGCCTGACGCTGGTCGCAAAAGCCGGCTACCCGGCCCGCACCTCGCAGGTCGGCAAAGCCGTCGCCACGATGACGGAAGCCGCGCCGCAGGCCATCTTCATGGTGTCCACGGGCGCCGCCGCCGCGGGTTTTATTGAAAACTACGGCCGCGCCGGCGCGCAGCTGTTTGCCCACTCCGGTGTGGACATCGAGCAGCTGACCAAACGCCTGGCCGAAGAGCAGATGCAGGGTGTCTCCATCGCCCAGGTCACACCCAACCCCTACAAGATCGCCAACCGCCTGAGCAAGGAATTCCAGGAAGCCGCGGCCGCGAAGAAGACCCTTGAAGTGCCCATGAGCTACGCCATGATGGAGGGCTACATCGCCGGCAAGGTCATCGTCGAAGCGGTGCGCCGCCAGGGCGCCAAGCCCAGCCGCGAAGGCATGGTGCGCGCCCTGGATGCGATGGACCGCTACGACATGGGCGGTTATGTGGTGGGCTACAAACCGGGCAGCCGCGCGGGTTCGAAGTTCGTGGAGTTGAGCATCATCAGCGGCACCGGAAAGATCCGGCAGTAAATCCGCCGGCAAGCGCGGCTCTGGGCTGAAGGCGGATTACCCTCTGGCGGCGCCGCCCGCCCATGCACGAGAATGCGGGCATGGCCTCTTTTCCCCCCGTCGAAGCCGTGGTGCGCGCGGTGCAGCTGCTCGAATGCCTGAACCGCCACCCGGTCAGCAGCATCGCCCAATTGCACGCTGAGACAAACGTCCCCAAGCCTTCGCTGGTGCGGCTGCTGCAAACGCTGGAGGGCCTGGGCTATGTGCGGCGCGCGCCCAAGGCCGGCGGCTATTTGCTGACCTCGAAAGTCCGAATGCTGGCCAGCGGTTACCACAGCGAGCCGCGCATCGTCGAGGTGGTGGCGCCGCTGCTGGACGCGCTGACGCAGGCCATCAAGTGGCCGGCCGCGCTGGCGGTGCCCGACGAAGGCGCGGCGGTGATCCGCTACAGCACCATTCCGAATTCGCCGCTGGCCCTGCTGCATTCGAGCATCGACATGCGGCTGAGTCTGCTGACACGCGCGCTGGGCCGGGCCTACCTGGCATTTTGCGAAGACGAAGAGCGCGAGGCGCTGATCTCCCTGCTCGACGCGGCCGACAACCCGGAAAACGCCGTGGCGCAAAACCGCGCCTCGCTGGACGCGACGCTGGAACTCATACGCCGCCAGGGCTACGCCTTGCGCGACCCCAAGGTGCGCCCGGTGTCCAACACGCTGGCGCTGCCGGTCTTCGACGCGCACCGCGTGGTGGCCAGCGTGGGCGTCACCTGGTTCAGCTCGACCATGAGCGACGAGGAGGCGGTGAAGCGCTACCTGGCTCCGCTGCAGGAGGTCGCCGCCGCGGCGAAAGCGGCGCTGGCCGAGCCGGTGGGACAAGGGCAGCCGGAAGGCGGCGGCTGAGCAGATATCCGCGCGGCCCCGGCTTCAGGGCGCGCGCGCTTTGCGCGCCTTGCGCGTTTTCCACCAGCGTGAAAGGTGCACCTTGAGGTCATGGCGCGGGTGCGTGATGCGCCGGATCGCGCTCACGTAATCCAGCGCCAGCCCCGGCGTCCAGGCCATGGCTTCGGCGCGCACGCGGGCACCGCCGGCCATCCACACGTCAGGGTGCAGCGAAAGCCGCAGCAGGGTGCGCCAGAACGGCTTGTCGGCGAACACGCCTTCCATGGCCGCGTCCACGGCCTGCGTCACCACGACGGAGCAATTGCGGTTGGTGAGGTTGTAGGTGTCGTCCTGGCGGTAGGCGTCCCAGAAGGCCTGCAGGTAGGCGCGGTTGTAGACGCGGAACAGGATCTTGTGCGTGGAAGGCCGGGTCGCCTCGGCTTCCCCGGCGTAGGCGGGCAGCCACATGCCGGGGTGGTCGTTGCCCGAGGTGGCGCGCAGGTGGCGGGCCAGGTTCGCCTGGGTGATGGCCAGGCGCACGCGCGGATGGTGGCTGATGTAGAGGCCGTCTTCACATTCCAGCGCCACGTGGCCGGTGGAGACGCGGCCCTTCTTCGTCATGGAGGCGATGTAGCGCTCGATCAGCGGAAGGCGTATGCGGTCCTGGTCGCCGTCGACCGCGTCGACCGCCGTCCAGACGTGCACCACCATGTGCCCGGCGGCGGCGTTGGCGGCCAGCACCTCGGCGCTGGGCGGCGCAACATCGGGCTGCAGCACGCGGGTGCCGCTGTAGAGCTCGACGGCCGCCAGCCGTGAGCCGCGCGGCAGTCGCCTGAGCCGCCAGGCACCGCGCATCAGGATGTAGCCGCCCGCGATCATGGCCAGGCCGGTGCACAGGGACACGTTCATGCTGGAGGGAACGGGCCAGTTGCTCAGCAGCAGCAGCGCCATGAGCAGGTAGCCCCAGCCGATCAGGTTGGACTTGCGCCAGCTCGGGTAGCGGATCAGCCAGCTGGAGGCGATGCGGACCAAGCCGTTGAAGATGAAGGCACCCGCGAACAGGATGGCGGTGGCGATCGAGTTGTCCCAGGGGAAATCCAGCACCAGGGCGGCGAACACCACCATGGCCGCGCCGCGCAAAATTTCGAAGCGGCGCCGCACCTGCGTGTGGGTGGCGCCCACCACCATCTCGGCAATGCCCTGGGCCAGCAGCACCGCCCCCAGCACCCAGGTGGCGACGTCGGCCACACCATCGACCAGGTCGACGAGGAGCATGGCGCCGAAAAGCACGGTCAGCACGCCGGCCGCCATGAAAATTTTCCAGCGCTTGACCAGCGCATCGCCACCAAAAAGAATCAACGCGAGTCTGAACATATTTCTTCTGCTTCATCGGCACGCGCCGCCGGTCCCGGCGCGGCCCGGCCTCACTTCAAGGAGGGGAAATCGACGACGTAGGCATCCAGCGGCAAAGCGGCGCGCTGCGGGCCTTGCTGGGGCAAGGGCTTGACGATCACCTTGCCCTGCTCGGTCGCGTCGACAGCGACGCCTTTGACGACGAATGAATCGATGACGTAAGGCAGGCCCTGGGACGACAGCGGAGCCATGCCATCGGACACATGGAAATGCAGGTGCGGCGCGGTGGTGTTGCCCGAGTTGCCGAGCAGCGCCAGCACCTGGCCGCGCCTGACGCGGTCGCCGGCGCGCACCTTGAGCGAGCCGGGCTGCAGGTGCGCATAAAACGCGTAGTAACCGCGCCCCAGGTCCAGGATCACGTGGTTGCCGGTGGCGTTCTGCATGGTGGTGTCGGGCGGCAGGGCATTGGGCACGCGCTCGGGCAGGCCGTCGAGCACGGAGACCACCTTGGCGTCCGCCACGGCGATGGCTTTTTGCCCGTAGGTCGGCCAGTTTTCGTTCTTGTTGCTGTCGCCGTTGCTTTGCTGCGAGTTGGCGTCCAGCTTGATCCAGTCGATCGCGAAGCGCTGGCCCACGTAAAAATTGCCGTTCACGGGAATGCCAGCGCGCCGGTGCGGGGCTTCCTTGCAGCAGCCGTTGAAAGCCACCCAGCCCGGGCCTTCCAGCGGCGGGCCTATCAGCAGCGCGGGCCGCGTGCTGAGCGCCACGTTGCCGCCGGTTTGGGTGGTCTGCACAATGCCTTCGTTCGCGGATTTGACGGCGGCCGTGAGCCTGACTTCGGCGCCGGCGGTCACCACGCGGTGCGACAGGGTTTTGGGCAGCGGCTGGCCGGGCTCGAGCACCACGTCGATCCAGAAAAAGCCGGTTTGCGATGCGTCCACGCTGTCGGTGGCGGCACCGCCCAGCAGGGAGAAAGTGCGGGCGACCTCATCGCCGGAGACGGTGGCCAGCACCTTGCCGGAGCCGCCGTCCAGCACTTCGAGCGACACCAGCCTGGCGGGCACGGCGCGCGCATTGGTCACCTGCAGTTCATAGTCGATGTGCACGCGCCCGTCGGCGCCGCGAAACGGCACGGGGCGGGAGGCGGCGCTGAGCAGGACGGGGGTGTGCTGGTCATGCGCGCCGGCGAATTCCAGTTTGTCGAGGCCGGCCTTGGGCCCGGCCGCAAGGGCTTGGGCGCCGG
>NZ_CALROB020000046.1:0-38599 GCF_943369675.1 Polaromonas sp. YR568 | reverse complement strand
ACCGCCACCAGCGGAATGAAGGGCAGGATGTGCGCCTGCACCATCACCAGCCGCCGCGCTTTTTTGACCTCCACCGCGTCGGGCAGGGCGCCGCTGGCGCGCAGCGCACGCCGCCAGCGCACAAACATCAGGGTCGGCTTGATGGAGATCAGCCCTATCACCAGGAACATGACCAGCTTTAAATAGAGCAAAGGGTTGTGGGCATAAAAGGCAGCGCCCTTGCTGCCCAGGAAGACGCGCGCCAGTCCGGTCACCAGCACTGCGCCGGCGGCGATGCCGTAGACCATGTCGACTTTGCCCAGCCGCTCGACCACGGCGGCGTTGAGCCATTCGACGCGGCACAGCGCCGCCTCGCTCGCGAGAAAAACCACCATGGTGAAAATCGCCAGCAGGTGGGCATAGGCCAGCAGGGCTTCGAGTGTCATCGCGAGGTCCTTTTTCAGTCTGTGTGTTGGGGGAAGGGGCTCAGGGCCTGGCCGCCGACGAGCGCCAGAACTCCGGCTGGCTGTAGTGGTGCTTGAGGAAGTCCACCCACAGGCGCACCCGCAACGGCAGGTGTTTGCGCTGAGGGAACACCGCGTAAATGCCGTTGGGCGGCGCGGCGAAATCTTCCAGCACCGGTGTCAGCCGCCCGGCGGCGATTTCCGATTCGACCTCCCAGGTGCTGCGCCAGGCAATGCCGTAGTCGGCCAGGCACCAGTCGTGCAGGACCTGGCCGTCGGAACAATCGAGCGGGCCGCCCGGCTTGAGGTGCACCAGCTCGCCGGCCACCTGGAAGGCCCAGCCCCGCGTCTGCGACGCGTCGCTGGACAGCGTGAGGCAGTCAAAGCGCGCCAGTTCGCTGGGGTGCTGCGGTGTGCCGTGGTTTTTGAGGTAGCGCGGCGTGGCCACGCACAGGCGCCGGTTGTCGGCCATGCGCACGCTGACCAGCGAGGAATCCGGCAGGTCGCCCACGCGCACCGCGCAGTCAAAACCCTCGCCCGCCAGGTCGACCACGCGGTCGCTGAGGTTCAGGGAAATCGTCACGTCGGCATGCTGCTCGCGGAATTTGGTCACCAGCGGCGCAACGTGGCGCCGCCCGAAGCCCGCCGGCGCCGTGATGCGCAAGTGGCCGCTGGCCTTGACGCCGCCGGCCGACACGCTGGCCTCCGCATTGGCCAGGTCGGCCAGCAGGCGCTGGCAGTCTTCCAGGAAGGCGCTGCCTTCATGCGTGAGCGCGATGCGCCGCGTGGTGCGCACCAGCAGCTTCACGCCCAGCCGTTCTTCCAGCGCGTCCAGCCGCCGGCCCATGATGGCGGGCGCCACGCCCTCGGATTTGGCCGCCGCCGTCAGGCTGCCGCGCGCCACCACCGAGACAAAAGATTCCAGCTGCTTGAGTTTGTCCATGCGCGTTCATTATGCGGATCAATGTCAGCAATCGACAGGGGATTGACCCTTATTCCGTCGCCGATCCCGCTGTTGTGCGGCGGATTTGAGACACACTCAGCGCGTGTGCAAGCGGGCTTGCGTTCAAGCGTGAAGTTCCATAAGATAGAATGTAGTTCTTTCTTATTAGCCATTGCGCGTGAACCGCCGGCCCGTCAAGCCGCGCGGCGCGCCAGACCTGAAAGGTGGCCATGCCTCGCAAAGCCCAGATCGAATCCCTTGCCGACAGCCACGCCGCGCCGGGCGGCGCCGCCGCGGTGGACCGCGCCCTGACGCTGCTGTCGGCCTTCCGCGCGGGCGACACCTCGCTCAGCCTGGCGGAGCTGTCCAGCCGCACGCAACTCTATAAAAGCACGGCGCTGCGCCTGTTGGCTTCGCTGGAACACGCGCGCTTGGTGCAGCGGCTGGACGACGGCAGCTACGGCCTCGGCAATGAAGTGGCGCGGCTCAACGCAGTGTATGCCGCTTCGTTCTCGCTGGAACGTGTGGTGCTGCCGGCCCTGCGCGCGCTGGTGGCGGCCACACGCGAAAGCGCGGCTTACCACGTGGTGCAGGGTGATGCGCGCCTGTGCCTGTACCGGGTCGATTCACCGCAGCCGGTGCGCGACCACATACGCGCCGGCGACGTGCTGCCGCTGAACCGCGGCACGGGCGGCCGCGTGCTGACGGCTTTCGGCGCCAGGCCCGCCGGCGCCAGCGCCAAGGACAAAACCCTCTACGCCCGCATCCGCGAGCAGGGCTATTACTCGTCGGTGGGCGATCGCCTGGAGGGCGTGGCCGGTATATCGGCGCCGGTGTTCAGGGCCGACGGCAGCCTGGCCGCCGCGCTGACGCTGACCATGCCGGCAGAACGCTACGACGAGCGGCATGTGCAGAAATTGCTGGAGGCGGCCCGCAAGCTCAGCGGCCTGGTTTAAGCGCTTGGTATTGCCGTTCAGGCTGGCGCGGCCGCGGGCTCAATGCGCCACTGGATGGTGAGCGAAAACGCTTCCCCGCGCCCCAGCACACGCAGGCCGGGTTGCCCCGGCAGGTGGAAGGCATCGATGGGCTGCGTGATCGGCTCAAAACAAAACGCAGGTCCCTGGGGCGGCCGATAGACCAGGCAGAAGTGCTGCGCCGTGCCGCCCTCGCGTTCAAAGTCCGGCATGCCGGCCGTGACCTGCAAGCCGAGTTCCGGCCAGGTGATGCAGGCCTTGCCGCCCCAGCCGGTGTAGCCGTTGTCGATGAGCGGGCCGTTGGCCGGCGCGCCCTTGTTCAGGTCCCAGCCCGACGGAAAGTCCGTCGTGTGCGCAAGCGGCAGCGGATCATCGCCGCAGAGCCAGAGGCCTTGCACCGGCGCGGTGATCCGCGTTTGCGCGGTGCGCGGAAACCAGGGGTGCACGCCCAGGCCGTAGGGCAAGGGCGTGGCGCCCAGGTGGCGCACCCGCAGTTGCTGGTCCAGCCCGCCGTCCACCAGCCGGAAGGTCTGCATGGCCTCATAGTCATACGGGTTGCCGTCGAAGCCGTGCGATACCAAGGCCATCACCAGTGTGTCGGCCGCCGGCTGTGAAAGCTGCCAGGCTTGCAGCCAGCCGTCGCCATGGATGGGGTAGGGCTCGCCGGCACGATTCGGCCGCATGGGATGGAATTGCCCTTCGTGCGTGAAGCCGCCACCGCTGATGCGGTTGGACCACGGCACCATGGCGAATGAAGCGGTCTGGTAGAGGTCTTCGGTTTTTCCGTCCCACGGCCGCCAAAGATCCAGCTGTCCTTGCGGACGTTCAAGCTGCCAGGCGGCCACGCTGCCGCCCAGCGAGGGCAGCAGCCCCAGGCGCTGGCCGGCGTGGCGCAGCCAGGCAACAGGATGCGCGGAATCAGTCATGGGCATCAGCCGCCGAACAAACCGGCGGGCAGGCCGGGGCTGTCCATGGCCACCGCGAACAATCCGCCGGCCAGCGGCTGGCCGGCAAGCTGTTCCGGCGTGAGCCCGGTTCGCGCGGTGCTGATAAAAAGCGTGCGCATGTCCGCCCCGCCAAAAGCGCAGTTGGTCACATGGCTTGTGGGCAAGGGCACGCGGCACAGTTCACGCGCAGTGACCGGATCGTGGCAGCTGACGCAGGCGCCGCCCCAGTGGGCAATCCACACGCGGCCCGCTGCGTCCGTGGTCATGCCGTCGGGCACACCGTCGCCGGGTGCGAAGGCCAGCCAGGGCCGCTTGTTTGACACAGTGCCGGCCCCGGCATCAAAGTCATAGGCATAGGTGCGGCCCTTGACCGTGTCGTTGAAATAGAGGGTGCGCTGGTCGGCGGACCAGGTGGGGCCGTTGGTCACCGCGAAGCCTTCATCATGGCGCGTGCAGCGCCCATCGGGGTCATAGCGGTACAGCGCGCCGGTGGTGGCCACGCAGTCAAAGTCCATGGTCCCCGCCCAGAAACGGCCTTGCGCATCACACTTGCCGTCATTGAAGCGGTTGCCCTGCAAGCCTGCCTCCGGCTGGTGCAGGTAGCGCGGCGCGGCGCCCGACCCGGGGTCAAACAGCGCGAAGCCGCGCCGCAAGGTCACGATCAGGCCGGGTGCATTCGTGCGTTCCGCCAGCGCGGAAATTTCTTCGTCAAAAGCCCAGCTGGTGCGCCCGCCCGTTGCCGGGTGAAAGCGGTGCAGGCGGCATGCAAGGATGTCCACCCAGTACAAAGCCTGCTCACGCGGCGACCACAAGGTGCCCTCGCCGAGCAGCGCTCCGGCCGGGTGAACGCAATGCGCCAGGCCCAGTGCCGGCGTGGCTGCGGGCGTGTCGAGAATCGATGTCACTCATGTCCCCGTGTTCTGCGCCGGGTGGATGGGCACCGCAGGCTCTTGCTCTTGACGCGGTGGATGATATCAATGCATAGTGATGTTGAAAACTTCTTATTTCAATATTCTTGATACATAAATTGCAATGACAAACCCTTCAAGTTCCAGCCCCATGCGGGCCGCTCCCGCCACTGACACATTGGCCGTCTTTCCCAGCCTGAAGAACCGGCCGGTGTTTGTCACCGGCGGGGGCAGCGGCATAGGCGCGGCCATCGTGACGGCTTTTGCGCAGCAGGGCGCACGCGTTGCCTTCATTGATGTCGCGAAAGAGGCCAGTGAAGCGCTCGCGCAGCAACTCGCCGATGCGGGGCACGCCCGCCCGTGGTGGCGCGCCTGCGACGTGCGGGACGTGGCCGCGCTGCAAGCCGCGGTGGCCGAGGCGGCGGGCGCCGTGGGCGACTTTTCGGTGCTGGTCAACAACGTGGCCAGCGATGACCGCCACAGCCTGGAGTCCGTGACGCCCGCCTACTACGACGACCGTATTGCGATCAATGAGCGGCCGGCTTTTTTTGCGATCCAGTCGGTGGTGCCCGGCATGCAGCGGCTGGGCGCCGGCTCCATCATCAACCTGGGTTCCACCGGCTGGCAGGGCAAGGGCTCCGGCTACCCGTGCTACGCCATCGCCAAGTCCTCGGTGAACGGCCTGACGCGCGGGCTCGCAAAAACGCTGGGCCGGGACCGCATCCGCATCAACACCGTATCGCCGGGCTGGGTGATGACGGAGCGGCAGATCAAGCTCTGGCTGGACGCCGAAGGCGAGAAGGAACTCGAGCGCAACCAGTGCCTGCCCGACAAGCTGCTGCCCCACGACATTGCGCGCATGGTGCTGTTCCTGGCATCCGATGACGCCGCCATGTGCACCGCGCAGGAGTTCACGGTGGATGCCGGCTGGGTCTGACCATGAAGCTCCCCCCGAAGCGCCTTCGGCGCCTCCCCCTCAGGGGGCACACCAGCGGCCCGGCTAAGCCGGTTCCGCGGTGTCACTGGCCTGAGCCGCGCGGGTTTTTAGTCCGCTTCGAGTTTGCGTCCGTACAGTGTGAAGCTCACCGTCTTCAGCGCCTTCATCATGACCTTGGCGGCGGGCGAAGGCAGCCGGTCGGTGCGGGTGATGATGCCGAAGGCGTCCATGTGGCAGGGCATGTCCAGCGGCAGCACTGAGACGATGCCGTGCGCCGCGTAATACCGCGCCACGTCGGCCGCGACCACCGCCACCATGTCGCTTTGCTGCAGCATGCGCGTGATGAACAGCAGCGCTGAGGACTCCACCACGTTGATGGGCGGGGCCAGCCCGTCTTCCTGGAACATCAGCTCGAAGCGGTGCCGCAGCACACTGCCTGCGGGCGGCACGATCCAGGCGGCCGCCACCACGTCGCGCAAGGTGAGGCCAGCCACGCCCAGCAGCGGGTGCCCGGGCCTCGCCATGGCGCACACCGGCTCCTCGACCAGGGGCTCGTAGCGCAGGTTCGTCTTGTCGTGCTCGGCAAAAAGGCGCGCTACCAGGATGTCCAGCCGGCCCTGCTCCAGCCGCTCCAGCAGCACCGGGCTGGTTTCGATGTCCAGCGAGATGCGCAGGCTGGGATGCTCCTGCTTGACCACGGCGACCGCCGGCGGCAGCAAGGCCAGCCCCGGCGAGGTGATCGCGCCTATGCCGACGTGGCCGAAGTGCCCGGTCTTGAGCGCGGTGAGTTCGTCATGCGCCTGGTTCAGGCTGGCCAGTGCCATGCGCGCGTGGCGGATCATGGTCTCGCCGTACCAGGTCGGCCGCATCCCGCGCGGAAGGCGCTCGAACAGCGGGACCTCCAGCACATCCTCCAAATCCTTGAGCAATTTGGATGCGGCCGGCTGCGTCATGCTGAGGACCTGCGCCGCGCGATGGATGTTTCCTTCTTCCGCGAGCGCCACCAGTAGCAGTAATTGCCGCGTTTTGAGCCGTGCGCGTATGAACCAGTGGTTATAAGTACTCATCGGGTTTTCCAGAATGCGTAGAACGATATCTACTTTGTCAAAAAAACGATTAGATCGATATCAAAATGAATCATAGACTGCGCCTGGATGAAAAACGAGGCCTTCATGAAATTCGGCGAACTGCAGCAAAGCGCCCGGCACTACATCAATGGGCGCTGGGAAACCGGCACCACCACGGGCATCAGCCGCAACCCCTCGGATACCCGGGAAGTGGTGAGCGAGTACGCGCGCGCCGACCGCAACCAGACCGAGCTCGCCATCCGGGCCGCGTCGGAGGCTTTGCCGCACTGGCGCCACAGCACCCCGCAGCGCCGCGCCGATGTGCTCGACCAGATTGGCAGCGAGATCCTGGCGCGCAAGGACGAGCTGGGCATGCTGCTGGCGCGGGAAGAAGGAAAGACGCTGCCCGAAGGCGTGGGCGAAGCGGCGCGGGCCGGCCAGATCTTCAAGTTTTTCGCCGGGGAAGCGCTGCGTGTGCAGGGCGACATCCTGGCGTCGGTGCGGCCCGGCATCCAGGTCGACGTGACACGTGAGCCCGTCGGCGTGGTGGGCATCATCGCGCCGTGGAATTTCCCGCTGGCGATCCCGGCCTGGAAGATAGCACCGGCACTGGCCTATGGCAACACGGTGGTCTTCAAGCCGGCCGAATTGGCCACCACCTGCGGCTGGGCCCTGGCCGAAATCATCAGCCGCTGCGGCTTGCCCGCGGGCGTGTTCAACCTGGTCATGGGCAGCGGCCGGGAAGTCGGGCAAACGCTGGTCGACCATCCCCTGGTCCATGCGCTGAGCTTTACAGGCTCGGTGGCAACGGGCGAACGCATTCTGCAGTCCGCCGCCGCGCGCCGCGCCAAGGTGCAGCTGGAGATGGGCGGCAAGAATCCGCTGGTGGTGCTGGCCGACGCCGATCTTGACCGGGCCGTCGACTGCGCGGTGCAGGGCTCGTACTTCTCGACCGGGCAGCGTTGCACCGCGTCAAGCCGTCTCATTGTGGAGGCGCCCGTGCACGACGCATTCGTTGCCCGGCTGCGCCACCGCATCGCCGCGCTCAAGGTCGGCCACGCGCTGGAACAAGGCATTGAAATGGGGCCCGTGGTTGACCAGGGCCAGCTCGAGCAGAACCAGGCCTACCTGGACATAGGGCGCGGCGAGGGCGCCGAGCATGTCTGGGGCGGTGAATTGCTCGAACGCCCGACACCGGGGCATTACATGAACCCGGCGCTGTTCCTGGCCCGGCCCGAGCACCGCATCGCGCGCGAAGAGATCTTCGGGCCCGTGGCCTGCGTGCTGCAGGCCGATGACTTCGACCACGCGCTGGCTCTCGCCAACGACACGCCTTTCGGCCTGTGCGCGGGCATCTGCACAAGCTCCCTCAAGCACGCCATGCATTTCAAGCGCCACGCCGAGGTCGGCATGACCATGGTGAACCTGCCCACGGCGGGCGTCGACTTCCACGTGCCCTTCGGCGGGCGCAAGGGATCGAGTTACGGCCCGCGCGAGCAGGGCCGCTACGCGGCCGAGTTTTACACCACCGTCAAGACCGGCTACGTGCTGGCTTGAACCACAGGAGATCACCGAAGAGCCGTCAGTTTCATTTCAACCAAGGAGACAACATGATGAAGATCCATCGCCGTACCCTCGCCGCCGCGCTTGCGTGCGCGCCCCTTGCCGGGCTGCTGCCGCGCTCGGCGTGGGCGCAAAAACCCATCGTGCTGGGCTTTAGCCAGGTGGGCGCGGAAAGCGAGTGGCGCACCGCCAACACCGAGTCCATCAAATCGGCCGCCAAGGACGCGGGCATCGAACTCAAGTTTTCGGATGCGCAGCAAAAGCAGGAAAACCAGATCAAGGCGATCCGCTCTTTCATCGCGCAAAAAGTGGATGTGATCGCGTTCTCGCCGGTGGTCGAATCGGGCTGGGAAACCGTTCTGCGCGAGGCCAAGGCCGCGAAGATTCCGGTGGTGCTGACCGACCGCTCCGTCAACGTCAAGGACACCTCGCTCTACGTCTCGTTCATGGGCTCCGATTTTGTGGAGGAAGGCCGCAAGGCAGGCCGCTGGCTGGTCGAAAAAATGAAAGGCGGCAGCGGCCCGGTCAACATCGTCGAGCTGCAGGGCACCGTGGGCTCCGCGCCGGCCATAGACCGCAAAAAAGGGTTTGAAGAAATCATCAAGGCCGACCCGAAGTTCAAGATCATCCGCTCGCAGACGGGGGATTTCACACGGGCCAAGGGCAAGGAGGTGATGGAGGCCTTCCTCAAGGCCGAAGGCAAAAAGATCAACGTGCTCTACGCGCACAACGACGATATGGCCATAGGCGCTATCCAGGCGATTGAAGAGGCGGGCCTGAAGCCGGCGAAGGACATCACCATCATCTCCATCGATGCCGTCAAAGGCGCTTTCGAAGCCATGATGGCCGGCAAGCTCAATGTGTCGGTGGAGTGCAGCCCCTTGCTGGGCCCGCAACTGATGGCGGCCGTCAAGGACATCAAGGCCGGCAAGCCGGTTCAGAAACGTATCGTTACCGAAGAAGGGATTTTTCCGATGGAAGTGGCGGCCAAGGAGTTCCCCAAGCGTAAGTACTGATTTTGTGCGTGCAACAGCGCACGGATACTGGAAGAATTATTCAATAACACACAAGGAGACAATTCATGAAACGCATTTTCCTGAAGACTTTGCTGGCCGGCCTGGCCCTGGGCGCCGTGGGTATTGCGCCGCTTGCGCATGCGCAGGACAAGGGCAGCATCGGCATCTCGATGCCGACCAAATCCTCGGCCCGCTGGATCGCCGACGGCGACAACATGGTCAAGGTGCTCAAGGAGCGCGGCTACAAGACCGACCTGCAATACGCCGACGACGACATCCCGAACCAGCTGGCCCAGATCGAGAACATGATCACCAAGGGTGCGAAGGTCCTGGTGATCGCCTCCATCGACGGCACCACGCTGTCCAAGGCATTGCAGAATGCGGCCGACAAGGGTGTCAAGGTCATCGCCTATGACCGCCTGATCAAGGGTTCGAAAAACGTCGACTACTACGCCACCTTCGACAACTTCCAGGTCGGCGTGCTGCAAGCCACTTCCATCGTCGACAAGCTGGGCTTGAAGCAAGGCAAGGGTCCTTTCAACATCGAACTTTTCGGCGGCTCCCCGGACGACAACAACGCCTTCTTCTTCTATGACGGTGCCATGAGCGTGCTCAAGCCCTACATCGACAGCGGCAAGCTGGTGGTGCGCAGCAAGCAGCTGGGCATGAACAAGGTCGGGACCTTGCGCTGGGACGGTGCGGTCGCGCAGGCACGCATGGACAACCTGCTCTCGGCCTACTACGGCAAGGAAAAAGTCCACGCGGTCCTGTCGCCTTATGACGGCCTGTCCATCGGCATCCTGTCCTCGCTCAAAGGCGTCGGCTACTGCACGGCGCAGCAGCCTTGCCCGGTGGTCAGCGGGCAGGACGCCGAAATTCCTTCGGTGAAGTCCATCCTGAAAGGCGAGCAATACTCGACCGTCTTCAAGGACACGCGCGAGCTGGCCAAGGTGACGGCCAACATGGTGGACGCCACACTCTCCGGCAAGCAGCCAGAGATCAATGACACCAAGACCTACAACAACGGCGTGAAGGTGGTGCCCTCCTACCTGCTCAAGCCGGTGGCCGTGGATGCCTCCAACTGGAACCAGGTTCTGATCGGCAGCGGTTACTACAAAGAGTCGCAGATCAAATAAACCTGCTTGAAGTTTGAGCGACGGTCTCGTGCCGGAGGGCGCGGGACTGTTTACGCCCATGGGTGTCGATCATCCCTGGAGCGACTTTTGTACCAAAGGACAGGCATTGGAAACGATTCTCGAGATGCGCGACATCCGCAAGACCTTTCCCGGGGTGGTCGCGCTGAACAAGGTCAACCTGCGCGTGCGCGCCGGGGAGATCCATGCCATCGTCGGCGAAAACGGCGCCGGCAAATCGACCTTGATGAAGGTGCTCTCCGGGGTCTACCCGCACGGCTCCTACGGCGGAGAAATTGTTTATGAGGGGCAGGAGCGCCGCTTCCTCGGCATCCACGACAGCGAACGGCTGGGCGTCATCATCATCCACCAGGAGCTGGCGCTGGTGCCGCTGCTGTCGATTGCCGAGAACATCTTCCTCGGCAACGAAACCGCGCAACACGGCGTGATCGACTGGATGGTCGCGCACAGCAAGACGCAAGCCTTGCTGAAAAAAGTGGGTCTCAAGGAATCGCCCGCCACGCTGGTCACGGACATCGGCGTGGGCAAGCAGCAACTGGTTGAAATTGCCAAGGCCCTGTCCCGGCAGGTCAAGCTGCTCATCCTCGACGAACCCACGGCCAGCCTCAACGAAAGCGACAGCCAGGCGCTGCTGGACCTGCTGCTGGAACTGAAGGGCCAGGGCATCACCTGCATCCTCATTTCGCACAAACTCAATGAAATTTCACGCGTGGCGGACGCCATCACCATCCTGCGCGACGGCAGCACCGTGGAAACGCTGGACTGCCGCGCCGACGCCATCAGCGAAGACCGTGTGATCCGCGGCATGGTGGGCCGCGAGATGGCCGACCGCTACCCGCCGCGCCAGCCGGACATCGGCGAAACCGTCTTTGAAGTGCGCGACTGGAACGTCTACCACCCGTTGCACACCGACAGGCAGTTCATCAAGGGCGTCAACCTGCAGGTGCGGCGCGGTGAAATTGTCGGCATTGCCGGGCTGATGGGCGCGGGGCGCACCGAACTCGCCATGAGCATCTTCGGCCGCTCCTGGGGGCGCCGCATCAGCGGCCAGGTCCTGCTGAACGGCCGGCCCGTCGACGTGGGGACTGTCGAGAAGGCCGTTCGCCACGGCCTGGCCTATGTGACCGAGGACCGCAAGGGCAACGGCCTGGTCCTCAGCGAAGACATCCAGTTCAACGTGTCGCTGGCCAACCTCAAGGCTGTTTCAAGCGCCGCCGTCATCGACACCGGCCGCGAATACCAGGCCGCGCAGCGTTACCGCGAAAAGCTGCGCATCCGCTGCTCGGGCGTCGGCCAGAAAGTCCTCAACCTCTCCGGCGGCAACCAGCAAAAAGTGGTGCTGGGGAAATGGCTGTTCACCAACCCCGAAGTGCTCATCCTCGATGAGCCCACGCGCGGCATCGACGTGGGCGCCAAGTACGAGATCTACACCCTGATCGCCCAGCTTGCGGCCGAGGGGAAATGCATCATCGTCATCTCCTCGGAAATGCCCGAACTGCTGGGCATGACGGACCGCATCTACGTCATGAACGAGGGCCGCTTCATCGCCGAGATGCCGGCGGCCCAAGCCTCCCAGGAAAAAATCATGCGCGCGATCATGAAAGCAAGCTGAAATGAACAACGAGTCTTCCAACGCCACCGCGCTTGCGGCAAAACCTGCAACCGCCGCCGCCGCCGCAAGCGACAAATCGCCGCTCGACTACCTGAAGCACAACTTCCGCGAGTACGGCATGCTGATCACGCTGGTGGCCATCATGATTTTCTTCCAGTACATGACCGACGGCACGCTCATGCAGCCCTTGAACCTCACCAACCTGGTCCTGCAGAACAGCTACATCGTCATCATGGCGCTGGGCATGCTGATGGTGATCGTGGCGGGCCATATCGACCTGTCGGTGGGCTCGGTGTGCGGCTTCATAGGCGCGCTGGCCGCCGTGCTGATGGTGGAGTACGGCTGGCATTTCGTGCCGGCCTCCTTGGTGTGCCTGGTTTGCGGCGCGCTGATAGGCGGCATCCAGGGATGGTTTGTCGCCTTCTTCCGCATTCCCTCGTTTATCGTGACGCTGGCCGGCATGCTGGTGTTCAAGGGGCTGGCGCTGGCGCTGCTGCAGGGCCAGTCGGTCGGCCCGTTTCCCGATTCGTTCCAGATGCTCAGCTCGGGCTTTATGCCCGACCTGTCCGGAGGCGACGGCCTGCGCATGACATCGCTGCTGCTGGGCGTGGCGCTGGCCGCCCTGCTCGCCGTGGCCGGCATACGCGGGCGCGCCAAGCAGCTCAGGCACGGCATCCAGGCCGAGCCCGCCGCCTTCTTCTTTGTCAAAACGGCGGCGTTCTCGGCCCTCCTGATTTATTTCAGCTACCTGCTGGCGTCGTACAGGGGCTTGCCGAATGTATTGATCGTGATGGCCCTGCTGATCTTCCTGTTCCATTTCGTCACGGGCCGCACCACCGTAGGCCGGCGCGTCTATGCGCTGGGCGGCAACGAAAAAGCCGCAAAGCTCTCGGGCATCAAGACCGAGCGCCTGGCCTTCTACACCTTCGTGAACATGGGCGTGCTGGCGGCGCTGGCGGGCCTGGTGTTCGCCGCGCGCCTGAACACCGCCACGCCCAAGGCCGGCCTGGGCTTTGAGCTCGACGTCATCGCCGCCTGCTTCATAGGCGGGGCCTCGGCCTCGGGCGGCGTCGGCAAGGTCATGGGCGCGGTGATAGGCGCGTTTGTGATGGGCGTGATGAACAACGGCATGTCCATCCTGGGCATAGGCATCGACTACCAGCAGGTCATCAAGGGCGTGGTGCTGCTGGCCGCCGTGTTTGTCGACGTCTACAACAAGAACAAGGTATGAGCCACGCCGGCGCCGCGCCCGTCCTGGAGCTTGCGGGCATCCACAAACAGTTTGCGGGCATTCCGGCCTTGCATGACGTGCATTTGCGCCTGTACCCCGGTGAAATCCATGCCTTGATGGGGCAAAACGGCGCGGGCAAGTCCACGCTCATCAAGGTCCTGACCGGCGTGCTGCAAGCCAGCGGCGGCCGGATGCAGCTGGACGGCAAGCCGGTATGGCCGGACACACCCCTGGCCGCGCAGCGCCTGGGCATCAGCACGGTGTACCAGGAGGTCAATCTTTGCCCCAACCTCTCGGTGGCGGAGAACATCTTCGCGGGCCGCTATCCGCGATGCGGCATGTCGCAGGGATACCGCATCGACTGGGCCGCGTTGAACCGCCGCGCGCGGGAGCTGGTCGCGCGCATGGGCCTGGACATCGACGTTACGCGCCTGCTGTCCGGCTACCCGGTCGCGGTGCAGCAACTGGTGGCCATCGCGCGCGCGCTCAGCATTGAATCCAAAGTGCTGATCCTCGACGAGCCGACCTCCAGTCTTGACGATGACGAGGTGCAAAAACTGTTTGAGGTGCTGCGCCGCCTGCGCGGCGACGGGCTGGCGATTGTGTTCGTCACCCACTTCCTGAACCAGGTGTATGCGGTGTCGGACCGCATCACCGTGCTGCGCAACGGCACCTTGGTCGACGAGTGGCTTGCCGGTGAACTGGGGCCGCAGGCGTTGATCGCGGCCATGCTGGGCCGGGAACTGGCGGCGCAATCCGCCGACGCCGCGGTACCGCCGGTCTTTGACGATGCCGCGCCGGCGCTTTTGCAAGCCGACGGCCTGGGCCAGACCGGGCAGCTGCAGCCGCTGGACCTGCGTGTGCGTGCCGGTGAAGTGGTGGGCCTAGCCGGGCTGCTGGGCGCGGGCCGCACCGAACTGGCGCGGCTGCTGTTCGGCCTGCAGAAGCCGGACCGCGGCATGCTCAGGATCAATGGCGAAACGGTTGCTTTCTCCAGCCCTGCCGACGCGATCCGGCATGGCCTGGCCCTGTGCCCCGAGGAGCGCAAGACCGACGGCGTCGTGGCCGAGCTGTCGGTGCGGGAAAACATCGCGCTGGCGCTGCAGGCCCGCATGGGCATGCGGCGTTCCTTGTCGCGTGCCGAACAGACCGCATTGGCCGAACGCTTTGTCCAGGCGCTGGACATCAAGACCCCGAGTGTGGACACCCCCATCGGTCTGTTGTCGGGCGGCAACCAGCAAAAAGCCGTGATCGCGCGCTGGCTCGCGACCGAGCCGCGCCTGCTGATCCTGGACGAGCCCACGCGCGGCGTCGACGTGGCCGCGAAGCAGGAAATCATGGCGCAGATCCTGCGCCTGGCCCAGGCCGGCATGGCCGTGATTTTCATCTCTTCCGAAATGAGCGAGGTGGTGCGCGTGGCGCACCGCATCGTGGTGCTGCGGGACCGGCGCAAGGTAGGTGAGCTACCGGCCGGCAGCAGTGAAGACGCCGTCTATGAACTGATTGCGGCAGAACATGTCTGACGCTTCCCGCTCCCCCCTGACCGTGCTGCTTCGGCACCGCCTGGCCTGGCCGCTCATTACGCTGTTCCTTCTGCTGGCCGTGAACACGGTTTTTAATTCCAGTTTCCTGCACGTCGAGTGGCGCGACGGCCATTTGTACGGAAGCCTGATCGACATCCTCAACCGCGCCGCGCCGCTGGTGCTGGTCTCGCTGGGCATGACCCTGGTGATCGCCACCCGCGGCATTGACATCTCCGTGGGCGCCGTGGTCGCCATCGCGGCGGCGGTGGCCGCCTGGATGATTGGCGGATCGGTGGCGGGAAGCGTGAGCCGCTTTCCCATGTCGCTGGCGATCCTCGCGGCGCTGGGCATCGCGCTGCTCTGCGGCCTTTGGAACGGCTTGCTGGTGGCCAGGGTGGGCATGCAGCCCATCATCGCCACGCTGATCCTCATGGTGGCGGGCCGCGGCATCGCGCAACTGATCACCGGCGGGCAGATCATCACCATTTACTACGCGCCCTTTTTCTTCCTGGGCAGCGGCTACCTGCTGGGCCTGCCTTTCTCGCTGTTTATCGTCGCGGCGGTGTTCGCCCTGCTGTACCTGGCGGTGACGCGCACCGCCCTCGGGCTGTTCATCCAGGCGGTCGGCATTAACCCGACCGCGGCGCGCGTCGCCGGCGTGCAGGCGCGGCGGCTGGTGGTTGCGGCCTACGCCTTCTGCGGTGTGTGTGCGGGCATCGCGGGCTTGCTGATCAGCTCCAACGTCAAAAGCGCCGACGGCAATAATGCGGGCCAACTGCTGGAACTCGACGCGATTCTGGCGGTCACGCTGGGAGGCACTGCGCTCACCGGCGGCCGTTTCAGCCTGGTCGGTAGCGTGATCGGCGCCTTGATCATCCAGGCCCTGACTTACGCCATCTATTCGCTGGGCGTGCCGCCCGAGATCAACCTGGTGGTCAAGGCTGTCGTGGTGTTTGCCGTGATGTTGCTGCAGTCGCCTGAATTCCGGGCCGAGGTCGGTATCTGGATGCGGCGGCCGGCCGCGCGAGGGATGCGGCCATGAGCCGGGTGCTGGCCAATTCCGTTGGAGCCGCCGCCGCGCCCGTGACACCGGCGCCGGCGCCGGTGTCACGTTTCAATCCGAAATACCTGCCGCTGGCGGCCACCGTCTCCCTCTTCCTCGCCATGGCGACCCTGGGATCGGTGCTCTACAGCGGTTTTTTCTCGGCGCAGGTCTTTCTCAACCTGTTGATTGATAACGCCTTCCTGGTCATCATCGCCGTGGGCATGACCTTTGTCATTCTTTCGGGGGGCATCGACCTGTCCGTTGGTTCCGTGATTGCGCTGACCACCATGGTGTCGGCCGCGCTGGTGGAGCACCACGGCTGGAGTCCGGCCGCGGTGATTCCGCTGGTGCTGCTCATGGGCACGGCTTTCGGCGCCTTCATGGGATTTCTGATTGAGCGCTTTCGCCTGCAGCCCTTCATCGTCACGCTGGCCGGGATGTTTCTCGCGCGTGGCCTGTGCTACCTCATCAGCGTCGATTCCATCAGCATCACCAACGAGTTTTATTCGGAAGTCTCGCAGCTGCGTATTCCCTTGTGGGCGGACGCCTCGCTTTCGGTCAGCGCCGTCATCGCCATGGCGGTGCTGTTCGCCGCGGTGTTCATCGCGCACTGCACGCCTTTCGGCCGTGCCGTGTATGCCGTCGGCGGCAACGAGCAGTCGGCGTTGCTGATGGGCTTGCCGGTGCGCCGCACGCTGGTGGGCGTCTACACGCTTTCGGGCTTTTGCTCGGCGCTGGCCGGTGTGGTGTTCACCTTCTACATGCTCTCGGGCTACGGCTTGCACGCCACCGGCATGGAGCTTGACGCCATCGCCGCCGTGGTCATAGGCGGCACGCTGCTCAGCGGCGGCGTGGGTTACGTGGCCGGCACCCTGTTCGGGGTGCTGATGCTGGGAATCATCCAGACCCTGATCTCTTTTGACGGCACCCTGAGCTCCTGGTGGACGCGCATTGTCGTCGGCGTGCTGCTGTTTGTTTTCTGCCTGTTGCAGAGGCTGCTGGCAAACCGCGGCCCCACATCTTCCTGAAACCTCATCGACCAGACACTCCCCATGACAGACCCCAAACGAAAATTACGCTCCACCGCATGGTTCGGCTCGGCCGACAAAAACGGTTTTATGTACCGCAGCTGGATGAAGAACCAGGGCATTCCCGACCATGAGTTCGACGGCCGGCCCATCATCGGCATCTGCAACACCTGGTCGGAACTCACGCCCTGCAACGCCCATTTCCGGAAAATCGCCGAGCATGTGAAGCGCGGCATCTCCGAGGCCGGCGGTTTCCCGGTGGAATTCCCGGTGTTCTCCAATGGCGAGTCCAACCTGCGGCCCACCGCCATGCTCACGCGCAACCTCGCCAGCATGGACGTGGAAGAAGCGATTCGCGGCAACCCCATTGACGCGGTGGTGCTGCTCACCGGCTGCGACAAGACCACACCCGCGCTGCTCATGGGCGCGGCAAGCTGCGACATCCCGGCCATCGTGGTGACCGGCGGGCCCATGCTCAACGGCAAGCTCGAGGGGAAAAACATCGGTTCGGGAACGGCGGTGTGGCAGCTGCACGAGTCGCTCAAGGCCGGTGAAATCCAGCTGCACCAGTTCCTGGCGGCAGAGGGCGGCATGTCGCGCTCCGCCGGCACCTGCAACACCATGGGCACGGCCTCCACCATGGCCTGCATGGCCGAAGCGCTGGGCACTTCCTTGCCGCACAACGCGGCGATTCCGGCGGTGGACGCGCGCCGTTATGTGCTGGCGCAAATGTCGGGCGCGCGGGCCGTCGAGATGGCCCGCGAGGGCCTCACGCTGTCAAAGATCCTCACACGCGAAGCTTTTGAAAACGCCATCCGCATCAATGCCGCCATTGGCGGCTCCACCAACGCGGTGATCCACCTCAAGGCCATTGCCGGCCGCATGGGCGTGCCGCTGGACCTGGAGGACTGGACGCGCATCGGGCGCAACACCCCCACCCTCGTCGACCTGCAGCCCTCCGGCCGCTTCCTGATGGAAGAGTTCTACTACGCCGGCGGCCTGCCCGCCGTGCTGCGCCGCCTGGGTGAAAACGGCCTGCTGCCCCATCCCGATGCGCTCACCGTCAACGGCCGGTCGATCTGGGACAACGTGCGCGAGGCGCCCCAGTACAACGACGAGGTGATACGCCCGCTCGACAACCCGCTGATCGCCGACGGCGGCATCTGCATCCTGCGCGGCAACCTGGCGCCGCGCGGCGCGGTGCTCAAGCCCTCCGCCGCCTCGCCCGAACTGCTCAAGCACCGCGGCCGCGCGGTGGTGTTCGAGAACCTGGAGCATTACAAGGAACGCATCGTCGACGAAGACCTGGACATTGACGCCAGCTGCGTCATGGTCATGAAAAACTGCGGCCCCAAGGGCTACCCCGGCATGGCCGAGGTCGGCAACATGGGCCTGCCGCCCAAGCTGCTGCGCCAGGGCATCAAGGACATGGTGCGCATCTCGGATGCCCGCATGAGCGGCACCGCTTACGGCACCGTGGTGCTGCACGTGGCGCCCGAAGCCGCGGCCGGCGGGCCGCTGGCTGCCGTGCGCGACGGTGACTGGATCGAACTCGATTGTGAGGGCGGCCGCCTGCACCTGGACATCAGCGATGCCGAGCTGGCGGAGCGCCTCGCAAGCCTGGCGGGAAAAGCCCCGGCGGGCATGCGGGGCGGCTATCAGCGCCTGTATGTGGACCACGTGCTGCAAGCCGACGAGGGCTGCGATTTTGACTTTCTCGTCGGCTGCCGCGGCGCCGAAGTTCCCCGCCACTCGCACTGAACCCTTCAGGCAGTGAATCCGTAACCGGTAATGCACCCTCCAACAGAGCCGCACACATGACTACCTCCAGCAGGCCGCGCTACCGCGGCATCTTTCCTGTTGCCCCCACCACCTTCACCGAGGCCGGCGAACTGGACCTGGAAAGCCAGAAGCGCTGTATCGACTTCATGATAGCTGCCGGCTCCGACGGTGTTTGCATCCTGGCCAACTTCTCCGAGCAGTTCGTGCTGTCGGATGAGGAGCGTGAAACCCTGACCCGCACCATCCTCGAACACGTGGCCGGGCGTGTGCCGGTGATCGTCACCACCACCCATTACGGCACCAAGGTCTGCGCCGAACGCAGCCGCCGTGCGCAGGACATGGGTGCCGCCATGCTGATGGTCATGCCGCCGTACCACGGCGCCACCTTTCGCGTCAGCGAACCGCAGATCTACGATTTTTATGCGTCCCTGTCGGATGCGGTGGACATCCCCATCATGATCCAGGACGCGCCCGCCAGCGGCACGGTGCTTTCGGCCTGTTTCCTCGCGCGCATGGCCCGCGAGATCGAGCACGTCGCCTATTTCAAGATCGAAACCGCCGGCGCGGCGGCCAAGCTGCGCGAAATCATCCGCCTGGGAGGCGATGCGGTGGAGGGGCCCTGGGACGGCGAGGAAGCCATCACCCTGCTGCCCGACCTCGATGCCGGCGCGACCGGTTCCATGACCGGCGGCGGCTACCCCGATGGCATCCGCCCCATCATCGAGGCGCACCGGGCGGGCGACCACGACGGGGCTTACGCGCTTTACCAGCAGTGGCTGCCCTTGATCAACTACGAAAACCGCCAGGCGGGC
Source organism: Polaromonas sp. YR568 (assembly GCF_943369675.1). Lineage (GTDB taxonomy): Bacteria > Pseudomonadota > Gammaproteobacteria > Burkholderiales > Burkholderiaceae_C > Polaromonas. The sequence goes on along the minus strand of NZ_CALROB020000046.1, from coordinate 19,614 downwards.
CTGCTGGCCGCCAAGGCCTTGATGAAAGAGGGCGGCGTGATCGCCTGCGAAGCGCCGCGCCATCCTTTCCCGTCCATGCACCCGGACACCCGCGCCGGCCTGCTGGCGACCGCCAGGCGGCTGGACCCGCTGGTGCTGCGCTGGGGGCGCTAGGAGCCGCTGGTCACACGGCTTTCAACGCGGCGTTGTGGACCCGGCCTGGCGCGCCAGGTGAACCTGGTGCAGCGTGATCTTGCGCACCTCGGCCTGGCTGGTCTCAATGTGGGCGCGCAGCAGCATGGCGGCCTGGTCGCCGCGCTTCGCCTGCACCGCCTTGAGGATCTTGGCGTGTTCCTCATAGGTCGCGTCGACGCGCGGCTGCTTGATGAAATCGAGCCGGCGGATGATGCGGATGCGGTCGGTCACGTCGCGGTGCACGCGGGCCATCTCGGCATTGCCGGCGGCCGCGACCAGCGCACAGTGAAAGGCTTCGTCCCATTGCGCCACCTGCACGTGGTCGGTGCTGCGCTGGGCAGCCGGCACCAGCCAGATGGCATTCAGTTCAGCGAGCAGCGCCGTGTCCACCGCCTGGCTGCCGGCGCACAGGCGCTGCACGGCCGTGGTTTCCAGCACCATGCGCAGGTCGTAGAGCTGCTCGAACTTGTCGAAGTCAAAGGGCAGCACGCGCCAGCCGCTGCGAAACAGCACCTCGACGAAACCTTCCTGCTGCAGGCGGAACAGCGCCTGGCGCACCGGCGTGCGCGAGACGCCCAGGCGCTCGCTGATTTCGGTTTCGGTGAAACGGTCGCCCGGCACCAGCTTGAACTCGGAGACGTCGCGCTTGAGTTCTTCGTACACCTCGTTGGCCCGCGAACGGTGGACGAGCGCAGCGGCAAGGCTCGCGGGAGGGTTGGAGGCAGTGTGCATGGCGAAACTCTAGCAGTGTTGGGGCTGTGCCGGCAGTGCCGCCAGCGCAGGCAGCAACTCGCCGCTGGTGGCGGTCCAGCCGACGATGGCGCCCTGGGCGCGCATCATCGCCACGGCCGCCGACTTGAAGGCGGGGAAATAACTTTCGGTGCAGTCTTCCAGCAGCAGGCTGTCATAGCCGCGGTCGTTGGCTTCGCGCATGGAGGTCTGCACGCAAACCTCCGTGGTGACGCCCATGAACACCAGGTGCGTGATGCCGGCCTGCTGCAGCCGCTCGTGCAGGCCGGTGGCGTAGAAGGCGCCTTTGCCGGGCTTGTCGATGGCGATCTCACCGGGCAGCGGCGCCAGCTCGGGGATGATCTGGTTGCCCGGTTCGCCGGCGACCAGGATGCGGCCCATCGCTCCCATGTCGCCGATGCGCAGGGCCGGGTTGCCGCGGTTGCGCTTGGCCGGCGGGCAATCGGCCAGGTCGGCGCTGTGCGCCTCACGGGTGTGCACCACAAGCCCGCCGGCGCGGCGCCAGGCCCGCAGCACGGCCTCGCACGCCGGCACGATGGCCTGCAACAGCGAGACGTCGTTGCCCAGCGTTTCCCCGAAGCCGCCGGGCTCTATGAAGTCGCGCTGCATGTCGATGATCACCAGCGCGGCGGACTCCAGCTTGAAGGTGTAGGGAAAGGGTTGGGCGTGCTCTAGTTGCATGATGGTGGTGATCCCCGGGACGACTGGCAAGGGGAAGGGCATGCGCCGGCGTTCACGCCGAATCCCCGGCCGAAGCTTGATGATGGCCGCCGCCCATGTGCGCACCCAGCACCTGCCGCTGGGCCCCGGAAGCCGCGGTCTCGAAGACGATGCGCCCTTCGCTCATCACCACGATGCGGTCCGCCAGTTCCAGCAGTTCGTCCAGGTCTTCGCTGACCAGCAGCACCGCCGCGCCCTGCCGCGCCACACCGCGCAGGCGCGTGTGGATTTCCTTCACGGCCGCGAAGTCCAGGCCGAACACCGGGTTGGCGGCGATCAGCACCTTGATCTCGCCATGCAGCTCGCGCGCCAGCACGGCACGCTGCACGTTGCCGCCCGACAGGCTGCGGATGGGCGCGTTCTCGCCCTGGGTCTTGATGCCGTAGCCCTGAATCCATTCGCGCGCGCGGCTGCGCCAGAGCCCGAATCGCAAGCGTCCCGAGGCGCACAGCGGCGGCCGGTCGAAGTCGCGCAGCGCCATGTTTTCAGCCACGCTGAGATCACCCACGCAGGCATTGCGCAGCGGCTCCTCGGGCAGGCTGCGCACTTTCAGGCTGTGGTTCTCGCCGCGCGTGGCGGCGTAAGGCCGGCCGTCCACCCGCACCACGCCGGCGGCGCGCGCCCGCTGGCCGACCAGCGCCTCAACCAGCTCGCGCTGGCCGTTGCCCGACACGCCGGCGACGCCGAGGATCTCGCCCGCCCGCACCGACAGGCTCAGGTCGCGCACCGCCAGCGTGCCGCGGTCGCCCATGACCTGCAGGCCCTGAACGTCAAGCGACGCGGGTCCCGCCGCAGCATCGGCGGCCCGCAATGTGGGTTCCGTATCCGGGTCTTCGGGGCGGGCCGCGGCCGCATCACCCACCATGGCCTGCGCGAGCCGCGCCGGATCGGTCGCCGGCACCGGCGTGGTGTGCACCGCCTTGCCGCGGCGCAAGACGGTCACGTCGTCGGCATAGGCCATGACTTCGCGGAACTTGTGGGTGATGATGAGCACCGTGCAGTGGCCGGCGCGCGCGAAGTCGCGCACATGGCCCAGCACCTCGTCGGCCTCCTGCGGCGTCAGCACCGAGGTCGGCTCGTCCAGGATCAGCAGGCGCGGCTTGAGGTAAAGCTGCTTGAGCAGTTCGAGCTTCTGCTTCTCGCCGGCAGCCATGTCCAGCGGGCGCGCATCCAGGTCCAGCCGGAAGGGCGTGGTTTGCAGGAAGGCTTCCAGCTCCGCGCGTTTTTTCGTCCAGCCGATCAGCGCCGGCGTCTTGCCGCCGGCCAGCAGCAGGTTTTCGGCCACCGTCATGCCGGGGGCCAGCGTGAAATGCTGGTAGACCATGCCGATGCCCAGCGCGCGCGCCACCACCGGGTTGGCGATCGCCTGCTCGCGGCCGTCGATCACGATGCTGCCTTCCGAAGGCCGCTGGAATCCCGCCACGCACTTGACCAGCGTGCTTTTGCCCGCGCCGTTCTCACCGAGCAGCGCGTGCACCGTTCCCGGCGCCACCTTCATGTTGACGCCGTCCAGCGCCGTGAAGCCGCCGAAACGCATGCTCATGCGGTAGACGTCCAGCGCCAGCGCGCCGGTGGCGGGCGGCAGGCTGCCGATGGCGGCGCCCGGCTTCATGGATTGCCCAGTGCGTTGAGCACCGCCACCGACGGCGCATGCGCGCCGAACACGCCTCCCTGCATGGTGATCATTTTCAGCGCCGCCTCGTGGTTGCCGCGGTCGGTGGCGGCGGTGCAGTCCGACAGCAGCAGGCATTCGAAGCCGCGGTCGTTGGCGTCACGCATGGTGGTGTGCACGCAGACGTCGGTGGTGATGCCGGTGAGGATCAGGTTGTCGATGCCGCGCGTTCGCAGCACCATCTCCAGGTCGGTGGCGTAAAACGAGCCTTTGCCGGGCTTGTCGATCACCACTTCACCGGGCAGCGGCGCCAGTTCGGGAATGATCTCCCAGCCCGGTTCGCCGCGCACCAGGATGCGCCCGCAGGGGCCGTCGTCGCCTATGCCCGCGCCGCCGGTGCCGATGCGGCGCGAGCGCCAGCGCTTGTTGGCCGGCAGGTCCGACAGGTCGGGCCGGTGGCCTTCGCGCGTGTGAATCACGTGGTAGCCCGAGGCGCGCATGCCGGCCATCAGGGCTTTGAGCGGTTCAATCGGCGCGCGCGTCAGCGAGATGTCATAGCCCATCTTGTCCACGTAGCCGCCTTCACCGCAGAAGTCGGTCTGCATGTCGATGACGATGAGCGCGGTGTTGCCGGGCCGCAGGTCGCCGTTGTACGGCCAGGCATAGGGGTTGGCGTTGACGAAGCGTTCCATCGGGATGTTTTCCTTGTTGGTGCTTGCGGTGCTTGCAGTGTTTAACGGGTGGCGGAAAGTTCGCCCGGGCTGCCGCTCACGGCGGTACCCGGCCTGCAGGTGATGACCAGGATCAACAGGGTGAGCACATAGGGAACGATGTTGAAAAGGTGGTAGCCCCAGTTGATGCCGATGGATTGCAGGGCCGGGCCGATGGCGCCGGCGCCGCCGAACAGCAGCGAGGCATACACGCAGCGCAGCGGGCTCCAGCGCGCGAAGATCACCAGCGCCACCGCGATCAGGCCCTGGCCGCTGGAGATGCCTTCGTTCCAGCTGCCGGGATAAAACAGGGTGAGCGAAGCGCCGCCCAGGCCGGCAACCAGGCCGCCGGCGGCGGTCGCGGCAATGCGGATGGCGGACACCGGGTAACCGAGCGAACGCGCGGCGTTGGCCGAATCCCCCGCCATGCGCACCAGCAGGCCGGCGCGTGTGTTGGCAAAGGCCCACCACAAGGCCACCGCCAGCGCCAGCCCGATCGGCACCAGCGCATTGATCTGCAGCGCCGAGCGGACGGCGGCCGAGCCGCTCCAGTTGCCCAGCGCGATGGCGGGCAGTTGCGGCGCCTGCGGCTGGATCAGCGGCTTGCCCAGGTAGAAGGCCAGCCCCGTGCCCAGCAGCATCAAGGCAATGCCGGTGGCGATGTCGTTGACCCGCGGCAGCGAGCAGAGGATGCCGTGCAGCGCGGCCAGCAGCGCGCCTGTGGCCGCCGCCGCCAGCACACCGATCCAGGGCGAGCCCGAGAGCCAGGAGGCGCCGAAGGCCGACATGGCCGACAGCACCAGCACGCCTTCCAGCCCCAGGTTGATGCGGCCGGATTTTTCGGTGATGCATTCGCCCAGGCTGACAAACAGGAAGGGCGCGCCGACGCGCAGCGCGCCGCCGCCGATGCCGGCGAAAAAGATCAGGAGCTGGTCTGCGGTCACGGCTTTTCCTCGGGCAGGGGAATCGGGCTGGGCTCTGACGGGCCGAAGCGGTTGATGCGCGCAAAAAAGGCTTTCCAGTCCACGTCGCGCAGGGCCTCGCTGGCCAGGATCAGCACAAAGGCAATGCCCTGCAGCACCAGCACCGACGCGTCGGGCAAGCCCAGGCGGCGCTGCAGCAGGCTGCCGGCCGCGCCGAAACCGCCGAACAGGATGGCCACCGGGATGATGGCCACGGGATGCTGGCGCGCGATGAAGGCCACCAGGATGCCGGCGTAGCCGTAACCCGCAATCAAGGCGGCGTTGGCATTGGTGTGCACGGCCGCGACCTCGACGGCGCCGGCCAGGCCGGCGCAGGCCCCGCCCAGTGCGCAGGCCAGCAGGACCAGCCGCGAGGCCGGCAACCCGACGAGTTGCGCCGCGCGCGGGTTGCCGCCGACCACGCGCACCGCAAAGCCCGAAGGCGTCATGCGCAACCACAGGCCGGCCGCCAGGCAGGCCAGAACGCCGATCACCAGCCCCCAGTGCACGTCGGAGCCGGCGATGCCGCCTATGCGCATGCCTTCGGCCAGCGAAAAGGTCGAGGGCTTGTTCAGGCTGGACGGGTCGCGCAGCGGCCCTTCGACCAGGTGCTTGAACAGGCCGACGGCCACATAAGCCAGCAGCAGGCTGCAGATGGTTTCGTTGATGCCGCGGTACTGCCGCAGCCAGCCGGCCAGCGCTATCCACAAGGCGCCCGCCAGCGCGGCGGCCAGGCAGACCATCACCGTGCCCGCCATGTTGGCGGGCAGCGGCAGGCCTTGCGCGAGGCCGGCGCAGGCCAGCCCGCCCAGCACCACCGCGCCTTCGCCGCCTATGACGATCAGGCCCGCGCGCGCCGGGATGGCGACGCACAGGGCCGTGAGCATCAGCGGTGCGGCGCGCTGCAGCGTGTTCTGCCAGGAATACCAGTCGCCGAACGCGCCCTTGAACAGCAGCAGCCACACCTCTACGGGGTTGACGCCGGCGAACCACACAAAAATGCCGAACACCCCCAGCGCCGCGATGATCGCGCCGGCCGGCAGCAGGAAGTTGGCGAGGGAGTGGCGCATGGAGGAGGGAAAAATCTCAGGCCCGGGAGGTCAGCCGGCTCACACGGAGCCGACCACGCCTTCGACCAGGTAGTTCATCTTCTCGAGTTCCAGGTCGGTCTGCTTGAAGACCTTGCCGGCCGGGATGATGGTTGCGCCCTTGTTGTCCTTGAGCGGGCCCTTGAAGATGTCGAAACGGCCCGCCAGCATTTGCGCCTTGACGCCGTCGGCCTGCTTCTTCGCCGCATCGGTCACCGTGGGGCCATAGGTCGACATCTTCACGTAGCCGTCCTTCAGGCCGCCGCGTATGAAGTTGGGGTGCGGCTTGCCGCTGCGCGCCGCTTCCACAAAGGTGTTGTAGGCCGTGAGCCAGTTCCACTCGGCGCCGGTCAGGTAGGCGTTGGGCGCGAGCTTGGCCTGGCTGGCGTGGTAGCCGCAAACCATCTTGCCGCGTTTGGCGGCGGTCTCGACAATGACTTTCGGGCCGTCCACGTGCATGGTGAACACGTCCACGCCCTGGTCGGCCAGGCTGTTGGTCGCTTCGGCTTCCTTGACCGGCATGGACCAGTCGCCGGTGAAGATCACGCTGGTGGTGATGCCGGGCTTGACGGAGCGCGCGCCCATGGTGAAGGCATTGATGTTGCGAAGCACCTGCGGGATCGGCTTGGCGGCGATGAAGCCGATCTTGTTGCTCTTGGTCATGTGGCTGGCGATCACGCCGTTGAGGTACTGGCATTCCTCGATGTAGCCGAAGAAGCTCGCCACGTTCTTCGGGTGTTTGCCCTCGGTCCAGAGCCCGCCGCAGTGGGCGAAACGCACATCGGGAAACTTGGGCGCGACGGCCAGCACGTGCGGATCGAAGTAGCCGAAAGAGGTCGGGAAGACCAGCGAGGCGCCGTCCTGCGCGATCATGCCGGTCATGCTTTTTTGCACGGCCGCGGTCTCGGGCACGTTTTCTTCCTCCACCACCTTGATGCCCGGCATCTTCTTGAGCTCGGCCGCCGCTTGCGCGTGGGCCTGGTTGTAGCCGTAGTCGTCGCGCGGGCCGACGTAGATCACGCCCACGGTCAGGGGTTTTTGCGCAAAGGCCAAGGGGCCGGCGGCCGCGGCGCCGAGCGCGGCCAGGGTCTTGATCGAATCGCGGCGGTTCAGGAAGTTGCTCATGGTCAATGCTCCAGGGGTTATGAGGTCAAGGGGATGAAACTCAGGCAAGAAGGCTCACGTGCGCGGCGACCACGCGCCAGCCCTCGGGCGTGCGCATCCAGGTCTGGCTCTGCCGGCCGGTCCTGTCGCTGCCGGCGCGCTGGAACTCGGCATTGGCGGTCGCCATGTCGCGGCCGTAGGTCGTGATCACGGTTTTCAGCAAGCGGCGCTCCAGGCCCTGCGCCGGCCGCCCCGCGCGGAAGGCCTGGATGCCGGCATAGCCGTAGAGGTTTTCCGTCGCGCCGTAGCGCAGGGTGTGCGGGCTGTTCCAGAACAGCTCGTCGAGCACGTCCACCTTGTTGTTGACGAGTGCATCTTCATAACGCGCAAACACCGCCGTGACTTCGGCCAGCACGTCGGGGAGGTTGATGGCAAGGCTTTGCTTCATGCTTGTGTCACCAAGGTGGCAGGCCGGATGTGCGCGGCGCCTGCGTCGCTGAGCACCTGTGCGGCCCGCAAGGCCAGGTCTTCGCGCCAGGGCGCGGCGATGATCTGCACGCCTATCGGCATGCCTTCGGCCGCCGGCCACATGGGCGCGGTGACCACCGGGCAACCGGAAAAAGAAATGGGCTGGGTGAGCAGGCCCATCGCGGCACGGCAGGGCTGGCGCACGCCGTTGATCTCCAGCCACTCGGTGCCTATCACGGTGGCGCCGGTGGGTGTGGCGGGCGTGAGCAGCACGTCCCAGTCCTGGAACAGGGCGTTGACCTTGTCGCGGTAGCCGCGGCGAAAACGCTGTGCGCGCACATACCAATCAGCGGGCTGCAAAGCGCCGGCGATGAAACGGTCTACCGACAGCGGCTCGAATTCGTCGGCGCGCGTGCGCAGGTCGCCCAGGTGCAGGCTGCCGCCTTCGCTCGCGGTGATGATGAAGGCCGCCGCGCGCGCCAGTGCGGCATCCGGCCACAACACGCCGGCTTGCGCGCCCAGGGCGCGGGCTGCCAGCGCGACCACCTCGCGCGCCTCGGGTCCGGCATTGTCGTGAAAGTACCCGCCCAGCACGCCAATGCGCAGGCCGTCCACACCGCAGCCCAGGGCCGCGGATACCGGCTGCACACGCAGCGCATGGCAGCCCGGATCCAGCGGGTCGGGCCGCTGCAGCGCATCGTAGGCCAGCGCCAGCCCGCCCAGGCTGCTGGCGAGCGGCCCCAGGTGGTCGATGCTGTGCACAAAGGGATAACTGCCGCGGCGCGACAGCCGGCCGAAAGTCGGCTTCAGGCCCCAGACGCCGCACAGCGACGACGGCACGCGGATCGAGCCATTGGTGTCCGAGCCCAGGGTGAGGGGAACCTGCCCGGCCGCGACCGCCGCCCCGGAGCCGCCCGATGAGCCGCCGGCGATGCGCGTCAGGTCGTGCGGGTTGCGGCAGGGGCCGTAATGCGTGTTTTCGGTGGTGAAGCCGTAGGCGTATTCGTCCATGTTCAGCGCGCCGACGAGCACGGCGCCGGCGGCTTTCATCTGCGTGACGAGTACCGCGTCGGCCGAAGCCGGGGGCAGGCCCCGGTTGATTTTTGAGCCGGCCAGTGTGGTGAGACCCTCAATGTCGAACAGGTTCTTGACTGCATACGGCACGCCGGCCAGCGGCCCCAGGGCTTCGCCCCGCGCCCGTTGCGCGTCCACTGCGTCGGCCTCTGCGCGGGCGCGGGCGCCGGTGGTTTCGGTGAAGGCATTGACCTGGCCGTCGGTGCCGGCAATGCACGCCAGGCTGGCGTCCAGCAACTCGCGCGCGCTGACCTGCCCCGCCGCAACGGCGGCGGCCATGGCCAATGCATCAAACGGCATGCCCGTCATGGCTGCTCGCGCCCGTTGTCGCTGGACGGGAAAACCGCCGGGCAGTAAATTTCGGCCGGCTCGTCGTGCGGGGCCAGCGGCGCCGCGTCCAGCAGCGCGGCCATGGCGGCGGTGCGCTGCAGGTGGGCGGCCACGCGTGCCGCGCGGTCCGTCGGCAGCGGCAGGCCCAGCAGCGCGGCGGCGCTCCCGATATACGCTGCAATGGTGGCTTCGTCCATCATGGTCTCCGGATTCCTCAGCGCCTGACTTCGCGCTGGAAGATTTCCAGGCTCAGTTTTTTGGTGCGTATGAAGCTGGCTTCGGACAGCGTCTCTACCGTGCGCGGGCGGGCGTCGCCGTAGGGCAGAATTTCCGCCACGCGCGTCGGGCGCTTGGTCAGCAGCAGCACCTGGTCGGCCAGGTAGACGGCTTCTTCCAGGTCGTGCGAGACCAGCAGCATGGTGGTGCCGGTCTGCATGAAGACCTCCTGCAGCTTTTCGCGGATGAACAGCGTCATCTCGAAGTCCAGCGCCGAGAACGGCTCGTCCAGGAACAGCACCTCGGGATTCGGCGCCAGCGCCCGCATGATGGACGCCGTCTGCTGTTGCCCGCCAGAGAGTTCATAGGGGTAGCGGTTCAGGTCGAACTTCACGTCGAACGACGCCACAAGCTCGGCCATGCGCCTGTCGACCTCGGCCTTGGATTTGCCTTCGAGCTTGAGCGGATAGGCGATGTTGTCGATGGTGCGCATCCACGGGAACATGGCCTCGCGGTAGTTCTGGAAGACGTAGCCGATCTTGGTGTCCTTGAGCGACTTGCCGTCAAACAGGATCTCGCCGGCGTCGATGGGGATCAGGCCCGCGATCATGTTGATCAGCGTGGACTTGCCGCAGCCATTGGGCCCGAACACCGAGACGATCTTGTGTTTCGGAATGTCCAGGTTGAAGTCTTCATACAGCGGCCAGCCGGCGAAGTACTTGGTCAGGCCGCGTATGGTGATGTGCGTGCCGGCCGGGCCGGGCTGGAATTCACGCACGGGGACGTCTGCGAATACGGGGGCATTGAGAACTTCAGTCATCTTCCACTCCAGTGAACAATGCGGCGTTCGGCTATCAAGAAAAGGATATTGAGCGCATAGCCCAGCGCACCAGCCGCCAGGATGGACGCATACATGTCCTTCACATTCATGACCTGCTGCGAATTGATGATGCGGTTGCCCAAGCCGGTGTCGGCGCCTATGAACATCTCGGCGACGATCACAATGACCAGTGCCATGGACACCGCCGAACGCAGGCCGACAAAACTCGGCTGCAGGCTTTCCCAGATCAGCACGTCCTTGAAGACCTGCCAGCGCGAGGCGCCCATGACCTTGGCCGCCATCACGCGCTGCTTGCGCGCGTTGATCACGCCGTAGGCGCTGTTGAAGACCACGATCAGCAGCGCGCCGAAGGCGGCAATCGCCACCTTGTTGATGTCCGACACGCCGAAAATCATCAGGAACAGCGGGATCAGCGCCGAGGACGGCGTGGAGCGGAAGAAGTCGATCAGGAACTCCACGCTGCGGTAGGCCTTTTCATTGCTGCCCAGCAGCACGCCCAGTGGCATGCCGACGGCGGCGGCGATCAGGAAGGCCTGCACGGTGCGCCAGACGGTGACCGCGAAGTCCTTGAGCAGCGGCCCGCCGGCCAGGCCGCTCAGCAGCGCGCCCAGCGCATCGATAGGTGGCGGCAGCAGGATGGCCTTGATGAAACCCAGGCGCACCGCCAGGTCCCAGATGATGAAGAGCACCACCGGGCCGATGAAGGGCAGGGCCTTGTCCAGCGCCGGCTTGCGCTGCACGGCGGCCGCCGGCGCGGCCGGGGGCGCCCAGGGTTTGGCGGGTGCGGCTGTTGCGGAAGGGGTGTCCATGTTCAGCCCTTGTAGAGCATGGTGTCGACGATGAGGCGCGAACTGAAGATGCCTTTTTCGGAGAACAGGTCGAAGAACTTCTGGAAGTGCGCGACGTCGGCCGGGGTGAATTCGTTGTACATGGTGTACGCGGCCAGCGGCACCTCGCCGGTGAGCGGGCCTTCGATGGCGGTGTAACCCTTGAGGTACTGGCGCGCTTCCACCGGCTTGCTGCGCACATAGGCCACGCCCTTGCCGTAGGCGGCGACGAACTTCTTCGCCGCGTCGGGGTTCTTCTTGATGAAGTCCGAGGACAGCGAGGCCGAGCCGCCGAACCACGGCGCCATCGGGTCGCCCAGCACGTAGCGCGCGATCACGCCGGCTTCCAGCACGCGGGTGGTGCCGTTCATGCGGCCTATGGTGCCGGTGGGCTCCAGCGTGTAGGCGCCGTCGATCTGGCCGGCGGCGAGCGCGGCCACGTGCTGGCCTATGGGTAGCTCGACGACCGTTGCGCCGGTGGCACCGCCGCGTTCCAGCACGGTCTTGGCCAGCGTCACGTTCTGGATGCCGGGGCCGGAGCCGACGCGCTTGCCCTTGAGGTCGGCCATCACCTTGGCCGGGCTGGCCGCCGGCACGATGACCTCGTCGAGCACATTCTTCACGTTGCTGGGGTTGGAGCAAAAGATCTTGAAGGTGCCGGGCTGGGCGATCTCGCCGATGGCGATGTTGGCCGAGCCGGTGCCGTTGGCGGTGCCGTCGGCGCGGCCCGAGAGCACCGCCTCCATCACCTGCTGCGCGCCGGCGAACTTGAGCGCCTCCACGTCCAGGCCGGCTTCCTTGAAGTAGCCCAGCTCGATTGCTGAATAAAAGGGCAGGCCGGCGGCGATGGGCCAGTAGCCTATGCGGATTTTCGGCCCGGTCTGCGCGCGCAGGATGGCGGGCATGCCCAGCATTCCCAGCGCCGCACCGGCGGCCGCCGTCTTGATCAGCGTGCGGCGTGCCGGGCCGGAGGTGGCGGATGACGGTGTGGAAACGGGCTTCATGGAATGCTCCTGCAGGTGATGGATAAGCGGTGGATGGAAGTGAATGAAAGTTCAGGCCGGTGCGCTGGTCTTCAGTGAGGCGAGGTAGGCGCGCCAGCCGCCCAGGTGCGTGATGTCTTCGGCGTCCTGCACGGCATGCGCCTCGCAGACAAAACCCTGGACGCTGCCGCCGCCTTCGAGCGCCAGCGTGCCTATGCCCAGCGGCGCGGGAATCAGCGCGACGAAGGAGCCGTAGTGCTGCACCGGCATCTCCCAGATTTCCAGCGCGATGCCCGTGCCTTCGCCGGCCGCGACACGCAGCAGCCCGGGCTTGGGCGGCACCGTGCCCGGCAGGGCGTAAAAGCGGTAGTCGGGCGCGGTGCGCGCCTGGCTGATCAAGGTGGCGCCGCGCGAAGTCAGCTGGCTGTTCAGCGGCATGCCCGAGAGGTGCGCGCCCACGACGGCCAGCTTGATCGTTGCGGGCGCTTGAATCCCCGGCAAGGCCACGGGCGCGGGCAGCGCTTCATTCAAGGCGCCCTGCGGCAAACCGGTGGCGTGGTGGTAGCGCTGGCCGAGTTCGGCGAGCTGCCAGTCGCTGCCCGCCAGGCCCACCAGCGTGATACCGAAAGGCAGGCCGTCGGGCCGCAGGCTGCTGGGCACGGACAGTGCCGCGTAGTCCAGCAGGTTGACGAAGTTGGTGTAGGTGCCCAGGTGACGGTTCAGCGTGACGGGGTCATCCTGCATCGCCTGCAGCGTGTAGTGCGTGGGCGCGGTCGGCAGCAGCAGCACGTCGATGTCCTGCCACATCGCGGCCGCCTGCTGGCCCAGCGCGCGCAATTTGGTCTGGGCCGCGTACAGATCGGCGGCGCTGTACTGTTTGCCCGCGGCGATGATGCCGCGCACCGGCTCGATCACCGCCTCTTCATGCGCATCGAAAAAATCGCGCACGGCGGTGTAGCGCTCGGCCACCAGCGCGCTTTCATAGAGCAGCGCGGCCGCTTCGGCCAGCGGCGCGAAATTGATGGGCACCGGCACGCCGCCCAGGGCCCGCATGCGCGAGACGGCCTCGCCAAAAGCCTGTTCGGCCAGCGCGTCGCCGTAGAAGCTCAAGGTGGATGGCACGCCGAAACGGAAACCCGCCGGGAGAGCCGTGCCGTTCATCGCCAGCACACGCGAGTACGGGTCCAGCGCGTCGTAGCCCATGGCCGCTTCGAGCACGCGGGCGGCCGTGGCCACGGTGCGCGCGAAGATGGACACGCAGTCCACGCTTTGTGCGGCCGGCAGCACGCCGCGCGCGCTGATCAGGCCCTTGGAGGGTTTCAGGCCCACGATGTTGTTGAGGCCCGCCGGCACGCGGCCTGAGCCCGCCGTGTCGGTGCCCAGCGCAAAGTCCGCCTGCCCGGTCGCCACCACGTAGGCCGAGCCGGAACTGGACCCGCCTGATATATAGGCGGGGTTGATCGCATTGGGTACGGCGCCGTAGGGTGAACGTGTGCCGTTGAGGCCGCAGGCGAACTGGTCCAGGTTGGTCTTGCCCAGCAGCTGCGCACCCGCATCGAGCAGCTTTTGCACCACGGCGGCGTGCGCCATGGGCGTGTAGGCAAAGGCCGGGCAGGCGGCGGTGGTGGGCACGCCCGCGACGTCAATGTTGTCTTTGGCCGCGAAGGACAGCCCGGCGAGCGCGCCCGTGCTGCCGGGCGGGAAGGCCTGTGTCCGGGTGATCCAGGCCTGCGGCGCGAGTGCGCTGTCCGCGCCCGCATGGGGCGTCGCCGGCCCAGGCGCGGCGGGCGCTGCGGAGGGATTCAATGTTGAGGAGGTGTGCACCACTTGAAAGCATCCATACTTGTGTACAAGACGATATGCAAGAGCTGTGCCAATTGATGTGACCCTGTTCCGGATCAACTTTGTGCGAAAGGCAGATGCCCGTTTTCAGAAGCACTGCTTTTTATTAGGTGCATTCAAGTCATCAATAAAACTATTTCGCGTCAATTAATCGGTGCGGCCGTATCAAATACAGTAGAGGCCATGGAAAAAACGCGTGCTACCACCCCGGCTCCGCTGCGCGCCGTGCTGTTTGATGCCTATGGCACGCTGTTCGACGTCTACAGCGTGGGCCTGCTGGCCGAGCAGCTGTTCCCCGGGAAGGGCGAGGCACTGGGTGTGCTGTGGCGCGACAAACAGATTGAGTACACACGGCTGGTGACCATCAGCAACGGCGGCGCGCACTACCAGCCCTTCTGGGACCTCACACGCGCCGGTTTGCGTTATGCCTGCAAGCGCCTGGGGCTGGACCTGGGCCCGGGCCAGGAAGAGCAGCTCATGAACCAGTACCGGCATCTGTCGGCCTTCCCGGAAAACCGCGAGGTGCTGCAGGCACTCAAAGCGCGCGGTGTGGTCACCGGCATCCTGTCCAACGGCGACCCGTCCATGCTGGGCGTGGCCGTGCGTTCGGCTGGGCTAGACGGTCTTCTGGATCATGTGATCAGCGTGGACGCCATCCGCAAATACAAGACGGCCCCTGAGGCTTACGCGCTGGGGCTTGAAGCCACCGGCCTGGAAGCCGCGCAAATCGCTTTTGTGAGCTGCAATGGCTGGGACGCACTGGCCGCCACCTGGTACGGTTACCAGACGCTGTGGGTCAACCGCTACCAGCTGCCGTTTGAAGAACTGGGCACGCAGCCCCTCCACACCGGCAGCAGCCTGCGCGATGTGCTCGCGCTGCCTTTCCAATAATCCGCTTTCATTTTTTATCTTTGGTTTTCTGAAAAAAGGGACAACACCATGAGCACCAGCACCGCCAACAATGCCGCACGCACAAGCAGCCACCGCCTCCAGGTGGCCACCGGCCTGTACCGCTTCATCGAAGACGAGGTGCTGCCGGGCACCGGCGTGGCCGCAGGCGCGTTCTGGAAAGGCTTTGACGCCATCGTCGCCGACCTGGCCCCGAAGAACATCGCCCTGCTGGCCGAGCGCGACCGCCTGCAAACCGAACTCGATACCTGGCACAAGGCCAACCCCGGCCCCATCGCCGACATGAAGGCCTACCGTGGCTTCCTCGAAAGCATCGGCTACCTGGTGCCGCAACCGAAAAAGGTCGCAATCACCACCGCCAATGTGGACGCCGAGCTGGCCAAACAGGCCGGCCCGCAACTCGTGGTGCCCATCCTCAACGCGCGCTACGCGCTCAACGCCGCCAATGCGCGCTGGGGCAGCCTGTATGACGCGCTCTACGGCACCGACGTGATCGCCGAAACCGACGGCGCCGAAAAAGGCAAGGGCTACAACCCGGTGCGCGGCGCCAAAGTGATTGAATACGCGCGCTACGTGCTGGACCGCACCGCACCGCTCAAGAAGGGCTCGCACATCGACTCGACCGGCTACGCCATCAAGGGCGGCAAACTGGTCGCCACCCTCAAGGGCAAGAAGGGCGCGGAAACCACCACGCTGGAAGACGCAGGCCAGCTCATCGGCTACCAGGGCAAGGCGTCGGCGCCGTCGTCGGTGCTGCTGCAGCACAACGGCCTGCACCTGGACATCCGCATAGACCGTTCAACGCCCATCGGCAAGACCGATGCGGCCGGCGTCAGCGACCTGGTCGTTGAAGCGGCGCTGTCGACCATCCTGGACCTGGAAGACTCGGTGGCCGTGGTCGATGCGGAAGACAAGGTGCTGGCCTACCGCAACTGGCTGGGCATTCTGCAGGGCACGCTGACCGAAAGCGTGACCAAGGACGGCAAGACCTTCACGCGCGGGCTGAACCCGGACCGCGAATACACCTCACCGCAAGGCAAGCCGGTCGCGCTGCACGGCCGCTCGCTGATGTTCGTGCGCAACGTCGGCCACCTGATGACCAACCCGGCGGTGCTGTACACCGCGGCCGATGGCAACACGCTTGAAATCCCCGAGGGCATCCTGGACGCCGTGGTCACGACCACCATTGCCATCCACGATTTGAAGCGCAAGGGTAAGCCCGGCATCAAGAACTCGCGCAAGGGCTCGGTCTACATCGTCAAGCCCAAGATGCACGGCCCGGCCGAGGTGGCGTTTGCCGCCGAACTGTTCAGCCGCGTCGAAAAAATGCTGGGCCTGCCGGACAGCACCGTCAAGCTCGGCATCATGGACGAAGAGCGCCGCACCAGCGTCAACCTCAAGGCCTGCATCGCCGCCGCTTCGAGCCGCGTGGCCTTTATCAACACCGGCTTCCTGGACCGCACCGGCGACGAGATGCACACCGCCATGCACGCCGGCCCCATGATCCGCAAGGGCGACATGAAAACCAGTGCCTGGATCGCCGCTTATGAAAAGAACAACGTGCTGGTCGGCCTTTCCTGCGGCCTGCGCGGCAAGGCGCAGATCGGCAAGGGCATGTGGGCCATGCCTGATTTGATGAAAGCCATGATGGAGCAGAAGATCGCGCACCCGAAAGCCGGCGCCAACACCGCCTGGGTGCCCAGCCCCACGGGCGCCACGCTGCATGCGCTGCACTACCACCAGGTCAAGGTCGGCAAGGTGCAGAAAGAGCTTGAAAAGACGGATGCCAACAAGGAGCGCAACGTCCTGCTCAACGGCCTGCTGCAAATCCCCGTGACGCGCACGCCGGCCTGGAGTGCCGAAGCCAAACAGCAGGAGCTCGACAACAACGCCCAGGGCATCCTCGGCTACGTGGTGCGCTGGATAGACCAGGGCGTGGGCTGCTCCAAGGTGCCCGACATCCACAACGTCGGCCTGATGGAAGACCGCGCGACGCTGCGCATCTCCAGCCAGCACATGGCCAACTGGCTGCTGCACGGCGTGGTGACGAAAGCGCAGGTGACGGAAACCTTTGAGCGCATGGCCGCGGTGGTGGACAAACAGAACGCCGGCGACCCGCTGTACCAGCGCATGGCCGGCAACTTTGAAACCTCGGCCGCTTACAAGGCGGCCTGCGACCTGGTCTTCAAGGGCCTGGAGCAACCGAGCGGCTACACCGAGCCGCTGCTGCATGCATGGCGCCTGAAGGTGAAGGCCGGTACGGCTTGAAACCTAGAGTTCGCCGGCATCCACCAGCTGCCGCTGCTTGATCACCACGCGCAGGCTGGGATGCTCCGGCCTGCCTGAGCGGAACAGCATCACGTCGGCGTCCGCGCTGACCCAGGAGGCGCTGTCGCCCGCCGCGAGTTCGGGGCCCAGCCTGGCGCGCAGTGATTGCAGCAAAGCGGCCTGAATCCGGCCCAAGGCCTCTTCAGCGCCAGGGCTGATCAGCACCAGGTCCATCTGCGTCAGCTTTTGGTGCGCAAAAAACAGGGTTTGCTCGAAATGCGCGCCTTCGCACAGCGCATCGGGCACGCGCAGCGATCCCAAAGCACCTGAGGACAAGCGCCGCGGCGTTCTCACCGGCTGGGCCTCTGCCAGGCTGGCCGCGACCTGTTCATGGCTCATGCCCAGCAAGGCGGCGTTTTCGAGCACGGTGTGCGACCAGGCGCTGGAACACAGGCACAGCGCGCCGGCCACCAACCATGAAGATTGCCGATGAAAAAAAACAAGCCAGGGTGAGGCCAAAACATGCTCCGCGAAAAATAAGGGTATTAAGCCGAAAGTGTTGCGTCCAGCCGACCCTTGCAAAGAAGCGCCGATCTTACAAAAAACCCTTCACCAGGCGCGCATTCGGGGCATTTACGCGGCAGCTTGCGCTGAGTTGGCGCAAGAGAGCGGCATTCGCAGGCCAAAATCATATGTATGCAGTCGAAACCAAGTGAAACACTTTGCAAGCGTCTTAATGAAAACACGGCTGGCAATTACGCTAGACCTCTCCCTCGCCCCGGCACATGACGGTTGCAAGCTGGCTGGTTGAGCGTTGTTACCTTCATTTTTCCGGAAATCCTGGCTCCAGATGGCTTCGCAACCTGACGTTCTCCAATCCTGTCTCCAGGCGGCGGCCACAGCGGCCCGGCCCGCCCTGGAGAAGTGCATGGAAGACGCCGTGGCCGGCCTGCAGGTGGCCGAGACACAAAGCATGAAGGTGGCGGAGCGCGATGAAATCGCCACGGCCTGGCGCGAACTGCTCAAAAACAAGCCCGCCTGGATCACCCAGTACCCCGCTGGCCTGCTGGTCCACTTCAAGGCCAATGCGGCGGCCGCCGCGCAGGCCGCACGCATCCCCGAAGCCTCCCAGGAACAGCTCGCCGCCACGGCCGCGGCTTCTTCCAGCGCCTTCGCCTCCCTGAAACACGCCAGCTTTTCCCTGGTCGACGACAAGGACGTGTCGCAGGCGATCGAATCCTCGCGCCTGCTCCAGCAGGTCTTGCCGGCCGTCGACCACGTGCTGGCCGAACTCAACAAGCTGATCAGCACGGTGCAGGGCCTGCCCAACGTGCGGGCCGAGCTCAATCCGTTGCGCCCGGACGTCTTTGCGCAAACCCTGCGCGAGATGATCGAGGCGAGCAATGCCGCACCAGCGACCGCGTCGCTGTGGCTCAAGTACATGGCCGAACCGCTGGGGCGCGAACTCACGCGGCTCTATGAGCGCCTGGTGAACCAGCTGGAGCTCGCGAATGTCCAGGGCGCCAGCTACCGCGTGCTGCAGACGCCGGCCAGCGTGGGCCGGGCGCGGGCCGGAAGCGGCAAGGGCCAGGGCCAGGGCGGTGGTGTCGAGGGCGGTGGGGCAGGCGGCCAAAACGCTCAAAACGGCGAAGCCGCCGCCAAACCGGCGCCGGAATACGCCGACCTGTCCAACTACGAAATCCGCGACGAGCTGTTCCAGGACTTCCTGTTCCACGGCGGCAGCAACGCGCACCACGGGCTGACGCCCTCTTATTACGAAACCGTTGAGGAAGAGCTGGCCGCCCTGCAGTCCGCGCCCGACTCCGGTTCCGCGCCGCTGGCCGAGTCGCGCCCCGGCTACCTGTCCGACTACGAGGACATGCCGGCCGTCGACCGGCCGCAGCGCATGGTCGACGAGCGCAGCCAGCTCAGCCCCAAGCTATGGGGCTCGTACGCCAAGCCCCGGGAACGCGCCATCGTGCGCACCCAGCTCAAGAAAGAAGCCCGCCAGGTCGGCCAGGTGCTGGGCCTGGAAGTGGTGCGCAAGCTGGTCAACCAGGTGGCGCAGGATCCGCGCCTGCTGGTGCCGGTGCGCGAAGCCATCGTGGCGCTGGAGCCCTCGCTGCTGCGCCTGGCCATGGTGGACCCGCGCTTTTTCAGCGACGAGGGCCATGCCGGGCGCCGCGTCATGGAGCGGGTGGCCCAGCGCAGCTTCAAGTACAACGACGAATTCAGCCCCGAGTTCCTGGCTTTTTTCGAACCCGTCACGCGCGCCTTCAATGAATTGAACGGCCTGGCGATCGAGGATGCGCAACCCTTCGCCATGGCGCTGGCCACGCTGGAATACGGCTGGGACGAGCAGGACCAGTTCGAGTCGGAAAACCGCAACAACGTGCTGCAGGCGCTGCGCTTCGCCGAAGAGCGCCAGACGCAGGCCGACCAGATCGCTTTTGAGCTGAGCACGCGCGCCGACCTGGACAAGGTCCCCGGCCTGGTGCTCGATTTCCTGTTCGGACCCTGGGCGCTGGCCATGGCGCATGCCAAACTGGCCGACACGCGCAACCAGGTCGACCCCATGGGCTTCGGCTCGGTGGTGCCCGACCTGCTCTGGAGCGTCAAGCGGGAAGTCACCCTCAAGCGCCCGGCCAAGCTGATCGAGATGATCCCCAGGCTGCTGGGCAAGCTGCACGAAGGCCTGGCCCTGCTGGGGCAGGACCCGCGCGAGAGCGAGCCCTT
>NZ_CALROB020000045.1:0-39063 GCF_943369675.1 Polaromonas sp. YR568 | reverse complement strand
CTACCCCTCACGGCCGATACGCATCGTCGTGCCCTACCCGGCCGGCGGCGGCATCGACGTGATCTCGCGCGTGATCGGCGAGCGCCTGGGCCGCAGCCTGGGCCAGCCCGTGCTGGTCGACAACAAGCCCGGCGGCGGCACCATCCTGGGCGCCGACTTTGTCGCCAAGGCGCCCGCCGACGGCTACACGCTGATGGTCACCACCGACGCGACCATGACCATCAACCAGCACCTGTACGCCAAGCTGCCTTACGACCCGGTGAAGGACTTCGCGCCCATCACGCAGCTGGTGCTGCTCAATCAATTGCTGCTGGCCAACCCGGCCGTGCCGGCCACCAACCTCAAGGAGTTGATCGCCTACGCCAAGGCCAACCCCGGCAAGCTCAACTACGCGTCTTACGGCAGCGGCAGCCAGCCGCACCTGGCTATGGAAATGCTGAAGGCCCAGGCCGGCATCGACATCGTGCATGTGCCCTACAAGGGCATTCCGCAGGCCGTGCCCGCCGCGCTGGCCGGCGAGGTGCAGCTGACCTTTTCGGGCGCGGCCTCGTCGCAGGCTTTCATCAAGGCGGGCAAACTGAAAGCCTTGGCCGTGGGCGGCAAGACGCGCATGCCGCTGCTGCCCGACGTGCCGACATTTACCGAGTCGGGCTTCCCGGACGTGCCGTCGAATGCCTGGTTCGGCCTGTTCGCCCCCGCCGGCACGCCGCGCGACATCGTGATGAAGCTGCATGCCGAAGTCACGCGCATCCTGAAAGACCCGGAGTTCGTGCAAAAGGAAATCGTCGCCAAGTCCTATGACCTGGTGGCCAGCACGCCCGAAGAGTTCGCCGCCTTCCTGGTCGCCGACAGCGTGCGCAATGCGCGCGCCGTGAAGATCTCCGGCGCCAAGGTCGAATAGTCTTGAGCGCAACGCCCATCTGGCGCGGCTACGACCAGGCCGAACTCGACCGCCAGTACAACAGCCGCGGCAGCGTGCCCGACGTGACGGTCTACCTGCGCGAGTACGCCGAACGCAGCGCGGCGGCCAAGGCCTCACTGGCCTGCATGGAAAACATCGCCTACGGCCTGGGCGATGATGACCGGCTGGATCTTTTCCCCGTGCCCGGCGCGCGCGGCCCGTCGCCGGTGATCGTGTTTCTGCACGGCGGCGACTGGCGCGCGCTGTCGAAAGACGACAGCGCCTTTGCCGCGCCTGCCTACGTGGGCGCCGGTGCGATGTATGTCGCGCTGGATTTCACGCTTGTGCCCCAGGCCACGCTGCCCGAAATGGGCGCGCAGGTGCGCCGCGCCTTGTACTGGCTGTGGCAGAACGTCGCGCTGCACGGCGGCGACCCGTCGCGCATCCACATTGCCGGGCATTCCTCGGGCGCCAACCTCGTCGGCCAGGTCCTGATGACCGACTGGGAACGCGAATTCGGCGCGCCGGCCGATCTCGTCAAAAGCGCCTGCTTCATGAGCGGCCTGGGCGACCTTGAGCCGGTGCGCCTGTCCTTCCGCAATGAAAAGCTGAACCTCACGCCCGAGGTGGTGGCCGAGGTCTCGCTGCTGCGGCGCGGCGCCGTGGCGCGCTGCCCGCTGCTGGTGGCGGTGGGCGGCAACGAGACCGAAGACTATTTGCGCCAAAGCCGCGAGGTCACCGACTGGTGGGCAGCGCGCGGCGCGCCAGCGCAACTCATCGCGCCGGCCGGGCGGCACCACTTCGACGCGGTGCTCGAATGGGCGGACCCGGCGAGCGCACTGTTCAAGGCGCAGCTCGCGTTGCTGGGCCTGGCGAAGTGAAAGGTCCCGCCGTCTGGCTGGACATGGACCAGGCCGAACTCGACGCGGCCTACAACCAGGCCGCTTATGCGCCCAATGCCGCCGAGGTGCTGCAGCGTTATGGGGTGCGCAGCGAGGCCACGCGCGCCGCGCTCGGCGAGCCGCTGCGTTTTGCCTATGGCGACAGCGCGATCGAGGGGCTGGACGTTTACCCCACCCGCGCGCCCGACGCGCCGATCGCCGTCTTTCTCCACGGCGGCGCCTGGCGCTCGGGCCGGGCACGCGACTACGCCTTCCCCGCCGACGTGCTGGTGCCCGCCGGCGCACACCTGGTCGTGCCCGACTTCGCGGCGGTGCAGGACGTGGAAGGCAGCTTGGCACCCATGGCCGAACAACTCAGGCGCGCGCTGGCCTGGGTCCATGAGAACGCGCAACGCTTCGGCGGCAATCCCCAACGCATCCACGTGCTGGGACATTCCTCAGGCGCCCACCTGGCCGGCGTGATGCTGACCACCGACTGGGCCGGCCGCTTCGGCCTGCCGGCCGACCTGATCAAAGGCGGCCTGTGCTGCAGCGGCATTTTTGACCTGAAGCCGCCACGGCTTTCGGCGCGCAGCAGCTATGTTCGCTTTACCGATGAGATCGAAGAGGCGCTGAGCCCGCAGCGGCACCTGGCGCTGCTCAATGCGCCGCTGCTGGTCGCCTACGGCACCTTGGAGACGCCTGAGTTCCAGCGCCAGTCACGCGACTTCGCTGCGGCCGTTGCGACGGCTGGCAAGCCGGTGCAGCTGCTGGTGGCCGAAGGGCGTAATCATTTTGAAATCGTTGAAAGTTTGGGGCAGCGTGATGGACTACTGGGCGGCGCCGTGCTCAAGCAGATGGGATTGATATCTACTTGAGACCTTGAGTATTCGGGTTTGTCTTCGGCTGTTCGGTATTCCGTCCCCACCCCCTTGTGGATGCGCCGAGGAGCGCGGGGCCAGACGGATCAGGGCAAAAACTTGTTTGAGCGAAGCGAGTTGTTTTTGACCCCGGCTGGACCGAGCACCGCAGGCTGCCCCGGAGCGAAGCGAAGGGGACGCAGGAACCAGGGTCGCCTTTTCTTTTGCTTACTTTGCTTTTGGCGAAGCAAAAGAAAAGTGAGTTGCCGCCGGGCAACCCCCGGCCAGCAAGCCCACGCAGGGGACGCACCGCCGGAGCAAGACCCGGCATCACTACTGCGGCGGAGGCAGCACGCCATCCAGGCTGCTCGCGTGCTGCTGGCAAAACAGCACCAATTTCTCCACATCTTCCGATTTGTCGAACACCTCATCCGCCCCCAGCTCGCGGCAGCGCAACAGAATGTTCTCCTGGCTGTGGCTGGTCAGCACCACCACCTTCTGGCCGGGTTTGCGTTGCTGGCAGTCCTTGAGTACGCCGAAGCCCGAACCTTCGGCGAGGAACAGGTCGACGATGGCCAGGTCCCAGTCTTCATGGTCGTGCAGCCACAGGCGGGCGCCGGTTTCGGAGTCGGCATGGCCGACAAAGCGCAGCGGCGCGATTTCTTCCATGGCCTCGACCAGGGTTTTGCGTATGTCCGGCTTGTCCTCGACAAGAAACGCGTTGATGACCATGAAACTCCCCGAAGTGAATCAGCGACCTTAGCCCGCGTCCGCGGGCCGGCCTGTCGTCGGGCGTCATCGGGGTGCGTAGGCTCAATCCCACTTTAGGGCAGGGGCCGCTTCAAAGCCGTAACTTCGGGTAAGCCGGGTTAAAAAACGCTAACAGGGCGTCAACCGGCCGCCGGCCGGTCACCCGAAGGCGATCAGTGGTGGTGGCCGTGCTCGCCGTGGACGTGGCGGTGGGAAATCTCTTCTTCCGAGGCGGCGCGCACGTCGGTGACCTTCAGGGTAAAGCGCAAGGCTTTGCCGGCCAGCGGGTGGTTGCCGTCCAGCATCACGGTGTCGCCCTTGATCTTAATGACGTTGAAGACGTGCTGGCGGCCGTCCGCGCCACGGCCTTCAAGCTGGCCGCCGACCTTGACCCCGGGCGGAAACTGCGTGCGCGGGATGGTCTGCACCAGGCTTTCGTCGCGCAGGCCGAAGGCGTCCTGCGGCTCCAGCGCCAGCACGGTCTGGAAGCCCGGCTCCTGGCCGTCCAGCGCTTCCTCGATCTTGGGCAGGGTATTGCCGTAGCCGCCGTGCAGGTAAACCATGGGCGCGCTGCTTTGTTCGACCAGCTTGCCCTGGGCGTCCGCCACCTTGTAGCTGAGGGTGACTGCGGTGTCTTTTCCGATTTTCATGGTGGGTGTTCCGGGGTGTCCGGGATGCGTCAAAAACGCTGATTTTCGCCCAGGCCGCGTTCAGGGGCCGGATGACGCCGGATCGCCCGGTATTGGCCCCTCGGTGCGTGGGGGTTTGCGGCCGGCCGCAGGCGCCGGTGAGCGGTATCCGTAGAATCATGCAACATGATAAGTTACATGAAATCAAGAGGCCGGCTTTCGGCCGTCCTGCATGCCCTGCTGCACATGGCCCACCGCGGCGCGCCTATGACCTCGGACGAACTGGCGGCCTGCCTGCGCAGCCATCCGGTGGTGGTGCGGCGCACCATGGCGGGCCTGCGCGAGGCCGGCTTCGTGGTGTCGGAACGCGGCCACGGCGGCGGCTGGGTGCTGGCGCGCGACCTGGCTTCCGTCACGCTGCTGGACGTGCAGATGGCGCTTGGCGACGCCGCGCAAGCGGACGGCGAGGCCCCGCATGCCGACGGCTGCGTCATCGAGCAGTCGGTGCAACGCGCGCTGGCCGGCAGCCTGCGCGAGGCCGAGGCCCTGCTGATGAAGCGGCTGGGCGAGGTCACGCTGGCCGACCTGTCGGCCGACTTCAACCGCGCCATGGCCGCCCATGCCGGCCACGCCACGCATCCCCATTCCCCGGAGGCCGGCCATGCTGCATGACGCCATCATTGTGGGCGGCAGCTTTGCCGGCCTGTCCGCAGCGTTGCAACTGGCCCGCGCCAGGCGGCATGTGCTGGTCATCGACGCCGGCCTGCCGCGCAACCGCTTCGCGTCGGAGTCCCACGGCGTACTCGGGCATGACGGCAAGCCGGGCTCACAACTGCTGGCCGAGGCGCGGCAGCAGTTGTTGGCTTACCCCACGGCCAAAGTTTT
Source organism: Polaromonas sp. YR568 (assembly GCF_943369675.1). Lineage (GTDB taxonomy): Bacteria > Pseudomonadota > Gammaproteobacteria > Burkholderiales > Burkholderiaceae_C > Polaromonas. The sequence goes on along the minus strand of NZ_CALROB020000045.1, from coordinate 34,157 downwards.
CAGTGGCCGCGTGAGCCGTGTTCAGACGGGTGAAGCGAGTTTTGTCGTGGAGGCCGAAGAGGGCCTGCGCTGGTTCACCGGCCGCCGCCTGCTGCTGGCCACCGGCGTGTCGGACGTATTGCCCGGCATACCCGGCCTGAAGGCGCGCTGGGGCAAGACGGTGGTGCATTGCCCGTATTGCCACGGCTATGAAATCGGTGGCGGCGCCGTCGGTGTGCTGGGCACCGGCCCCATGTCGGTTCACCAGGCGCAGATGTTTGCCGACTGGGGCGATGTGACGCTGTTTACGCAAGGTGTGGTCGAGCTGTCGCCTGAAGAGCATGGGCTGCTGGCTGTGCGCAAGGTCAGGGTCGAGCCAACTGCCATTGCCGAGCTGGAGGGCGCGGCGCCGGCGCTGGACGGCGTACTGCTGCAGGACGGCCGGCGTGTGGCGATCAAGGCCTTGCTGGTGGGCACGCAGGTGCGCATGGCCAGCCCGCTGGCTGAAGCGCTGGGCTGCGCGTTTGACGACTCGCCCTTTGGCCCCATCGTGCGCATCGATGCCTGGGGCACGACCAGCGTGGCCGGCGTGTATGCGGCCGGCGACATGGCACGCGTGCCGCACAGCATCACCTTCGCCATGGCCAGTGGCGTGGCCGCTGGCATCAGGCTGCATTCCTCGCTGATCACGGAAGACGCGCAAAGCGCAGAAGCTGCCGCAGCGTAAACAGAAGGGCCGCCGGCTGGTTAAAGTGGTTGAAAGAGGCTGGAAAGCCCTCAATTGTCTCTTTCCACTTGTCCATTTTTTTGCAGACGCCAGCCATGAAACCGCCCGAGATCGAAACCATTGAACTGCTGCCCGCCGTCGCCACGCCGCGCCAGCTTTTTGTGCTGCTGCATGACGCGGGCGGCACGGCCGCCGACATGCTGGAGCTGGGCAACCTGCTGGGCGGGGCGTTTCCTGAAGCCGCCGTACTGATTCCCGAAGGCTTGAGCGGCCCGCATGCCGATGCGGCGGGCGCCGCCGCGGCCGGGCTGGACGATGCGGCCGCGCTGGCCGCGCGTGTGGAAGCGCTGGCGGCTTTTGTGCGCGCGCAGCAGCAGCGTTTCGAGATCCTGCAGTCGGACACCGCGCTGGCCGGTTTCGGCGCGGGCGCCAGCCTGGCGCTGGCCTTCAGCGATGCGCACGACGGCCTGGCGGGCAGGCTGCTGTCCTTCGGCGGCGGCTACCAGGTCTGGCCGGCCCGCGCGCCCACGCTGACCACCCTGCACCTGCTGCACGGGCAAAACGACGAGGTGGTGCCGCTGGCGCGCACGCGCAGCGATTTTGACCACCTGATGGAGCTGGGCGCCGACGCAACGCTGGACGTGGCCCGCTCGCTGGGCCATGAGCTGCATCCGGCGCTGATGGACCAGGCCGTGACGCGGCTGCAGACCTGCGTGCCTTTACGCGCGTGGAAGGCTGTGTAGGCGGCTTTTTATGAATTGCAGGATTGGAGCGGCTTGCCTGCGAGCTGCAGCTTGAGTGCTTCCAGCTTCGCCTTGGTCGCCGCATCCGCCGCCGGCAGCTTGAGCATCTGGCCGCGCGCTTCGGGCCGCTCTTGCACCACCTTGGCGGTGCGCACGCCGCGCGTGGCGGCTTTGGCGAGTTCGCGCTCGGCTTCGGCCTGCGAGCTGTAATGGCCCAGCGAAAGGCCGGGCCCCAGGGCGGGGTTGACCAGCGCTTCAAACGACACGCCCAGGCCGCGCAGCTCGGCGCGTTTTTTGGCGAGGGCGTCTTCGCTGGTGTACTTGCCCATGTAGACGATCCAGCGGCCGGGCTCCACGCCGCTTTCCAGCGTCCAGCTGCCGATGGGCAGGGTGCTTTCCAGGCCGGTGCGCAGGGCGGTGCTTTGTTCGGGGGTGAAGAGGCCGGCTTGCAGGCATTCGGGGGCGGGTTGCGCCGCAGCCGTGGGCGCGGGCGCGTTTTCGAGCTGGCGCGCGTCGGCGGCCGTCAGCAACTGCATGGCTTCGGGCCGGATCTGCTGGGCCAGGCGCTGGGGCTCGGCCTGGGCCGCCGGGGCATAACCGTAGTCGGCCAGCAGGCCGTGCGTCCAGGCGAAGTAGCCGGCGTTGGCCAGCAGCAGCACCAGCGCCAGCAGCCTCAGCATGGGCGCGCGCCTTGCGCTGGCGGCGCGGCCACGGGCCGCACGCTGACTTCGGAGCTGGTGATTTCTTTCATGCCAGCCGCAGTATGCACCAGCAACGCGCCGTTTTCGCCGGCGCCGTGGGCCGTGCCGGTGGTGCCGTCGGACAGCTGAACCGCCTTGCCGGCCAGCACGTCGCGCGCCGCGAAACGCGCCTGGAAGGGCGCAAAACCGAAGCGCTCAAAAGCCTGCACCGCCTGCACCAGCGGCGGGATGATGCGCAGCAGCACGGCCGGCGCGTCGAACTCCGGCAGCAGTTCCTGCAGGCCGCCCGGCGGAACGCCGGGCACGGCTGTTGCCGGTGCGGCGGGGTCCAGCGCCACGGCACGGATGTTGATGCCTATGCCGATGACCACGTAGCGCAGGCCTTCCCAGCTGGCGGTTTCGACCAGGATGCCGGCCAGCTTGCGCTCGCCCTGCGATGTGGACAGCCAGAGGTCGTTGGGCCATTTAAGGCCTATGCGGGGTTTGCCGCCCTGCGATGGCGTGAAGGGTTCCAGGCTTTCCGCCACGCTGATGCCGGCCACCAGCGACAGGCCCGACCAGTCGGTGGGCGCCAGCGGCAGGCCCAGCGAAAAAGTCAGGCTGTCGCCGCGCCGGCTTTGCCACTGGCGGCCCAGGCGGCCGCGGCCGGCGGTCTGCTGCTCGGCCACCAGCAGCAGCGGCTCGGGGCGGGGTTCGGCCGTGGAGCTGCCGCGGAAGCGGCGCATCAGCTCGGTGTTGGTGGAGTCGATCTCGGGCAGGACCTCCACCGTGAAGCCCGGCAGCAAGGGCGCCAGGGCCTCCCAGAGGGCCTCGGCGGGCCAGCGGATGGGGGATGGGAGGGGAGTGCTCATGAAAAGCTCAGAGGCTGGACCTGGCCGGTCGCGGGGGCCGGGCCAGGGAACAGGTGAAAGACCGGCTCAGTCCTTCTTTTTCTTCTTGGGCTTTTTGTCGGCTTTTTGAGCGGCCTTCTTTTCAGCCTTCTTTTTGTCAGCCTTGGCTTCGGCCTTTTTATCGGCCTTCTTGCCGGACTTCTTCTTGCCCTTGGACTTCTTGTCGTCATCCTTGGGCGCCAGCAGCGTGCCGCGGCAGTTCTTGGCGCCGCACCAGCAGGGGTATTCGGCCAGCAGCTTCTTGGTGTAAGGCGCGTCGATGATCAGGCCGTAGTCGTAGAACAGCTCTTCACCGGCCTTGATGTTGCGCAGCGCCTTGATGAAGACGCGGCCGTCGTTCTCGTCGGCTTCGCAGTTGGGCTTGCAGCTGTGGTTGATCCAGCGCGAGGAATTGCCGCCGTGCTTGGCGTCGATCACATGCTCTTCGTCGATGTGGAAGTAGAAGGTGTGGTTCGGGTCCTTGGGGTCGTGCGGGTGGCGGCGCAGCGCTTCCTTCCAGTTGATGATCTCGCCGATGTATTCGATGAGGGTCTCGCCTTCGGCCAGGTCCTGCACGGCGAAAACGCCCTTGCCGTGCACGCCGGAGCGCCGCGTCTGGATGCGCCGGCCGTCGGTGGCGGGCGCCGGTGCGGAGGGCTGGGAAGAATGCGGCGCGAGGGGCGCGGAAGCCTGGGTTTTTGACACGACGTATTTTTTTGGTATGGTTAATTCATGCATGTGCGCGTGCGTGCGCATGCGTGCGCACCCGCGCGCGTACATGCGCGAGAAGCCGCTATTGTAGTGACGCATCGCGATGCATCCCCTGGAGACCCCTTTATGTTCAAGCGCCGAGACCTGATACAGACGACCGCCGCCCTTGTGGCCGGGCTGGGCCTGCCGGCGTGGGCCAAGGGCGGCGAAAGCCCGCTGCCCAAGGTCGGCAGCACCCTGGTGTTGCCGCCTGTCGCGCTGCTGGACGGCAGCGCCTGGAAGCCCGCCGATATGGCCGGAAAGACGCTTGTGGTGTACTGGTGGGCCAGCTGGTGCCCTTTTTGCGCCGTACAGTCGCCCCATATAGAAGCCCTGTGGCGGGCGCAGAGAGCCCAGGGGCTGGAGGTGCTGGCGCTGTCCATCGACAAGCAGCCGGCCGCGGCAGCCGCCTATATGAAGGCCAAGAATTACAGTTTCCCCGCCGGCATGCTGACCCCCGAAGTGGCCAGGCGCCTGCCCAAGCCGGTGGGCCTGCCCGTGGTGGTGGTGCTCAAGGTGTCGGCGGACGGCCGTGACGGCAAAGTCGTATTCGCTGAAAGCGGGGAAATGTTCCCTGAAGATGTAGAAGGTTTGAAGAAGTACTTATGAAAACCCTGGTGATTGCAGAAAAACCCTCGGTCGCGCAAGACATTGTGCGAGCGATCACGCCCACGGCGGGCAAATTTGAAAAGCACGACGAGTACTTCGAGAGCGACGAGTGGCTGGTCACCTCGGCCGTGGGCCACCTGGTCGAGATCCAGGCGCCGGAAGAATTCGACGTCAAGCGCGGCAAATGGAGCTTTGCCAACCTGCCGGTCATTCCGCCCTACTTTGACCTCAAGCCGATGGACAAGACCAAGACGCGGCTCAATGCCATCGTCAAGCTGACCAAACGCAAGGACGTCAGCGCCCTGGTCAACGCCTGTGACGCGGGCCGCGAAGGCGAGCTGATTTTCCGGCTGATCCAGCAGTACGCGGCCAGCAAGCTGCCGGTCAAGCGCCTGTGGCTGCAGTCCATGACGCCGGCGGCGATCCGCGAGGGTTTTGACAGCCTGCGCAGCGAAAAGCAGATGCAGGGCCTGGCCGACGCGGCGCGTTCGCGCTCGGAAGCCGACTGGATGGTCGGCATCAACGGCACCCGGGCCATGACGGCCTTCAACTCGCGCGACGGCGGTTTCTTCCTGACCACCGTGGGCCGCGTGCAAACGCCGACGCTGTCGGTGGTGGTCGAACGCGAGGAAAAAATCCGCAAGTTCGTGAGCCGCGACTACTGGGAAATCCACGCCTCCTTCCTGGCCGAAGCCGGCGAATACCCGGCCAAGTGGTTCGACCCGAAATGGAAAAAAGCCGCGGCCAATGCCGACAACACCGAGCCCGACGCCGAGTTGAGGGCCGACCGCGTCTGGTCCGAGCGCGAGGCGCTGGCGATTGCCGAGGCCGTGCGCGGCAAGGCCGCCACGGTGACGGAAGAAAGCAAGCCCACCACGCAGGCCGCCGGCCTGCTGTTTGATCTGACTTCATTGCAGCGCGAGGCCAACGGCAAGTTCGGCTTCTCGGCCAAGACCACGCTGTCCATCGCGCAAAGCCTGTATGAACGCCACAAGGCGCTGACCTACCCGCGTACCGATTCGCGCGCGCTGCCCGAAGACTACCTGCCGGTGGTCAAGCAGACCTTTGAAATGCTTGCCGCCAGCGGCATGAAGCACCTGGCGCCGCACGCGGCCACGGCCATCAAGGGCAACTACATCAAGCCCAGCAAGCGCATCTTCGACAACGCCAAGGTGAGCGACCACTTTGCCATCATCCCCACGCTGCAGGCGCCCAGCGGCCTGAGCGAAGCCGAACAGAAACTCTACGACCTGGTGGTGCGCCGCTTCATGGCGGTGTTCTTCCCCAGCGCCGAATACCTGGTGACCACGCGCATTTCGCAGGCCGTGGGCCACAGCTTCAAGACCGAAGGCAAGGTGCTGGTCAAGCCGGGCTGGCTCGCGATCTACGGCAAGGAAGCCGCCGACGAAGTGGCCGACGCCAAGGACGGCGACAAGGGCCAGAGCCTGGTGCCGGTCAAGCCCGGCGAGATGGTGCGCGCCGAAACGGTCGAGGCCAGGGGCCTGAAGACCCGCCCGCCCGCCCGCTATTCGGAGGCCACGCTGCTGGGCGCGATGGAAGGCGCCGGCAAGACCATCGACGACGACGAGCTGCGCGAAGCCATGCAGGAAAAAGGCCTGGGCACGCCGGCCACGCGCGCCGCCACGATTGAAGGCCTGATCGCCGAGAAATACATGCTGCGCGAAGGCCGCGAGCTGATCCCCACGGCCAAGGCTTTCCAGCTCATGACGCTGCTGCGCGGCCTGGGCGTGGAAGAGCTCTCCAAGGCCGAACTCACCGGCGAGTGGGAACACAAGCTCGCGCAGATGGAGCACGGCCAGCTGAGCCGTGAAACCTTCATGGCCGAGATCGCCGCCATGACGGAAAACCTCGTCAACAAGGCCAAGGGCTACGACAAGGACACGATTCCCGGCGACTACGCCACGCTGACCGCGCCCTGCCCCAACTGCGGCGGCGTGATCAAGGAAAACTACCGCCGCTACACCTGCACCGGCAAGCACGGCGACGATGGCTGCGGCTTCAGCTTCGGCAAGACGCCGGCCGGCCGCACCTTCGAGGTGGCCGAGGTCGAGCAGTTCCTGCGCGACAAAAAGATCGGCCCGCTGGACGGATTCCGCTCCAAGGCCGGCTGGCCCTTCACCGCCGAGATGGTGATCAAGTTCGACGAAGAGACGAAAAACTACAAGCTCGAATTTGATTTCGGCGACGACAAGAACGGCGAAACCGGCGAGATCGTCGACTTCGGCGAGCAGCAGTCGCTGGGCCCCTGCCCGCGCTGTGCTTCGCGCGTGTTCGAGCTCGGCAAGAACTACGTCTGCGAAAAGTCCGTGCCCACGCTGGCCCAGCCCACGCCCAGCTGCACCTTCAAGACCGGCCAGGTGATATTGCAGCAGCCCATCGAGCGCGAACAGATGCACAAGCTGCTGGAGACCGGCAAGACCGACCTGCTCGACAAGTTTGTGTCTATGCGCACGCGCCGCCCCTTCAAGGCCATGCTGGCCTGGGACAAGGAGGCCGACAAGGTCAACTTCGAGTTCGCACCGTCCAAGTTCCCGCCGCGCAAACCGGCGGCCGCCAAGACCGGCACGGTGAAGACGCCTTTCGGCAAGACGGTGGCGGCCAAGGGCGCCACGCCGGCAGCGAAAAAGGTGGCGGCCAAAAAAGTCGCGGCCAAGAAGACGCCCGCCGCCAAAACCGCCAAGCCGAAAACGCCGCGCGTCGCCAAGCCGGGCGCAGGCCTCAAGCCCAGCGACGCACTGGCCGCGGTGATAGGCGCCGAACCGGTGGCGCGCACCCAGGTCATCAAAAAGCTCTGGGACTACATCAAGGCCGAGGGCCTGCAGGACGCGGCCAACAAGCGCGCCATCAACGCCGACGCCAAGCTGCTGCCGGTGTTCGGCAAGCCGCAGGTCACGATGTTTGAGTTGGCCGGCATTGTGGGTAAACACCTGACGGCGGAATAAGAGCCGCCGCGCGCCGGCTGCCATCAGGCCACCGGCTCGGGCAGCTGACGCAGCGCATGCAGCTGCGAGCCAAAAATCACGATCGCCTGCAGCGCGAAGCCCACCAGCGCCAGCCACAGGCAGGCGGCTTCGCCCAGCGATGCGCCCACCACCCCGCCCAGCGCCGCGCCTATGGGCCGCGAGCCGGCGTTGACGGCCAGGAACACGGCCGAGACGCGGCCCAGCATGGCGTGGGGCGTGATGCTCTGGCGCAAGGTGGTGGAGGTGATGGTCCAGACGATGGGCCCGACACCGAACAGGAAAAACGACAGGCCCGCCAGCATGCCGCTGGGTGCGAACAAGGTGGCCACCATGGTCGCGGCGGCCAGCACCGACACGGCCGGGCCGAGCTGGATGGCGCGGCCGAAAGGCATGGCCGCCACAATGCGCTGCGACAGCAAGGCGCCCAGCACCATGCCCGCGCCGTACGCGCCCAGGGTGATACCCACGCCCTGCGCCGTCAGGCCCAGCACGCGCACCGCGTAAGGCACATAAGCCGCCTGCAGCACAAACCAGGCGATGTTCCAGACGATGCCGGCGAGCACCATGGGACGCAAATAAGGCTGGCGCCAGACAAATTGCGCGCCGTCGCGAATCTCCAGCAGTGCATGGCGGCCCACGGCTGGTGTGCGGGCCGGCTCGTGCAGGCTGAACAGCAGGCCCGCGGCCGAGGCCGACAAAATCGCCGCCAGCACAAAGGCCGCCGATGCACCGGCCCAGGCCACCAGCGCCCCGGCCAGCGCCGGCCCGGCCGCGAAGGCCATGCTGCGTGCCAGCTCCAGCCGGCCGTTGGCGCGCGCCAGCAGCGTGCGCGGCACGATGGCCGGCACCAGCGCGGGAGCGGCCACACTGAAGCAGACAGTGCCCACGGCGCCAATAAAACCCAGCAGCGCCAGGCCGGCGATCGACAGCTGGCCTGTCAGCACCATGGCCAGCAGCGCCAGCAAGGACAAGGCGCGCAGGGTCTCGGCCGCCACCATCAGGCGGCAGCGCGAGACACGGTCGGCCAGCAGGCCCAGGGGAATCGACAGCAGCAGGAATGGCAGGGTCTGCAGCGCCGCCAGCAGGCCGATCTCACCGGGCCCGGCGCCCAGCATCAGCACCGCGACCAGCGGCACGGCGGCCAGGCTCAGTTGTTCGGCGGATTGGGCGGCGAGGTTGGACCAGGCCAGGCGTTGGAAAGGAACAGGGAGTGGGGTGTGCATGGGTGAGCGGTGTGAGGCTCACATTCTGCCCGTGGCGGCGTTGTTGCGCTGGCCGTTACCGGACTTGCGATGGGCTTGGTGCGGTCTCAGTGCAACTGCAAGGCGGGCCAGCCGCGCTTGCCGCCGATCGCCGCCAGCGTCGCGTCGGCGTTCACCGTCACCGGGTGCTTCACGGCCTCAAGCAGCGGCAGGTCGTTGATCGAATCGCTGTAGGCCGTGGTTTTGCAGTCCTTGAAGCGCAGGCCGCGCGCCGTGAGCCAGGCGTGCAGGCGCTCGACCTTGCCTTCGCGCATGTTGAGCACGCCGGTGGTGCTGCCGGTGAAGCGGCTGCCCAGCATCTCGGGCTCGGTCGCGATCAGGTGCTCGATGTCGAAGTAGATCGCCGTGAGTTCGGTGATGAAGCGGTTGGTGGCCGTGGTCATGACGACCAGGTCACCGGCCTCCAGGTGCTTGTCGACCAGGGCGACGGCGGCCGGCGTGATGCGCGGCACTATCCGGTCGGCCAGGAATTCCTGCCGCAGCGGCTCCCACTCTTCGGCCGTCCGCCCGGCCAGCGTGCCCACGTAAAAATCGGCGAACTCTTTCAGGCCCACGGTGCCGGACTTGTAGCGCGCCGCCATGTCGGCATTGCGCGCGGTGAACTCGGTGCGGCCCAGCACACCCTTGTCGATCAGGAACTCGCACCACAGCACGTCGCTGTCACCGTTGAGCACGGTGTGGTCCAGGTCGAAGAGGGTGAGCTTCATGAGGTCACGCCTGCCGGAGGTGCCAGGCTTTCGGCCTTGTGAAGGTTTGTATGCCGTAGGTCGACAAGGTCAGGCCCACGCCCGAATCGCCGTAACCGCTCCAGGGCAAACGCGGGCTCACGCGGTCGCAGCAGTTCCAGTAGACGCTGCCGGCGTTGACCTGGGCCAGCAGGGTCCTGGCGCGCGCTTCGTCGGGCGTGAAGACGCCGGCCGTCAGGCCGTAGCGTGTGTCGTTCATGAGCTTCACGGCCTCGGCATCGCCCGAGACTTTCTGGATGCCGATCAGCGGGCCGAAGCTTTCCTCGCGCATCAGTTCCATGCTGTGGTTGACGTTGCTGAAGACCGTGGGCTCGTACCAGTTGCCGGGCGCGGGGCCGCGTTGGCCGCCGGCCAGCAGGGTGGCGCCCTTGGCCTTTGCGTCGGCGACCTGGGCGTCCAGCACATCCAGCTGCGGCGCGCGTGTGATGGCGCCTATATACGTGTCCTCGCCCATGGGGTCGCCCATCTTGAAGGTCTTCACCGTTTCCAGGAAGGCGGTGACGAAGGCGTCGTAAATCTTTTCGTGCACATAGATGCGCTCGACCGAGCAGCAGCTCTGGCCGGTGTTGTACATCGCGCCGTCGGCCAGCGACTCGGCGGCGTTCTTCACGTTGGCGTCTTCGGTGACGTAAGTCGGGTCTTTGCCGCCCAGCTCGAGCTGCAGCTTGACCATGCGCGGGCCCATGGCCTGCGCGATCTTCGCGCCGGTCGCATAGGAGCCGGTGAAAAAGAGGCCGTCGATCTGCTGCTCCATCAGCGCCGCGCCCACCGCGCCGCCACCTATCAGCGGAATGAACACGTCCTGCGGCACGCCGGCCGCATGCAAGAGGCGCGCAATCGCCACACCCGTCATGGCGGCGTACTCGGAGGGTTTGTAGAGCACGGCGTTGCCGGTCAGCAGCGCCGGGATGAACACATTGCCGCCCACAAACCAGGGATAGTTCCAGGCCGAGATGTTGGCGACCACGCCCAGCGGCGTGTGCTCGATCTGCTCGGTCATGCCGCCTTCGTTGAACACGGTTTGTGTACCGGTGGCGCCGGCGGCTTCGGCCAGGAAGAAGTCGATGCGGCCCAGCAGGCCGTTGAGTTCGTTGCGCGACATCTTCAGCGGCTTGCCGGTCTCGCGCGTCATGACGGCGGCCAGCGCGTCAAGCTCGGCAACAATACCGGCGCGAAAGCGCGTGATGCAGGCCTGGCGTTCGGCCAGGGGCACGGCCGCCCAGGCGGGTTGGGCGGCGCGCGCGCGCTGCGCCTGGGCGGCGACGGAGGCCGCGTCGTCGGCGGGCAGGCTGGTGATCAGTTCACCGGTGGCGGGGTTGTGGACGGCGAGGGTGTTCATGCTTGTTTTGCCTTTTCTTTGTCTTTGTGTTCTTTGTGTTTGGCGGCGGCCACGGCCGTGAGGAAATCGTCGAGCACAGCGGCGTCGTCAATCGTGTCGGAGCCGGGTTTGTGGAATTCGGGGTGCCACTGGGTGGCGGCGATATAACTTTTGCTCTTGTCCTTGCGACGTATGGCTTCCACGATGCCGTCGTCCACGCTGAAGGCTTCGGCTTCGAATTCGGGCGACAAATCCTTGATGCCCTGGTGGTGGATGCTGTTGACGCGCACGCGCTCCACGCCGGGGTACATCGCCGACAGCCGCGACCCCTGGACGATGTTGACGCTGTGGAAGTTCTGGTCGTAGGTCACGGCGTCGCGGTGCACAAAGGACTCGGGCACCTGCGTGTTGATGTCCTGGTACAGCGTGCCGCCGAAGGCGACGTTGAGCAGCTGCAGGCCGCGGCAGACGCCGAAGACCGGCTTGCCGGCTTTTTCAAATGCGGCGACCAGGGCCTTGTCGTATTCGTCGCGCACGCGGTCGCCCGACCATTTTTCTTCCAGCGGTTCTTCGCCGTAGCTGCCGGGCCAGACGTCGGCGCCGCCGTGCAGCACCAGACCGTCCAGCCACTGCGCATAGTGCTCGTAGGTGACGTCGCCGCGCTGCGTGCTGCCCGTGGGGCAGGGCACCATGACGACCATGGCACCGGAAGACATCAGCCAATGCGCGATGGACTGCTCGACGTACTGCAGCGTCTTGCCGGTGAAGAAGGAGCGTGTTGGGTCGGCATGCGAGAAGCAAGCCGACAAACCGATTTTTAAACGACTGGCGGCGATCACAGGGCTGCCTCGAACAAACGCTGGAAGTCTTCGGCCTTGCAGGGCCGGGGATTCGTCTGGTGGCAGATGTCGGCCGTGGCGATCTCGACAAGGCGCGGCAGGTGTTCGGGCTTGACGCCGTGGGCCGACAGCGGGCCGGTGATGCCCACGCTTTCTTTCAGTTGCTTGAGCCAGGGCACCAGGGCCTTGCCGCCGCCGGCCACGCCGCAGACGTGGGCCAGCTCGTCGAACTTGGCGGGTGCGGACTCGTAGTTCCAGGCCAGCACGGTGTCAATCATCAGCGCGTTGGCCAGGCCGTGGTGCAGGTCGCAGACGGTGCCCAGCGCATGCGCACACGAATGCACGGCGCCCAGGTCTTTCTGGAAGGCGATGGCGCCCATCATGGAGGCCATCATCATGTCGCTGCGTGCCTGCAGGTTGGAAGGCTCCTTCACAGCGGTGAGCAGCGCGCGGGCCGCGATGCGCGTGCCTTCGAGCGCGATGCCGTCGCACAGCGGGTGATAGGCCGGCGAAAGATAGCTTTCGATGTTGTGCGTGAGCGCGTCCATGCCGGTGGCGGCCGTCACATGCGGCGGCAGGCCCAGCGTGAGTTCGGGGTCGGCGAACACCACCTTGGCCAGGATCTTGGGGCTGAACACCACGCGCTTGATGTGTGTGTCGTTTTCGCTCACGACCGAGGAGCGGCCGACTTCGGAGCCGGTGCCCGAGGTGGTGGGCAGGGCCACGAAGTAGGGCAGCTCATTGACGATGGGCCGCACCTGCGGGTGGTCCCAGACGTATTCGAGGATGTCGCCCTCGTGCGTGGCGGCAATGCCGACCACCTTGGCCACGTCCAGCGCCGCGCCGCCGCCGAAGCCGATCACGCAGTCGGCCTTGTGCGCCTTGTACGCGGCCGCGCCGTCCATCACCTGGCTGCAGGTCGGGTTGCCGAAGACGCCAGAGAACACGGCCACGTCCAGGCCGGCCAGGTGGGTTTTGAACTCGGCCAGCACGGGCAGTGCGCCCAGGGCCTTGTCGGTCACGATGAGCGGGCGCTTGCAGCCGGCTTCTTTCAGGGTGTCGGCGACGAGCTTGCGCGCGCCGGCGCCGAAACGGATGGCGGTGGGGAAGGAGAAGTTGGTGATGCTCATGGGGTGTCTTTTTTGGGTTCAGTGGGCGGGGGTCAGTTTTAAATACATGTGCTGCTTGCCGAAGGGTACGCCGTCCACGCGGATGGCGTCGGGCTCAATGCCGAAGGCGGCAAAGCCGGCGCGTTCATACAGGGCGGCGGCCTGCCGGTTGCCTTCGGTCACCGTCAGGATCAGCAGCGCCAGGCCTTCGGCTTTGGCCGCCTGCACGACGGTGTCGACCAGGGCCTTGCCCAGCCCGCGGCCACCGTACTCGGGCGCGACGTACATGGCGACCAGCGTGGCCTTGTGGCGGTTCTTCAGCCGGGTTTCGCGCGTCATGCCGACCACGCCGGCCAGCGTGCCTTCCACGAAGGCGCCCCACATCACGGTATCCGACGTGGGGGACAAGCGCTTTTCGGTCTCCGCCAGCGCGCGCAGGTTTTCCTCCTCGAAGCTGGAAGTGAAGGCGTCCGCGTGTTCACGCAGGCCGCGCAGGCGGAATTCGCGGTAAACGGCGGCGTCGGGCACGGCGAGCCTGCGGATCAGGATGTCAGATGATTTCAAAATAGCGTTTCATTTCCCAGTCGGTGACGGCGTCCAGCCATTGGCGCCATTCCCACTCGCGCGTGGCCGCGAAGTGGTCCACGAAAGTATCGCCCAGCCAGTCGCGCGCAATCGCCGATTTCTGGAAGATTCGTGTGGTTTCGATCAGCGTGCGCGGCGCGCGCGGAATGTGCTCGGCGCCGGCGTTGGTGCCGGTGATGGGCGCGCCCAGCTTCAGGCCTTTTTCGACGCCGTGCAGGCCGGCCGAAATGACCGCCGCCATCGCCAGGTAGGGGTTGACGTCGGCACCCGGGCAGCGGGTTTCCAGCCGGGTGGCCTTGGGGCTGCCGGCGATCACGCGAAAGCTGGCGGTGCGGTTGTCCATGCCCCAGGTCGGCTTGACGGGCGCCCAGAAGCCGTCGACCAGGCGCTTGTAGCTGTTGATGGTGGGCCAGATCATGGGGCCGAACTCCATCATGCAGGCGACCTGGCCGGCGACGTAGCTTTCAAAGACCTTGCTCATCTTGCGCGGGTTTTTCGCGTCGTAGAACAGGTTGTTCTTGCCGTCGGACAGGCTCTGGTGGATGTGGCCGCTGCAGCCGGGCAACTGCTGGTGGGGCTTGGCCATGAAGCTGGGCATGATGCCGAAGCGCGAACCGATTTCCTTGGCGCCGGTCTTGAACAGGATGGCGCGGTCGGCCTGCTCCAGCGCCTCGCTGAAGGCGATGGCGACTTCGTAGACGCCGGGGCCGGTCTCGGTGTGCAGGCCTTCAATCGGGATGCCGAAGGCCAGCATCTCGTCCATCAGGGCGTTGAAAAACCCCTGGTTCTGGTTCATGCGCAGCAGCGAATAGCCGAACATGCCGGGCGTGAGTTTTTCCGCCCCCACGCCGTTCTTGGCGGCCCAGCTTTGCGGCGTCTCCAGGAAGTTGAACCACTCGAACTCCATGCCGGTCATGGGCATCACGCCCATCTTCTCGGCGCGCTTGAGCACGCGCTTGAGCGTCTGGCGCGGGCAGACGGCATGCGGCGTGCCGTCGGCGTTGACGAACTCGCCCAGCACAAACGGCACCTTGTTGTCCCAGGGCACGTGGCGCAGGGTGGCCAGGTCCAGCCGGGCCAGCGCGTCCGGGAAACCGTGCTGCCAGCCCGTCACCGAGGCGTTGTCGTAGCAGTTGTCCATCATGTCCCAGCCCAGCACCACGTCGCAAAAGCCGAAACCGCCGGCGGGGTAGGGCTCGGCCGCGCCGAAGAACTTGTCCTTGTGCAGGTACTTGCCGCGCAGCACGCCGTCGATGTCGCTGACGGCCACCTTCATTTTGTCGGCGCCCGATTTGCGCAGCGCGTCCAGCACGCCGCGGGAGGCGTTGGCGGTGGGTGTTTTTTTGGCCATGGTGGTGGTTTGCCTCGTGGTTCAGGTAGGGGCGCTTGCCCGGTGTTTTTCGGCCAGGCCAATGGCGAATTCTTCTTCGGGCGAGAGGATCAGGCGGTGCCGGCCCATCAGCGCGAAGTAGCTGACGCCGATGGCAAACCACAGCGCGACCCACAGCACGCCGACGCGGTAGACCGGGTCGCTGAGCTGGAAGTAAATCGTGACCAGCGCGATCAGCAGGGTCAGCACGGCGCCCGGCACGCCCAGCGGGCTGCGGTAGGGCCGCTCCATGTTCGGCAGCTTGCTGCGCAGCCGCATGAAAGACAGCGCCTGCATGACGTAAGAGAACATGGCGCCGAAGACGGCCATGTTCAGCAAGGTGCCGCCAATCACGGCCGAGCCTTTGTCCACCCCCAGCGAAAACCAGAGCACGAACATGACGGCCAGCGCCACGACCGAGCCGACGATCATGGCGATGTGCGGCGTCTTGCGGCTGCCGTGCGTGACCGACAGCGCCGAGGGGAAGTAACCGGCCCGGCTCAGCGAATAGATCTGCCGGCCCTTGGCGAAGATGATGGTGTGAAAGCTCGCCACCAGGCCCAGCACCGCCACCAGCGCCAGCACCTTGGCAATGCCGTCGCCGTAGATCGCCTTGAAGCCGTCCAGCAGCGGCTCGGCCGAGGTGCTGAGCGCGTGTGAACCAATGCCGGCGACTGAGGGGTTAAGCCAGAGGATCATGAAGGCCGAGACGATCAGCGTGAAGATGCCGGCGATGATGCCGCGCGGCATGTCGCGGCGCGGGTCCACCGACTCTTCGGCGGCCAGCGGCAATTGCTCGATGGCCAGGAACAGCCAGACGGCAAAGGGCAGGGCCGCCAGCACGCCGCCGAAACCCAGCGGCAGGAAGGGGCCGCGGCCCTCGGGCAGCACGGCGCCGCCGGCGCCCACGTTCATGGCCCAGCGCGCGAAGTCGATGCGCGGAAAGGCGCTGACCCAGAAGGCCACCAGGCAGGCCAGCGCCAGCAGCGTGACGGCCAGCGTGATCTTGAAGGACAGCTCGACGCCGATGATGTTCAGGCCGATGAAGACGATGTAAAAACCTATCCACCACAGCGGTTGCCAGGCCGGCGGCGTGCCGAAGATGCTGCCCATGTAGCTGCCGATGAAAAACACGATGACGGCCGGCGTCAGCACGTATTCCACGTTCTCGGCCAGGCCCGTCAAAAAGCCGCCCCAGGGCCCCATGGCGGTGCGGGCAAAGGAATAGGCACCGCCGGTGTGCGGCAGCGCGGGCGACATTTCGGCCAGCGAAAAGGTCAGCCCTAGGTACATCACGGAAATGATGATGGTGGCCAGCAGCATGCTGCCCCAGCCGTTGGCCAGGCCAAGGTTCCAGCCCGCGAAGTGGCCGGAGATCACGGCGCCCACCCCGAGCGCCCAGAGCGACCAGACGCCGGCATAGCGGCGCAGTCCCCTCTTTTCAAAGTAGCTGCCGTCGACTTTTGCGTACTGGACGCTGGAACGCTCTGACATGGTGACTCCTTAGGAGAAGTTGCAGTTGCAGACTTGGGGGCCCGGTCGGGTCCTGCTGCATCCTAGGGCGCGGGCGGGTGGGCTGAAATCCCATTTCGGCAAGTTGGGCGGATGGCGTGCTTGCGAAGTGGGCGAAAGTAAGTCGAACTGTTTCAAAGCGTAGCTTGCACGCGGCACGAATCCTGCAAGAATGCGCCGATGGCACATCCTTCTGATAACGCCCCACCGGCTCTGTTGTCCCGCGCGTCGTTCGCGGACGTGGACGAGCAGGCGGCTGCGCTCACGGGGTGGAACCAGAGCTACCTGCAGCTTTCGCGCGGTGCGTTCGGCGGAGAAGTGCGACAGCTTGAGTTCGCGGGCTTGCGGCTCTTTGTGGAAAGCCTGCGGGAGTCGGTCTACCAGATCGGCCGGATCCGTGAAGGTGCGTTGGCCCTGGGGCTGCCGCTGCAGGTCGAGGGGCCCAGTGTGTTTTGCGGCGGGCCCAGCGACGCCGGGGCGCTGCATGTGTTTTCGGGCGCGTCCGG
This sequence comes from Polaromonas sp. YR568, assembly GCF_943369675.1. Classification (GTDB taxonomy): domain Bacteria; phylum Pseudomonadota; class Gammaproteobacteria; order Burkholderiales; family Burkholderiaceae_C; genus Polaromonas. The sequence goes on along the minus strand of NZ_CALROB020000045.1, from coordinate 17,549 downwards.
TTTTGAGTTCCGTTCCTCCCGCCGCCATGTGATGCTGGGGCTGGAGCTTGATGAAGCTGCCTGGCGCCGCTGCGGTGAGCACGATCCGGCGCTGCAGGCCCGGCTCGGTGCGCAGGCCGGCTTGCGCCGGCTGGATGGCGCCGCCCAAGCCGGTCTCAGGCAATGCCTGGTGGGGGTGCTGGATACGGTGGAGGCCGCCCCTGCGCTGCTGCAGTCGCCCGCCGTGCAGGCCGCCATGCTCGACACCGTGATGGAGCAACTCGGCCGGGTTCTTGCACCGACGGGTTGCGTCGATTCTGTCGGCACTCATGGGCATTGGGCGCTGACACGGCGCGCCCGCGAGCTGGTGCATGCGCAACTCGATCAACCGCCCACGGTGCTGGCGCTGTGCGAGCAACTCGGTGTGAGCCGGCGAACCTTGCAAAACGGTTTTCAGACGGCGCTGGGCATCAGCCCTTTGGCCTATCTGCGCGCCGTGCGCCTGAATGCCGCCAGGCAGGCGCTCAAGACCGCTACGTCTGTGACGGCGGCGGCAACCGACCTGGGGTTTTGGCATTTTGGTCATTTCGCGCACGACTACCAGCAAATGTTTGGCGAACTGCCTTCCGAGGCATTTCGCCGAAGTCATTAGGCCCCCACGGTCCCTCACTTCGTGTAGCTCCCTGCCCTCCGAGGGGGCCGCTGCGCCTGCGGCCCGGCAAAGCCGGTTCCGCGGCCCCTGCTCGGTTTAAGAGTTCAGGGGATTCAACCAGCGGGGGCCGAGGGTCCGGCTTTGCCGGCCCCAGGCGCCGTCCCCTTGAGGGGAGAACAGGCTACACGCAGTGAGCCTGGACAGGGGTGGCTCTTTATCCAGCCGGCGCGGCGGAGGTAATGCCCATGTCCTGCAAGGCGCCCGCCACGGCCTGCACCGCCTGCGCCATCTCGTTGGGGCCAATGGCGCCTATGCAGCCTACCCGGAAAGTTTCCACCTGGGTGAGCTTGCCGGGGTATAGGACAAAGCCGCGATCTCTTGCGGCGGCATAGAACTTCTTGAACTCGTAGCGGCTATCGGCCGGCGCGTGGAAGGTCACGATGATGGGCGCCTGGATGGCCGGGTCCAGGAAGGGCTTGAAGCCGAGCTTTGCCATGCCGTCTATCAGCGTGCGGTAGTTGCTTTCGTAGCGGGCCAGGCGCGCGGGCTGGCCGCCCTCTTCCTCGAACTGGGCAATCGCCTCGGCCAGCGCCACCACCACGTGGGTGGGCGGCGTGAAGCGCCACTGCGTGGTTTTTTCCATGTAGGCGTACTGGTCGTGCAGGTCCATGGCCAGCGACTGGCTGCGGCCGGCGCAGCCCTCCAGCACCGCCTTGCGGATAAACACAAAACCCATGCCGGGCACACCCTCCAGGCACTTGCCGCTGGCGGCGACCAGCGCGTCAAAGTGCACCTTGCGCGCGTCGATCTCGATCGCGGCGAAAGAACTCATGGCGTCCACCAGCAGGCCCTTGCCATGGGTTTTGCAGACGTCGGCCACTTCCTGCAGCGGATTCAGCACGCCGGCGCCGGTCTCGCAGTGGATCAGCATGACGTGGGTGATGCTGGTGTCGGCTTCCAGCATGGCGTCCAGCGCGGCGGGGGAGACCTGCGCGGCTTCGTCAAAAGGCATGACGGTGCAGCGCCGGCCCATCAGCGTGGTCAGTTTGGCCGCGCGTTTGCAGTAAGCGCCGTTGTCCATCACCAGCACGTGGCCGTCGCGCGGCACCACGGTGGCCACTGCCGCCTCCACGCTGAAAGTACCGCTGCCCTGGAGCGGCACGACGACGTGCGAGTCCTGGCCGTGGATGACGGCCAGCAGGCTTTTACGCACGCTGGCCGTGACGGCGTTGAAATCGCTGTCCCAGGAACCCCAGTCTTTCAGCATCGCTAGCTTGGTGCGCAGCGTGGTGGTCAGCGGGCCGGGCGTCAGAAGGATTTTGTCTCTATCCATGGTGTTGTCTCTTTATGGGCAAGTCGCGAGGAACGGTAAGCGGGGGTCAACGTGAACTGGTGCGCCAGGCCTGCGTGCGGCGGTTGATCCACCAGGCCAGCGCCATGAACAGCAAGGTGGCAATGCTCGATGCGATACCGATCAACACCGCCATGGCCGCTGCGGCGCCCATCTCGCCGGCTTCATCAAGGTTCAGGATGGCGATGGAGGCGACTTTGGTTTCGGGCGAGTAGAGAAAGACGACGGCGGAGATGGTGGTCATCGCGTTGATGAAGAAGTAGCGCGCGATGTCGACCAGGGCAGGCGTGCAGATCGGCAGTGTGACGCGCCAGAAGGTCTTGAAGAAAGGCACCTTGAGCGAGGCGCTGACGGCCTCGAATTCACCGTCGAGCGCCTTGAGCGCCGTCACCGCCGTCAGGTGGCCGGTGGTGTAGAAATGCACGATGGTGCACAGCGTGAGCAGGGTCAGCGTGTGGTACAGGCCATTGAGCGGGTTGTCGGGCGCGTTGAAAAAGAAGATGTAGCCCAGGCCCAGCACCAGGCCGGGCACGGCCATGGGCAGAATGGCCAGCATGCGCACAAAGCCGCGCAGGCCGTCCATGCCCTTGGTTTTTTCGAGCAGGTAGGCGCCGCAAAACACCAGCGCGGTGCCGAAGAAGGCCGTGCCCGCCGCCATCTTCAGGCTGTTGAGGAAACCGACGCCGACTTCCGCGTCGACCAGGCCCATGGTGTAGTGGCGCAGGCTGGGCTTGAGGTTGTAGGGCCAGAAGCTCGCGAAAGAGGCGAACACCGCCATGCCCAGCATGGCCAGCACCAGGAAGGCAATTACGCAGCAGTACAGCGTCATGGCCCAGTCATAGCCGCGCGAGGGCGTGGGCCGGTAGGGCACGGCGCGCGCCGTCAGCATGGCGGTCTGGCGCTTGCTGACGTATTTGTCGACCGCGAAGGTCAGCACGGCCGGCGCCAGCAGCAGGATGGCGACCACCGCGCCCTTGGCGAAATCCTGCTGGCCTATGACCAGCTTGAAGACGTCGGTGGCCAGCACGTTGAAGTTCCCGCCTATGACTTTCGGGATGCCGAAGTCGGTCATGACCAGCGTGAAGGTGACCAGCGCCGCGGAGATCAGGCCGTACTTGGCGCCGGGCAGCGTGATGGTGAAGAACTTGCGCCTGGCGCTGGTGCCCATGGCGTCGGCGGCTTCGTAGAGGCGCGCATCCGACAGCGTCAGCGCCGTGACCAGGATCATCAGCGCGTGCGGGAACACCGCGAAACATTCGGCCACCACGATACCGGGCGCGCCGTAGATCTGGTCTATGCCAATGCCCTGCATCCAGCCCTTGAGCACGCCCTGGTTGCCGAACCAGTAGATCAGCGAGATCGCCGACAGCAGCGAGGGCGCGAGCAGCGGGATCAGCGTGATGCCGCGAAACAGGGCCTTGTACTGCATGCAGGAGCGCGCCAGCGCATAGGCAAAACCAAAGGCCAGCGGCACGGCGACCAGCGTGACCACGGTGGAGACCCAGAGGCTGTTCCACAGGCTTTCGAGCAGCGCCGGGGTCTGGGCGTACTCGATGAAGTTGTCGAACCAGATGAAGTCGCCGGACTTGCCCAGCAGCGCCTGCTGCAGGATGGCCAGCAGCGGCGCCGCGAGAAAGGCCACCAGGATCAGGGCGACCAGTGCCAGGGCCGCGTAGGCCAGGTGGTCTATCCAGTGCACGCGCTGCTTGACGATGGGCGGCGCGGGAGGCGTGTAGACCGGCATCAGAACACCTTGATGCGTTCGGGCAGCAGCTTGAGCGGCAGCGAGGAGCCGATCTCCAGCGATTGCTCCGACAGGAAATTGAGCGAGAGGTAGACCGTGAGCTTGTGGCCGCCCAGCGCGGGCGAGGCCACGTGCACGTGGCAGAAGGAGCCCAGGAACTCGATCTTCTCGATGGTCGCGTCGAACACGTGGGCATCGCCGGGGGCAATCGGCCTGGCCAGCACGTCTTCGGGCCGCAGGTAGATCCTGGCTTCGCGGTCTCCACCGTCGCAGGGCAGGCACAGCGCGCCGAATTTCATCTGGCCGCCGCTCACCCTCACCGGCATCACATTGACCTTGCCGACGAAGTCGGCGACAAAGGGAGAAGCCGGCTCGCGGTAAATCTCCATCGGCGTGCCGACCTGCTCGATCAGGCCGTGGTTCATCACCACGATGCGGTCGGCCACGCTCAGCGCTTCTTCCTGGTCGTGCGTCACCATGATGGTGGTCACGCCCAGCTTCTGCTGCAGCGCGCGTATCTCCTGGCGCAAGCGCACGCGCTCCAGCGCGTCGAGCGCCGACAGCGGCTCATCCAGCAACAGCAAACCCGGCGAAGTGGCCAGCGCCCGCGCCAGCGCAATGCGCTGCTGCTGGCCGCCCGAGAGCTGGCTGGGGTATTTGCCTTCGCTGCCCGGCAGGCCCACGAGCTTCACGAGTTCACTCACACGTTTGGCCGCTTCAGCCTTGGGCGTCTTGCGGTTGACCAGCCCATAGGCCACGTTGTCGGCCACGCTGAGATTCGGGAACAGCGCATAACTCTGGAACACGATGCCGTAGTCGCGCAGCGCCGGCGGCAGCCGCGAGATGTCGCGCCCGCCCTGGTGTACTTCACCGGAGGTCTGCACTTCCAGCCCGGCGATGATGCGCAGCAGCGTCGTCTTGCCGCAGCCCGAAGGGCCGAGGAAACAGACAAACTCGCCCTTGCGGATGTCCAGGTTGATGTCCTGCAGCGCGGTGAAGCTGCCGAATTCCTTGCGGATATGGCGCAGGTTCAGAAAAGTGTCGTTGTTCATGCCTGGGGTCGTGCCTTGGCTGCGGCCGGGTTACTTGGACGCGATGTTGATGGGAGGCCCATGCAAGCAAACGCCGCGGAACCGGCTTTGCCGGGCCGCAGGCGTTGCCCCCTTGAGGGGGGATCCGGCTACACGAAGTGAGCCGAGACGGGGGTGGCTCACTTTTTTTCTGTTTTGGAGTTGTAGCGCTTGGTCCACTCATTGAGGATGCGCTCGCGGTTGTCGGCGGCCCAGTTGAAGTCCATCTTGACCAGGCGCGACTCATAGTCCTTGGGCACATTGGCCAGCGGCGGTGCCAGGCCGGGCTGCGCGGTGATCGCGAAGTTCTTGCCGTACAGCATCATGGCGTCCTTGCTCGAAGCCCAGTCGGCCAGCTTCTTGGCGGCGTCCAGCTTCTTGGTGCCCTTGTGGATGGCAAACGCTTCCAGGTCCCAGCCCAGGCCTTCCTTGGGAAACACGAGGTCAATCGGCGCGCCCTTGGCCTTGTTGGCGTTGCCGCGGTATTCAAACGAGATGCCGGCCAGGAATTCACCGGCGGCCGCCATGTTGCAGGGCTTGGAGCCCGAGTGCGTGTACTGGGCGATGTTTTCATGCAGCGCGTCCATGTATTTCCAGCCGCCGCCCTTGCCGTCCTTGTCGCCGAACAGCGTGAGCCAGGCGGTCACGTCGAAGTAGCCGGTGCCGCTGGAGGCGGGGTTGGGCATGACGATCTGGCCCTTGTAGATGGGCTTGGTCAGGTCCTGCCAGGTTTCGGGTATCGGGATGTTTTTCTTCTTGGCCTCGACGGTGTTGAAGCACACGGTGGCGCCCCACACGTCCATGCCGAACCAGGCGGGGACTTTTTTCTTGTCGCGGTACTGGCTCATGATCCCGTCAAGGTTGAGGGGGGCATAGGGCTCGAGCATGCCCTGCTTGTCGAGCAGCGCCAGGCTGGAGGCGGCCACACCCATGATGGTGTCGGCCTGCGGGTTGGATTTTTCGGCAAGCAGCTTGGCGGTGATCACGCCGGTGGAGTCGCGCACCCATTTGAGTTCGATGTCGGGGTAGACCTTGTTGAAGCCTTCCTGGTAGGCCTTGAGCTGGTCGGTTTCCAGCGCGGTGTACACCAGCAACTGGGTCTTCTGGGCGAAGGCGCCGGTGGTGGCGGCCAGCAGGCCAAGAAGGGCGATCGCCTTTGACAGGGATTTGAGTTGGGTAGCCAGTTGCATAAAAAATCCTTTGTGGAAAACCTGCAATGTTGTGACTTGGTCGTGTCGGGGCGGTGACACTGCGATGACACAGCCTGTGTTCAGGCACCGTCAACCCAGCTCATTTTTTATTTGACGCCGACCCTTCTATCTTGTCAATTGTTTATTGCAGATTGTTGACAATCTACATTTTTGTGCTTCAATTCAGGGCATGAACGCAGCTCTGCATCCCACCATCGCGCAGCTCCAGAACAGTTCCCTCACCACAGTGGTGCAGCAGGAGATCGAGCGCGCCATCCTTGCCGGCGAATATGAGCCCGGCAGCAAATTGATAGAAGCCACGCTGGCGGAAAAAATGGGTGTCTCGCGCGGCCCTGTGCGCGAGGCCTTCCGCATGCTCGAAGAGGCCGGCCTGGTGCGCAACGAAAAAAATCGCGGCGTGTTCGTGCGCGACATTCCCATCGACGAGGCCGTCGAGATTTTCGATTTGCGCGCGGCCATGGATGAACTTGTCGGCCGCCGGCTCGCGGAAAACATCACCGCGGCCGAGGTCAAGGAACTCAAGGCGCTTGTCGATGCCATGGAAAAAGCGGTCAAGGCGGAAGACCCGCACGCCTACCACCTGCTGAACCTCACCTTCCATGACCGCATGGTCGAGATGGCGGGCAACCGCAAACTGACCGAGATCTACCGCAAGCTCATCAAGGAGCTTTCACTGTTCCGCCGCTTGAACCTCGCGGACGGCTGGCTCATGCCGATGTCGGCCAATGAACACCGGCTGATCGTCAAGGCGATCGCCTCTGGCGACGCCGATGCGGCCGGCCGCGCGATGTTTCAGCACGTGATTGAAAGCAAGGAACGCACGATAGAAAACGATTTGCGGCGGCAGGCGGGGCAAGCAGCCGGCGCGTCCGCCAAGCCTGCCAAACCCGTGAAGCTGGTCACCAGCACCGCCGGTTCGGGCAAAGACAAAGACAAAAGCAAGGAAGGGCCATCCCGTGGCAAACGCTGAATCGAATACCGGCTTGAAAGTGAACGGCAGGACCTACAAGCTGCCGGCCGCACCCACGGTGGTGGTCTGTGTGGACGGTTGCGAGCCCGACTACCTGGCGCAGGCCGTGGCCACGGGCCAGATGCCCTGGCTCAAGCGCACGCTGGCCCTGGGCTCGGGCCTGACGGGCGACTGCGTGGTGCCCAGCTTCACCAACCCCAACAACCTCTCCATCGTGACGGGCGCGCCGCCCAGCGTGCACGGCATCTGCGGCAACTATTTGTTCGACACGGCCAGCGGCACCGAGGTCATGATGAACGACCCGAAGTGGCTGCGCGCGCCGACCTTGCTGGCCGCGCTGTCCGACGCCGGGAAGTCCCTGGCGGTGGTGACGGCCAAGGACAAGCTGCGCAAGCTGCTGGGCCACAAGATGAAGGGCATCTGCTTTTCGTCCGAAAAAGCCGACCAGGTCACGCTGGAAGAAAACGGCATCGAGGACGTGCTGGGCCTGGTCGGCCAGCCGCTGCCCAGCGTCTACAGCGCCGATTTGTCGGAATTCGTCTTCGCGGCCGGCGTGAAGATCATGCAGAAATACAAGCCCGACGTGATGTACCTCTCGACCACCGACTACGTGCAGCACAAGCATGCGCCCGGCACCGACGGCGCCAACGCCTTCTACCGCATGATGGACGGCTACCTGCAGCAGCTCGAGGACCTGGGCTGCGTGATCGTGCTGACGGCCGACCACGGCATGAACGCCAAGGTCGCCATGGACGGCACGCCCGACGTGATCTACCTGCAGGACTGGTTCGACAACTGGCTGGGCGCCAGCATCGCGCGCGTGATCCTGCCCATCACCGATCCTTACGTCGTGCACCACGGCGCGCTGGGCTCCTTCGCCACGGTCTACCTGCCCGAGGGCACGAATATCGAGGTCGCGCGCAAGCGGCTGGCGGCGCTCAAGGGCATGGAGCTGGTGCTCTCGCGCGAGCAGGCCGCCGAGCGCTTCGAATTGCCGGCCGACCGCATCGGCGACATCGTCGCGGTGTCAGAACGCTTCACCGTGATCGGCACCTCGGCTTCGCGCCATGATCTTTCCGCGCTCGAAGTGCCGCTGCGTTCGCACGGCGGCATGAGCGAGCAGCGCGTGCCGCTGATCGTGAACCGCAAGCTGCCCGGGCTGGACCGCAACCGGCGCTTTCGCAATTTCGATGCGTTTGACCTGGCGCTGAACTATGCGCAGGGCTGAGTCTTTTTCTTATTCCCTCTCCCTCTGGGAGAGGGAGCAATATCCAGGAGCGTTGTGTGACGAGTGATTACATCCGTGACCATGAACTCAACGCCATGCGCCTCGCGAGCCGCAAGGCCGGCGCCGACCGCAGCGGCGACCGCGTCATCGAAGTGTTCAACCCTTACACCGAAAAGCTGCTGGGCACCGTGCCCAAGGCCACGCTGGAGGAAGTGCGAGACACCTTCGCCAAAGCGCACGCTTACAAGCCCCGGCTGACCCGCTATGAACGCGCCGCCATCCTGAACCGCGCGGCGGCCATCATCCAGTCGCGCCTGTCCGAGGTCGCGAACCTGATCACCGCCGAAGCGGGCCTGTGCCTCAAAGACGCGATTTATGAAGCCGGCCGCGTCAGCGACGTGCTGCTGTTCGGCGCGACCGAGGTGCTCAAGGACGACGGCCAGATCTTCAGCTGCGACCTGACGCCCCACGGCAAGAAGCGCCGCGTCTACACGCACCGCTCGCCGCTGCTGGGTGTCATCACCGCGATCACGCCCTTCAACCACCCGATGAACCAGGTGGCGCACAAGGTGGTGCCCAGCATCGCGACCAACAACCGCATGGTGCTCAAGCCTTCCGAGAAGGTGCCGTTCTCGGCCATCCTGTTCGCCGACATCTTGTACGAGGCCGGCCTGCCGCCCGAGATGCTCAGCGTGATCACGGGCGACCCGCGCGAGATCGCCGACGAGCTGATCACCAACCCGCTGGTCGACCTGGTGACCTTCACCGGCGGCGTGGCTATCGGCAAATACATCGCGTCCAGGGCCGGCTACCGCCGCGTGGTGCTGGAGCTGGGCGGCAACGACCCCATCATCGTGATGGAAGACGCCGACATAGACGAAGCCTCCACGCTGGCCGTGCAGGGTTCCTACAAAAATTCGGGCCAGCGCTGCACCGCCGTCAAGCGGCTCATGGTGCACGAGGCGGTGGCGGGCGAGTTCGTCGAGCAGGTGCTGGCCAAGACCCTGGCCTGGAAGTACGGCGACCCGGCCGACAAGGCCAACGACATGGGCACGGTCATCGACGAGCAGGCCGCCATGCTGTTCGAGTCGCGCGTCAATGAGGCCGTGGCGCAGGGCGCCAGACTGCTGGCCGGCAACCAGCGCCGCGGCGCGCTGTATTCACCCACCCTGCTGGACCACGTGTCGCCGCAGATGACGGTGGCGCGCGAGGAAACCTTCGGCCCGGTTTCGCCGGTGATCCGTTTCAAGAATATCGAAGAGGCTATCCAGATCTCCAACGGCACGGCCTACGGCCTGTCGAGTGCGGTGTGCACCAACCGGCTGGACTACATCAACCGTTTTGTCAGCGAGCTGCACGTCGGCACGGTCAACGTGCGCGAAGTGCCGGGCTACCGGCTGGAGCTCACCCCCTTCGGCGGCATCAAGGACTCGGGCCTCGGCTATAAAGAAGGCGTGCAGGAAGCGATCAAGAGTTTTACCAACCTGAAGACTTATTCGCTCCCGTGGAATGCGTGACCTCTGAGGAATTCACATGCTGAGCTTTGACGACATCGAACACCTCTTTCAAGAGCGCGGCGGCGAACAATACAGCGGCGAGCCCGTGACGCAGCTGCAGCACGCGCTGCAGACCGCGGCGCTGGGCGAGGCCGAAGGCGCGAGCGATGCGCTGGTCACCGCCGCCCTGCTGCACGACCTCGGCCACCTGCTGCATGACCTGGGCGAGACGCCTTCGCTGCGCGGCGTGGACGACGTGCACCAGTACCGCGCGCTGCCCTTCCTGCGCGGCCTGTTCCCCGACGAAGTGCTGGATGCCATCAAGCTGCATGTGGATGCCAAACGCTACCTGTGCGCCACGCGGCGCGGCTACCATTCCAGCCTTTCGGCGGACTCCAAACGCAGCCTGCAGCTGCAAGGCGGCATTTTTTCGGCCGAAGAAGCCGCGCGTTTCATCGCCCAGCCCGGCGCCGGGGATGCGGTGAAGCTGCGCCTCTGGGACGACCTGGCAAAGGACGCGGACAAAGCCACGCCGCCGCTGGCCCATTACCTGGCGCGCGCGCGGCGCTGTGCCCTTCCCGCCGCAGAGTCCTCGCTTGCCGCCTGAAATCCTGGCGCTCACCTGGCCGGTGCTGTGCGCTGTGCTGTTCGGTGCGCTGCTGCACGCGGGCTGGAACGCGCTGGTCAAGTCCAGCGCCGACAAATCCATGGACATGGCGGTGATCCACCTGATCGGTTCGGTGCTGGCGCTACCGCTGGTGCTGATGGTGGGCCTGCCGCCCGTGGCCGCCTGGCCCTTCATCGGCGCTTCGGTATTGATCCACATCGGCTATTACATCGCCACCACGCAGGCCTACAAGCATGGCGACCTGGGGCTCACGTATCCGCTGATGCGCGGCGTGGCGCCGCTGCTGGTGGCGCTGTCGGCCACCTTCACGCTGGGCGAGACTTTGACGCCGCTGGCCTGGGCCGGGATCATCGGCATCTGCAGCGGCGTGCTGGTGCTGGGCCTGAGCCGCCACGCGCTGCATGCGCGCAAGGCCGTCGGCTTTGCGCTGGCCAACGCGGTCATCATCGCGATCTACACCGTGGTCGATGCACTGGGCGTGCGGGCTTCCGGCAATGCGCTGCAATACGTCGCCACGCTGTTCCTGCTCGACGGCTGGCCTTTCGGCCTCTTGATGATGGCGCGGCGCGGGCGCGCCATGGCCGACTACGCGCGCCACCGCTGGCCGGTGGCCACCGGCGGCGCAATGGCCTCGCTGGGCTCTTACGGCATCGCCCTGTGGGCCATGACACGCGCACCCGTGGCCACGGTGGCGGCGCTGCGCGAAACCTCGGTGCTGTTCGCCGTGCTGCTCGGCACCTGGTTTCTCAAAGAGGCGTTCACGCTGCGCCGCTTCATGGGCACCTGCATCATCGTGGGTGGCGTGATGGCGATACGGCTGGCCTAGCCTGGTTTTTGTTTTGATGTGAGGTCCGCACCATGAGCACCGCGACACTCCCCAGCCACGCAGAGATCATCATCGTGGGCGGCGGCATCGCCGGCTGCTCGGTGGCCTATCACCTGGCCAAAATGGGCAAGACCGACGTGCTGCTGCTGGAGCAGGGCAAGCTCACCAGCGGCACCACCTGGCATGCGGCCGGCCTGGTCGGCCAGATGCGGCCCAACCGCAACATGACGCAGATGAGCAAGTACGGCATAGAGCTTTACGCGTCGCTGGAGGCTGAAACCGGCCTGGCGACCGGCTGGAAGCAGTGCGGCAGCGTCAACGTGGCGCGCACGCCCGAGCGCATGAAGGTGCTCAGGAAGCAGGTCGCCATGGCCAACAGCTTTGGCGTGGAGTGCCACGAGATATCGCCGCAGGAAGCCGGCGACAAATACCCCATCATGCGCACCGACGACCTGCAGGGCGCGATCTGGCTGCCCGGCGACGGCAAGGCCAACCCGGCGGATTTGTGCATGTCGCTGGCCAAGGGCGCGCGCAACCGCGGCGTGAAAATGGCCGAAGGCATCGAGGTGACGGGCGTCATCACCGAGAACGGCAAGGCCGTGGGCGTGCGCACCGCGCAGGGCGAGGTGCGCTGCGAAGTCATCGTCAACTGCGCGGGCCAGTGGGCGCGCCAGTTCGGCAAGCTCGCGGGCGTCAACGTGCCGCTGTATTCGGCCGAGCATTTCTACATCGTCACCGGCAAGATCCCCGGCGTGCACCCCATGCTGCCGGTGATGCGCGACCCCGATGGCTACATCTACTACAAGGAAGAAGTCGGCGGCCTGGTGATGGGCGGCTTCGAGCCGCAGGCCAAGCCCTGGAAGATGGACCCGATTCCGGCGACCTTCCAGTTCGAGCTGCTGGACGAGGACTGGGACCAGTTCGAGCCGCTGATGACGGCCGCATTGCACCGCACGCCCTGCCTGGAGACGGCCGAGGTGAAGATGCTGCTCAACGGGCCCGAGAGTTTTACGCCCGACGGCAACTTCATCCTGGGCGAAGCGCCGGAGCTGCGCAATTTTTTTGTCTGCGCGGGTTTCAATTCGGCGGGCATTGCCAACAGCGGCGGCGCGGGCCGGCTGATGGCGGAATGGATTGTGGGCGGCGAGCCCGGCACCGACCTGTGGGACGTGGACATACGCCGCTTCGGCAGCTTCACCGGCAACCGCAAGGCGCTGGCCGAGCGCACCGGTGAAACCCTGGGCCTGCACTATGCGATGCGCTGGCCCAGGCAGGAGTTGGAGACGGCGCGGCCGCTGAGGACTTCGCCGCTGTACGACATGCTGGTGGCCAAGGGGGCGGAGTTTGGCAGCAAAAATGGGTGGGAGCGGGCGAGTTATTTCAAGCCGCTGTCACCCTCACCCCAACCCTCTCCCGCAGGCGGGAGAGGGAGCGAAGACCCAGGCGGCACATCGCAAGTTCCGGAGCCTGCAGGCGGCGACCGGTATGACCCCCTCTCCCGCTTGCGGGAGAGGGCGGGGGTGAGGGCTCCCCGTCCTCCCTACACCCTTGGCAAGCCCGGATGGCTTCCATGGATGCTCGAAGAGCAGCGCGCCACGCGCCAGGCCGTCGCGCTCTACGACCAGACATCGTTTGCCAAATACCTGCTGCAGGGCCGCGATGCGCTGGCCGTGTTGCAGCGCCTGTGCGCGAACGAGATGGACGTGCCCATCGGCAAGATGGTCTACACCGCCGTGCTCAACGAGCGCGGTGGCTTTGAGAGCGATCTGACCGTCATCCGGCAAGCGGCAGACCGCTTCCTCATCATCACCGGCTCTGCGCAGACCGTGCGTGACTTCGACTGGATCACGCGGCACATAGCAGAGGCGCAGCATGCGGTGCTGACCGACGTGTCGGCGATGTATTCGGTGCTGTCGGTGATGGGCCCGAAGGCGCGTGAGTTGCTGGCGCTCGTGAGCCCCGACGATTTGTCGCCTGAAGCGCTGAAGTTCTCGTGGACCAAAGAGATCGACGTCGGCTTTGCGCGCGTGCGCGCGGCCCGCATGAGTTATGTGGGCGGGCCGGGTTTTGAGCTTTACGTGCCGATTGAAATGGCGCGCCACGTCTACCTGGCGCTGATGGACGCCGGTAAGCCGCTGGGCATTCGCGACGCGGGCTACTACGCGCTGGACGCGCTGCGCATTGAGCAGGGCCGGCGCGCCTGGGGTGCGGAACTCGGGCCGGATGAAACGCCATGGGAAGCCGGGCTGGCTTTCAGCGTCAAGCTCGACAAGCCGGCGGACTTCATCGGCAAGGCGGCGCTGCTGCGCACACAAGGCCAACCGCTGCGCAAAAAACTGGTCACGCTGGTGTTCGACACGGCGGATGCCTTTGCCTGGGGCGGCGAGGCCATCGTGCTGGGCGGGCAATCGGTGGGCGAGATTTCGTCGGTCGGCTGGAGCCCGCTGGCCGGCGCCTGCGTGGCGCTGGGTTATGTACGCGGCGGCAGCGCCAACCAGGCGCATGCCGGCACGCCGGCGCAGATTGAGTTGTGGGGTGAGCGTGTGGGCGTGAAGCTCTACGACCGCTGGCCGCCCGCAAAATCCGGCTGAGCGCTCTTACTGGTCTTACTCGTCTTGCTCGCCCTCGGGCAAATCCATGCCGACAAAGCGCACGGCGACGCGCGTGCCCGGTGTTTGCGGGTGCCCCGGCAGGGCCGCGTCTTCAATCGAAATCGTCGCGCCGTGTTGCTTGGCAATCTCCAGGACGATCGCCAGGCCCAGGCCGGAGCCGTCCACGTTGGTGCCCAATGCGCGGTAAAAAGGCTGGAACACCAGTTCGCGCTCCGACTCCAGGATGCCCGGTCCCGAGTCTTCCACCAGCAGCACCAGCACACCGCTGAAACGGTCCGTCATCAGCCTCAGCGTGACCTGGCCTTTTTCTGGTGTGTAGTTGATGGCGTTGTCCAGCAGGTTGCGCACCAGTTCCTTGAGCAGGGTGGCGTTGCCCTCGAGCTGCGTCGCCTGTTCGCCGGCGTCGGGGCCGTCGTAGCCGAGGTCGATCTGCTTTTCGAGCGCGCGCGGCACCGAGTCGGCCATGACTTCCGAGACGATGTGCACCAGGTCGATGTGCTGCTTGGCCAGGCTGCGGCCGGTGGTCTCGGCGCGCGCCAGCGCCAGCAGCTGGTTGACGGTGTGCGTGGCGCGAATGCTGGCGCGGCCTATGTGCTTGAGCGACTTCTTGAGTTCATCGGCATCGGTCTCGCGCTGCGCGAGGTCGGCCTGCATGCGCAGGCCCGCCAGCGGCGTCTTGAGCTGGTGGGCCGCATCGGCGAGGAAGCGCTTTTGTGTGGTCAGAGAGACCTTGAGCCGGCTCAGCAAGTCGTTGATGGAGGACACCAGCGGCGCGACTTCCTCGGGCACGGCGGTTTCGTCCAGCGGGCTCATGTCGTCGGACTTGCGCGCGCGTATGCGCTTTTCCAGCTGGGCCAGCGGCTTGATGCCGCGCACCAGCGCCAGCCACACCAGCAGCACGGCCAGCGGCAGCGTGACGAACTGCGGCACCATGGTGCCCTTGACGATTTCGGTCGCCAGCGTCTTGCGTTTTTCCAGCGTCTCGGCCACCTGCACCAGCACCGGCTGGGAACTGGGCAGCGCGCCCTTCACGTCCACCTTGAGCCAGGTGTAGGCCACGCGCACGTCCTCGCCCTGGATCACGTCTTCGCGCAGCCGCACTTCGCCGTTGATGGGCTTCTCCTCATCGGGCGGCGCAGGCAGGTCGTGTTCGCCGCTCAGGTGTTCGCCGTGCGTGCCGACCACCTGGTAGTAAACGAGGTCGGTGTCGTCGGCGCGCAGGATTTCGCGCGCGGGCGCCGTCAGGGTGAACTGCACCTGGTTGTTCCTGACCACCACGAGTTTGGCCAACGCCTGCACGTTGTATTCGAGCGCGCGGTCAAAGGGCTTGCCCGCGATGTTCTGCGCCACCAGCCAGGTCAGTGCCAGGCTGATCGGCCACAGCAGCAGCAACGGCGTGAGCATCCAGTCGAGGATCTCGCCGAAGAGGCTGCGGCGTTCGCGCTGGAAGAGTCTCAGAGCCACGGGTTGGGGCGCTCCAGATCAGGGGTCTGTTGTTTTGACTCCTTCCCCCTTTGGGGGAAGGCAGGGATGGGGGCTGACGGCGGTGGATAGCTCCTGCAGTTCAGGTTTGGGAGGCCGCGAGCCCCCATCCCAACCTTCCCCCAGCGGGGGAAGGAGCAAGGGTTATTAACCGGGGATTTTCTCAAGACAATACCCAAGCCCGCGCACGGTCGCGATCCGCACCGGGCCCTTTTCAATTTTCTTGCGCAGCCGGTGGATGTACACCTCGATCGCGTTGTTGCTGACTTCCTCGCCCCATTCGCAGAGGCGTTCCACCAGCTGGTCCTTGCTGACCAGCCGGCCGGCGCGCTGCAGCAGCACTTCGAGCAGGCCGAGCTCGCGGGCCGACAGCTCCAGCATCTGGCCGTCTATGGTGGCGACGCGGCCGGCCTGGTCGTAGACCAGCGGGCCGTGCTTGATGGTGCTGCTGGCGCCGCCCATGCCGCGGCGTATCAGCGCGCGCACGCGGGCTTCGAGTTCCTGCAGCGAGAACGGCTTGGCCATGTAGTCGTCGGCGCCGTAGTCCAGGCCCTTGACACGCTCTTCCACGCTGTCGGCGGCGGTGAGGATCAGCACCGGCATGGCCGAGCCGCGCGCGCGCAGGCGCTTGAGCACTTCCAGGCCGTGCATGCGCGGCAGGCCCAGGTCGAGGATCAGCAGGTCGAATTCAGTGTTGGTGAGCAGCGCGGCGTCGGCCTCGGTGCCGCTGGCCACGTGGTCGGCCGCCGCGCCCGAGGCGCGCAAAGTGCGCAACAGGCCATCGGCCAGCACCTGGTCGTCTTCGGCAATCAGAATACGCATGGTTGTCTCCAGGGATCGGTCCGCATCAAGAGCGCTGCGAACCAGTGTTTTACTTCTTCGGCAAATTTTAGGCTTTTGTCATCCCAGGTTTGCTGACGCCAGCTGGGGTCAAGCGCCTGCATAGGCCTCCAGCCCCAGCGCCACCACGGTGGCCACATCATGCCCCACGGCCTGGCGGAACTCGTCCTCGGCCTGGCGCACCGCCTGGTGAAAGGCTTCGAGCCACAGCAGGCCCGATTCGGTGAACACCACCCGGCGCGCGCGTTTGTCGTGCGGGTCGGACTGGCGCGTCACCAGGCCCCAGGCTTCGCACTGGTCGACCAGGTCGCCCATGGCCTGCTTGCTCATGCCTGCGCTGTGCGCCAGGTCGGTGAGGCGCGAGCCGGTGACGGCCAGGTGGCGCGTGATGTGGATGTGCGCGGCGCCGACCTGGTCGCGCGCCGCCAGGTTGGACAGCGCCAGCGGCACCTCCACGCTGCCGGCCATCAGCGAGAGCACGCGCTCGTCGAAGCGGCGCAGCGCGTGGCCCATCAGGCGACCCAGGTGGGTTTGGCGCCAGCCGGCTTCGGTGGCGCCGAAAGGGCTGGACATGGAGGGCTGCATTGTCGTTTCCGGCATGAAATCATGGTAACCCATATGGTCAGGCAAACTGACTAAAAAGAGGGTTTACTTATTTTAATGACGCCCATAAAGTACTGGTCATGCATCCAGCGCTGTGATTAAAAGCAGAGGCCGGAATCCAGGCAACAAGTTTTACATCATTGATTTTCAAGGAGTTTTTCATGGAACTGACCAGCAAACTGAACCCCGCCCAAAACCCCGTGCAAACCGCCGCCCTGAACACCGAAAAGGCCAAGGCCTTGCAGGCCGCGCTGGCCCAGATCGAAAAGCAGTTCGGCAAAGGCACCATCATGAAGCTGGGCGACGGCGAAGTGATCGAGGACATCCAGGTCGTTTCCACCGGCTCCCTGGGCCTGGACATCGCCCTGGGCGTGGGCGGCCTGCCACGCGGCCGTGTGGTCGAAATCTACGGCCCGGAATCCTCGGGCAAAACCACGCTGACCCTGCAGGTCATCGCCGAAATGCAGAAGCTGGGCGGCACCTGCGCCTTTGTCGATGCCGAGCACGCGCTGGACATTCAGTACGCGCAGAAACTGGGCGTCAACCTGCAAGAGTTGCTGATCTCCCAGCCCGACACCGGCGAGCAGGCGCTTGAAATCGTCGATTCGCTGACCCGCTCCGGCGCGGTGGACCTGATCGTGGTCGACTCGGTGGCGGCGCTCACGCCCAAGGCCGAACTCGAAGGCGAAATGGGCGACTCGCTGCCCGGCCTGCAGGCTCGTTTGA
Organism: Polaromonas sp. YR568; assembly: GCF_943369675.1. GTDB lineage: Bacteria > Pseudomonadota > Gammaproteobacteria > Burkholderiales > Burkholderiaceae_C > Polaromonas. Next base: position 131 of record NZ_CALROB020000045.1, on the reverse strand, counting down.
TGAGCCAGGCGCTGCGCAAGCTTACTGCCACCATCAAGAAGGCCAACTGCATGGTCATCTTCATCAACCAGATCCGCATGAAGATCGGCGTGATGTTCGGATCGCCCGAAACCACCACCGGCGGCAACGCG
>NZ_CALROB020000044.1:0-42227 GCF_943369675.1 Polaromonas sp. YR568 | reverse complement strand
GGCCCCATGACCTGGCAGTACGGCTACGACGCCATGGGCAGGCCCACCACGGTGCTGGACCCCAATGGCCTGGCCAGCTACACCTACTACGACAGCCTGGGCCGCCCGGTGCAGACCCAGCAGCCGGCCAACACCGGCAGCGCCACGCCCACGACCACCAGCTTTGCGTACAACGCCGCCGATGGCCTGACCCAGGTCACCGACCCGCGCAGCCTGAACACGACTTACAGCCCGAACGGCCTGGGCGACGTCACGGCACAGACCAGCCCGGACACGGGAGCCAGCCAGTACACCCATGACGGCAAAGGCAACGTCCTCACCAAAACCGATGCCCGCGGCAAACAGACCCAATACACCTATGACAACCTGGACCGCCTTAAAACCGTCAGCTATGCCACCGGTACGGGGAGCGTCTTTGAATACGACGGCGGCGCCACGCCGACCCCAGCTGTCATTGGTGAATTGACCAAGATCACCGACGCGAGCGGTCAGGTGGTCTACACCTACGACAGCGTGGGCCGCAAGACCGGCAAAACCCAAACCACGGGCGCCAGAACCTTCACGGTTGGCTACACCTGGGGTGATAGCGGAAGCGCGCTGGACAAGCTGACTGCGATCACTTATCCGAGCGGAACGAGAGTCAACTACAGCTATGACGCCTACGGCTCGGTCTCCGGTATCACGGTCAATCCGCCGAATGCCAACGGTGTGGGAACCAATACCGGCAGTACGCTACCAATGCTTAGCTCCGTTACGACCAATGCCGAGAGCAAGCTCACGGCCTGGACGTGGGCCAGTACCAAGACGCAGACCATCAGCTATGACGCCAACGGCCAGATCAGTGCTTACAACCTGGGCGACCCGACGACCACCGGTATCCGCCGCACTATTCTTCGTGACAGTGCGGGCCGCATCACTGGGTACACGCATATCAGCAATGGAGTCGCTGTTCCTGCCCTGGACCAGAGCTTTGCTTATGACAACCTGAACCGCCTAGTTAGCGCCACGTTGGGTGCCACGGCTATTCAGTACAGCTACGACGCCACCGGCAACCGCACGGCCAAGGTCATCAGCGGCACAAGCTATTCGAACACCATCTCGGCCACCAGCAACAAGCTGACGCAGACCCAGGATATGGGCGGCACGGCGACTGTGGTGCACGACGCTGCTGGCAATATCACGAGCGACGGAACCAATGCCTATACCTATAGCGACCGGGGACGTCTGGCGACGATGACGAACGCGGGTGGCACGGTCACTTACGGGTACAACGCCCTGGAGCTCAGGGTCGGAAAGACAGGCCCGACGGCGCTGGTCCCGACTGGTGCAAGTTACTACGCCTATGACGAGGAAGGCAAGCTGCTTGGTGAATACGACGCCAACGGCACTCCGCTCTATGAAACCATCTACCTAGGCAGCCCGGTCGGGGTGATCAAGCAGACGGGAACGGCGGGCGCAAGCAATGTCACGATCAGCCTTTACAACATCTCGACAGATCAATTGGGCGCACCGCGCGTCATCACGCGGCAATCGGATGAGGCCATTGCTTGGCGCTGGGATTCAGCCGAAGCCTTTGGAGCAACGGCGCCAGATCAGAATCCAAGCGGCCTGGGAATTTTCAGTTTTAACCAGCGCTTGCCTGGGCAGGTGTTTGATGTCGAAAGCGGACTGTTCCAGAATTGGAACCGAGAGTACAACCCGCGCATTGGGCGGTATATGCAGTCAGATCCGATTGGGCTTGAGGGGGGGATCAATACATTTGCCTATGTCGACGGTAATCCGCTCTCATATGTTGACCCGACAGGTGAAATTGCTTTCATTCCCATTGTGATCGGTATTGGAGCCGGGTACGCGTTCGATTACTTTTTGGAGAAGTACAAAAACGAACACTGCACATGCAAAGACACACCGGCTGGCGCGGCGGGAAACTCGGTATTAGGCGGAGCATTGGGTGGAACAGGTCCGTTTGTGAGTAAGCCTAGAGGTGGTATCGCAGGTGGTGGCCCCGCTGGCTCTGCGACGTCGTCTTTTAGTCAATTGAACCACGCGGCAGCAAGTCGTGGCGTGTATCCCGTCGCGACGCGGAATGGAATAACCAAAGTTCTTCGCAAGGTGCCGTATGTGGGTTCTGCGATACTTGCCTATGAAATCTACGACGCCTTCACTTGTGATTGAAACAATGGAAAACGAACTTTCTGCTGAACTGCGCGAGTACCTCAAGCGTTGCGGCTTTTCGAAAGGAAAGATAGCGAAGTGCAACACTGGTACGCGGATGTATCACGATCTCGGCCTCTACGGCGAGATCGCGGAGACATGCATCGACATGTTGGCTCATCAATATCAGGTCGATCTAACTGGCCTCGAGTTCGAGAAATTTTTTCCGCCCGAGTTCGCTGGTAAGAGTATGCTCACTCGCACTCTTCTCTGGGTTATGCCCTTTGCAGGTAAGGCAGTAAGGCAACGCGGCGAGTATTTGCCGTTGACGTTGGGAATGATCGAGAAGGTGATTCGCACCAAGCGGTGGAGCGCGGTGGAGCGGTGACGAAGCCTGTTCCGTCAGGCGGGCTTGGTGTGTTCCATCGAAATCTTACGCACTTAGCCTTCCCCCTTTTTGGTTGAGCGTGTGGATTCTTCAAAATAACCACTGTTTCCGTGATTTGTTGCTTCGATTTCTATCCAGGTAGTCAGCTTTTTAGCTTGGGGATGACGCTTGCCGGTCGAATCGCTTTGGATACCTCAGGCACTTCCAGGCCCTACTCGAAAACCAACTAAGCACATCCGCTCTTCTTCCTTCCCGTTTCGTGCGGGGCTTCCTATAGTTCGCTTCCCTCCACAGGAAGCGTCCCATGAAGCTTTATCACCTCGCCCTTGCGTTGGCAGCCCTCATAGGCGCCGGCGCGCCGGCCGTCTCGGCGGCGGCCGATGTCTATCCCTCCAAGCCCCTGCAGATCGTGGTGTCGGCCGCGCCGGGCGGCAGCCCGGACATCCTGGCGCGCATCGTCGGCCAGGCTTTGAGCCAGCGCCTGGGCCAGCCGGTCAGCATCGACAACAAGCCGGGCGGCGCGGGCAATATCGCGGCCAACTATGTGGCGCGGTCCGCGCCTGACGGGTATACGATCTTTGTTGCCGCGGACGGCCTGTCGATCAACCAGACGCTGTTCACCAACCTGCCGTTTGACGCGCGCACCAGCTTCGCGCCCATCGTGCATGCGATCTCTTCACCGCAGGTGTTTGCCGTGCATGCCGGTGTGCCGGCCCGCAGCGTGCAGGAGTTCCTGAAGCTCGCCCGGGCCGAGCCGGAGAAATACGCGCTGGCCTCGCCCGCCATCGGCACCACGGGCCAGCTCGGCGTGCTGCTGCTGCAAAACCAGGCCAACATCAAGGTCAAGCCGGTGGTCTACCGCAGCGCGCAGCCGGCGTTGACCGACGTGCTGGGCAAACATGCCGACGGCATCATCGTCACCATTGCGCCGGCGCTGCCTTTCATCAAGGACGGCAAGCTGCGCGCACTGGGTGTGTCCACCGCCACCCGTTCCGCCGCGCTGCCCGATGTGCCCACCTTCGCCGAGCAGGGCCTGCCCAACTTCCAGTTCGATTCGTGGCAAGGCTTTGTCGCGCCGGCCGGCACGCCGCAGCCTGTCATTGATCGCCTGAACCGCGAGATCAACGCGGTGCTCAAAGACCCTGAAGTCAGGGCCAAGCTGCTGGCGCAGGCGTTTGACCCGGTAGGCGGCACGCCCGAGGCTTTCAGCAAGCTGATCGTCGATTCGATAGGCAGCTGGGAAAAAGTGATTCGCGCCAATGACATCCGTGTCGACTGAAAAAGAAAATTCCTCATGACCATTACACCTTTCACCAAACCACTGGAGCAGCTCTGGTACACACGCTGCCCGGTGCCGACTGCCTCGGGCATCGCCATCCACCACGGCTGGATCAATGAGGAATTCGCCAGGGACGGCATCGAGGTGTCGTCGCTGCGTGCCTCGGCCGACCGCAGCGTGCGCGAATCGCATTTCGACCACCGCCAGGCCAACTCCTTCCGCCAGGGCGGCAACGCGCCGCCGATCTGGTCGCGCTCGCAGGGGCAGGATGTGGTGGTGGTCGGGCTCACCTGGCTGCCGCAGTACCAGTCCATCCTGGCGCTGCCTGGCTCAGGCATCAAGACGCTGGCCGACCTCAAGGGCAAGCGCCTGGCGCTGCCGCGGCGCGTCAACGAGAAGATCGACTTCTGGCGCGCCTCGGCGCTGCAGGGTTACCTGCAGGCGCTGGCGCTGGAAGGGCTGACCGAACGTGACGTCACGCTGGTCGACCTGCCGGTTGAAGAGGCCTACATCGGCGAGGTGTCGCAGTCCGGCTCGGGCCCGCTTTTTGACGCGCACCAGTTCGTCAAATCGGCGCGGGCTGAAACCTTTGCGCTGATACGCGGTGAAGTCGATGCGATCTACCACTACGGCGCGGCCGGGCCGGCGCTGCAAACCTACTTGGGTGCGCATGTGGTGCTGGACATCAACCACCACGCGGACCAGAAGGTCGCCATCAACAACGGCACGCCCAATGTGCTGACGGTCAGCGGCGAATTGCTGCGCAAGCACCCGGCCATCGTGGCCCGCTACCTGGCGCAGGTGCTGCGCGCGGCGCGCTGGGCCAGGGCGCACCGGCAAGAGGCGGCGGCGATCGTGGCGCGCGAGGTGTCGGTGGCCGAAGAGTGGGTGCCCGAGGCGTTTGACGAAACGCTATTCGACAAGCTCGAGCCCAGCCTGCGGCCTGAACTGGTCAGCGCGCTGAAAACCCGCAAGGACTTCCTCCTGCAACACGGTTTTATCCAGAATGATTTTTCAGTGGCCGACTGGATTGATCCAGGCCCGCTGGCCGAAGCGCATAAGTTGTTGCGCCAGTTTGAACCCGAGGAAGCCAAAGCCGCCTGAGCGCGGGCTGCTCAGCGGCTCACGAGGGCGGTGTAAGCGGCGCGTGTCTCCGGCGACACAGACGCTATCAGTTGCTCGTGCGAGGTTTTGTGTCGCACCAACATGCGCGCCGACGCCACGGCTTTCGATTTGCAAAACCAGTGGCAGCTGTGCTGCATCAGGAACAGCTCGGCCGACATCGTGAAGGCTTTGTCTTTGGGTGTGCGTTGGGCACTGTTTTCCACCACATGCAGGATGCCTTGCGCATGAACGGCCAGGGCCTTGCGCATGTCGAAGGTGATGCCGGGAAAAAACTTGGTGGCGAAGGGAACGGCAATCGGGAGCTTGCTCACGCGTGCGTCGACTTCATCGACCTTGGTAAAGCCCGCGACAAAGCGGGTGAACTGCTCACACAGCTTCAGTTCCGAACTGGCCAGCTGGTTCCAGACCTGGTCACGGCGTTCAGGCTCTTTCTCGCCAAGCGCGCGCAGATAGCCGTCGGTCAGGGTCTCCATCAGCTTTTCAATCTGGAACTGGCCGAGGTGGCTGCCCAGCAGGGCGATGCGCCGGCGTTCTTCCGAGAGTTTGAGGATGAAGACGGCGATGGCGACGCAGGTCACCAGGGTGAAAAATTCCATTGAGGTTGTTGTTGGGGATTAGGGGTTGCGGGAGGTATCAGTGTAGTCATTCCTTTGCCGGGGCTTGTGCCGGCTTGCGCGCTTGCCCTTTGCATGGGCTTGCTGGCCGGGGTTGCCCGGCGGCAACTCACTTTCTTTTGCTTCGCCAAAAGAAAGTAAGCAAAGAAAAGGCGACCCTGGTTGCTGCGTCCCCTGCGCTTCGCTCCGGGGCAACCTGCGGTGCTCGGTCCAGACGGGGTCAAAAACAACTCGCTTCGCTCAAACAAGTTTTTGCCCTGATCCGTCTGGCCCTCCGCTCCTCGGCGCATCCACAAGGGGTGGGAACCGAAATGCCGAACAGCCAACAGCCGAAGACAAACCCTGAATACAGAAAACAACAAGGACTCGCCACGGCGAGTCCTTGTTGGTATTTGTCTTTTTGGTATTTGGTATTTGGTATTTGGTATTTGGTATCCGGTTCCCGTTCCCGATTGCCCCTTGTGGATGCGCCGAGGAGCGCAGGTTCAGGCGGATCAGGGATCGCGTTGTTTGAGCGTAGCGAGTTTAGCGAGACCCCGCCTGAACCGAGCACCGCAGGTTGCCCGCAGCGAAGCGGAGGGACGCAGCAACCAGGGCCGCCTTTCTTTTGGGTACTTTTCTTTGGCGAAGCAAAGAAAAGTGCCTCGCCCGCCGGGGCGAGACCCGGCCAGCAACCCTATGCAAAGGGCGAGGGCGCGCAAGCCGGAGCAAGACCCGGCAAGACCACCTCACATCCGCAACGGCTGCGCATACCCCGTCATCTCAAGATACCCCATCCCCACCACCTTGCCGTTGCTGTCGATCAACTCACTCAACCCTTCCCAATAGATCGCCCCCGTGGACTGGCGGCTGTCGAGTTCCTGGTTGTCGATGACGGCGCGCACGGTATAAAAATCGGCGGGGGTGCGCACTATCCATTCGACCGGGTAGGTGGTTTGTGTCAGCGGGCTTTTCCAGTTGCGCACGGGTTTAAAAATCACTTCGCCGCGGCTGAAGGTGTAGAGCCCGCCTTTGGGTGAGCGAAAAGAGCCGCCGTCCCACAGCGTGCCGCCGTCCTTGCCGCGCAGGCGGAAGGCGGTCAGGGCGCTGCCGTCGGTGAGGTTCATGCCTATCCAGTCCCAGCCGGCGGCGTCGGGGTGCAGGATTTCTTCGCTCCACTCGTGGTCCAGCCAGGCTTTGCCGCTCACGGCGAAGGTCTGGCCCTTGAGCTGCACGCTGCCGCGCGTGGCGAGTTGCGGCTGGCTGTAGTAATAGCTGGCCTGCTTTTCTTCCGGGCCTTTGCGCGACAGGCCTTGTTTGCCCTGCAGCAGGACGGCTTGCGTTTCTTCAAAGGCGAGCTTGAGCGCGAAGTCGGCGGACGGCAGTTCGGCGATGTACTTGCCGCCCTCGGCTTTCAGCGACCAGTCGCGCAGCTTGAGGTCCATGTCGCGTTCGCTGGCGGCGGCCACGCCGAAGCCGTCGCGCGCGATGCGCTGGTCATGCCAGAGTTTTTTGCCCTGCACGTCGGTGATGGCGGCGTGGGCAAAGACCAGTTGTTTGGCGGCGAACTTCGAGGCCATGCCCTGGGTCGCGTCCACGCGCGAGCGGAAAAAAGTCAGCTGGAAGCCGAAGCTGCGCTGCCCCGCTTCGGTGGCGGTGGCATGGCCCGTGATGTACCACCACTCGGTGCGAAACGCGGGATGGGCGCCGCGGTCGCGCGGAAATACCAGCACCTTCGCGGGCAGCGCCTGGGCCGGGCCGGGTACTGCGCCCATTCCTGCCAGCGCGGCGCCGGCCAGCAACAGGCCGCGCCTGGCCAGCATGGCGGGAAGGGCGGGCGAGGGGCGCAGGGGTGGCAGCGGCATGGGTTTCTTCAGGCGGCGGGCGCGGGCCGCATGAGTTGGCCGATGTGGGCCAGGGCGGCCGCGCAGTCGCCCATCCTGTCGCTGACCCACTGGGCGTTGTGGTACGTCGGCAAATAGCGCTCGCCCGAATCGCAGAGCAGCGACAGGATGGAGCCCTGTTCGCCGCGCGCCAGCATCTCGTGCGCCAGCGTCAGCATGCCGACCAGGTTGGTGCCGGTGGACGGCCCGACGCGGCGGCCCAGCAACTGCGAGAGCGCCTGCATGGCGGCCAGCGAATCCACGTCGGCCACTTCCACCATGCGGTCAATCACCGTGCGGATAAAGCTGGCCTCCACGCGCGGCCGGCCAATGCCCTCGATGCGCGAGCCCGTGCCGGTCAGGCTGGCGTCACCGCTGCGGTGGTAGGCCGCGAAGACCGAGCCGGCCGGGTCGGCCACGCAGAGCCGGCTCTCGTGGCGCTGGTAGCGCACATAGCGGCCAATGGTGGCGCTGGTGCCGCCCGTGCCCGCGCCGACCACGATCCAGCGCGGCACGGGATGCCGTTCTCGTGCCATCTGGCTGAACATGCTTTCGGCGATGTTGTTGTTGCCGCGCCAGTCGGTGGCGCGCTCGGCATAGGTGAACTGGTCCATGTAGTGGCCGCCGGTTTCCTGTGCCAGCTTGCGGGCTTCGTCATACACCTGCACGGCGCTGTCCACCCAGTGGCAGCGCCCGCCGTAGAACTCGATCTGCGCGATTTTTTCGGGCGAGGTGCTGCGCGGCATCACCGCGATAAAGGGCAGGCCCAGCAAGCGCGCGAAGTAAGCCTCGCTGACCGCGGTGGAGCCGCTGGAGGCTTCCACGATGGTGGAGCTTTCATGGATCAGGCCGTTGCACAGCGCATACAAAAACAGCGAGCGCGCCAGCCGGTGCTTGAGGCTGCCGGTCGGGTGCGTCGATTCGTCCTTGAGGTAGAAGTCGATGCCGCGCGCGGCGAACTCCGGCAGGGGCAGGGGAATCAGGTGGGTGTCGGCGCTGCGCTGGTAGTCGGCTTCAATGCGGGCGATGGCGGCGCTGAGCCAGGGGCTGCCGGAGGTTGGGGCTGTCATGGCCTGATTCTCGCAGCAAGCCCTGTTGCCGCCAATGCCGCCAATGCCGGCGAGGCCGGGCTTCAGTACCGGCTGGACCGCCAGGAGGAAGGCTCGCCAAGCAGGGCCGGGATCTCGCTGCGGCCAATGCCCAGGTCGCTGAGTTCATGGCTGCTCATGGCCATGAGTTCGTCGCGCTGCAAACGGGTGGGTGCGTGCCCACCGGGCACGCCTGCGTGTGGCGCTTCCCTGAACCAGGCGTCGCTGAGTTGACGGCCCAGCCTGAGCAAGGCCGCCGGCAAAGCCGCGAGGCGGTGCAGGCCGCCCGCGAGCGTGAGGCCCGGTGTGACGGTGGGAATGGCGGCGGACGGCATGGGATGCTCCTTGTGGGGTGTGACGGTGTGATGGCCCTTGAATCAAGCCAGGCGCCCATGGTGCAATTTATTCTGGTATTGTGGAAGTTGAGTTTTCTGATGAAAACTATCAGCATTCCTGATGAGGCAACTTATGAAGCACCTTCCATGCGTGAATTGAACCTGGACCAGCTGCGCACCCTGGTCGCCATCACCGACCTGGGCACTTTCTCGGCTGCGGCGCAGGGCCTGCACCTGGCGCAGCCCACCGTCAGCCTGCACGTGAGTGAACTCGAAAGCCGGCTGGGCACGCCGCTGGTGGTGCGCGGCGGCCGCAAGGTGGAGCCCACACCGGCGGGCGCCGTGCTGGTCGAGCGGGCGCGCCGCCTGCTGCGCGATGCCGACGACGCGGTCGATGCGGTGAAGCGCCACGTCGAGGGCCGTACCGGCCGCGTGCGTCTGGGCACCACCACCGGGGTGCTGGTCTACTTTTTGCCGCAGGTGCTCAAGGCCATGGAGCAGGCCCATCCCGACATCGACGTCGAGGTCAGCATCCTGGGCTCGGCCGACACCATGGAGCGGCTGCTGCAGGGCACGCTGGATGTGGGCCTGGTCGCCACGCCGCCGCCCGCGCAGCGCGGCATGGTGGTCACGCCCTGGCGCAGCGACCCGATGATGGCCTTTGTGCCCAAACGCTGGAAGGCGCCGAAACACGCCACACCGGCATGGCTGGCCGGCAAGCCGCTGATCTTCAACGAAACGCCCACCCACATGTACCGCATGACCATGGCCTGGTTTGCCGACGCGGGTTTCACGCCACGCGCGCGCATTGAGCTCAACTACTCCGAAGCCATCAAAAGCCTGGTGGCTGCGGGCTATGGCGCGGCGGTGCTGCCGAGGGAGCAATCACAGGAAGAGCCTACCGTGCTGCATGACGTGCAGTTGCTGCCGCTCAAGCCCGCGCTGACCCGGCACACGGCCATGGTGCACCGGCCGCCCGATGCGCTGGACGGCGCCACGCGCAACCTGCTCACGATCCTGGCGACCTTCCGTCAGGCGTGAGCGAGCGTCCGGTCTCCGCAGGTCAAGGCGCTGATGCGGTGCGGCGCAATTTTCATGACTGATTTGGGCCCAGAGGAGTCGTTCACGGCTCAATGAACCCGCAGCACCTCAAACTGCTGTCGGATTGCCGCGACCTGTATCGACACACCATCACCCTCGCATTTGCCCAGCATGGCCCTGCCCAAAGGGGCTTCCATGCTGATGACCTGAACCAGCTGATTGCCGCTGCCCAACTGCATGCTGCCCCCATCCGGGCCGAGAAAGAGCTGTTGCTGCTTGTCGTCGGAATCGACCAGGCAGACCAGCGCGCCGAGCTGTATCCCTTTGCTGGCGTCGTAGGGACGCGGGCGGAATTGGCGCCACTTGGCCATCGCCTGGCGGATGGCTTCGGCGCGCCGAACCTGGCCGGTGGCCAGGTAGGCGGCTTCGAGTCCCAATGTGTCGTATTTGTTTTCGGCGATATTTTCTGCGTGGGTCGCCGTTTCGTGTGCCACCCGCACTGCATCTTCGGCGTGCAGCAGGTCATCGGCGAGCCGTTTCAGCACCAGCTGTTGCAGCGAGAATTTATTCATGACGGAAGGTAGGGATATCAAACGAGCGGGGGAAGGCCTTAATTATGAAGGGCTCCTCCAGCCGTCGAACCGATTGCACTTCCGGCAGTGCGCCGTCAGCGTTCATTCTTGCCGCCTGCCGTACTGCGCGGAAGCACTATAAATGCCCCTGCGGGTTCTGATGTCTGCTTCTGGCCGTTATGCGCCGCCATCGTTGCGAGTTTTACCTTGCTGGCGTAACAACCTCAATGCAGCATCCACCAATTGGTCATCATCAATCATGTGAAGAAAGACTTGTCCGCCTGCACTTTCGCTGCCAATGAATGCTGCCATTCAATGCGAAAAGTTCTGTCCACGGCAGACCGCAGGTCTCCTCGGTTGCGGTGATGATGTCTGATTCTTTTTTTTGCTTCACGTTTGAAACTCTACGTCTGCTATTGGCCGAAAGTTGAAATGCTATCCGAGGTCGGCATTGGGCCACAGCGGACATCACTACGGTATCTTGACCCTCAGCCGCTCCTGCATACTCTTGTTGTATAGGTCAACCGCCGCAGCTGTATCCGCGCCGCAAGTAAGCGTGAAGTTAAAGATTTTTCTTAAGGTGACATAGCCCAGATACAAATACGTCATCTGAGAATCGTGCGCGACGTAGCTCAGCTCAAGCCCTCCGCCTCCAGAATAGGGTTTCACGCTACGCTGAACAACATTCACCTTGCCGTCCGACACCTTGAGGAACGCCTGATGCCGGCTATTAAGATTCACTTCCGCAAAGTCTGCCCATTTGCTTTCCGGCACTTCGTAGAAGTCAGCGCTGACCGAGATGCCCGCTTGCGCAGGCTCGGAGTACCAGTTAAAGGTACGCTCTTCTGGAGTAGGCAATTGCTTCCAATCCTCTGGAAGATAAAGGCAAAACTCGTTGTATTCGTAAGGGTAGAGCTTCTCACGCGGCGGCACAGCTGTTGCCGTCGGGAGCTTGATGGAGTAGCTGATTTTCATAGGGCGTTGCATGTCCGCTTATGGCCGAAAGCCGTCATCTTACTAATGTCCAGAACGGGCCCAAAGCGGACATCTATGCTCTAGGAAAACAGTCACCCAACGTATAAATGACCGGACCACCAACAATAGCGGCGAAGCCGCCTCCTGCCGTTGTGGGTCCGTGTCGATTGACATGTTATGTCTCAACGGAGGCGCCCATCTTTTTTGGAAGATGTTCTACGGCCACGGCGAACCATTCATCGCCTGCACGTGCGCTTGCGATACGCCTGCGAGAAACTCGGCGTCCTCGATGGGCATCCACCAGAAGTTGATTTTCCCCTCGTTGCCTGTGATCGACGCCAAAAGATAGGCGTCCACGAGCGCGGCGCCGATGCTTGCGCCGAGAACCACGCGCCCTAGCGCGGCCCCTGTGAGCTGCGGATTGGCGCTAACCGCATTCCCGACTGTACTAGCTGAATTGCCAGGCGCTAGTCCCAGCGCCTTGGCGGCGTCCATGTCTGTAGGCGCGGCAGCAGGCAAAGCCAGTTCGGCCAAGTCATCCACTGAAGGGTATGACTTCTCCACGTAGAAGTAGATTTTTGGCTTGGCATTCTTGGCCTTTGGCATCCAGAAGCCACCGACCATAAGCGCGTACCGCTTCACCGACGTCTTGCCCTCTAAACCTCTAACCACGACGGAGCGATTCTCGCCGCGGTAGAACACGCCTTCATCATTCTCACGCTCAGGTCGATAGGACCCCGCCAGGATTCCCGCACCTATAGGCCAAGCTGCCGCTTTAAAGGGGTACGTATAGTGAGACGTTAGCGTCACCATCTCTGACCGTTTTGAGGCTGGGATCGACTCAACCGTGTACGGTTGCGCCGAAACTACTGGTGCGAACGCCATCACAGCGAACAGCGCCATACCGATGGCAATGCGTATTATTTTTGGCATGAAAGAATCTCGATCACTGAGACATAACGTGAAGGTGAGCGGACGCCGCAGGCGGTCTGCTCGAATGACATGTTATGCAGAGCCGCAACAGATGCGGCCGTTTGGCGCGTAGCGAGCCCGTTCACCACCCGATGTCTCCGTCGCTTGCATCGTGGCCAACTTCCACAACGGGTAAGCCTTCACTGCCCTCAGGCGCTGGCTCGACCTTTGACGTTAGAAACTCCTCAGTACCTCGCCGATGGCTGAACGAATGCGAGAGATGGTCACCCCAGGTTTGCGCACTGGCCTCCGTTGTCGCGACCACCACGAAGCAGGCGGGCCATTCACAGTCCTGGTCTCCAGGCAACGCGCAGGTATCGCGGAACCAAGCGGTGTAGAGATAGCGAATAGCTTCAGAGCGCGGCATAACGTTGGAGACCAGCGGCGCCGAAGGCGTCCGACTGGGTTGACATGTTAAAGCTCATGTTCTGCGCCTCCGCTTCATGGCCGAAGCTCCCCACCCCGCCGCGCTCGCTACGCCAACATAAAGGAGCGCCTGGTAAGCAGCCTGAGCTCCGATGGTAATGACGGAGTGCTCCTCCACCAGGAACCACGGCATGGGCCCAGGTGCAAGAGCCCAGAACACAGACACTGCGATAACTCCGACAGCCGTCGCCACCAGCACTGGACGCCCCCTTGCAAGGTAGGCGGCGATAAAGCCTGAGGGAACCAGAGGTGCCAGCAACATCACGTATGAACCGATGGTCTTCTGCGGCTCCGGAGCGAACCCAACTCCCAAAACCATAAGCCCGAACGGCACCGCGAAGATGACACACAAACCAAGACCTGCTAGGAGTGCGATGATGTTCACGTGAGCTTTAACGTAATTTAGACCGAAAAACCTGCGGTCTAACTTGGCGGCTGAGGTTTAACTTGGTCATTAAAATCGTCCGAAAGCCTCTTGTTTATTGGGTTTTCGGCAAATGTATTTTCATACAGGTATAAATCCTTCCATGAAACCCGGCAACCCACCGCTGCAATCGACCCGCTTGCTCGATCAGGTCAGGGAGCGGATTCGCTATCTTCACTATAGCTTCAGCACCGAGAGGCTCTATGTGTACTGGGTGCGTTTTTTCATCCGCTGGCATGGTTTGAAGCATCCGCGCGACAGGGGGGCGAAGGAGGTTGAGGACTTTCTGACTATGTTGGCCACGGAACGCAAGGTTTCAGCATCCACACACAACCAGGCCCTGAGCGCGTTGCTGTTCTTATACCGGGAGGTGCTTGGCGTCGATCTGCCCTGGCTCTACAACATCAACCGACCGACCCGCGCGCGGCGGATTCCCTCAGTGCTGACCAAGGACGAAGTTGCCGGTTTGCTGGCAGCGATGGATGGAGAGTGCGCCCTGCTGGCGCGCTTGCTCTACGGCACGGGCATGCGGCGGATGGAGCGTATACGTTTGCGCGTCAACGATGTTGACTTTGAGCGCCATGTGATCATCGTGCGTGAAGCCAAGGGCAACAAGGACCGCGTGGTGATGCTTCCGCGCTCACTGGCCCCTGCGCTGCGGCTGCAAATGCTTGCCGCACGCGCCACCTGGGAGGCCGACCGGGAGGCCCAACGTGCGGGCGTGCAAGTGCCTGACGCATTGAGCGTGAAATACCCCAGATTTGGCCAGAGCTGGGGTTGGTTCTGGATGTTTCCTTCACCCACGCTGTCCACCGACCCGCGCAGTGGCATAGAGCGCCGTCATCATCTGTATGAAGAGCGATTGCAGCGCAGCCTGAAGCGGGCGGTCAAGCTTGCCGGCATCGTCAGGCCGGTATCGGTGCACACGCTGCGCCACAGCTTCGCCACCCATCTCCTGCAGGCGGGAACCGACATCCGCACGGTGCAGGAACTGCTCGGCCACTCTGATGTGAGCACCACCATGATTTACACGCATGTGCTGAAGGTTGAGGCCGGGCAGACAATGAGTCCGCTGGATTCGATCACTGGTGAGCAAGGAATATCTGCTTTGAGCTGAGGCAGTCGTAAGTCTCCTATTGGCCGAAAGCCGTCATCTTACCGACTGCTGCAATGGGCCCTGAGCCGCCAGTCGGCTACTAGAAACAGCGCACCGAGAAGCAGTCGCTCAGCTGCCAACTTTGTGTCCGCGGGTATCGCAAACGGATCCGCTCGCATCGCCTCCGATGGCCGTCTCGTAGATTGGCGCTAGCGCGTCCAACAGCGCTTGGACACACGACACCATCTCCGCGATGAGCTGAGCTAAGCCGACGCCGCCCTTGGAAAAGTAGTGCCCCATGAGGTCGCCGATGTCGATTTTGCCGAGCTCTAATTCCATCGATGTGGCGGCTGTGAACAAGCCTAGCTCTCGAGAGGTGTAGGCCGCCGAGTGTGCGATCGAGTTCCGAGTCGTCTTGTGCAGCGCCACCGCATCCGACAGCTTCATTAGCAAGCGGTACAGGTCGGCATAGTCGGTGACGACGGCTTTCGCAACGAACTGGTTCGCCGAGATCTTGTCCAGCTTGACTGGGTTCAAGCAAAGCGACGTGCCGATGAGACGGTAGGCGCGGTCAACGATACCGGTGAGCCGCAGCAAGAAATTCTCGTAGTGGTACTGGTACAGGTATGTCGCGTCGGATTGATCTTTGTCTAGATCCAAGATGAAATTCAACGCTAGTCGCAGCGACCTGACGCAGTTCTCTAGCGCGTCGACGCGCTCCATGACCTGCGCGGCGTAACTTTCCTTGCGGGTGGCTATGAACTTGCCGCCGTTCTCTTGGACCCTCAACTCGTGCAGGCCCTTGATCGCGTAATCCCGCAGATATGGCAGAAGCGGCTGAACCGCAAGATGCTCAAGAAACGTGGGGGGCGAAGTCATGGATGGTTCACCTATTGCCATAGCCGAAGCGGACACCTAATGCGTCGATGACCTGCTTCCAACGCTCGGCTTGCTACTCGAAGTCCTCGAGGCTGTGGCGGTTGTCGAAGGCGCTGCCCCATTGCCGCTCTCCTTACCCTGCATTTCCTGAAAATCTGGTGTTAATGAAATCTTTCACATTGATCGACACGTAGGAGCGTTCTTTGAAAACGCTGACGTCCACCTTTTCATATGTTTCGACACAGTGATTCAAAGCCGCCTTCAGCTTTTCCTCAATATCCTGCACCGTTGGATAGTTAACGTCAGGAGTGAGCTCGAATTTGTAGGGCTTCTGGAGCTCGGTTTCGATCACAACTTGAACCGACTTGCCCGAGGGGTTAATTTTCACCCTGAACGATTTGACTTCATGACGGGCCATTTTTGTACCTTTGAGTTGCTGAGGAGCATAACCGGCGGCTCGCAAAGAAAATCAGCCGTTCGAATGACCGCTTTGCGGCAAGCGTGTATGGCAGCTCCTGGCCGAAAGCAGCCATCCGCTTTATAGCATCAGGCTCAATCTTCATGCTCCACGATGCGGCGCGAGAGTTCAGAGCCGCGGGCCAGGAAGAAGTGGTGCAGCTCTTTGGCATAAGCGCTACCCACGGCTTGCTGGATTGACGGGCGCGCCGCGAGGACGGCGCGCCAGGCACGAACTTTGGGTAATTTCTCAAAGAACCCCGTTTCACCGGCCCTCTCCAGCACGTCGAAATAGCGAAAGACCGGGCCGAACACGGCATCAACGATGCTGAAACCGGTGCCTGAAAAATAAGGACCTTGCGCCGGCAGCACGGCCTCCAGTTGCGCGAACTTGCCGGCAAGTTCTGCGCGGCGGCTTTCCAGCGCGGCTGCATCAGGCGCGTTGTAAAAAGCGGCGATGGTGGCCAGCACGCTGGAGCCGAACTCCACCCACGCCCGGTGCTGCGCGCGCTTGAGCGCGTCGCCCGGGTGCAGGCGCGGCAGCAGCGTGTCGTCCAGGTATTCGCAGATCACGGCGGATTCAAAAATCGCGTCGCTGTCCACCAGAAGCACCGGCGTTTTGCCCAGCGGCGAGGCGGCCTTGAACCAGTCGGGTTTGTTTGCAAGGTCCACGTCGCGGCGCTCAAAGGCCACGCTTTTTTCGGCGAGCACGATGGCCGCGCGCTGGACGTAGGGGCACAGTGTGTGGCTGATCAGGGTGAGTTTCATGGTGTGGGCTCCTCGCGTGCCTCAGCGGGGCACCAGCAGGCGGCTGCGCCGCGCGGCCCAGGCGCCGTCACCGAGCAGCCATTGCGCCAGCGAGGCGACCAGCAGGAACAGCGGATATTCCCAGCCGCCCTTGGGGCTGGTGAAGACCCAGCCGTTGGGCCAGTGCACCCAGACGACCACCGCCAGCACGGGCGCCAGCAACAGCGATGCCTGGCGGCCGTAAAAGCCCAGCAGCAAGGCGGCGCCGCCGGCCAGTTCGGCCGCGACCACCACATAGGCCACGAAGCCGGGCAGGCCGGCCGACTCGAAGAACTGCGCCGTGCCGGGCAGGGTGAAGACGAAAATTTTCAGCAGCGCGTGGGTGATCCACATGGTGCCCAGGGCGATGCGAAGCAGCGTGGCGCCGTGGCGGGCGGCGAGGGTTTCAGAAGCGGTGGTGGTCATGGTGCAAGCGCCCGGCAAAAGGCGTGAAGTTGAATGAGCCGCTACTGTATGTTTGCGAAAAAACAATGTAAATTGGCAACAATGAAATCATTGATTGCAAAAACGCAAGATAAATCGCAGAACGCGCTCACTGCCTACGACCTGCAAACCCTGCTGGCGCTGGTGCGCGGCGCCACCCTGGCCGAGGCGGCGCGGCGGCTGGGGGCTGACGCATCGACGGTGTTCCGTTCGGTGCAGCGCATCGAAAAAAGCCTGGGCCAGCGCCTCTTTGAACGGTCGCGCCTGGGCTACCTGCCGACCGAGCCCATGCTGGGCCTGGTGCAGCACGCCGAGCGCATCGAAGCCGAACTCGAGGCCGCGCGCGCCAGCGCCCAGCGGCCGCACGAAGGCGTGGCCGGCCGCGTGCGGCTCACCACCACCGATGCGGTGTTGCGCGGCCTGGTGCTGCCTTCGCTGAAGCCCCTGCTCGCGCAGCACCCGCTGCTGCAACTCGACATGCGGACCGGCAACGAACTGGCCAGCCTGAGCCGGCGCGATGCCGACCTGGCCCTGCGCGCCACGCGCAAGCCGCCCGACCACCTGGTGGGGCGCAAGCTGGGAACGGTGCGTTTTGTGCTGTGCGGTTTGAAGGAGCAGGCCAGGGCCTTGTCATCGGCGAAGAAGGCACAGGCGACGGACGCGCTCGCAGGCTTTGACTGGATAGCGCCCGATGAATCCTTGCCCGAGCACCCCTCAGTGCTGTGGCGGCGCAAGCAACTGCCCAAGGTCACGCCGCGCCATCATGCGGACGGCATCGTGGCGGTGATGGATGCGATCAAGGCGGGGCTGGGGGTGGGCGTCGTGCCCGTCTTCATGCTGGCCGGGGAACCGGCGCTGGTGCCGCTGGGCGATACGCTGGAGGGCTGCGAGTCAGACCTGTGGCTGCTGGCGCATCCTGAATCGCGCCACCTGCGAAGAATCGCCGTGGTCTACGACCATTTCGCGGCCAGCGTGCGGCTGGCCTGAAGTCGACCGATATTTCAAAACGCCTGGCTGGCACCGGAGGTGCCCGAAGTTCCGGAAGTGCGGAAGACAACTTCCCCGCTGGGAATATGAACCACGCGCACTTCCTGCCGCGTCGGGTCGGCCACGCTTTTCACGGCGACCGCGACGGCCAGGGAGTAATCCGCGAAGAGATGCCTGGAACTGCTGGGCGGCAACAGGCTGCCGTTGGCCGCGTCGACGTTTTCAATGCGGTAGTCATGTGGCGGTGCTTTGGCGGTTGCCATGGTGAAGACCTCTGATGTGATTTCTTGGGGTGATGCCTCCATGGTAGAAGCGCGCGGCAGCGCCGTGATGACAATTGCGGGACAAAAGCGTGTCGATAGGTAAGCAAAAGAAAGCGCCTTCATTCGAAGGCGCTCGCATTGGCAAAAACTAAGCAGCCAGGTTTTTAGTTCTTTAGTCCATCACTTCTGTGCAGCGCCCCGGATTTGATGAGTGCAAAGACTTCGTGGCTGGCAAAGATAAAGTAATCCGCAGATTTCACGGATTTACGCAGATAAAGACCATCACTTCCAGTTGTGTGAACCGTATGCACACCGGAATGAGTTTGAACAAAATATTCTGTCTTCAATCTGTGTAAATCTGCGTAATCTGCGGATATAAATCCTCCGCGAATTCCCAGATTGAAAACCAGGTGATGACTGCGGACGACGCGCTCAGTGCAGGCCCTGGCCCGGGCTGCGTTCTGACATTTCGAGCTGCTTCATCTCGGCGGCCACCGACTTGAGCATCTCCAGCGCGCCTTCGGGTGTCTGCACAATGCCCAGCCAGCCGAACAGGTGGTGGCGGATAAAGAGCAGGATCTTGCCGGTCAGCGGGTCGCAGGCCACCCAGTGGCGCGGCGTGTAGCAAGGCTCCAGCGCGCACAGGGGCGGGCAGTCCAGCGGGTAGGGCGGGTCCAGCTCGGCGCGCATGCCGGCCAGGCCGGTGACCAGTTCTTCGAGTTCTTCGGCCTGCAGCGTGAGCGGCTTAGGCATCTCTAGCGTGACGCTGCCGTCCTCATTGCGGGTGGCCAGCAGGCCGTGGGCCAGGCGCGTCGTCATGCGCGGCGGCAGGGACGTCAGCGTACCTGCGGAGCCCGCGTGGGTGTTGGTGTGGGAAGCGTTATGGGTATTCATAGTGGAGGGGGTGCTGTTGCTCATCGCTTGCTCCCATGCGTGAAGGGATAAAAGAAGGGGGCGAGTGGCTGACTCGGGTTTGATTCGAATCGTCATGTGAACAGTCTGGTGCGCGCGCGGGCCGCACTGCGTGGGAAACCGGCCCCGGCCGCTGTAGGACGATGCGGTTGAGTGCACCGGCCGCCTGCCTCAAGCTCGGCTCAAGACAGGCAGTGCGCTGCGTCCTACCAGTCTTCCTTCACCGCCAGCACCGCGTCCTTGCCGGCGGCCGCGCGACCGGCCAGCCAGGCGGTCAGCGTGCCGGCCACCACCACCGCCGCGCACAGCAGGCCCAGGCGCAGCCAGGGCGCCATCAGGTCCATGGTCCAGTGAAAGCTTTGCGGGTTCACCACGTAGACCAGCACGGTGGACACCGCCAGCCCCAGCGTGAGGCCGGCCAGTGCGCCTATGAGCGTCCAGGCCGCGCCTTCGCCGGCTACCACGGCCAGGATTTGCCGCCGCGTCAGGCCCAGGTGCGCCAGCAGGCCGAACTCCTTGCGGCGCGCCAGCACCTGCGCGCTGAAGCTGGCCGCCACGCCGAAAAGGCCGATGGCAATGGCCACCGCCTGCAGCCAGTAGGTCACCGCGAAGCTGCGGTCGAAAATCTTCAGCGAGGTTGCGCGCAGCTCGCTGACCGAGGCCAGCTCCAGCAGCGCGCCGGCGCCCGATTGCCGTTCGGCCAGCGCGCGCACGCCCTGCTGCACCTGCGCATCGCCCGCGCTGCCGTCCAGCCACAGCGCCAGGTCGTTGGCGCGGTGGTCGCCGGTCAGCCGTTCGAAGTCGGCGCGGGCCATCGCGATCGCGCCGAACTGGCGCGCGTAGTCGCGCCAGACGCCGGCCACGTAAAACGGGCGCGCCGCTGTTCCCACGGTGGACTGCAAGGACTGCGTGAGCGGCTGAAAGACGGTGCCGGGGCGCGCGCCATACAGGTCCACCATGGGCTCACTCACATAGATGCCGATGTGACCGGCCGGCACGGCCAACAGGCGGCCCACCAGCGGCAGCGCGGTAGCCGGGTCGTCCAGCGGCCGCGCGATCAGCGTGACGGCCGGCCTGGCCGGGTCCAGCAGCAATTGCACGGTGCGCGCCGCGCCCACACGCGCCACGCCGGGCAGGCTGCCCAGGGCTTGCACAAATTCGGGCGAGAAGTACGCGGTGTCGCTGGCCGAACTGCCCAGCGCCGTGCGCACATACAGGTCGGCCGGCAGCACCACGTCCAGCCAGCGTGTGACCGACTCGCGAAAGCTCGCCACCATTACCGTCAGCGCCACCGCCAGGCTCAGCGAGGCCACGACGCCGCTGACGGCCACGGCCGCGCTTTCGCGCACGCGGCGCGCGCGCTCCACCGCCAGCAGCGGCAAGAGGCGGTTGGCGACGTGCGGGCTGAGCCTGTCGTAGAGCAGCGCGATCAGCCAGGGCAGGGCCGTGATGCCGCCCACCAGCAGCAAACCTACGGCCACATAGGCGGCCAGCGGGATGCCGAACAGCGGCGGCACCAGCGCCAGCAGGCCGCCTGCCGCGACCAGCGCGATGCTGAGCCAGTGGCCTTTGCCCTTGCCGGCCGCGGCGCCCAGGCCCTTGAGGGTTTGCGCCGGCGGCAACTTTTGCGCGGCGCGCGCCGGCCACCAGCCGCCCACCGCCGCCGCCAGCACGCCCAGCGCGCCGTAGGTCAATGCCGCCGCGCCGTTCCATTGCAGGCTGGGCGCGACGCCCGAGAAGTAGCCGCCACCCAGGTCGCCGCCCAGCAGCCGCAGCGCCAGCGCGGCCAGCGCCGTGCCCAGCGCAATGCCCAGCACGCTGCCCACCAGGCCCAGCAGCACGGATTCGGCCAGCACCAGCTGCAGGCGTTCGCGGCCCGTCAACCCCAGCACGCCCAGCAGCGCGAACTGCTGCGCGCGTTTGGCGACGCTGAGCGACAGCACCGAGAACACCAGGAAGGCGCCGGTGAACAGCGCCACCAGCGCCAGCACCGTGAGGTTGACGCGGTAGGCGCGCGAAAGGTTGCTCACGCGTTCGGCCGCGTCGCCCGGCGCGGTGGCGGTGATGCCGGGCGGCAGTTGCAGCGCGGCGATGAAACGCTGCGCCTCGGCGCCGGGCTTGAGCCGCAGGTCGATGCGCGAGAGCTGGCCGCCCTTGCCGAAAAGGTCTTGCGCGGCCGCGATGTCCATCACCGCCAGCGGCCCGCCGCCCGCGCCCACGCTGCCGGCCACGGCCACCTCACGCAATTCAAGGCCGCTTTGCAGGCGCAGCGTGGGGCTGTTGAACAGCTGCCGCGCGGCCGGGTTCAAAAACACCGTGCCCGGCGCGAACAGCGCGAAGCGTTCGGCGTTGGACGACGGCACCGGCATCAGGGCCGGCGCCATCGCGGCCACGGCGAGCACGTCCACGCCGATGATGCGCAGCGGCAGGCGCGCGGCCTTGCCGTCCGTGGACTGCGTGGCCGCATAGGTGCTGAGTTCCAGCACCGGGCTGGCCAGCGCGACCTGCGCGTCGGCCGCCACGCGCTGGTACAGGCTTTCGTCAAAGCCGCCCTGCACGGCGCGCAACTCCAGGTCGGGCTGGCCGTTGACGGCGCGCACCGCCTGCGAAAACTCGCTGAGCGCCGAAGCGTTGATCAACTGCACCGAAAACGCCAGCGCCACGCCCAGCATCACGGCGGCCGCCGCGGCGGCATTGCGCCAGGGGTGGTGCTGCAACTCGCGCCAGGAAAAAGTGGAAAGCAGGGCGAGCATGGGAAGGTGGATCCGGTATCAGCCGCGCGCTTGCGGCAGCGTGCCTTGCGCCCACTGCCGCAGGGTATCGTGCAGCTTGTGCAGCACGGGCTCCCATTCGCGGTAGCGCTGCTGGCGGAACAGGCGTGTATGCGGGTACCAGGGACTGTCCTCGCGCCCCAGCAGCCAGACCCAATGCGGGTTCACGTCCAGCGGCACCCAGCAGGGCACGCCCAGCGCGCCGGCCAGGTGGGCAGTGGAGGTGCAGACGCTGACGACCAGGTCCAGTTGCGTGATGAAGGCGGCCGAGTCGTTGAAGTCTTCCATCTCCGGCGTCAGGTCGGCGAGCTTGAGGCCGGCCGCGCGGGCTTGTGCCACATCGTCGGCCGCACCGAACTGCAGGCTGTAAAAACTCAGGCCGGGAACGTCGGCGAAGCGGGTGTACGCATCGACACCCACGGCGCGCAGCGGGTTGCGCTGGTGCGTGAGGCTGCCGCTCCAGGCCAGGCCGACGCGCAGCTTGCGGTCGCCGGCCAGGCGTTTTTTCCAGTGCTCGATCCGGCGGGACTCGGGCCGCAG
The DNA here is from genome assembly GCF_943369675.1 of Polaromonas sp. YR568. GTDB lineage: Bacteria > Pseudomonadota > Gammaproteobacteria > Burkholderiales > Burkholderiaceae_C > Polaromonas. Next base: position 19,838 of record NZ_CALROB020000044.1, on the reverse strand, counting down.
GTAAGGCGCGGGCATCGCCATGTCGTCGGCGCCCAGGCCCAGGTGCAGGGGCAATGACAGCAGCGGGCAATGGCAATCAAAGGGCGCGGAGGCCTTGCGGTCGTCAAAAACCGGGCCGTCCAGCAAGCCCCTGAAGCTGCGGTTCAGCAGCGACTGCAGCGGCTGGTAGGCACACACCAGCAGCCGTCCGCCCTCCGCATGCACCCGCTCGGCCAGGCGCGGCAGGTAGCGCGCGAATTGCAGGATGTCGCCGGCGCCTTGTTCGCCCCACACCAGCAGTGTCCGGCCCCGCAACGGTTCGCCCTGCCAGCGGGGGTGGCGAATCTCCGAGGCCAGGGTGCGCAACTCGGGCGCGCCGGCCCAGCGCGCCTCGTGCAGCGGCCAGCCCTCGGTGAAATCGCCGAGCAGCAGCCTGTGCATGGCCAGGTTCCAGCGCGCGCCGGCGTAGCCCGCATCGAGCGCGAGCGCGTGCCTGAAGCAGGCCTCGGCCTCGTCCCAGCGCTGGTATTCCTTGAGCAGCAGGCCCAGGTTGTTGTGCGCGATGGCGTAACCGGGCGCCAGCGCGCAGGCTTTGCGCAGCTCTGCCTCGGCGCCTTCCAGGTCAAAGCGCATGCGCAGCAGCGCGGCCAGGTTGACGCGCGCCAGCGCATTGTCGGGATGGTCCGCGACCTCCTGCTCGAAGATGGCCTGGGCCTCGTCCTGCCGGCCGGTGTTCATCAGCGCGGCCGCATAGTTGTTGCGCAGCAAGGGGAACTGCGGGGCGTGCGCCAGCAGCGGTTCGTAAATGGCCGCCGCCTCGGCATGCCGCTCCAGGTGCTGCAGGGTGGACGCGCGGTGCAGGCTGACCGCCACGTCATCCGGCTGGCGCTGGGCCAGCAATTCGATCACCGGCAGGGACTCGGCGTGGCGGCCGGTGTCGTACAGCAGCGCATGCCATTCCAGCAATCCATCGTTCGCTTGCGACAACAGGTTGTGCGCGCGACGATAAGCCTCGGAGGCCTCGGCGAGCCGGCCGGTGGCGCGCTCCAGCCGGGCCAGCTCTATCCAGGCCGGGAAAAATTGCGGCTTGAGTTTGAGCGCGTATTCGACTTCACTGCGGCTTTGCGCAAACTGCTGCCTGATGCGCGCCAGCAGCGCCGAGAACACCCGCACCAGCGCGTCTTCGGGACGCTGCCGCAGCACGCCTTGCAATGCGGCCTGAGCGTCTTCAAGCTGTGATTGGTCCAGTAGCCGCTGCACGGCCGCCAGGTCCTCGGGGATGTGGCTGGGGGTGATTTCCAGGGGCGGGGCGGGGGTGTCAGGCATGGCGATACTGACTATAACTGGCCGTTTACGCGCCTGCCGGGGCGTACCTGATTCGCCCGGCTGGGCTATCATCAATCGCACTTGCCGGTCCCGTGCCGCACCCCCGCATCTTCTTCATGCCCCCCGCCATTTCCAGGAAAGCCGATACCCCATGCAACTGCCCACCTACCAGGACGTGATAGACGCCGCCGCGCGCATTGAAGGCCACGCGCACCGCACGCCGGTGCTGCAATCGGCCACCGCCGAGGCGCGCTGGGGCGCCCAATTTTTCTTCAAATGCGAAAACTTCCAGCGCATGGGCGCCTTCAAGTTTCGCGGCGCCTTCAATGCGCTGTCGAAGTTCGACACCGCGCAGCGCAAAGCCGGCGCCATCGCCTTTTCATCCGGCAACCACGCGCAGGCGGTGGCCTTGTCGGCGCGCATGCTGGGCATGCCCGCGGTCATCGTGATGCCGCAGGACGCACCCGCCGCCAAGCTGGCCGCCACGCGCGGCTACGGCGCTGAAGTGGTGCTGTATGACCGCTTCACCGAAGACCGCGAGGCCCTGACCAAAGGCCTGGCCGCCGAGCGCGGCATGACGCTGATCCCGCCCTACGACCACCCCGACGTGATCGCCGGCCAGGGCACGGCCGCCAAGGAATTGTTCGAAGAGGCCGGCGCGCTGGACCGCCTCTACATCTGCCTGGGCGGCGGCGGCCTCACCGGCGGCTCGGCCCTCGCGGCCCGCGCGCTCGCACCCCAGTGCAAGGTCTACGGCGTGGAGCCCGAAGCCGGCGACGACGGCCTGCAGTCGCTGCGCAGCGGCAGCATCGTGCGCATCGCCACCCCCCAAACCATTGCCGACGGCGCGCAAACCCAATACCTGGGCAACTACACCTTCGCCATCATCCGCCGCGACGTCGACGACATCCTCACCGTGAGCGACGCGCAGCTGGTGGACGCCATGCGCTTTTTCGCGGAGCGCATGAAGATGGTGGTCGAGCCCACGGGCTGCCTGTCCTTCGCGGGTGCCTGCAAGGCGCTCGAAGACAAGCCGCCCGCCAAGGGCGAGCGCATAGGCGTCATCGTGAGCGGCGGCAATGTGGATTTGACGCGTTACGCGGAGCTGTTGGGCACGCGCTGATTTTGACCAACATCCTGGGCCGCCGATTCATTTCCCGGGACTTGGCGCCGCTCACAAAGCCCGGCGAAGCGGTCCTGGCCAGGCGCGCCGCCGCAGACAGTGTTACAGCACGGCAAGGCGGCGCAACAACGCCAGGAGGGCTTTTCGAGGGGCGCCCAGCTCAGCGGGTAATGACCACCAGCACGCTGCAAGGCGCATCCGCGATCAGCGATTTGGACACCGAGCCGCGCCACCAGCGCGCCGCCCAGCCTTCGAGGTGCTTGTGCCCGACCACAATCAGGTCGGCTTCAAGCTGCCGCGCGTAGCGGGCGATTTCATCCACGGTTTCGCCGTACAGCACCTCGCCTTGCGCCTCATGGCCTGATTCCATCAGCCGCCGCAAGCCGTCGTTGAGGATGCCCCGGTATTTGTCCCTGTCTTCCTCAATGACGCTTTTTTCATAGATCACGCCCTCCGCCGCGACCACCTGCCGCTGCAGCGGCATCACGGCAATCAGCGTCAACGACGCCTGGCTCCACTGCGCGATGTCGCGGCAATCCAGCAAGGCCTTCTGGCCCGTCGTGGAACCGTCGTAAGCCAGCAAAATTCTCTTGTACATGGTGTACCTCCTGAATAAGGTGACTGGGCATATTGAAGAATATGCCTGCCGGCGGAGGCAGTCAATCGGCCACCCCGGCGCTAGCGGGGCCGTCCTGGTTTTCCAACAAACTGCGTCACCGCCAGCATCAGCGAAGTGCAGGCCACGATCAGGGTTGAGATGGCCGCGATGGTGGGGTCTACCTGGTCGCGCAGGGCATTGAACATGTTGCGGGTGAGGGTGGAGTGGTCGCCGCCTGAGACGAAAAGCGAGACGATGATTTCGTCGAAGGAGGTGAGGAAGGCCAGCACGGCGCCGGTGAAGATGGAAAAGCGTATCTGCGGGAAGGTGACCATGCGGAAGGCTTCGAGGCGCGAGGCGCCCAGGCTGCGGGCGACCATTTCCTGGTTGAGGTCGAAGGTTTTCAGGGCGGAGCTGACGACCATCATGACCACCGGGATGGCGAGCATGCTGTGGGCCAGCACCAGGCCGGCCAGGGTGTTGACGAGCTGCAGCTTGACGTAGGCGTAGAACACGCCGATGCCGATCAGGATGACGGGCACCACCATGGGTGTGAGCAGCAGCAGGGTCAGGTAGCCGGCGTGGCGTATGCGCGAGACCAGCAGGCCGTAGGCGGCCATGGTGCCCAGCGGCGTGGCGACCAGGGCGGTCAGCACGCCGGCTTTCAGCGAAGTGGCCGTGGCCTGCATCCAGGAGGTCGAGCTGAAGTAGCTTTGGTACCAGCGCAGCGACCATTGGCGGGGCGGAAATTCCAGGTACTGCGAGTTGGAAAAACTCATGGGAATCACCAGCAGCGTGGGCATGACCAGGAAGATCATGACCAGCGTCGCAATGACGTAAAGCCAGAGCCGGCCGCCGCGGCTGATCTGCGTTTCGGTGACAGGCCGGCTCAGCCAGCTGTTGTTGTTCTTCTGTTTTCCCATCACGTTCCCCTGTCGCGCAGGGCGTCTTCGAGCCTGACCAGGCGCGACGCCGCGAGGATGAGCAGCAGCGTCAGCAGCAGGAGCACCACACCCAGCGCGCTGGCGGCGCCCCAGTTGAAGAAAATCTCGATGTCGTTGGCGATGCGGCTGGACACCATGATGACCTTGCCGCCGCCCAGCACCGCGGGCGTGATGTAAAAACCCAGGCACAGGATGAAGACGATCAGCGATCCGGTCGCCAGGCCCGGGATGGAGAGCGGGAAGAAAATCTGCCAGAAGGTACGCGTCGGTGATGCGCCCAGGTTGGCTGCGGCCTTGAGGTAATCGCGGTTGATGCCGCGCATGCAGGCATACAGCGGCAGCACGATGAAAGGCAGCATCACGTGCACCGTGCCGATGAGCGTGCCGGTCAGGTTGTGCACGAGTTCCAGCGGCTCGTTCCACAGGCCCAGTTCCATGCCCCAGCTATTGATGAGGCCGCGCCGCTGCAGCAGCACCAGCCAGGCATAGGTGCGCACCAGCAGCGAGGTCCACAGCGGCAGCAGCACGGCGATCATGCAGAGGTTCGCCGCGCGCTTGGGCAGCTCCGACAGGAAATAGGCCAGGGGGTAGCCCAGCAGGATGCAGATGCCGGTGGTCAGGAAGCTGACTTCAAAGGTGACCCAGAAGGTGCGCGCGTAGGAGGGCTGCTCCCACATGCGGCGGTAGTGCTCCAGGCTGAAGCTGCCGGTGTCGGACAGCACCGAGAGGTAGAACAGCCAGCCCACGGGCAGCACCATGATGACAGTGACCAGCAGCACGGCTGGCGAGACCAGTGACAGCAGCGCCCAGCGCTCGCGGCGCGCGCTGCGTGCGAGCGCGTGGGCGTTCGGTGCGGTGTGGGCCGCGGCGTTCATGCGGCGGCTTCCTGCGGCAAGAGCACGGTGTCGTCGACCGCCAGGCCCAGCGTGAGCATGTCGCCGGCCGAGGGGCAGGCGTGGCCGGCATTGCTGCCCGATGCGCCGCGCACGCTGACGATGCTGCCGTCGGCCAGGGCCGCCTGCACCAGCGAGCTGTCGCCCTGGTAGACGGTGGCGTGCACGCGGGCGTTGAGGATGTTGATGCCCGCGCCCAACTGCGCGGCCATGCCGCCGGTGAGAATCTTGAGGCGTTCGGGCCGCAGCATCAGCAGGCGCGGCCCATCCTGGCCGGGGTGGTCGGGTGTGGTAAGCGCCGCGCCGTTGAGCACCACCGCACCGTCGCGCACGGCCACCGGCACAAAGCTGGATTCGCCGATGAACTCGGCCACAAAGCGGTTGGCCGGGCGTTCATAGAGGGCGCGCGGCGTGTCGAGCTGGACGATGCGCCCGCCGTTGATCACGGCGACGCGGTCGGACATGGTGAGTGCCTCGCGCTGGTCGTGGGTGACGTAGACGGTGGTCATGCCCAGCTTGTCGTGCAGCTGGCGCAGCTCGATCTGCATGTGCTCGCGCAGCTGCTTGTCCAGGGCCGAGAGCGGCTCGTCCATCAGCATGATGCGCGGCTCGAAGACCATGGCGCGCGCCAGGGCCACGCGCTGGCATTGCCCGCCCGAGAGCTGGTGCACGCCGCGCTCGCCATAGCCGCCCAGGCGCACCATCTCCAGCGCATGCTCGACGCGGCGCGCCATCTCCTCGCGCTTGACGCCGCGCAGCTTCAGCGGAAACCCCACGTTGCCGGCCACCGTCATGTGCGGAAAGAGCGCGTAGTTCTGGAACACCATGCCGACACCGCGCTTTTGCGGCGGCGTGCAGATGACCTCGGTGTCGCCGAACTTCAGGCTGCCGCTGTCGGGCCGCGTGAAGCCGGCCAGCACCGTGAGCAGCGTGGTCTTGCCGGAGCCTGAGGGGCCCAGCAGGGTGAGGAATTCGCCGCTGCGGATGTCCAGGTCGACGTGGTCCAGGGCATAGGAGGCGCCATAACGCTTGGTCACTTGCCGGAGGGTGATGGGCAGCGACGACTTGTTGCTCATGGATACGCCTTCTTTGTTCTGGACTTCGTTTTGTTCTGTGATCCCACCGGCCCTTGCCTGCACGGGCCGACCCGCCTTTTTACTCGGTCAGCATGTTCTGGTACAGCTCGGAAGCCCTGGCCTCGTTTTTGGTATACCAGTTCAGGTCGATGATCAACTGTTTGGCCGCGTTGTCCGGGTAGGAGGGCAGCGTCTTCGCGTAGGCGGCGGGAATGGCCGGGCCGTCATAGGCTTTTTTGTTGGTCGGCCCGTAGGTGATGTACTTGGTGAACTCGGCCTGGTACTGCGGCTTGCTGATCTCGTTGAGGAACTTGACCGCCAGCGCCTTGTTGGGCGCGCCCTTGGGAATGCCGAAGCAGTCGTAGTCCAGCAGCGCCTGGTTGAAGGTGTAGGCCACCTTGGCGCCGTCCTTGGCGACCACGTCGAAGCGTCCGTTCCAGCCGGTGATCATGTCGACCTCGCCGTCCTTCATGAGCTGGGCATGCTGCGCGCCGGACGACCACCACACGGCGATGCTGGGTTTGAGCTCCTTGATCTTCTTGATGGCGCGTTCAATGCCGCCGGGCGCCGACAGCACCTCGTAGACCTTGTTGGGCGGCACGCCGTCGGCCATCAGCGCGGGTTCCAGCGCGCCGGCCACTCCCTTGCGGTAGGAGCGCTTGCCGGGAAATTTTTTCACGTCCCAGAAGTCGGCCCAGGTCTGCGGGCCCTTGTCGCCGTAGGTCTTGGTGTTCCAGGCCATCACGGTGGAGAACACGTCGCCGCCCACGCAGAACTCCTGCGTGAGGCCGGGCGCGAAGGAGGAGACGTCGATGGCCTTGTAGTCCAGTGGCTCCAGCAAGCCTTCGGAGCCGGCGCGCGCCGCGCTGCCCGAGCCGCTTGCCACGATGTCCCAGGTCACGGCGCCGGCCTTGACCTTCAGGCGCAGGTCGGCGATGCCGGTGTAGGTTTCTTCCTTGATGGTGATGCCCAGCGCCTTGGCGGCGGGCTGGAACAGCGCCTTGCTCTGGCCCTCCTGGTAGGCGCCGCCGAAGGACACGATGGTCAGCTGCGCCGCGGCGTTGCCGCACCACAAGCCGGCCATGGCCATCACCATTGCGAGCATCGCAGCGCGGTTGCGGACCGTTTTGTTCATTGACTTGTTCATCATTGCATTGACTCCTGTTGAACTGACATCCCATAACTCCCCTGAAACCTCGATCACCCCAAATCCCGCGAGCGCCTCAAATACGCGCCGCCACGCTTTTGAGCTTGCTGTAGCTGCGCAGCGCCTCCAGCCCTTTTTCACGGCCGAAGCCGGAGCGCTTGTTGCCGCCGAAGGGCACGGCCACGCCACCGGCGAAGTATTCGTTGATGTAGACCTGTCCCGCATCCACCCGCGCGGCCAGCCGGTGGGCGCTGGCGAAGTCGCGCGTGAAGATGCCCGCGACCAGGCCGAAGTCGGTGCCGTTGGCCAGCGCCACGGCTTCGTCGATGTCGTCAAACACCTGCACGCACAATACGGGCCCGAAAATTTCCTGCTGCACCGCCTCGTCGTCCGGCGCCAGCGCGTCCAGGATGGTGGGCTCGTAAAACCAGCCCTGGCCGGTCAGGGGGTCGGCGGCGCGCCGGCCGCCGCAGCGCACCGCCACACCGCGGGCCCGGGCGCGGTCCACGTAGCCGGCGATCTTGTCCAGGTGGGCCGCGGAGTTCACCGCGCCCATGTCCGCATCGCGCAGCCCGTGGCCCAGGGTCATCTTGCCGGCGCGGGCCGCCAGTCGCTCCACGAAGTCCGCATGGATGCGGCGGTCTATCACCAGGCGCGAGCCGGCCGAGCAGATCTGCCCGGCGTTTTCAAAAATGCCGCCCAGCACGTTCTCAACAGCCTTGTCGATGTCGCAGTCGGCCAGCACCAGCACCGGCGACTTGCCGCCCAGCTCCAGCACCAGGCGCGTCACGTTGGGCGCGGCGCCGCGCATCACGTCCATGCCGGTGGCGACCGAGCCGGTGAAGCTGATGTGGTGCACGCCGGGGTGCCGCACCAGCGCGGCGCCGGCCAGTGCGCCGGTGCCGGTCACCACATTGCAGACACCCGGCGGCAGGCCGGCTTCGACGCACAGCCGGGCCAGCATCAGCGCGGTCAGCGGTGTCTGCTCGGCCGGCTTGGCCACCACGGTACAGCCGGCTGCGAGCGCCGGCGCGATGCCGCGCGCGGCCGAAGACAGCGGGTAGTTCCAGGGAATGATGTGGGCGGTGACACCGACGGGCTCGTGCACGGTGTAGGCCAGATAGTCCTCGCCCAGCGGAATGCTTTCGCCCTGGTGCTTGTCGCAGGCGCCGGCGTAGTACTCAAAAGTCGCCGCCGCGCCGGCGACGTCGCCCAGCGCTTCGGCCAGGCGCTTGCCGCTGTCCAGTGTTTCGGCCACGGCCAGGCGGTCGGCATTGGCGCGTATCAAGCCTGCGACGCGGTAGAGCAGGCGGCCGCGCTGCGCCGGCGTGAGGGCGCGCCATGGGCCGGTGAGCGCGGCCTGCGCGGCGGCCACGGCCGCATCCACGTCGGCCGCATCGCCGGCGGCAAAGCTGGCAAAGGCGCGCCCCGTGCCCGGGTCCAGCGTCTCCATGCGCGCGCCGTTCAGCGAGGGTACAAAAACGCCATTGACCAGGTGGCGGTCCGGCAGGCCGGCGAGCGTGCCGCTCGTCTGCGCTTCGTGCACCAATGCGTTCAAGGGGGTGGCCATGTTCAGGAAATCTCACTTGTCTGGTAGCTGGACTTTGCAAGCCAAGCGGGGTTGATCTCGACCCCCCATCCCGGCGCGTCAGGCAGGGTAACCCGGCCGTCCCGCACGGTGTAGGGTGAACTCACGAACAAACCCTCTTGCCAGGGGTAGTAGTCCGGCCCCTCGATGGACAGCTCCAGGTACTTGCCGGCGTTGGGGATGGCGCACAGCAGGTGCATGGTGAACAGCGTCACCATCGACAGGTTGGCGCTGTGCGGCGTGCAGGGCAGCCCCGCGGACTCGGCCATGCGCGCCACGCGCAGCGTGCGGGCCAGGCCGCCCATGTAGCAGACGTCGGGCTGCACGATGTCCACCGTTTTCGAATCGATGATGTGTTTCCACAGCGGCATGTAGCAGTCCTGCTCGCCGCCGGTCACGTCGATGGACAGCGCTTCGCGCACTTCGCGCGTCTGCTCGAGTTCCCAGTAAGGGCAGGGCTCCTCGAAGTGGCTGATGCCGTGGTCTTCCAGCATGCGGCCGACCTCGATGGCGCGGCGTGGCGAATAGCAGCTGTTGGCGTCCACCAGCAAGGCAGGGCCTTGGCCCAGCGCGCCGCGCATGGCCGCGATGATCTCTTCAGTGCGGCCCGGCCATTCGTCCCTGTCGTGGCCGTATTCCGCGCCCACGCGGAACTTGAAGGCATTGAAGCCGCACTCGTCGCGCAGCGCGAGCATGCGTTTGACTTCATCCTGCGGCGTGATGTCGCGCTTCATGGAAGAGGCGTAGGCGGTGAGCGGTCTGGCGCTGCCGCCTATCAGCTCGCAGACACGTTTGCCTTCGGCCTTGCCGCGCAGGTCCCACAGCGCGGTTTCCACGCCGCAGATGGCGCGGTACAGGTGCGAGCCGGGGAACTTGTGCTCAAGCTCGGCGATGGCGTCGACCAGGCCGTCCACGTCCAGCGCGTCGCGGCCCAGCGACCAGGGCGCAACCTGGCGGTGCAGCACCTGCACGCTGAGGTCGGCGTGGTAGGGCGAGACCTGGCCCCAGCCTTGCGCGCCGTCGTCCGTGGTGACGCGCACAAAGCCCACGAAGGGATCGCAAAAGGTTTCGATTTTCCGGATGAGCATGGAGGAACCCGAGCCGACAAGAGTGTTGGATGCAGCCATCATCTCGCTCAAGTGGATGGCGGAACAGGTCCATTTTGATTAATGCGTGATACCATTTTTCCAAAGATCACTAAGGAAATTTATGGTCAAGCGCGCGGGCGGCTCCCTCTTGCTGTCGATCCGTATCGATCACAGCCACCATCACCCGGTGAGCACGCAGCTGTGCATGGCCTTGCGCGAAATCATCCTTTCCGGCGGCTTCGCCCCCGGCGACCGCCTGCCGGCCAGCCGCACTTTGGCGAACGACCTGGGCGTGTCGCGCACCACGGTGGTCGAGGCCTTCAGCCGCCTCACGGCCGAAGGCCTGATCGATTCGCAAACCGGCTCCGGCACCTTCGTCAGTGCCGTGCTGGGCGCCGACCGGCCCATGCCTTCGAAGGCCAAAGCCTCTTCCCCCGAGCCCGCCGCGCCGCGCCTGTCGGCCGTGATGGAAGACGCCCTCAGCCGTTTTGTCGAACGCCGCCGCCTGCCGCACGCGCCGCGCGCCTTCACCACCGCGCTGCCGGCCTTCGACGTGTTTCCCACGGCGCAGTGGGCCAGGCTGTCGGCGAAGTGGCTGCGCGGCAACCACGATGAAGTCATGGGCTACGGCGACCCCTACGGCGCGCCGCAATTGCGCCGCGCGGTCGCTTCGCACCTGCGCGCCAACCGCGGCATCACCTGCGACCCCGAGCAGGTCTTTATCCTGGGCGGCGCGCAGCAGGCCTTCCACCTGATCGGCTCCATGCTGCTCAATCCCGGCGACAAGGTCTGGTTCGAGAACCCGGGCGCGATAGGCGCGCGCAACAGCCTGGTGGCTTCGGGCGCCGACCTGGTGCCCGTGCCGGTGGACGCCAACGGCCTGCGTGTGGAAGAAGGCCTGCGCCTGGCGCCGCGTTTTCGCCTGGCTTTTGTGACGCCCTCGCACCAGCAGCCGCTGGGTTGCGTGATGAGCCTGGCGCGCCGCTTCGCGCTGCTGCAGGCGGCCGAGCAGGCCGGCGCCTGGGTGATTGAAGACGACTACGACGGCGAATTTTTCTTTGCCGGCCGGCCGCCGCCCACGCTCAAGAGTGTGGACACCACGGGCCGCGTGATTTACGTGGGCACCTTCAGCAAGTCATTGTTTCCCGCGCTGCGCCTGGGCTATGTGCTCGCGCCGCCGGCGCTGGTGGAAACCTTCCGCGCCGTCATGAGCCGTTTCCTGCCGGGCGTTCCCTCGCACACGCAGGGCGTGACGGCGGAGTTCATCGACGAGGGGCATTTTGCGGTGCACGTGCGGCGCATGCGCCACATCTACTTCGAGCGCCATGAGGCGCTGGCTGCCGCGGCCGGCAAACACCTGGGCGGCCTGCTCGACGTGGTGCCGGCCCACAGCGGCCTGCACACCGTGGGCTACCTGGCGCCGCGGCTGGCCGAGGCCGACGTGTCGCAGGAGGCCGACCGGCGCGGCATCACGGTTTCGCCGCTGGGCCGCTTCGCCATCACGCCGCTCAAGGTCAGCGGCCTGGTGCTGGGCTTCGGCAGCAGCCCGCCGCCGGTGATAGAGGCCGGCGTGAAGGTGCTGGCCGACGTGCTGGACAAGCAGCTCAAAGCCAGGCCGCCGCGCGCGGCGCGCAAAGCCCGCGCGGCCTGAGCCGGCGTATGCGGGCACATTCGGGCATATGCGGGTTTGGGATTGGTCTGGCATTTAGTCCAAAACGGACCTGTGCGGCAGGCCACCTGCCGTGAGATGCTCCACCCGGTGACAGAGTTTGATTTCATCATCGTGGGCGCCGGCTCCGCCGGTTGCGTGCTGGCCCATCGCCTCAGCGAATCCGGCGAGCACAGCGTGCTGCTGCTCGAAGCCGGCGGCAGCGAGCAGCGCATCTGGCTGCGCGTGCCCATTGGCTACGGCAAGTCTTTCTACAACCCGGCCGTCAACTGGATGTACCGCGGCGCGCCCGATCCGGGCCTGGCCGGCCGCGAAGCCTACTGGCCGCGCGGCAAGGTGCTGGGCGGCTCCAGCAGCATCAATGCCATGGTGTTCGTGCGCGGCCAGCCGGCCGACTTCGACGAATGGGCGGCGCTGGGCAACACCGGCTGGTCCTGGGACGAGGTGCTGCCCTGGTTCAAGAAACTCGAAGACAACGAACATGGCGCCGATGTCTGGCGCGGCGCCGGCGGGCCGATGCGCGTGAGCGACGTCAGTGCCCAGGTGCACCCGCTGTGCAAGGTGTATTTGCAGGCAGGCTGGGAGGCCGGGCTGCCGCACAACCCCGACCTCAACGGCGCTTCGCAGGAAGGCGTCGGCATCTACCAGATCACCACGCAGGGCGGCCTGCGCGCTTCGGCCGCCAGCGCCTACCTGCGGCCCGCGATGAAGCGCGCCAGACTCAGCGTGCAGACCGATGCGCACGCCACGCGCATCGTGTTCGACGGCCTCAAGGCCAGCGGCGTGGTGTACCGGCAAGGCGGACAGTCACTGTTCGCCCAGGCACGGCGGGAGGTGATTGTGTCGGCCGGCGCCATCAACTCCCCGCAACTGCTGCAGTTGTCGGGCATCGGCCCGGCGGCGCAGCTCAAGGCGCTGGGCGTTGCGGTGGTGCACGATTCACCGGCCGTGGGCCAGCACCTGCAGGACCACCTCTGCATAGACCATCTGTACCGATCGCGAGTGCCCACGCTCAACAACCAGCTCGGCCCCTGGTACGGCAAGCTGTGGGCCGGGCTGCAATACGTGGCGATGCGCAGCGGCCCGCTGGCGCTCAGCGTCAACCAGGGCGGCGGCTTCTTCCGTTCGCGCCCGGGCCTGGCGCGGCCGAATATGCAGCTGTATTTTTCGCCGCTGAGTTACCTCAAGGCCGCGCCCGGCAAACGCGCGTTGATGGCGCCCGACCCCTACCCGGGCTTTCTGCTGAGCGCCCAGCCCTGCAAACCCAGCAGCCGCGGCCAGTTGCGGCTACGTTCCGGCGACCCGATGGCGGCGCCGCTGATAGAGCCCAACTCGCTGGCCACCGCGCATGACGTGCAGGAGATGATGGAAGCCACGCGCTTCCTGCGCCGCCTGGCCGCCACGCCGGCGTTCAGCGCGATCATCGAGCAGGAACTGGTGCCCGGCGCGCAGGTCCAGTCGGATGAGCAGTTGATGGACGACATACGCCAGCGCGCCTCCACCGTGTTCCACCCGGTCAGCACCTGCCGCATGGGCCCGGACCCGGCCACCAGCGTGCTCAACCACCGCCTGCAGGTGCACGGCCTGGCCGGCCTGCGGGTGATCGACGCCTCGGCCTTCCCCTCGCTGACCTCGGGCAACACCAATGCGCCCACGCTGATGCTGGCCGAAAAGGGCGCGGACGAAGTTTTGCGCGATGCGCGCTCCTGAAAGAAAGCCTGTGGACATTCTTGAACATTGCAAGCTGGCGCCTTACTGGTGGGACGAGGTGCCGCGCCGCGAGCTGGCCCAGGCGCCGCTGCCCGCCAGCGTCGACGTGGCGGTCATAGGCGCGGGCTACACCGGCCTGCACGCCGCGCTGCAGACCGCGCGCGGCGGCCGCTCGACCCTGGTGCTGGACGCCGAAGACGCCGGCTGGGGCTGCAGCACACGCAACGGCGGCCAGGTGTCGACCAGCATCAAGCCCAGCTATGAGTTGCTGGCCAGCCGCCACGGCAGCGAAAAAGCCTTTGAGATCCTGCGTGAAGGCCAGCGCTCGCTTGCCTGGGTCGGTGATTTCATCCGCAGCGAAAACATTGATTGCAGCTACGGCCGGGTGGGGCGCTTCCATGCCGCGCACAACGCGGCGCAATATGAGGCGCTGGCAGCCAGGCTGGCGAACCAGCCCAAGGGCCTGGAGGTCGAAGCGCACATGGTGCCGCGCGCCGAGCAGCGCGGCGAACTCGGCAGCGATGCCTACTGGGGCGGGGCGGTTTATACGCAACATTGCTCGGTGCACCCGGCGCGCTACCACCAGGGCCTGCTGGAGCGCGCGCTGGCCGCCGGCGTGCAGGTCGCGCCGCGCAGTCCCGCCACCGGTATCGAGAAACAGGGCAGCCATTTCCTCGTGACGACGCCCAGGGGCACGGTGCGTGCGCGCGACGTGGTGGTCGCCACCAACGGCTACACAGGGAAGGTCACGCCCTGGCTGCGCCGCCGCGTGATCCCCATCGGCAGCTACATGATCGCCACCGAGCCTTTGCCCGAGGGCCTGATGGACCGCCTGATGCCGCGCAACCGCATCGTCAGCGACACGCGCAAGGTGGTCTATTACTACCGCGCCTCGCCGGACCGCAAACGCATACTCTTCGGCGGCCGCGTGTCGCACCAGGAAACCGACAGCCGCGTGAGCGGGCCGCTGCTGCATGCCGACATGGTGAAGATTTTCCCTGAGCTGGCCGGCGTGGGCATCAGCCATTCCTGGTCCGGCCTGGTGGCTTATACCTTTGATGAGCTGATGCACGTCGGGTTGCATGACGGGCTTTATTACGCCATGGGCTATTGCGGCGCGGGTGTGGGCACATCGAGCTACTTCGGCATGCGGGTGGGGCAGCAGGTGCTGGGGCTCAAGGAAGGGCGCACGGCGCTGGATGGGCTGGCCTTTCAGACCCGGCCGTTTTATACCGGAAATCCCTGGTTCCTCGCCGCGTCGGTCCGCTACTACCGCTGGCGTGACCAGCGCGGTGTTTAAAAACCATCTGGAAAAACCATGACCATCCGCAAACTCGATTCACCTTCCATGCTGCAAAGCGGCGCGCTGCAGGACTGGGGCACGGTGGGCATGCCGCTCAGCGAACCAGCCTGCACGCTGCGCGGCGAAAAGATGGTGCTGCCGCTCGACGGCCAGCCCGAGGTCGGCCTCTGGGAGTGTTCAGCGGGCAGTTACCGCCGGCAGGTGCGTTCAGCCGAAGCCATGCATGTGCTCAGCGGCAGCGCGGTGTTCACGCCGGACGGCGGCGCACCCGTGGCGCTGCGCCAGGGTGACGTGTATTTCTTTCCGGCTGAAACGACAGGCGTGTGGGACATCCAGGCCACCATGCGCAAGGTCTACGTGCTGTTCAATCCCCACTAGCGCGCACTAGTCCGGATGCCGCCCGCACTCAGGTGCAGCGTGCGGTCGGCGCGCGCGGCGGCGGCTTCCGAATGGGTGACGAGCACCAGCGAGGCGCCTTGCCCGCGCGTCTGTGCGATCAGCGCGTCCATCACCAATGCGGCGGTGCCCGGGTCCAGGTTGCCGGTGGGTTCGTCGGCCAGCAGCAGGCTGGGTTTGTGCACCAGCGCGCGCGCGATCGCCACGCGCTGCAATTGCCCGCCGCTGAGTTGCTGCGGCAGCCGCCCGCCCAGGCCGCCCAGGCCCACGGCTTCGAGCATGGCTTCCACGCGGGCGGGGTCGGGCTGCTCCAGCAGCAACAGCGGCAGCGCCACGTTTTGCGCCACGTCCAGGTGCGGCAGCACATGGAAGGCCTGGAAGACAAACCCGACGTGGCGGCGGCGCAGCAGGGCACGCTGGTCGTCGCTGAGGGCGCCCAGGTCCTGGCCCTTGAGTTGCACCGTGCCCTCGTCCCAGCTGTCCAGCCCGGCCATGCAGTTGAGCAGCGTGGATTTGCCCACGCCCGATTCGCCGACGATGGCGACGAATTCGCCGGGCGCGACATCCAGCGAGACATGGCTGAAGACCACCGCATCGCCGTAGCGTTTGGCCAGCTCGCGGACCTGCAGGTTGTTCATGCGCGGCCTTTCGCCTGCGTTGGTGTTTGTGTGTCGACGAGTTCCAGCACCTGTTGCAACGCATCGGGTGCATCGCAAGCGACCACCCGGCGCTGCGGCATGGAGCGTAACCAGGTGATCTGGCGCTTGGCGAGCTGGCGCGTGGCGAAGATGCCCTTGTCGCGCAGCTCGCTCATGGGGTAAGCACCGTCCAGCGCTTCCCAGGCCTGGCGATAGCCGACGCAGCGCATGGAGGGCAGGTCGGAATTCAGGTCGCCGCGCGCGCGCAGGGCTTTGACTTCGGCTATGAAGCCGGACGCGAGCATGGCGTCAAAGCGCTGGGCGATGCGTTCATGGAGCCAGGCGCGGTCTTGCGGTTCCAGAGAAACCAGCACCGGCGCAGTAACGTCGCCGCTGTTCGCCGCGGATTTTTTGGCCGCACCTTGCGCATGGAAAAAAGACAGCGGCTGGCCCGACACACGGAACACCTCGAGCGCGCGCGAGATGCGCTGCGAGTCATTGGGCGCCAGCCGCGCGGCCGTGGCCGGGTCGACGCGGGCGAGTTCGGCGTGCAGCGCGGGCCAGCCTTGCGCGGCCGCTTCGTCGGCCAGCACGGCGCGCACGGCGGCGTCGGCCTTGGGCATGTCGTCCAGGCCGTCGAACAAGGCCTTGAAGTAGAGCATGGTGCCGCCCACCAGCAGCGGCAGCTTGCCGCGCGCGCTGATCTCGTCGATCAGGCGCTGGGCATCGGCCACGAACTCGGCGGCGCTGTAGGCCTGCAGCGGGTCACGGATGTCGATGAGGTGGTGCGGCACGGCGGCGAGTTCATCAGGCGTGGGCTTGGCCGTGCCTATGTCCATGCCGCGGTAGACCAGGGCCGAGTCGACGCTGATGATCTCGACAGCGTGGCGCTGCGCAATCGCCATCGCGGCGGCGGTCTTGCCGGACGCGGTGGGCCCGGCGATGCAGATGTAGGGGACGCTCACGGGTTTCCTGCTGCGGCCTCAGGCCCTGGCGGCGGCCTCGTGCGCGGGCTCGCCGTATTTGCGCACCACGGTCCAGGCCGACGTGGCGATCAAGGCGCTCCAGAACCAGATGCCGTGTGTCAGCGGCCGCACCGTGCCGTCCATGTGGGTGCCCAGCCAGCCGCCCATGCCGAAGGCCACCAGCATCATCAAGAAGCCGTTGAGCGCCGAGGCCGCGCCGGCCGCCTGGGGGAAGGGGCCGACGGCGCCGCTCTGGCCGCAGGGCTGGTGCACACCGTGGCCCAGCATGAAGAGGTAGTAAGGCAGCATGATGGCCCAGACGTTTTGCACGCCGGCCCAGGCCAGCACGCCCATGGTGGTGCCGGCGGTCAGGCTCAGGCAGGCGGCAATCGCCACCGAGCGGCGCACGCCGAAGCGCGGCAGCAGGCGCCGGCAGATGAAGGTGCCGGTGAGGTAGCAAAAGCACATCGAGAACATCACCAGGCCGTAGCCCGTTTTGCTGAGGCCCAGCACCTGGATGAAGACGAAGGACGAAGTCGCCAGGAAGGTGAACAGCCCGCCGTAGGAGGCCGCGGTCAGCGCCGAAAAAGCCAGGAAGGTGGGGTTGCGCAGGATGGTGAGCCAGGTGCGCAGCAGCGTGGCGGGGTGCAGGGCCCGCGGGTTTTTGCGTGCCAGGGTTTCTTCAAAACGCAGGCCGACCAGCGCCAGCGTGGCCGCGCCGAACACGGCCAGCGCCGCCAGCGCGATGCGCCAGCCGTAGAACTCCGACAGCAGGCCGCCCAGCGGCGCGCTGACGCAGGCCAGCACGCCCAGGCCGCTCAGGCCCTTGGACATGACGCGCGCGCCCTCAAGCGGCTGGTACAGGTCGCGCACGATGGCGCGCGCACACATGACGACCGCGCCCATGGCCGCGCCCTGCACCACGCGCCAGGCGATCAGCATGGCCATCGACGGCGCGAAGGTGCTCCCGACGGAGGCCAGCGTGTAGGCGGCCAGGCCCCAGAGCAGGATGGGGCGGCGCCCGAAGCGGTCGGACAGCGGGCCCCAGATCAGTTGTGACGTGCCGAAGGCCAGCAGCAATGCACTGAGCGTGAGCTGGGCCTGCGACATGGGCGCGCCGAAACCCTGGGTGAGCGCGGGCAGGGCGGGCAGGTAGAGGTCGGTGGTGACGGGCTGTATGCCCAGCAGCATCGACAAAATGAGCACGATCAGCCCGGTCGGCATGGAGGTGGGCGCGGCCGCGGGGATGGCCGGGATTTTCGGGGCGGGCAGGGAAGGCGGTGAGGGGGCGGACATCCACCTGAGGGTATCAGATTGACGGCCGGGAACGGCCGCCGGGGCCGGGCATGGCGCCCGGCTATTTCATGTCGAAAAGCCGGGCCAGCGCCTGCTTGTATTGCGGCTGGCCGACCATGTTGGTGTCGTGGTGCGAACCGCCTTCGACCAGCATGAAGAGCTTGGGCTCGGCGGCCGCGTCATAGAGCTTGCGCCCCAGGTCGGGCAGGATGAGCCGGTCTTCACCGCCGTGCACCACCAGCAGGGGCGAGCCGATCTTGTCGACCTTGCGCACGGCTTCGAAGCGCTGGGTGATCAGCAGCGACACCGGCATCCAGCCCCATTGGGAACTGCTCACCACGTCGGCAATGGAGGTGAACGTGCCTTCGACGATGGTGCCGCGTTCGTCTTTGACCTCGGTCGCCAGGTTGATGGCGATGGGCCCGCCCAGCGAGTGGCCGAAGATGTAACGCGGCCGGTCGGGGTATTTTTTCGCCAGCCAGTCCCAGGCGGCGCGGGCGTCTTCATAGGCGGACTTTTCGGACGGCAGCTCCTGCGTGCTTTTGCCGAAACCGCGGTAGTCGATGGCCAGCACCGAAAAGCCCAGCTCCTGCATGCGGCGCATGCGCGGCGCCGAGCCGGTGACGTTGTAGCGCGCGCCGTGCAGGTAGAGCAGCACCGGCGCCTTGGCGGCATCGGGCCGGTCGCTGGCCAGCCACAGGCCGTGCAGGCGAACCGGGTGGTCGTTGGCGGCGGTGTAGTCGACCCAGACGTCGTCCATGCCCACGGCGGCCGCCGCGCCGCCGCTCCAGGTGCGGTCGCTGGGCTGGAAGATCCAGGTGCGTTGTTTCTCGTCGAGGGTCGCGCAGCCCGCCAGCATCGCCAGCGCCGCGCAGCAGGTTGCAAAAAAGTGCCAGCGTTTCATGGTCATGACTGAGTGCCTTGTGCCGAAAAAGTTCTCGTGGCTGGTGTTTCCCCCTACGCGAACAGGTTCTTGTGACTACAGCATGCAATTCTTGCGCCCGTATGCCGCCTGGGCCGTCACCGTGCGGTGAAGTTATGAAAAGCTGGGACCGGAGCCGCCTCTAGCGGCCGCGCATGAAGAGCGAATCCAGCTCTTTGATGCTGACCTGGCGCCAGGTCGGCCGGCCGTGGTTGCACTGGTCGGAGCGCTCGGTGGCTTCCATCTGGCGCAGCAGGGCGTTCATTTCGTCCAGTGTGAGCTTGCGGTTGGCGCGCACCGCGCCGTGGCAGGCCATGGTCGACAGCAGCTCGTTCTGCGCGCGCTGTATCACCGTGCTGGCGTCGTGCTGGGCCAGTTCGGCCAGCACGCTGCGGGCCAGTTCCACCGCGTCGCCCTGCGCCAGGCTGGTGGGCACGGCGCGCACCGCCAGGGTCTTGGGTGAAAACGGCGTGATCTCCAGGCCCAGCGTCGCCAGGGTCTGGGCGCTGGCCTCGGCCGTGGCGACTTCCTGCGGGCTGGCGGCAAAAGTGGCGGGGATCAGCAGCGGCTGGCTGGCCAGGCTGGCGCCTTCGCCGCCGTCCATCTGGGTCTTCAGGCGCTCGTAAACAATGCGCTCGTGGGCCGCATGCATGTCCACGATGACCAGGCCCTGGGTGTTTTCGGCCAGCACGTAAATGCCCTGCAACTGGGCAATCGCGCGGCCCAGCGGCCAGTCGCCGGGGGGCAGGGGGATGAAGTCGGCGGGATTTGACGCACCATTGGTGGGCGCGGTGGGCGCGGTGGGGGCGGCTGCGGGTGCATAGGCTGGTGCAGCCGCGAAGCCGCCTGCTTCAACGCGGCCTTCGCCCGCTCGCGGGGTGGGCCACATGGCCTCGAAGTCGGAGACCCGGCTGCCGCCATTGCTTCCGTTTGCCGCGAAATTCATGGCGGGTTGCGCCCATCCCTGGCGCGAAAACGCCTGGGGTGAGTCGGAGGCGGCATCCGTGGCCGTTCCTGCCAGCCCCGAGTCCGCCGCAACGGTGGAGCGCGGAATCGCCAGTGCGTTTTCGGTCGCGTGGCGCACCGCCTGGTGCACCTCACGGCTGTCGCGAAAACGCACCTCGATCTTGGTCGGGTGCACGTTGACGTCGACACGGCTGGGATCGATCTCGACATA
>NZ_CALROB020000043.1:0-42837 GCF_943369675.1 Polaromonas sp. YR568 | reverse complement strand
TTGGACTGCTCGGCCATCTTGACCTGCAGGTCCATGAAACTCTGGACGTTTTTTTCCAGGTAAGCGCCCATGAAGCTCTGCATCGCATTACCGTAAAAACGGATGATATTGGCCAACACGGCCTCGGTGAACATGGGCTCGCCGCCGGACTCTTCTTCGAGGATGATCTGCAGCAGGATGCTGCGCGTCAGGTCTTCGTTGGTCTTGGCATCGCGAACCACAAAATCGGCGCTGTCCATCACCAGCTGGCGCACTTCCGTGAGCGTGATGTAGGTCGATGTCTCCGTGTCGTAGAGCCGGCGGTTCGGGTACTTTTTGATCACGCGGGACGCCGCAGCCTTGCCGGCAGCCCGGCCGCTTTTGGCGCCGGGATTGCCCTCGGCAACGTCCTCAGCCTGTGAAGGCGGAAGGCCGGATGCCGGGCTGGTGGATTTGCTTTTTGGCACTGATTTCTCCTCTGAATGACGACCAGCGTCGTAACGCCGGGGCTCGATACATTCTAGGAATTCTGATGTACTCAATCCCCTTGGTTTACCCTGTGTGATGGGCTTGCATCACATTGATGCAAAGCCTGGACAGGAACCGTTTTTGGGAATTGGTAGGCGCGATTGGACTCGAACCAACGACCCCCACCATGTCAAGGTGGTGCTCTAACCAGCTGAGCTACGCGCCTAAGGACTGTTCGAAGCTCGTATTGTAGCAAAGCAAAACGTCTATCTTGGCCTGCCCTCAAAAAATGCCGAAAAAAGAATGCGGCTACGCTTACCGCCGCCGCGCGGACCTCACGCCCGGCACCTCGGCGACGACGGCCAGCACCTGGTTGAGGCGGCCCGATTGCGCCACTTCCACAGTGAAAGTCATCCACGCCGTGCCGCCGCGGTTGTCTTTCACCGACTGGGTCTGCACGCCGATCACATTCATTTTTTCCTTGGCGAACACTTCGGAAATATCGCGCAGCAAGCCCTGCCGGTCGGCCGCCTCGACGGCCACGTCCACTGGATAGACCGCGCCGTCGGGCGTCTTGGGCGAATTCCATTCCACCTCGATCACGCGGTCCGGGCTGCCGCCGGCCATGTTGCGGAAGTTGCTGCAGTCGCTGCGGTGGATGCTCACGCCCTTGCCCTTGGTGACGAAGCCGAGGATCTCATCGGGCGGCGCGGGCTTGCAGCATTTGGCCAACTGGGTCAGCAAGGATCCCATGCCGACGACCAGCACACCGCCGGCGCCTTTCTTGGCGTTCGGGCTGGGCGCGCGTGCTTTTTTTGCCAGCACGTAATCATCCTGGCTCAACACCGGCTCGGGCGGCCTGAGCATGTTTTCTATCGTGCGCAGCGACAACTCGTCCTTGCCCACAACCTCAAACAAATCATCCGCCGCCTTGAAGCCCAGTTGCGCCGCCAGGTCGTCCAGCTTCATCGCCGTCTTGCCTTCGCGCTGCAGCAGTTTTTCCACCGCCTCGCGGCCCCGCGCCACCGTCTGCTCCATGGCCAACGCGTTGAACCAGGCGCGCACTTTGGACTTCGCGCGGTGGCTGCACAGAAAACCCAGTTCCGGGTTGAGCCAGTCGCGCGAAGGCCCGCCTTCCTTGACGGTGATGACTTCCACCGTCTGGCCGTTTTGCAGCGGCGTGTTGAGCGGCACCATGGCGCCGTCGATGCGCGCGCCGCGGCAGCGGTGCCCCAGGCTGGTGTGCACGCTGTAGGCGAAGTCCACGGTGGTCGCGCCCTGCGGCAGTTCCACGATGGCCGCGTCGGGCGTCAGCACATAGATGCGATCCTCGAACAGGCCCTGCTTGTCGTCACGCGCACGCTGGGCGGCCGGGCCCGAGAGGTCGCGCTCCCAGGCCAGCAGTTGCCGCAGCACGGCGATTTTGGCGTCGTACTCGCTGCTGGCGGAGACGCCGCTGTAACCCTTGGTGCCGGCTTCCTTGTAAGCCCAGTGCGCGGCGACGCCGTGCTCGGCATGGTCGTGCATGGCCTGGGTGCGCACCTGGATTTCCACCGCCCTGCCCGCCTCGTCGCGCACCACGGTGTGCAATGACTGGTAACCGTTGGTCTTGGGCTTGGCGATGTAGTCGTCGAACTCACCGTCCACCGGTGTGAAGCGCGAATGCACAAAACCGAGCGCTGCATAACAGCCCTTCACATCGGCGGCAATCACGCGTAGCGCGCGGATGTCGAACACCTGCTCGAAGTCCAGCGACTTGCCGCGCATCTTCTTGA
This sequence comes from Polaromonas sp. YR568, assembly GCF_943369675.1. Lineage (GTDB taxonomy): Bacteria > Pseudomonadota > Gammaproteobacteria > Burkholderiales > Burkholderiaceae_C > Polaromonas. The sequence continues at coordinate 40,615 of NZ_CALROB020000043.1, read as the reverse complement.
CGATGCTGTAGATGTGTTTGGGCCGCCCCTGCACCAACGCGGCGATACCGTTCTGGTTCAGCTCGCGCTCCAGCTGCGCGCGTAAAGCCTCCATGAAGCCTTCGCGCTCCACCCGTTTTTCGTCCAGCAGGCGGGCCGTCTGCTTGTAGGTGTCGGGCTCCAGGAAACGGAAAGCCAGGTCTTCCATCTCCCATTTGATCTGCCAGATTCCCAGGCGGTTGGCCAGCGGCGCGAAAACGTGCAGCGATTCGTGCGCCAGCGACATCGGCGCGGTCTGCCGGGTCGCGGCATAGTGCCGCAGGGTCTGCAGGCGGGACGCCAGCCGCAGCATCACCACGCGCAAATCGCGCGAAAACGCCAGCAGCATCTTGCGCACGTTTTCGGTCTGCGCGGCCGGGTCGTCCAGCAGTTGCGCCTTGGCATCGGCGCCGCGTGCCTGGCGCTGCACCTGTACGAGCTTGGTGGTCTCTATCGCCAGCGCGGCGTAGTTGGCGCCGAAGGCTTTGGTGATGACTTCCTGCGGCTTGGTGAGGTGCTGGCAGGCATAGACCAGATAGGTCGCCGCCTGCATGGCTTCGGAGCCGCCTATGGTTTTCAGGATGGCTGCCACCGCATCGGCATGGGCCAGGATGTTCTCGCCCGTGTCGTGCGTTTCGCTGGCGATCAGGGGCTCGGCGAACGCGCGCGCGCGCGCCAGCGCATGCGGCTGGTCCGGCAGGCTGTCGGCCGTGGCGGTCACGATGGAGGCGTTCGCCCCCTGGGAGGCTGTCGGGCCGCCGGGCCCGACCACATTGCTTTTCATGAAACTTCAATCAAATAGTTGCAGGCGTCACCCCAGCAGAAAGCCTGTGACGGCGGCGAGCTGGTCCGCGGCGATCAGCGTGGGCGCATGTCCCACACCGTCAAATTCGACGACGCGGGCCCGCGGCCCGCGCTGCGTCATGGCCTGGGCCGTCTCGGGACTGAGCAGATCAGACTGCCGGCCCCGTATCACCAGGGTTTCGGCCTTGATATTGTCGTAGAGCTGCCAGAGCATGACTTCACCCTGGCGCGCGGAGTCCTCGGTTTCCTGCCTGAAAGGCACGGCGATGGTCGGGTCGTAATGCAGCCGCCACTTGGCATCGGCGTCCTCCGAGACGCGCCTGAGCATGGGCCGCGACAGCGCCAGCCATTGCTCGGGCGTGTGCGGGCCGAAGCTTTGGGAAATCGCCCACATCGCATCGGCGGCTTCCTGCACCGAGCCGAAGTGGCCGGCCTGCCCCAGATAGGTGCCGATCCGCACGATGGCCTGCCACTGGATGGCCGGGCCCACGTCGTTCAACACCAACCGGCGCACCGGCGCCGGTAATGGCAGACCGGGCGTTCCGCACACCGCCACGCCGATCAGGCCGCCCATGCTGGTGCCCACCCAGTCCAGCGAGCTAACCGGCGCCTGGGCGTGCAGCTGGCCCAGCATTGCCAGCATGTCGCCGGCGTAGGTGCGCAATTGGTAAACCATGGGGTCCTTGAGCCAGTCGCTTTCGCCGCGGCCCACCACGTCGGGACAGATTACACGGACGTCAGCCTGCCCGGACAAGGCACGCGCCAGCGTATCGAAATCACGCCCCTGACGGGACAGGCCATGCACGCACACCACCACATGCGCGCTGTCGGGCCGGCCCCATTGCCAATAAGCCATGCGGTGGCCGCCTGTGGCGTCAGGGCAATTTACGTAGTGCAGGTCAGCTTGGGTCATGGTGCGGCAGTTCAATGAAAGGCTTGATAATTGCTTGAGAAATGGACCCGGCGCAACCTGTACGGCACGCCGCTCGCAATCCCAGTTCAACCATCGTAAATCATCCGGAGAAACAATATGCTCAAAGGTAAAACAGCCCTCGTCACCGGCTCTACCAGCGGGATAGGCCTGGGCATCGCCAAGGCGCTGGCGGCGCAGGGCGCCAACATCGTCATCAACGGCTTCGGCGACGTGGACGGCCCCAAAGCCGAGGTGGAGGCGCTGGGCGCGCGCGTGGCCTACCACGGCGCCGACATGAGCAAGCCCGCCGACATCGCGGACATGATGCGTTATGCCGCCGCCCAGTTCGGCCAGGTCGACATCCTTGTCAACAACGCCGGCATCCAGCACGTGGCCCGCGTCGAGGACTTTCCGGTCGAAAAATGGGACGCCGTGATCGCCATCAACCTGAGCAGCGCCTTCCACGCCACCCGGCTGGCGCTACCCGCCATGCTGGCCGCCGACGGCGGCAAGGGCTGGGGCCGCATCCTCAACGTGGCCTCGGTGCACGGCCTGGTCGGCTCGGCCGAAAAATCCGCCTACGTAGCCGCCAAGCACGGCATCGTCGGCCTGACCAAAGTCACCGCGCTCGAAAACGCCACCACCGGCGTCACCTGCAATGCGATTTGCCCCGGCTGGGTGCTGACACCCCTGGTGCAAAAACAGGTGGACGCCAAGGCCGCAGCCGGCAACATCAGCAACGAGGCCGCCACCCGACAACTGCTGGGCGAAAAAGAGCCCTCCATGCAATTCACCACACCCGAAGAACTGGGCGCGCTAGCGGTGTTTTTCTGCTCGCCGGCAGGCAACAATGTGCGCGGCGTGGCGTGGAATATGGACGGCGGCTGGGCCGCGCAGTAAACGCCTTTCGCTTTACAGCAGCCGGATCACGTAATCGCCGATTGCCAGCGAACTCGTGAGGCCCGGCGATTCGATGCCGAACAGATTGACCAGGCCCGCCACGCCGTGATCAGCCGGCCCCTGGATCATGAAGTCTTTGGCAGCTTCATGCGGCGCCTGGATCTTGGGGCGTATGCCGGCATAGCCCGGCGTGAGCGCACCGTCTGCCAGCGCGGGCCAGTATTTGCGCACCTCGGCGTAAAAGGCCTCGCCGCGCGCCGGGTCCACCACCAGGTCGCCGGGCGAATCCACCCATTGCACGTCAGGGCCGAACTTGGCCTGGCCACCCATGTCGACGGTGAGGTGCACGCCCAGGCCTGCAGCTTCGGGCATGGGATAGATCAGCCGGCTGAAGGGTGAGCGGCCGGGCAGCGTGAAGTAGTTGCCTTTGGCGTAATGGCTGGGCGGCACGTGCTGCGGCGGCAGGCCGGCAAAGCGGCCGGCCAGTTGCTGCGCATGCAGGCCGGCGGCGTTGACGACGGCGGCGGCCTGCAATTGAGTGCCGTCTTCAGCGGTGAGATAAATTCCTTCTTGCGTGCATTCCGCCTGGGCCAAAGGCGAGTTCAGCACCACCATGCCGCCCGCGTTCTCAAGGTCACCTTGCAGCGCGAGCATGAGGCCATGGCTGTCGACGATGCCGGTGCTGGGCGAATGCAGTGCGGCCACACATTCGAGTTGCGGCTCCAGTGCGCGGGCCTCATCACGCGTCAGCAGCACCAGGTCATCGACACCGTTGGCGGCGGCCTTTTCGCGTATGCCTTGCAACTGCGCGACCTGCGCCTGGCTGGTCGCCACGATGAGCTTGCCGCAGCGCCTGTGGCCTATGCCGCGTTCGGCGCAGTAGGCATACAGCAGGGCTTTGCCTTCCACGCACAGCCTGGCCTTGAGCGAGCCTTGGGGGTAATAGATACCGGCGTGGATGACTTCGCTGTTGCGCGAGCTGGTGCCCGTGCCTATGGCATCGGCGGCTTCCAGCACCATGACCTCCCTGCCCTGCAAAGCCAGCGCGCGCGCGACGGCCAGCCCCACCACGCCCGCGCCTATCACCACACAATCGACCTGGTCCATCAGCAACCTTCGAAACCTTCAATGACGTTGACGGCATTGGTGCCGAGTTCGGCGGCGGCATAACCGCCCTCGAGGACAAACACCGTGGGCAGGCCGAGCTTGCCAAGGCGCTCGCCGAGGCGGATGAAGTCTTGCGGCTGCAGCGCGAATTTGGAGATCGGGTCTTCGGCGAAGGTGTCCAGCCCCAGCGACACTACCAAGGCGTCGGCGCTGAAGGTGGCGATGCGCAGGCAGGCCGCTTCCAGCGCCTCGAACCAGCGCGGCACTGTGCAGCCGGCCGGCAACGGCAGGTTGAGGTTGAAGCCCGCGCCCTCGCCTTCCCCGGTTTCGCCGGCATGGCCGAGGTAGAAGGGGTATTCGGTCATCGGGTCGCCGTGCAGGCTCACAAACAGCACGTCGGCACGGTCATAAAAAATACTTTGTGTGCCGTTGCCGTGGTGGTAGTCGACGTCGAGGACGGCGACGCGGTCCGCACCGCCGTCGCGCAGGCCCTGGGCAGCCACGGCGGCGTTGTTCAAGAAGCAGTAGCCGCCCATGAAGTCGGCCCCGGCATGGTGGCCAGGCGGGCGGCTGCAGCAGAAGACAGCGCGCTCGCTGTGGCTGCCGAGCAAGGCGGCGGCGCTGGCGGCGGCGTCCGCGCCGGCCTTGGCGGCCTGCCAGGTGCCGGCCGACAGCGGCGAACCGTTGTCCATCGAATACAGCCCCAGCCGCGCGGTGAAGTTGGCGGGCTCCACGTCGCTGCGCAGGGTGCGCACCGGCCATACCGAGGGAAAAGGCTGGCGGCCGTCATTACCGGCTTCCAGCGCAACCCAGTCACGCCAGGCGTGTTCCAGAAACGTCAGGTAGCGGACCGTGTGCACCTTGGCCAGCAGCGCGCGGCTGTCGGCGTGCGGCGTGCGCAAGACATGGCCGCGCTGGCTCAGGCGCGTTTTGACGTATTCGGCGCGGGCCGGTGTTTCAAAGCAGGGCACGCGTTCGCCCCGGAAGAATTCATACTGCGGCGCATGGGCGTGATGGGTGTCGCTGAAGAAAGTGAGCATGGGGGCCGAAGGGTTGGGCAAAACAAACGCGGGCCAGGCCCGGGGGATTCACAGCGTGCGCGGGTCGGTTTTGAGCAGCAGCTCGACCAGCGAGCGCAAGCTGGCCTTGAGCGATTCGGCGCCCGGCGTCAGCGCCAGCGTGCTTTCGTCCATGTACAGGTTACGGTTGATCTCAAGCTGGATGCTGTGCCGGTGTTCGCCCGGATTGCTGTAGCGGCGAACCAGCTCCACGCCTTTATAGGGGTGGTTGTAGGCCACGCTGTAGCCGAGCGCCTTCAGGTGTTCGCACACCAGGCGCGACAAGGCCTTGCCGGCCGTCGTGCCTTCGCGGTCGCCCACGACGAAGTCGGCGTGCGCCTCGCCGGGGAAATCCGTGGCGCTGCTGGAGGCCACCGCGGGCATGGAATGGCAATTGATGTGAAGGCTGTAGCCGTGCCGGGCGTGGGCTGCGTCAATCGCTTGCGCGACGGCCGCGTGATACGGCGTCCAGCATTGGGCTATGCGCGCCTGGATTTCCGCCACCCCGAGCTTGCGGTCGTACAGCGGCACCCCTTCGTCGGTGGTGCGCCAGATCAGGCCTTTGCCGAGCCGCACCTTGGACATGACTTTGGGATCGGTCTCCACCGGCCCGGGCCAGGGCGCGTCGAGCAGGCTGACGTCCATTTCGGTCGTGTTGCGATTGGCGTCGAGATAGCTGCGCGGGAAGTGCGCCTCTATCCAGTGCACACCCAGGGCGGGCGCGAAGTGGTAGAGTTTTTCGACGTGGGTGTCTTCGGCGCTGCGCAGCACGGCGAGTTCGCAGGCGTGCCTGAAATCAGCCGGGTAGGCCGTTCCGCTGTGGGGGGAATCCAGGACCAGCGGGGTGCTTCCGGGCAGGTGGGTGATGAACTGCATGCCCTGACTTTAGCACCGCAAAAATCGGGTCAAAAGCATCACAAGGCGCTGCGCCATGACGCCTGCTCCACACGCAAACTTCCGCTTGTCCTACAGGGATATAACTTTTGCACCCACAAGAGCGCGCATGCCCGGCCTTTAAATTTCACGACGGAAATCAAACAACACGCGGCCGTTTCGTTGTCAAAACGTGACGCCGGTTATTCACCCACAGAAGGAAGCACCATGCCCTCATTGACCCGCACTTTCTCCGCCACCGTCCTGGCCGTGGCCGCCCTTGCAGCCGCCACGGGCGCACAAGCCCAGGACAGCTCAACGTCCAGCGGCAACAGCTACTCGAGTAACTACTCGTTTTACGCACCCGGCTCGCGCTATTTCGGCCTCAACATCGGCCAGTCTGACTTCTCACTGCCCAACGGCACCGGCGCCTTTCCGTCGGACAACAAGGACACCTCGTACAACATCTACGGCGGCAGCTACTTCAACAACAATTTCGGCCTGGAACTCGGCTACACCGATTTCGGCAAGGCCAACCGCGCGGGCGGCCAGACCGAGGCACAGGGCATCAACCTGAGCCTTGTCGGACGCCTGCCGCTGAGCAACTCCTTCAACCTGCTGGGCAAGCTGGGCACGACCTACGGCCACACCCGCGTGTCGGCCTCGCCGGCCTCGGGTATTGCTTCGGGCTCCGAAAGCGGCTGGGGCGTGTCTTACGGCGTAGGCGCCGAGTGGGCTTTCACCCCCGCCATGTCGGCCGTGCTGGCATGGGATGAGCATGACCTGAAGTTCACCGGTACCGGTAACCAGCGCATCAGCACCACCAGCCTGGGCCTGCGCTACCGCTTCTGATGAAAGCCGGGCGCGCCTGACGCGCCCCTGGCCACCGGCCCGCACGCCTTCACAGGCTGCGGGCTTTTTCACGCCACGATTTTTACCGCCCCGGCCGGCGCCAGCATCTCCTGCAACAGCCATGTGCCGGCTCGACCCAGCGGCCGCTGGCGCGACCACACGGCGTCGACAGGCACGCGCCGCGGCCAGCCGCGCGCATCCAGTTCGTGGAGCTTGCCCGTGGCAAAGCGCGTGACCATCCAGCGCGGGATCGCAGCCCAGCCGAACCCGAGCACGGCCATTTCCATCAACATCAGGTAGCTGGGCGCCGACCAGGCGCGGCGCGACTGCGGCAGGCCCTGGGCGCCCGGCTCCATATAGGTATCGAGCCGCAGTTCGCGAAAATTGGCCAGCACGTCCGGCGTCACATCCTTCCGGCTGGCCAGCGGGTGGGCGGTGGCGACAAACAAGGTGATTTCAGACTGCTCGGCAATCGTGGCCGAGCCGACGTCGGGCGGATAGGCACTTTGCGCCGCCACCACGCCAATGTGCGCGCGCCCGGTTTGCACCAGCGACACGAGGTCGCCGTGCTCGGCGATCAGGCATTCAAATTCGAGGTCGGGAAAGCGCTGCTCAAAGGCCAGCAGCATTTCCTCGAACCGGTCGGACTGGTAAGTATCGGACCAGACCACGCTGAGCTTGGGCTCCATGCCGTTGCCGAGCTGGCTGGCGGCGCGGTCCAGGCGGTCGCTGGCGGCCAGGATGTCCTGCACCTTGCCTAACAAGACCCTGCCAGGCTCGGTCAGGGCCGGCTTGCGGCTGCTGCGGTCGAATAGCGCGAGGCCCAAGTCGATTTCCAGGTTGGCGATCGCGCTGCTGACGGTGGACTGGCTTTTGCCGAGCTTGCGCGCCGCAGCGGAAAACGAACCCAGCGTGGCGGCCTCGGCAAACGCGGTCAGGGCTTCCGGTGAATGTCGCATGGCGCAACTTTCTATCTGTTTTATCGATGGTTATTGATTTTAATGTATTCGAATAAGCGATGAAAATACCGTCATGGCTCGCCGGGGCATCTGTCCCCAAGACCGGTTAATCCGCAAGAAAGCACCCCATGAGTCTCCAAAAATCCGTGAAAGAACGTTTTTTCCACGCACTCGGCTTTGAAGTCCTGGCCATCGCCCTCTGCGCACCCCTGGGCGCCTGGTTGCTCGGCTATTCGCTGGCGCACATGGGCCTGCTGACCTTGATGGTCTCGCTGATGGCCATGAGCTGGAACATGGTGTTCAACGCCCTCTTCGACCGGGCCCAACGGCGCATGGGCTTTGAGCGCACCCTGGCGGCGCGCGCCGTGCATGCGGTGCTGTTTGAAATCGGGCTGATCATCGCGGTGGTTCCGCTGGCCGCCTGGTGGCTGGACATCGGCCTGTGGGAGGCCTTTGTGCTGGACATCGCGATCGTGCTGTTCTTCCTGCCCTATACCTTCGGTTTCAACTGGGCTTACGACTACCTGCGCGCCAAGGTCGTCGCCCGCCATCACCGACAGAAGCAGAAGGAGAAGGCCTGCGCTTCGGCGGCGTGAATGCCAGGGCCGCCGTATCTTTGACCGCCCCGCTCCATCACTTCATCTGCACAGAGCCCGACACGGTCACCAGCACCGTGCTTTTGCCGGCCTCCACGGGAATCGACGCGTCCGACATTTCGGCTTTGGCCGACATGGCCAGCATGCGCGGGCGCGGCGGGCTGCCCTGGTCGTTGGCATTGATCGAGACTTCACGCAGCGTGTAGCTGGAAAACCCGAAGTTGCGCGCCACTTCGCCGGCTTTGGCCTTGAAGCGCTCGATCGCCTGGGCCTGGGCATCACCCTCCACCCTGGCGCGCTGTTCGCGGCTCAGCGCGAAGCCGACGTTGCTCATGGTGAGGGTCTGGATCTTGCCCGCCGTTCCGGTGATGCGGGGAAAGTCCTTGCCTTCCAGCACCAGCTCGGTGGAGCCTTGCCAGCCGTTGATCTTGCCGTCCTTGTTGTAGCGCGGGTACAGGCTGAAGTTGCCGGTGCGCACATCCATCTGGCCCGGCGCGGCCGCCTGCTTGGCCTGTGCCAGCGCGGTATCCAGCGCCTGCTTGAGCTGGGTCTGCACAACGCCGGCATCGGTGCCGTCACGCGTGGTGCTCAAGGAAATCGACAGCAAGTCCTGCTGCACCTCGACAGAGCCGCTGGCCGACAGCTGGGCCACGTTCTGCAGGATTTCGTAAGGCATCGCTTGCTGGGCCATGGCGGCTGGCGCCAGCGCGGCACCGGCAAACAGGGCACATACGGCTATCAGGGTGGGAGTTCGCATCAGGGAAACCTTTCGGGGAGTTGCTTCAGCAAGGGGCTGAAAAGAAGAGGAGAGAAGTCATGAACATCTGCAGGGTTGGCGCCTTTTTTCCGGCTTTTGCAAGTCATTCGGCCCTTTGCGTTGCGGCAGCCGATATGGCAATTTCGGGCCGGGCAGCATTTTGTTTACGGCGGGTAACGCGCTGCAGCGCTATGGCGCGCGGCGGCAACCGGCCATTCTTGCACGCAGTTTTGACAATGCCTGTAGGCGTAATTCCATATCTCTCCCTGCGTGGCAATAACAGTTGCACATGGCCGCAACTTTTGTAACAGTGTGTCAAAGTGACTGAAAAACGAGACATCGCGTGTTTTCAGCCTTCAAAATGGCTCTGTTACAAATTACCAGACGACTATGACCCAAGCTCAACCCAATGCCCGTGCCGACAAAATCCTGATCCTTGACGACGATGCCCGCATCCGCGACCTGCTGCGCCGCTACCTGGCCCAGGAGGGTTTTGAGGTCATCCTGGCCGAAGACAGCAAGGCGCTGAACCGCATCATGCTGCGCGACGCCGTTGACCTGATCGTGCTGGACCTGATGATGCCCGGCGAAGACGGCTTGTCCATCTGCCGCCGCCTGCGCGCGGCCAATGACCGCACCCCCATCATCATGCTGACCGCCAAGGGCGAAGACGTGGACCGCATCGTCGGCCTGGAAGTCGGCGCCGACGACTATCTCGCCAAGCCCTTCAACCCCCGCGAACTGCTGGCCCGCATCCACGCCGTGCTGCGCCGCCGCCCGACCGCCGAAGTGCCCGGCGCGCCGTCCAGCGACCAGGAAGTCATCACTTTCGGCCCCTTCTCCTTCGACATGGGCCTGCGGACCCTGCACAAGAACGGTGAAGAACTGCCGCTGACGACCGGTGAATTTGCGATGCTCAAAACCTTGGTGCGCCACCCGCGCCAGCCCCTGTCGCGCGAAAAGCTGGCGCAGCTGGCCCGCGGCCGCGAGTTCGAGCCTTTTGACCGCAGCCTGGACGTGCAGGTCTCGCGCCTGCGCAAGCTGATTGAGGTGGACGCCGCTGTGCCTCGCTACATCCAGACGGTCTGGGGCATAGGCTACGTGTTCGTTCCGGACGGAACTAACTAACCCCCACGCTTTTCACTGCGCCTTCGGCTTCGTGTAATGCGCTGCCCCCCGAGGGGGCCGCCCGCCTGCGGCCTGGCAAAGCCAGTTCCGCGGCTCATGCTGGCTTGAAGAATTCCAGCGCCAGTGGGACCGCCTTCACACGACGCGCGCCCGCAACAGGCGACAACAGCTTGCTTGCGGCCGCGCAGGCTTATCGTGCTAACGTCCATTGATTGATTGATTGATCGCCTGCATTCACGGCACGTACCCGATACCCTTATGGACGCAACCAACCCGGCTCCCCTTGAAACCGCCCCCGCACCGCTGGAAATGCGCCCGCTGCGGGGCTTCAGCCTGTTCTGGCGGACTTTTTTCTTTCTGTCCCTGCTGTTGTTCGGCTCCATCGTGGCCTGGCTGCAAACTTTCCGGGCCCTGGAATCGGAACCGCGCGCCATCCAGAGCGCGCAGCAACTGGCCTCGCTGGTCAACCTGAGCCGGGCAGCGCTGCGCTACTCCGACTCCATCGCCCGCGTCTCGCTGATCAAAACCCTGGCCGACGAAGAACGCGTGCGCATCACGCCGCGTGAACCGAAAGACAAATTTGAGCTGTTCGAAAGCGACGAGCTGGGCGAGCGCACCGCCGAAGAACTCAAGGCGCGGCTGGGCAACGGCACTGTCGTGGCCAGCACCGTCAACGGCCAGAAAGGCCTGTGGGTGGGCTTTGCCATCGACGGCGACTCTTACTGGCTGCTCACCGACCCGTCCAAGATAGGCCCTTCCCGCAACAGCACCTGGGTCATCTGGCTGATCACCGCGGCGGCGCTGTCACTTGCGGGCGCGGCCTTCATCGCCCGCCTGATCAACCGGCCGCTCAAGCAGCTGTCATTTGCGGCCAGCCGCATGCGCGACGGTGATTTCGACGCCAGCCTGCTCGACGAAAAAGTCGCCACCAGCGAGATCCGCGAAGTCAACATCGGTTTTAACCGCATGGCCGAGCAGCTGTCCAAGATCGAACAGGACCGGGTCATCATGCTGGCCGGGATTTCGCACGATTTGCGCACGCCGCTGGCGCGCCTGCGCCTGGAAACCGAGATGAGCGTCGCCGACGCCGATGCGCGTGAGCACATGGCATCCGATATCACGCAACTGGACGCCATCATCGACAAATTCCTGGATTACGCCCGGCCCGAGCCGCCGCGGCTGGAGCGGGTGTCGCTCAATGCCGTGGTCGATGCGGCGGTCTATGCCGTGGCCGACTACGAAGACATGCGCGTCACCGTCACCATTCCGGCCGACATGGCGGTGCTGGCCGACGAGGTCGAGCTCTCGCGCGTGATTTCCAACCTGCTGGAAAACGCCAGGCGCTACGGCAAGACGCCTGAAACCGGCATCGCGCTGGTGGACATCGCCGCCAAGAGCCGCGACCAGTGGGTACTGATCAAGGTGCGCGACCACGGCATGGGCGTGGCGCCGGAAACCTTGTCCAAGCTCACGCGCCCCTTCTTCCGCGGCGACGCCGCCCGCACTGCGGCCACAGGCGCGGGCCTGGGCCTGGCGATCGTCGAAAAAACGGTGCACCGCATGGGCGGCGTGTTCGGCCTGGCCAACACCGGCTCGGGCGGCCTGGCGGCGCACATCAAGCTGCGCCGGAATTAAGCGCTTAGAGCCGTTCACAAAACCCAGCGAAGCGGTCCTGGCTAGGCGCGTCGCCGCAGACAGTGCATGGGGCCTGTTAGCCCTGTGTTTGCAAGATGCGTTGCGAGTCAAAAAGGCCTTGAGCAAGGCGCAAAACGCAGGCGGGGTAATCCCCGTCAAGGCTTTGCAACGCCGCGCAAGGCCTTTTTGATCGCAACCCAAAGGGAATGGGGCGAAAACGGTGCCACTCGGCGTTGCGCTCCTCACCCAGACTCCCGGTCTGGGATTCGTCGCGCGCCTTGATTGGCGCCGTTTTCGCCCCATTCGCATTTGCAAACACAGGGCTAACAGGCCCTGGCACGGCAAGGCGGCGCAACAACGCCAGGAGGGTTTTGTGAGCGGCTCTAGTACAGCAGCACCACCGCGCGGGCTTCCATGCTGAGCCCCTGGCCCACCGGGCCCAGCTTCTCGGCCGTCTTGGCCTTGACGTTCACCTGCCCCACTTCCAGCCCCAGGGTTTTGGCGATGTTCGCGCGCATGGCCGTGATGTAGGGAGCCAGCTTGGGCGCCTGGGCGATCACCGTGCTGTCGATGTTGGCGATGGTGTGGCCGCGCTCTTTCAGCAAGCGGCCCACTTCGGCGAGCAGCACCGACGAGTCCGCGCCCTTGAAGCGCGCATCGGTGTCGGGGAAGTGCGAGCCGATGTCGCCCAGCGCCGCGGCGCCCAGCAGCGCGTCGGTGATCGCGTGCAGCAGCACGTCGGCGTCCGAATGCCCGAGCAGGCCCACGGTGTGGGGAATGTCGACCCCGCCGATGATGAGCTTGCGCCCAGGCACCAGCGCGTGCGTGTCCCAGCCCTCGCCGATTCGAAAGTTGACGCTGCTCATGCCTGCCTTTGTTGGGTTGTGATGGATTGGGGGACTACTTGCCGCGCCTGTCGAAAATGGCCTCCGCCAGGGCGAAGTCTTCCGGGTAGGTGACTTTGAAGTTCTCGGCGCTGCTGCCCACCAGCCGGGGCGCCAGTCCCACCGCCTCCATCGCGCTGGACTCGTCGGTGACGCGGTCCCCGGTTTTCTCCAGTGCATTGATCAGCATGCCGATACGGAACATCTGCGGCGTCTGCGCCAGCCATTTTTCGCTGCGGTCTATGGTGCTCGCGACGCGGCCGCCGTACTCGCTTTTGAGCGTGTCCGGCAGCTTTTGCGCGAGCAGGCCGCCCACGGCGTCGTCGCGGCAGGCGGTGATCAGGGCTTCAATCTGCCCGGGCATCACCAGGCAACGCGCGGCGTCATGCACCAGCACCCAGTCGTCCAGGGTCGCGCCGCCGGCCTGCGCCACCATGGCCTTCAGGCCGTTGAGCACCGTGGCCGCGCGCGTCGCGCCACCGCCCGGGAACAGGTGTTCATTGGCCTGGTTGTAATCGGGAAACACGCTGAGGAACTCCTCATCGGACGGCGAAACCACCACCCAGAGCGCGGCAAAGGTGCCCGAAAGCGCCCGGAAAGCCTGCACCGTATGCCGCACCATGGGCTGTCCGGCAATCAGCTGGTATTGCTTGGCCTGGGCCGTTCCGGCGCGGCTTCCCTGCCCCGCGCACGGAATCAGGGCGAAAAAACGGGCATCGGAACGGGTATTGGCGCGGCTTGTCGTCATAACTTCATCATAGATTCTAAAATCGGGGGATTGAACGCAGGCACCCCACTCCGGATGGTTTGGGGTGCCTGCCTTTTGCCGATTGATTTTCGCCCGAACAGATTCAGCCAGAACTTCGCCACGCGCCGCTCAATGCACCTACCCCCACTCGTCTCCGGTAAACGCTACACCCTGCCCCAGCCCGCCGGCTCCGCGGATGCCCTGCTGCTGGCACGCCTGGGCACCCGCGAGAAAGCCGCCGGCAAGCTGACCGCCATCATCACCTCGGACGCCACCACGGCCCAACGCCTGATGGACGAGATCGCCTTCTTCGCGCCGGACTTGCGCTGCGCGCTGTTCCCCGACTGGGAAACCCTGCCCTACGATACCTTCTCGCCGCACCAGGACCTGATCAGCGAACGACTGGCCACGCTGTGGCGCATCCAGCAGCGAGACAAGGAAACCGGCGCCGACGTGGTCATCGTGCCGGCCACCACGGCGCTTTACCGCCTGGCGCCGCCCAGCTTCCTGGCCGGCTACACCTTCCAGTTCAAGGTCAAACAAAAGCTCGATGAAACGCGCCTGAAGGCCCAGCTCACGCTGGCCGGCTACAGCCACGTCACGCAGGTGGTCAGCCCCGGCGAATATGCGGTGCGCGGCGGGCTGATCGATTTGTTCCCCATGGGCTCCCTCGTGCCTTTTCGCGTCGACCTGTTCGACGACGAGATCGACAGCATCCGCACCTTCGACCCCGACAGCCAGCGCAGCCTCTACCCCGTGCCCGAAGTGCGCCTGCTGCCGGGCCGCGAATTTCCGATGGACGACGACGCGCGCGCCAAATTCCGCAGCCGCTGGCGCGAACTGCTGGACGGCGACCCGACCAAAAGCCGCATCTACAAGGACATGGGCAACGGCGTGGCCACCGCCGGCATCGAGTACTACCTGCCGCTGTTCTTCGAAGAAACCGCCACGGTGTTCGACTACCTGGGCAGCGATGCCACGGTGGTGCTGCACGGCGACCTGGAACCCGCCTTCCAGCGTTTCTGGCAGGACACCAAAGACCGCTACCGGCTGGTGTGCGACGCGCCCGACCGCCCGGCGCTGCCGCCCGAGTCGCTGTTCCTGGGCATAGAGCAGTTCTACGCGCGCGCCAACGACTACGCCCAGCTGGCGATACGCGCCACGGTGGAAGACGTGGCCGACAACGCGCAGTTCCAGAAGCTCGGCGAAATGGCCGTGGTGCGCGGCGCCGAAGACCCGCTGGCCAAGTTCAAGGGCCATGTGCGCAACACCGCCCACCGCGTGCTGGTGCTGGCCGAAAGCGAGGGCCGGCGCGAAAGCCTGCTCGACTTCCTGCGCGCCAGCGCCGTCAGCCCGCCGGCCTTTGATTCGCTGGCCGATTTCCAGGCCAGCGACGAAAAACTCGGCATCGCCACCGCGGGGCTGAACACCGGCTTCAGCTGGCTCGAGGAAGGCATCGACTTCATCACCGAGACCGAACTCTTCGCAGCCGGCGTCACGGTGCGCCGCCGCAACAAGAAGCAGGAGCAGGTCAGCGACGTCGAGGCGCTGATCAAGGACCTCTCGGAACTCAACGTGGGCGACCCGGTGGTACACAGCGCCCACGGCATAGGCCGCTACCGCGGCCTGATCAACATGGACCTGGGCCAGGGCACGAACGCCGACGGCACGCCGCTGCTGCAGGAGTTTTTGCACCTCGAATACGCCGACAGCGCGACGCTCTACGTGCCCGTCAGCCAGTTGCACCTGATCAGCCGCTACACCGGCGTCAGCGCCGAGGAAGCCCCCCTGCACAAGCTGGGCAGCGGCCAGTGGGAAAAAGCCAAGCGCAAGGCCGCCGAGCAGATCCGCGACTCGGCCGCCGAGCTGCTCAACATCTACGCCCGCCGCGCCGCGCGTGAAGGCCATGCCTTCCGCTACTCGCCCGGCGACTACGAGACCTTCGCCAACGACTTCGGCTTCGAGGAAACCGCCGACCAGCGCGCCGCCATCCACGCGGTGATCCAGGACATGATCAGCCCCCGGCCCATGGACCGGCTGGTCTGCGGCGACGTGGGCTTCGGCAAGACCGAGGTTGCACTGCGCGCCGCCTTCATCGCCGTCACCGGCGGCCGGCAGGTGGCCCTGCTGGCGCCCACCACCTTGCTGGCCGAGCAGCACTACCAGACGCTGGTGGACCGCTTCGCCAAGTGGCCGGTCAAAATCGCCGAGATGAGCCGCTTCCGCTCCGGCAAGGAAATCACCGCCGCCATCAAGGGCCTGGCCGACGGCACGGTCGACATCGTGGTCGGCACGCACAAGCTGCTGAGCCAGGACGTGAAGTTCGAGCGCCTGGGCCTGCTCATCATCGACGAGGAGCACCGTTTCGGCGTGCGCCACAAGGAGGCCATGAAGGCCATGCGCGCCGAGGTCGACGTGCTGACGCTGACGGCCACGCCGATTCCGCGCACGCTGGGCATGGCGCTGGAAGGCCTGCGCGACCTCAGCGTGATCGCCACCGCGCCGCAGCGCCGCCTGGCCATCAAGACCTTTGTGCGCAGCGAAAACAACGGCGTGATCCGCGAGGCCGTGCTGCGCGAACTCAAGCGCGGCGGCCAGGTCTACTTCCTGCACAACGAGGTTGAGACCATCCAGAACCGGCGCGAAAAGCTCGAAGAGATATTGCCCGAAGCCCGCATCGCCGTGGCGCACGGCCAGATGCCCGAGCGCGAGCTCGAGCGCGTGATGAAGGACTTCATCGCCCAGCGCTACAACCTGCTGCTGTGCTCCACCATCATCGAGACCGGCATCGACGTGCCGACCGCCAACACCATCGTCATGAGCCGCGCCGACAAATTCGGGCTGGCGCAGTTGCACCAGCTGCGCGGCCGCGTGGGCCGCAGCCATCACCAGGCTTATGCCTATTTGATGGTGCCCGACATCGAGGGCTTGACCAAGCAGGCCAGCCAGCGTCTCGAGGCCATTCAGCAGATGGAAGAGCTCGGCTCGGGCTTTTACCTGGCCATGCACGACCTGGAAATCCGCGGCACCGGCGAGGTGCTGGGCGAAAACCAGAGCGGCAACATGCTGGAAGTCGGCTTCCAGCTCTACAACGAGATGCTCAGCGAAGCCGTGGCCTCGCTCAAGGCCGGGCGCGAGCCCGACCTGCTGTCGCCGCTCAGCGTGACCACCGAAATCAACCTGCACGCCCCCGCCCTGCTGCCCAACGACTACTGCGGCGACGTGCACCTGCGCCTGTCCTTTTACAAAAAACTGGCCACGGCCAAGAACACCAACCAGATCGACGCGCTGCTCGAGGAAATCGTCGACCGCTTCGGCAAGCTGCCGCCGCAGGCGCAGACGCTGATCGACGTGCACCGCCTGCGCGTGATCGCCAGGCCTTACGGCGTGGTCAAGGTCGATGCCGCGCCCGGCGCCATCAGCATCACCTTCAAGAAGGACCCGCCCATCGATTCGATGGCCATCATGCAGCTGATCCAGAAGAACCGGCACATCCGGCTGGCCGGCAACGACAAGCTGCGCATAGAGCGCGAGTTCGACAATCCCAAGGACCGCGCGCAGATGGTGCGCGACGTCCTGCGCTCACTCGGTAAACCCACCACGCCCACCACGGAAGCCACTCCCGCATGACCCCCGCAGAAATCTCCCCCGGCCTCGTCGTCAACGTCTCCACGCCCGACCTGAAGCTCAGCGACTTCAAGCTGATCGCCTTTGACATGGACTCCACGCTGATCAACATCGAGTGTGTCGACGAGATCGCCGATGCCGCCGGCCGCAAAGCCGAGGTGGCCGCCATCACCGAAGCCGCCATGCGCGGCGAGATTGCCGACTACAAGGAAAGCCTGCGCCAGCGCGTGGCCCTGCTCAAGGGGGTCAGCGTCGCCAGCATGGACCTGGTCTACCACCAGCGCCTCAAGCTCAACCCCGGCGCCGCCGAACTGGTGCACGCCTGCAAGGAAGCCGGCATGAAGGTGTTGCTGGTCAGCGGCGGCTTCACCTTTTTCACCGACCGCGTGCGCGACGAACTCGGCATCGACTACACGCGCTCCAACGTGCTGGAGGTCGAGGACGGCTTCCTCACCGGCCGCATGGTGGACCAGCCCTGGGGCGACATCTGCGACGGTGACGAAAAGCGCAAGATGCTGCTGGAGACCTGTGGAAACCTCGGCATCAACCCGCTGCAGGCGATTGCCATGGGCGACGGCGCCAACGACCTGCCCATGATGGGCGTCGCCGGCCTCTCCGTGGCCTACCATGCCAAGCCGCGCGTGCGCGAGCAGGCCATGGTGGCCATCAATGAGGGAGGCCTGGACCGCCTGCTGGAGCTGGTGAAGTAACCAGACACAGGCCGCCCCGACAACGAAAGAAAGCACCCACCGCACCGATGTTGTTCAGAAAATTCGAGAAACTGCTACACGCCTACCCCGAGGGCGAGCCCACCCTGCCGCCCAAAGGCTTCATGGCCTTTATCTGGGCCTGCAGCCGCGGCGCGCGCGGCTACATCCTGCTGCTGGCCTTGTTGTCGGCGGCGATGTCGGCCTTCGAGGCCCTGATGTTCGCCATGCTGGGCCGCATCGTCGACTGGCTGGGCAAGGCCGAGCCGGCGCGCCTGTGGATTGACCACGGCCCCACGCTCACCGTGCTGGCCTGGATCGTGGTGGCCAGCATCGTCGTGGTGGCACTGCAGACCATCGTCAAGCACCAGACCATCGCCATCAATTTCCCCATGCGCCTGCGCTGGAACTTCCACCGCCTGATGCTGGGCCAGAGCATGGCTTTCTACCAGGACGAGTTCGCCGGCCGCCTGACCACCAAGGTCATGCAGACGGCGCTGGCCGTGCGCGACACGCTGTTCGTGCTGGCCGACGTGCTGGTCGCCATGGCCGTCTACGTGGCCACCATGACGGTGCTGGCGGCCGCCTTTGACACCAAACTCATCGCGCCTTTCCTGGTCTGGTTGGCGCTCTACATCGCCGCGCTGTTTTTCTTCGTGCCGCGACTGGGCCGCATCGGCAAGCAGCAGGCCGACGCCCGCTCGCTGATGACGGGCCGCATCACCGACGCCTACACCAATATCACCACCGTCAAGCTGTTCTCCCACACCCAGCGCGAGGCCGCTTTCGCCCGCTCGGCCATGCAGGAGTTCATGCACACCGGCTACAGCCAGATGCGGCTGGTCAGCGCCTTTGAGATCGTCAACCACGCGCTCAGCATGGGCCTGATCCTCGGCATGGCCGGCACCTCGTTGTGGCTGTGGAGCCTGGGCCAGGTCGGCGCCGGCGCCGTGGCCGCCGCCACCGCCATGGCGCTGCGCCTGCAGGGCATGTCGCACTGGATCATGTGGGAGATGACCAGCCTGTTTGAAAGCGTGGGCACCGTGCAGGACGGCATCAATACGCTGTCACGCCCGCGCGTGATCGAAGACAAGCCGGACGCCGCCGTGCTCGACGTGCCGCGCGGTGAAGTGCGCTTCGACAATATCGGCTTCAGCTACGGCAAAGGCTTGCGGGTCATTGACGGTCTCACGCTGACCGTCAAGCCCGGCGAAAAGATCGGCCTCATAGGCCGCTCCGGCGCCGGCAAGTCAACACTGGTCAACCTGCTGCTGCGCTTCCACGACCTGGACGCCGGCCGCATCCTGATCGACGGCCAGGACATTTCCGCGGTGACGCAGGACAGCCTGCGCAGCCACATCGGCATGGTGACGCAGGACACCTCGCTGCTGCACCGCTCGGTGCGTGACAACATCACCTACAGCCGCCCCACGGCCACCGAAGAGGAAATGCGCACGGCGGCCCGGCGCGCCGAGGCCGACGGTTTTGTGGAGTACCTGAGCGACCCCAGCGGCCGCAAGGGTTACGACGCCCACGTCGGTGAGCGCGGTGTAAAGCTGTCGGGCGGCCAGCGCCAGCGCATCGCGATCGCGCGCGTGATGCTCAAGGACGCGCCCATCCTGCTGCTCGACGAAGCCACCAGCGCGCTCGACTCCGAAGTGGAAGTCGCCATCCAGGGCAGCCTCAACACCCTGATGCAGGGCAAAACGGTGATCGCCATCGCCCACCGCCTGTCCACCATCGCCGCGATGGACCGCCTGATCGTGCTCGACCAGGGCCGCATCGTCGAGGAAGGCGACCACCGCACCCTGCTGGCCAACGGAGGCCTCTACGCGCGGCTGTGGGCCCACCAGAGCGGCGGTTTCCTGAGCGACAACCTCGAAGAGGAAGCGCTGGCCGCCTGAGCCGCCGGCGCCCGCAACGGGCCGCGGCCAAGCGGCGCAGTGAATCTGGTCGTCAGGCCAATGCGGCCAGGCGCTCGGCCGCGTCTTTCTTCCCCATGGTTCGAAGGGCCGCAATCCCCGGCAGGTTCGCCGCGCGCGGCCTGGCCTTGCCAGCCTCCCATTTGTAAATAGATTGTCCCGATGCGCCCACCAGAAGGCCGCAATCGTGGGCCGACAGGCCAAGCCGGCGCCGCTGGCTGGCCAGGCTCTTGGCGCTGAACCTTGAAGCACTCGCGGGCTCGTCCTGCTCAACGGCCGCCCGCGGGCTCCCGGGGCGGGATTTTCCGAGTTGCCGCACCTTCTGCTCCAAAGCGCGAACATTGCGCTTGAGTGCGGCGATTTCTCCGCGGTGGGCGTTGACGGCCTTTTTCAGGCTTTGCGTTTCCGCGCGGACTTCCTTGCGGGCTACGCGGGCGATTTCATTCTTGAGAAGCGTTGCAATATTTGGCATGGGTGAAGGGTCCATCGAAGTTTCGTCCGGCCCCAAGGTTATCACCAAGCGCCGGGCACCCGGACCGCCGGAAGCGGCGCCAGTGGGCAGCCTGCCGGTCGCCCCGCGCCTGCTACCCGAGATAACCTGACTCTTTCGCCACTTTCCAACCAATTTTGTCCGCATGCGGACAATCTCAACTGAGACCTCCGGATGCGGGCGGCAACATGCAGGTGTTGCAACATTCCTTTCAGTGCCATGAAGCCGAACAACTCGCCCGCCGGGAGTAAGGATGCCCTGAGGCATCCGACCCCGTGGCCGAAATCCTCCAGCATCGCCAAGCCTTATTCCCGCCATCCACGTTCTCGCGGCGCCCTGTGGCTGGCCGGCCTGCCTCTCCTGCTCGCCTCTCTCAGCGCGCCGGCCGGCGACCTGCTGGAGGTTTACCGCCAGGCGCAGGCGCGCGACCCGATTTACCGCGGCGCCGTCTACGCGCTGCAGGCGGCACGCGAACGGGTGCCCCAGGCCCGCGCGGCGCTGCTGCCCGCGGTGAGCCTGGTCGGCGCCGCCAGCCGGCAGGCCGGGCAAGCCTCTTTCAACGAACTGGCGCCTGTGCCGCGCGACGTGCATAACCGCAGCTGGAACCTGCAACTGACGCAACCCCTGTGGCGTGCAACCGCTTCGGCGGCGCTCGACCAGGCCGGGCAACAGGAACTGCTGGCCGAGGCGCAGTTCCGGCTGGCCGAACAGGACCTGATCCTGCGCACCGCGCAGGCCTACCTGGACGTGCTGGTGGCGCAGGAAGCCGAACATGTGGCACACCTGCAGATCAGCGCCATGGAGCAGCAACGCAGCCTGGCCCGCCGTACTTTCGAAGGCGGAACCGGCACGGTGACCGACGTGCACGAAGCCCAGTCACGGCTGGACCTGTCGCGCGCCCAGGCGGTGGTGGCCGGCAATGAGTTGCAGAACAAGCTGGCCGAATTGACGCGCATCCTGGGGATCTCCCATGCACGCCTGGCGGGCTTGCGCGCGGACAGCCCCCTGCCGCGCATCCAGCCCGAAGCCGCCCAGCCCTGGCTGGACAGCGCCCGCGAGCAATCCATCCAGGTGCGCATTGCCCGGGCGACGCTGGAAGTGGCAGACCGCGAAATCGCCAAAAGCCAGGCGGCGCATTTGCCGACCCTGGACATGACGGCCACTTACGGCAGCAACTTCACGTCGGGAAGCATCACCTCACCGGCCGACATCTCGGTGCGCTCGCGCTCCAGCCAGGTCGGCGTGAGCCTGACCATCCCGCTTTATGCCGGCGGCGGTGTGCAGGCGCGCGTTCGCGAAGCCCTGGCCTTGAAGGGCAAGGCCGAAGAAGACCTGGAAGCGGCGCGCAGGCAGGCGGCGACCCAGGCACGCCAGGCTTTCGCGGGTGTCGTCAACGGCGCGGCGCAGGTGCAGGCGCTGGGCTCGGCCATTGTGTCCAGCAAAAGTTCGCTGGATGCCAACAAGGTGGGTTACCTCGTCGGCACGCGCATCAACATGGAAGTCCTGAACGCCGAGCAGCAGTTGTATACGGCCCAGCGCGACTGGCACAAGGCGCGGGCGGAAACCCTGGTCCAGGGTTTGCGCCTCAAGGCCGCGAACGCCACGCTGGGCGAAGCCGATCTGAGCGTCATCAACGACATGCTGGAAACCGGGCAGCCGTGATGCCTGCCAAACGCCCGCGTGCGCACAGTCTCCAGGTCAATCCATGAGCAAATACTCCAATCTTCTCGCGGGCGATCCCGCTCCCTGGTTCAGGCAAAGATCCTTCGCGAATCCACGCTATGCCCTCCATGCTGCGGCCGGGCGCTACATCGTGCTGTGTTTTTTTGGAAGCGCCGCGGACCCCCTGGGCCGCGCCGCCATCGACATGGCCTTGCAGCGGCAGGATATCTTCAACGACTTGCACTGCTCTTTTTTCGGTGTCAGCCTGGACCCGCGGGACGAAAGCGAGCAGCGTGTCGCCGACCACTATCCCGGCTATCGCTTCCTCTGGGACTTCGACGCGCAGGTCAGCCAGCTTTATGGCGTGGTTCCGCTCAACGCGGATGCGAACCCGCAACACAAAGGCATTCGCCGCCTGTGCTTCGTCCTTGACCCGACCCTGAGGGTATTGAAGGCAATCCCCCTCAATGACGCAGACGACATCTCCGCTCTTTTGTTCTGGCTCTCCAGCCTGCCGCCACCATCGCTATTCGCCGGCATAGAACTGCAGGCACCCATCCTGATGCTGCCCAACGTTTTCCCGCCGGAGTTTTGCCGGAGGCTGGTCACGCTTTACGACACCCACGGGGGCCAGGAATCCGGCTTCATGCGCGAAAAGGACGGAAAAACCATCCTCACCCATGACCATGAACACAAGCGGCGCGAAGACTACAACATCACGCAGCCGGAGATCGTGAAATGGACGCAGGCATGGATTCATCGCCGCATCGTGCCCGAGATCGCCAAAGTGCATCAATTCAAGGCCACGCGCATGGAGCGCTATATCGTCGCCTGTTACCGCGCCGACCAGGAAGCGCATTTCCGCGCCCACCGCGACAACACCACGCGCGGCACGGCCCACAGGCGCTTCGCGGTGTCGATCAACCTCAATGATGATTTCGAGGGTGGCGAAATCAGGTTCCCGGAATACGGCCCCAGATCCTTCAAGCCCCAAATAGGCGCCGCCGTGGTGTTCTCCTGCTCCTTGCTGCATGCCGTGTCCACCGTGACGCGAGGGAGGCGCTACGCCTTCCTGCCGTTTCTTTATGACGATGCCGCCGCGAAGATCCGCGAAGCGAACAATGCCTTCCTCGATGAAAGCCTTTCGGCGAACTACAAGGCTTAGGCTTCTTCAGCGCCGGGCCGGCAGGCGCACGGTAAACGTGGTCCCCGCGCCGGCGCTGCTGCGCACGGCGATGGCGCCGCCATGGATGTCGACCGCGTTGCGCACGATGGCCAGGCCCAGGCCTGTGCCCTGGATGGTGCCGACGTTGCTGGCCCGGTGGAAGGACTCGAACAGGTGCGGCAGTTCGTCCTCCGGTATGCCTATGCCTTCGTCGGCGACTTCCAAAACCGTCATGTCCTGCTCGCTGCGCACGCGAAACAGCACCAGGCCGCCCAGCGGCGAATACTTGACCGCGTTGGACAGCAGGTTGCCGAAGATGTGGCGCAGCAGTTTTTCGTCGTAAAGGCCCTGCCCCGGGTCCGCCGTGTAGTCCAGGCGCAGCTCGCACAGGCTGTCCGCCTGCTGCATGCGCGCTTCCTCGACCAGCAATTCGCACAGCGCCCGCAGGTCCAGCGGGTGCGGTTCGAACTCCAGCATCTGCGCGTCGGCCTTGCCCAGCAGCAGCACACGGTCCAGCATGCGCGTCATGCGCTTCACACCGGCGGCGATGCTGTCGAGGATTTCCAGCTTCTCGGACTCGGGCAAACGGCTGCCGTAATGCCGCAGCAGTTCCTCGGCCGAGAGGATGCCCGACAGCGGCGTGCGAAACTCGTGGCTGGTCATGGCGACGAAGCGGGTGCGCAGCTCATTGAGGGCGCGCTGCTGCTCCAGCGCCTCGCGCGTGTCCTCTTCCGATTTTTTTCGCTCGGTGATGTCCAGGAAGGCCCAGATCACGCCCGAATCGGGGTCTTTGGGCTGCACGCAGCTGCCGGCCATCTGCACCCAGAAAAGCTGGCCGTCGCGGCGCCTGAGCTGGCGTTCGCTGATATAGCTGCCGGTGGCGATCAGCGTTTCGCGCGCCTCCTTGCCAAACTGCTCCCAGGTGGCCAGGTCGGGGTGGATGTAGCTCGAAGGCTGGCCCATGAGCTCCTCGCGCGGGCCGCCCATCATCTGCGCGAACTTCTCGTTGACCCATTCGTGGCGGCGGTTCACCGACAGCACGATGCCCACCAGCGCGCTGTTGAGGATGGCTTCACGTTCCGACGAGGTGCGCACCAGCTGCGCCTCCAGCTCCTTGCGCCGCGTGATGTTGATGATGACCCAGACAGTGCCCTGGCTGAGGTCGCGCTCGCTGACGGCCTTGCCCGACAGCGACACCCAGATCAGCGTGCCGTCGAACTGCCTGACCTGGATCTCGGCCTCGTAGTTTTCGCCGCGGCCGACGCAGGCGGACACCTCGCCGCCGACCCGCAGGTATTCTTCCCGCGAGAGGTAAAACGGCTCCATCGAGGTCAGCGGGTTGCCGCCGGCGCCGAAGACTTCCAGCATGGCCTGGTTGGCCCAGCGAAAGCGCCCGTCCGGCGTCAGGAAGGCGATGCCGACGATGGAGTTTTCCAGGATCATCTCGCGCTCTTTGAGCTGCGTGCGGAAATTTTCCTGTGAGGTGCTCAGCGCCTCGACCATCGCGTGTTCGGCCGTGATGCGCGCCTGCGCCTGCTCTTTCTCGCGGCGCGTGACGTTGATGCGGTCGGCCAGCGCGAAGGACAGCACCACCATTTCGAGCGCCGAACCTATCAGCAGCGAGTTGGCCGTCAAGGCATTGGACGGCAGGAAGCCGGTGTTGTGCAGGGCCAGCGTCACCACACCCACCAGCAGCAGCGCCCAGGCCGCCAGGAAGTATTTGGCGCCCGGGTGGCCCGCGCGCAGACTCAGCACGCCCACCACCACCAGGGTGACGACGCTGAAGACGGCCAGCACCGTCACCATCAGGGAAGACACCACATAGGGCAGCGCCAGCGCCGCCAGAAGCGCCAGCAGCCAGCCGGCCACCAGCGCCAGCATCAGGCGGTCCAGCTGCGGCATCCTGAGCGCGCTCGACAAAAAGCTGCGCGCGAACAGCAGGCCGAAAACCGCCGTCGCGGCCATGCCCGCCGGCGGCGAGACGCTGTTCCACCACAGCAGGCCCGGCCAGAGAAACTGCGCGCCGAAACCGGTCAGCGCCGCTTGCGCGACCGCCATGCAGGCCACGAAGGCCACATAGATCAGATAGGCGCGGTCGCGCACCGAGAAAAACAGCAGCAGGTTGTACAGCAGCAGGCCTATCAGCAGGCCGAAGTAGAGGCTGATGGTGGCGTACTCGGACTGGTCGTGCCGCCACAGCGCCGCGGGCTGCCAGAGTTTGACCGGCGCCGACACCGTGCCGCCTGAATTCACCCGCAGGTAAAGCGTGGTGGCCGCGCCCGGCTTCAGGCGCACCGGCATCACGTGGTTGCGGTGCACCACGGCGCGCTCGGCAAACGGCGACAGGTCGCCGCCCACCTGCCG
Organism: Polaromonas sp. YR568; assembly: GCF_943369675.1. Taxonomy (GTDB): domain Bacteria; phylum Pseudomonadota; class Gammaproteobacteria; order Burkholderiales; family Burkholderiaceae_C; genus Polaromonas. The sequence continues at coordinate 15,446 of NZ_CALROB020000043.1, read as the reverse complement.
CGTGAAGCCGCCCTTGCCGTCCGGCGTGTAGAGCTCGATCCTGTCCAGCGGCGGATAGGCCACTTCCAGCATCCAGTCGGCGGGGGCATCGCGCGCGGTGCGAAGCGTTACACGCAGCCAGATGGCCGCGCTGGTGAGCCCGAAGTTGGTGGCCGAGCCGCTTTGCGCCACCGGCCGGAAGCGCACCTGCGTGTCCGGCTTCAACAGGCCGGCCAGCACCAATTCGCCGCCGGCATCTTCAAGGTAGGAGAAGGAACGCGACAGCGCATAACTTCCTTCGTTGCCGATGGTGACCTCGCTACCCGGGTCGACCGTGATCACGGCGGAAGGAGTTGCCTGCGCTTTGGACGGCGCAGGCTTTTGCGCGGCGGCCGAAAAAGCCAGGCCCGCCAGCAGCAAGGCCAGCACCGCCCACACGCCATCGCGCAGGCCCGCCTTCACGCGGGACCGCCGGGAGCTGCCCCGCCCCTGAGCACCCGCCCGGGCGCGGCGGCCGAGGCCGGCACCGTGCCGGCGGCATGCCGCTGGCCGTTGCAGACTTCATGGCTGATGGCAAGGTTTTCCGCGTGGCTGTTGCCGCCTTCGCTGAGGGGCCGGATGTGCTCCAGCGTCGCGGCCTGGGGCGTGACGTGTTCGCCGCAGACCCAGCACGGCACCACGCCGTGAAGCTGCCGCGCCACGGTCTTGTATATCTTGTCGCGGGTGTGGCCCAGCCTGCTCACGATGGGAATTTCACAGCGGTGGGAAACGGCAAACAGCGAAGGAACGAAGGGCGCGCCGGGGCAAACGCCTGCAGGGGGCCCACGCTCACAGACCCGCCCTTATTCGCGCCTGGCCGGCCGCGTGTCCGCGGCCTGGATGAAGGAGTCTTCCCATTGCACAGCAAAGCGGTCGTCCGTGTCGCCCCTGTGCAGCCCGCTGCTGCCGTCGGAACTGAAGCCGATGTTGCGGTTGGCGGCCGCCTGGGCGGCCTCCTGCTGGGTTTCCTTGTTGAGTTCCTTCAGGGCCGCATCCTTGGCGGCCTTGACGCGCTCCCGGGTGAAGGATTCGAGATCGGCGTGGAAGCTGCTGTCGCCGCCGCGTGTTTCCTGGTCTTCCAGGATGAGTTCTTCGGGAATTTCGCCCAGGAAGGCGGCGCGCATGGCACTGACGGTAGGCGGGCGGCTGGCCCTCACCGTGGTGTAGGCGATGCCGCAATCGGACAGCAGGTTTTCCTTGAGTTCACGGCTGGCCCGGCTCACGTCGCGCTTGCCGCGCAGGTCGACGCAGCCCACCACCTTGCCGTCCAGCGTGCAGACGGTGAAGGTCGTGTAGACGCCGTTGAGCAGTTCCAGCAAGCGCTCGTTCTTTTCCTTGTTTTTTTCCCTGTCCTTGTCTTTTTCGACGGGGATGGTGAAGCGCAGCACCGGCAGCTTGAGCATCACCACATGGTCGTGGAAGGTGCTGCGCATCCATTTCCAGACTTCGTACTCGTCGCTGGTCACCACATCGCGCGCGGTCAACGGCCATTTTTTCGGAACGCGCAGGTTTGCACTGGCTTTTTGCCGCAAGGCGCGGGCGTACAAAAGGATGCCAGCCAGCGCGCCCACGGCCACGCCCACCAGTGCCATCAGCCATGAAATCAGGTTCAAGATGCGGTTCTCCTCGTTTTTTTGGGGGTGCCGCTGTGCCAGAGGCGGTGCGGCTGGGCGGCCCCGGTGAGCCCAGTGAGTCACAGAAAGCCCGCCGTGTCAATTTGGTGGCCCGGCGGCCCAGGCCGTTATTAAAGCAGGTTTTACCGGTTTTCTCGCCGCCTGAGGCGTAACAAAGCCCACGAACCAACTGGTAAGCCAGCTCACAGCTATGGGTTTCATAGCAGGAAGGCCGGCGAATGCGCGCGCGGCAGTGTGGCGAACATGGCACCCCTCCCCGCCCTTTGCCAGCCGGCCCGTGAATCGTTATGCTGGATTTTTTGCAGGAGCCACCCATGCCACTCAAGACCGCCCAGGACTTTGACCAGGAACTGCTGATTCTGTTTGACGCCTATGTGCACGGCACGCTGGACCGGCGCGGCTTCCTGGAGCGCGCCCAGAAGTTCGCCACCGCCGGCATGACCGCCACCGCGCTGCTGGCCGCCTTGAGCCCGAATTTTGCCGCGGGGCAGCAAATCGCCAAGGACGACAAGCGCATCAAGACCGAGACGGTCAGCTACCCGTCTTCCGCCGGCACCGGCACCGTCAAGGGCTATCTCGCCAAGCCAGCGAACGCCACGGGCAAACTGCCCGGCGTGCTGGTCATCCACGAGAACCGCGGGCTCAACCCTCATATAGAAGACATCACGCGCCGCCTGGCGCTGGACAACTTCCTCGCCTTCGCGCCCGACGCCCTCACGCCCCTGGGCGGCTACCCCGGCGACGAAGACAAGGCGCGCGAACTGTTCGCCAAGCTGGACCAGCGCAAGTGCACCGAAGACTTCGTGGCCGGTGTCACTTACCTCAAGGGCCGGGACGACTGCAGCGGAAAGCTCGGCGTGGTCGGCTTCTGCTACGGCGGTGGCATGGCGCACACGCTGACCACCCGCCTGCCCGAACTCAACGCCGCCGTCCCTTTTTACGGCAACCAGCCGCCGGTGGAAGACGCCGCCAAGGTCAAAACCCCGCTGCTGATCCACTTCGCGGCGGTCGACGAGCGCATCAACGCCTCCTGGCCGGCCTATGAGGCGGCCCTGAAGGCGGCCGGCGTGAACTTCACCGCCTACCAGTACCCCGGCACCCAGCACGGCTTCAACAACGACACCACGCCGCGCTATGACGCGGCCGCCGCCAAGCTGGCCTGGGAGCGCACGCTGGCGTTTTTCAACCGACAACTCAGGGCCTGACCGCCCCGGAGCCCTCCTTTTGGCCCCTGTTTAGGCGCCTCCTGGGCCTTTTTCGCCGCCGCCCGTCCCGTCTTCGCGAAAACCCTGCCCGCGCGCTCCCGGGCACGGCTTTTGCAGGCGTTACCATTGGCTACTTTTGCTTTTTCGTCCCCGCGTGCGGACCGGCAAGCATTTTTTACCCCTTCCCTCTGGAATCACCATGAACCTCCTGCACAAAGTCGCCGCCACCGCCGGCCTGCTCACCCTAGCCTTCGCCGCCCAGGCCCAGAACAAGGAGCTGGTCGTCGGCTCCAGCGCCACCTACCGCCCGTTTGCCTATGAAAGCCCGACCAAGGAAATCGTCGGCTACGACGTCGACATGATCAAGGCCGTCGCCCAGAAGGCCGGCCTGCAGATCAAGATCGTCAACACCCCGTGGACCGGCATCTTCGCCGCGCTCAACAACGGCGACGTGGACCTCGTCATCTCCGGCGTCACCATCAACGACAAGCGCAAGCAGTCCTACGACTTCACCACCCCCTACTTCGAAGCGCGCCAGCTGATCGCCGTGCAGGCCAACAGCACCGCCAAGGGCCTGAAAGACCTGGCCGGCAAAAAAATCGGCGTGGTCACCGGCAGCACCGGCGACGACATGGCCTCGCGCGAATTCGGCAAGACCAACCCCGACATCCGCCGCTTTGAAAGCACCCCCGTGGTGATCTCCGAGCTGGCCAACAACGGCCTGGACGCCGCCATCGGCGACAACGGCGTGATCGCCTTCCGCACCCAGGAACACAAGCAGCTCAAGACCGTGTCCGACGCCAGCTTCCCCAAGGAATACTTCGGCATCGTCGTGAAACAGGGCAACAAGGCCTTGCTGGACAAGCTCAACGCGGGCCTGGCAGCCGTCAAGGCCGACGGCAGCTACGCCACCATCTACAAGAAGTGGTTCCAGGCCGACGCTCCCGCGTTGCCCGCACAATAATCCGCTGAGACTTACCCGTCATGGAGCAAGTCCTCTGGTTCGGCTGGTTCCGGGCCGACATCATCGCGGAGTACGGCGTGCTGTTCTGGCGCGGCCTGCAGATGACCATCCTGGTGACGCTGATCTGCATCGTGCAGGGCACCGCGCTGGGCCTGGCCATCGGCATGGCGCGCGTCGCCGAATCGCGCCACTCGCCCGCGCGCGAACTCTGCAAATACGCCTTGCGCTGGCCGTCCACCGTCTACGTGAGTTTTTTCCGCGGCACGCCGCTGTTCGTGCAAATCCTGCTGATCCACTTCGCCGTGCTGCCGCTGTTCATCAACCCGACCGACGGCATCTTCATCTCGGGTGAAACCGCGCGCAACATCAAGCAGAACTACGGCGCCTTCCTCTCCGGCATCGTGGCCCTCACGCTCAATGCCGGCGCCTACATCTCCGAGATCTTCCGCGCCGGCATCCAATCCATCGACAAGGGCCAGGTCGAAGCCTCGCGTTCGCTGGGCATGTCGTTTCCGCGCACCATGTACCACGTCGTCCTGCCGCAGGCTTTCCGCCGCATGCTGCCGCCGCTGGGCAACAACGCGATCGCGCTGCTGAAAGACTCGTCGCTGATCTCGGCCATCGGCCTGGCCGAACTCGCCTACGCCGCGCGCACCGTCGCCGGCGCCTATTCACGCTACTGGGAGCCTTACCTCACCATCTCCGTCATGTACTGGGTGCTGACGCTGGGCCTGGCTTACCTCGTCAAGAAACTGGAGGCTCGTTATGGACGAGGTGATTCACGTTAAGCGCCTGACCAAGCAGTTCGGCCAAACGCCGGTGCTGCGCGGCATCGACTGCGCCATCAAGGCCACCGAAGTCGTCTGCGTGATCGGCCCCTCCGGCTCCGGCAAAAGCACCTTCCTGCGCTGCCTCAACGGCCTGGAAGACGCCAGCGGCGGCGAAGTGCTGGTGCACGGCGTCTCGGTGCACGAACCCAAGACCGACGTCGACGCCCTGCGCTCCGAAATCGGGATGGTGTTCCAGCGCTTCAACCTGTTCCCGCACAAGACCGTGCTGGAAAACATCACGCTGGCCCCCACCAAGGTGCGCAAGCTCACGGCGCTGGAAGCGCGCAACCGCGCCAGCGAGCTGCTCATCAAGGTCGGCCTGCTCGACAAGATAGACGCCTATCCCAACCAGCTCTCCGGCGGCCAGCAACAGCGTGTGGCGATTGCCCGCGCGCTGGCCATGCAGCCGCGCATCATGCTGTTCGACGAACCCACCTCCGCGCTCGACCCCGAAATGGTCGGCGAAGTGCTCGCCGTCATGCAGGCCCTGGCCGAAGAAGGCATGACCATGGTCGTCGTCACCCACGAAATGGGCTTTGCCCGCCAGGTGGCCGACCGCGTGCTGTTCATCGACGAAGGCCTGGTGGTCGAGGAAGGCACACCATCGGAAATCTTCGACAGCCCGCGGGAAGAGCGGACCAAACGCTTCCTGAGCAAGGTACTTTGAAGACATTGCGCGGCCGCCCCACAGCGGGCGGCTGCGCTTTCTTCCTTGCCGCCAAGCACTCCCGCAAATCCGGGCCCTGATTCGTCACAGCGCATGTGCAGCCATCCAGACTTTATTTCCACCATGGCATTTGGCCTGGTAGTGCTTGCCGCCATTCCTTCGGGTGTCTTGCAGCACCGATTTGTGAGGAGCCTGGAGAAAACACTCCCCGCCATATGGGCGGAACTTGGCACCCAAAAAAAGCTGTGGACGGAAGACGGCAACAAGCATTACGCGGCCGCCCAGCGCTTTCTTATCTGGGGAGAGTACAAATCGCTGAGCGATGAAGCGCTGGTGAAGATGGGGGACCGGTCCCGCACCGCTTTTTTTGTCTTCATCGCCAGCCTGGTGGTGTTCGGTTTCTGCGCTGCCCTGACCCAGGGAACACCGCAGCTGTCCTGTCTCTGGCGCTAGTTGCCCCCCCGCAACAAGGCCAGGGACTTCTAATACCCCGGCACCTTGAGCACCCGCGCCAGGTAATCAAAAAACACGCAGTACAGCGCAATCGGCAGCGGCAGGCCCAGCAGCGTGCCCAGCATATAGTCGCGAAACTTCACGCCCGACATCGCCAGCGCATAGTTGAGCGCCGGCACGGTCTGCAGCAGCATGCGCAGCACCACGATACTGGCCACCGGCCGCGCGTCGAGTTGCGCGAGCACGCGTTGCGCCCAGCCGCCTTTGATCTGCCGCAAGGCATCGCCGCCCAGCAGGCGTATCAGCCAGAAGGTAAAGGCGCATGAGACCACCGCCGCGAGGTAGGTCGCCACGCCGCCCAATACCTCGCCCAGCGCCAGCACCGCGGCCGCCAGGAAGATCCAGCCCGGGATCTGGATCAGGTTTCCCAGCGCGAAGAGTGCAATAAAGATCAGCAAGCCCGTGGCTTCGTTGTCCAGGAATTTCTGGTGCAGGAAAGCCAGGTTGAAGTTGTCCCGCAGGCCCGAGAGCTGGAACACCGCCAGCAGCAGGGCCAGGAAGGCCAGAACGGCGAACAGTCGTTTGAAGCGTTGCATCTGGAGCATGTTACGGGCGTTTTCTGAAAGCCTGGGCCGGGATGTGTGGCGCAAGGCATTCAACATCAGCGCTGTCGTTCGAACATCCATATCTCGATGTCTGTATTCGGCAACTCGATCTGAAAAGCTAACGAAGAATGTCTTCGCGCGGACTATTGCTTACAACTTGGCAACAAATATCAGTAACCTCAAGTCAGCTTTTTCAATCCTGACTGAGGAGTTTTCATGAAAAGAATCGTTGCACTCAGTGCCTTGGGCCTCGCCAGCCTGCTGGCCTTGCCGGCCAAGGCCGAATCCACCTTTACCACCCCCGCAACCACCGCTTCGACGGCGGCGGCGCGCCTCGATTTCAGCATTGTCATTCCGCAAGTCCTGTTTTTGCGGGTCGGCACCAGCGCCGGCAACACGTCGACGACGGCGACCGTTGACGCAACAACATTCACGGTGCCGGCCGCCAATGTGGGCGACGCCAGCGTCATTGCCGGTGTCGGCGGCGACCTGACCGCGGGCGCCGTGACGGTGCGCGTTTACGGCAACGGCGGCAACATCACCCTGAACTCCGCCACCACCGGCGCCCTGACGACCGGCACCGCCAGCGAAACCATCGCCTGGAGCCAGATCAGCGTGGCGGGCGCGGCCCTCGCTAGCGGCACTTCCGGCTTCACCAATGCCGCCATCACGCACCCGGCATTCAACACCGGCGCCAGCGGCGGCAACGGCACGGCGACCACCCTGACGGCCACCAACCGCCTGGTCCGCGTCGAAGGCAAGTGGACCTACAGCTACCTCAATGCAAATATGCCTGCTGCCGGCACCTATGGCGGCACGGTCGCCAACAAAGGCCGCGTGACCTACACCGCCACGCAGCTCTGATTTCTTAACCAGGAGAACCATGATGAAAAAAGTACTTCTTGCCAGCCTGCTGAGCCTCGCCGGAGCGCTGGTGGCCCCAGCCCACGCTGAATCCACCTACACCGCCCCCGCAATCACCACGTCAACCGCGGCGGCGCGCGTGGACATGACGGTCATCATCCCGCAGGTGCTGTTCCTGCGCGTCGGCACCAGCTCCGGCAATACGGCCACCGACAGCACCGTTGACTCCACCACGTTCACGGTGCCGGCCGCCAATGTGGGCGACGCCAGCGTCATTGCCGGTACCGGCGGCGACCTGACCGCGGGCGCCGTGACGGTGCGCGTTTACGGCAACGGCGGCAACATCAGTCTGAACTCCGCCACCACCGGCGCCCTGACGACCGGCACCGCCGGCGAAACCATTCCCTGGAGCCAGATCAGCGTAGCAGGCGCGGCCCTGGCCGCCACCACGTCCGGCTTCACCAATGCCGCCATCACCCACCCCGCATTCAACACCGGCGTTGCCGGCGGCGCGGGCACGGCCGCCACCCTGACGGCCACCAACCGCCTGGTTCGCGTCGAGGGCAAGTGGACCTACAGCTACCTCAATGCCAACATCCCCGCTGCCGGCACCTACGGCGGCACAGCCGCGAAAAATGGGCGCGTGACCTACACCGCGACCCAGCTCTGATCTTTCAAGCGCCTCGCGAAAAAAAATGGCCTCCCCCGTGGGGCCATTTCCTTGATCATTTCCTTGCCCCCTCCCAGACCAACGTAAAAGCGACGCCCATGCGTGCCCCACTTGCCTTTGCATCGCCTTTTCACCGCGGTACACCGGGCGCGCGGAGCGGGTTCATCGCCATCGGCAGCGCCTTGCTGTGCGCCGGCGCCCAAGCCTTTTCCGTCAGCATCACACCGGGCACGCGTTCACTGTTCCTGCAAGTGGGTTCCGGCACCATGACCGGGGGTACTTTCGACTCCGGCGGCATTCCCGGAAACAACGCCACCATCAACCGCGTCAGCGCCACCGTTCCGGCAGCCAGCCTGGGAACGGGCCCGGTCGCCATGACCACCGACAGCACTGTCGCGGCAAGTCCCCTCGATGGTTTCGCGTTTTGCACCATACCCGCGCAGGTCTATGTAGGCGGCTTCTACCGCACGCCGGGTACGGGGGCCAATGCCACCCTGACCGCGACCACACCAGCGTCGCTGACCAGCATCAGCGGCAGCACCATTCCCTTCAGTACGGTGTCGTGGGTTTCAGCCGGTGCATCCGACTCGGCGCCCACCATTTCCAACGGCACGTTTGTCGGCGGCGCGCCGCAAACCCTGCTCAGCATCGCGCGCAACACCTGGTTTGAAAGCTGCCTGCAGTTCAGCTACGCCAATACCCAGTTGGTGGGCTCTGGCACCTTCACCGGCAGGGCGACCTACACCCTGACCGCCCCATGAAGGGCCGGCCGTCGCCCCTGGCGCGCATCGTCCTCGCGCCCTGCCTGCTGGCGGCGAGCCTGTGCGCCCATGACCGCGCGGCGGCCGGCACGGCGCGCGTGGACGACAGCGGCACCGTTGTCAGCCAGGGCGTGCTTCCCATGCGCTGGCGGCAGCTGGTTCCGGGCCGCGGGGCCGACAACTCGGTGGAGGCCAGCGTGCGCGTGGCCCTGCGCCTGAACCTGTCGCGCTGGCTGCACCAGCCCGTCAAACTTTATATGGGGCTGGCGCCGGCGGCGGGTGAACCCGTCCACGCCACATGGCGCACGCAAGGCCGGCTGCTGCCGGGCAGCGTCCGAAGCGGTGCGCGCACGCTGATGTATGACGGTATCGCCGGCATGGCCTCCCTGGAAGAAACCATAGAGCTGACGCTCAGGACCGACGGCCGGGCGCTGGCATCCCCGCAGTCGCTGCAGTTTTATTTTGAGGTGGATACCCCATGAACAAGCCTGGTCCGGCACTCGCCCGGCGCTGCGCGGCGGGCCTTTTTAGCCTGGCGATGATGTTGGCCGCACCCTGCCCCGTTGCCGCCGAGTTCGCGCTGGCGGTATCTCCCGCGCGCTTTGAACTCGAACTCAAACCGGGTGAACGCAGCCGGCAGGTTATCGAAATCACCAATGCGTCGCCAACATCGGCCACCTTCGGCATCAAGACGGCCGACTGGCGCCTGGGCGCGGACAACGCGGCCACCTTCTTCGACGAATTGCAACCGGGCAGTTGCCGGCCCTGGATCGCCATCGAGCGGCGCGAGCTCATCATGGCGGGCGGGCGGCCCTACCGTTTCCGTTTCGAAATCGACGTGCCCGCCGACGCCCCGGCCGGGGAGTGCCGTTTCGCCATCATGCTCGAAGGCCAGGAGCAGCTCACCCGCATGGCGTCGGGCCCGCCCATGCCGTTTTCGGCCCGCCTGGGCATCGTGGTCTATGCGGCCGTCGGCGGTGCCGCACCGGAATTAAGCGTTGCCGGGGCCGGGATTCAGGCCGTGAACGGCCAGCCCACACCCGTCCTGCAGATACGCAACAGCGGCACCGCCCACGGCCGCGTCGGCGGCTTCCTGACCGGCACGGACGCGTCCGGCACCGCGCTTGAATTTTCGCCCGCCAACACCCCGATACTGCCCGGCGAAACACGCGGCATCGCGCTGGGCGCGACGCGCCCCGGCGACCCGGACAGCGCCGCGGCCATCCGCTTTCCCGTCACGGTGCGCGGAAAGCTCGAATGGGGCAAGGGCAAAACACACAACATCGAACAGCTTTTCGCGCCATGAATGGGCAGGCGCATCCGCCGGCCGCCCTCCTTCCTTTTTTGATGACATGGCGCCGCCGCGGCCTCGCGGGCCTGGGCCTGCTCTTCACAAGCGCCGCGGCGCTGGGCCAGCCGGCCAGCACGCAGGCTCCGGGCTCTTACGTTGACCGCGTCATCGACGGCCAGCCGGGCCTGGACGGCGGCCTGCAGCTCAAGGCCAGCGAGTACAACGAAACCGGCTGGCCGCGAAGCTGGCACGCGGACTACGCCGTCTTCAAACAGACGGGAAACGGCAACAGTGCGACCAGCGCGCTGGACCTGGGCGGCTTCATGGAAACCCCCAACCATGGCGCCCTGTCCGTGCATGCCGGCCTTACCCGGCAAGGCGCAGGCGCATCGGGCTACCGGGCGCAGGGCGGCAACAGCGATTGGCGCATAGACCAGCGCGCATTGCCGCTGGACGGCGGCTGGTTCGCCAACCACAACGCCGGCAACATCAGCACCACCGGCACCCGGCTGGCGCGCGGCACGGGCCGGGTCTCCATACCGGCAACGCCCCTGCACGGCGCAGGCGGCCAGTGGTATCTCCCCGATTCCATCGACCTCAACGCCGCCACCGGCAACACCGGCCTCTTCACCGGGTTCAACAGCAGCGGGTTCGAAAGCTCGGCAGGCCGCATCACGTCGGCCGGCGGGCAATTTCGCCTGCCCGCAGCCATGACACCCGGAACGGGTGGGCGCGCCGATGCGGCCCTCCAGCTCATGGACGGCAAAAACATTCCCGACGGCGGGGGGTTCGGCATCACCCAGGACACGCGCGCCTGGTTCGCCGCCGTGTCCTGGGAGGGCCCTTCCCCCTGGGGATCCGGCCTGGCCGCCGGCTACGGCGCGGCCCATGAGCGCGTGGGCGGCCTGCGCCTGCAGGCCAACGTGGTGCAAAGCACGGCCACACAGAGCGGCGGTGCAAGCGGCCTCTGGCTGGACGCCGCCTGGCGCAGCGAACGCTGGCGCCAAGCGGCCGGCGTCTTCCGCTTCGAGCCCAATCTTCGCTGGGGCACCACCGGGCTTGCCGGCGACCTGCAGGGTGTGTACTGGCAAGGCGACACTGCCACACGCCAGTGGCAGGCCGGTTTTGCCGCCGAGCTGAGCGGCACCGTCAGCGGCGGCCAGGCGGGCGGCGCCGCCTCCGGTGGCAGCGCATTCGTCAACCTGAACGGCCGCTACCTGCTGGACATCAGCAACACCGTCGCGGCCGCCCTGAGTTTTCGCAGCATCACCAGCCCGGGGCAGTCGGTCCAGTTCTCATGGAACCGCGCCGGCGATTGGGGCCAGACACAGTGGCGGGCCGACCTGGCCAAGGCCTCCGGCGCGCGCACCCTGCGCCTGGGCGTCGACCACAGCTGGCCCGTGCTGTGGACCGCCCTCCTGAGCACCTCACTGGCCCTGGAGCGCATACACGGAAGCGCCAATCCCGGCAGCGGGCTGGTCTGGGGCGTGCTCGGCACCGTGTCGCCCTGGCCACAATGGTCGGTGGACGCCTCGCTGCGCGGCACGCGCGGCAACGGCGGCGAGTCGCTCAATGCCAACATCGGCGTGAACTGGCAGCCGTCCGGCGGCTGGTCGCTCTCATTGCGCTACACCGAATCGCGCGGCCAGGAAACCCCACAGGCGCTGGTCGTATCGGCCCTGACCGCGGCGACGCTGCAGCCGCCGGCCAATACCAGTACCCAGGCCAATCGCAGCATCCAGCTGCTGCTGCGCTACCAGGACCATGCCGGCATGGCGACCGCGCCGCTGGGCGGCATGCCCGGGACCGGCGCCGGCAGCCTGGCCGGCACCGTGTTTTTCGACGCCGACGCCAACGGGCGGCGCGAAGCCTCCGAAGGCGGCGTGCCCAACGTCACCGTCATGCTTGACCGGCGCTACGTGACGCAAACAGACGCCCAGGGCCGCTACGAATACCCGTCCGTCGCCGCCGGCGAGCACCTGGTTGAGGTCTCATCCGACAACGTTCCCTTGCCGTGGAGCCCGGTGCTTCGAGAGCCCGTCAAAACCAGGATCCTGGTGCGCCAGACCCACTCGCTGGATTTCGCCGTGCAACGTGAACGCTGAAGCGATCCCGCGAAGCTCGCTCCGCCGGCAAATAAATTTCAAGAGCGCTGTAAGAAAGCCGCGCCCCGTCCGACCAAACCCCAACACGCGGCAACACCGCGGCGGAAATTCCGGCTCCTTCGTTGTTTGACGAAAGCGCCGGGCATTGCGGGCAACCCTGAGGAGCAGCTGATGAACACCGGCAAACAACAAGCCATACACCCAGCCTGGCTGCGCGCCATGCACTGGCTCAACGCGCTGGCCGTGGTGGTGCTCATGATGAGCGGCTGGCGCATCTACAACGCCACCGCCTTCCTGGGCTTCAGTATTCCCAAAGACCTCACGCTGGGCGGCTGGCTGGGCGGCGCGCTGCAGTGGCACTTCGCCGCCATGTGGCTGCTGTTCTTCAACGGCATCCTCTACCTGGGATTCAACCTCTTCACGCGCCGGCTGTTCCACAAATTCTTTCCGCTCTCCATCAAAGGCATCGCCGCCGACCTGCTGGCCGCCTTCAAAGGCAAGCTGGCCCACGCCGACCCGCGCCACTACAACATGGTGCAGCGCCTGGCCTACCTGTTTGTCATGGCCGACAGCGTGCTCATCGTGCTGTCCGGCCTGGTGCTGTGGAAATCGGTGCAATTCCCCATCCTGCGCGAACTCATGGGCGGCTATGAAGGCGCGCGCCTCGTCCACTTTTTTGCCATGGCGGCGCTCGCCGGTTTTGTGGTGGTCCACCTCGTCATGGTGGCGCTGGTGCCCAAAACGCTGGTCTATATGCTGCGCGGCCGTTGAGCCGCACGCTCCAGGAAACAATATGAACATCCAACGCCCCAGGCGCCTTCACCATATCGACGCAGACGCCGTCCTCCAGGAAGCCGTGGACCGCATCGCCACGGCCAACAAACTCTCAACGGCCCGCCGCAACTTCCTGCGCGGCTCTCTCACCCTGGGCGGCCTGGCCATGCTGAGCGGCTGCATGCTCGACGACAGCGAATCCGTCAACACCGCCCTCACCCGCATCTCGCGCCTCAACGACGACGTGCAGGGCCTGCTCTTTGACCCGAACCGGCTCGCGCCCACCTACCCCGACTCCATGATCACCCGGCCCTTTCCCTTCAACGCCTACTACAGCGAAGACGAAGTGCGCGAAGTGGACGAAGAAAGTTACCGCCTCGAAGTCGCCGGCCTGGTCGCCGACAGGCGCAAATGGTCATTGCCCGAACTGCGCGCCATGCCCCAGGCCGACCAGGTTACGCGCCACATCTGTGTCGAAGGCTGGAGCGCCATCGGCAAATGGGGCGGCGTGCCCTTCTTCCATTTTTTGCGCAAGGTCGGTGCCGACACCAGCGCGAAGTACGTCGGCTTCAAATGCGCCGACGACTACTTCACCAGCATAGACATGGCCACCGCCCTGCACCCGCAAACCCTGCTGGCGCTCACGTACGACGGCCAGGTGCTGCCGCCCAAATACGGCTTCCCGATGAAGCTGCGCATGCCCACCAAGCTCGGCTACAAGAACCCCAAACACATCCAGGCGATTTTTGTCACCAACACCTACCCTGGCGGCTACTGGGAAGACCAGGGCTACAACTGGTTCGGAGGTAGCTGAGCCCGCTCAGACACCCCGCAACGCCGGCAAGGCATTCATGCATTTCCAATGCTTTGCCGTTTTTTCATCAATGACTTTCCAACATTTTTTCATCAAGGACAACAGCATCATGAACATCAACACCAAGACTTTGACCGCAGCCCTCCTCAGCGCCTGCCTGCTCGCTGCCGGCGGCAGCGCACTGGCCCAGGACGCCATGAAAAAAGACGCCATGGCCAAGGACGCCATGGCCAAGGACGGCATGAAGAAAGACGCGATGGCCAAAGATGCCATGGGCAAGGACGCGATGGGTAAAGACGCGATGGCGAAAGACGGCATGAAGCACGACGACAAGATGGCCATGGCCAAAAAAGACAAGATGAAGAAGGACGCCATGGCCAAGGACGGCATGAAAAAAGACGCCATGGGCAAGGATGCGATGGGCAAAGACGAGATGAAGAAATAAAAACAGCGGCAGCGGCCACGCTTAGGGGCCGGCCCCCGGGCGCCGGTCGCCCGCCATCAACGGCGCCCGGCGTCGCGCCCACCGCCCATGGCTATCTCAAGCCGGAAATAGCGGCACGTGGACTTACAGATGGGAGGCGCGCTGCAATTCCACCAGCAACTCCTCTATCGTCGGGTTGGTGTGCGTCGTGGGTTGCATGCGCCGGTTTTTGTAGAAACGGTGCCACGTCGCCAGCGACAGCAATTCAATCTGCCCGTAGCTGATGGCCAGCCAGCCCTCTGCCGCCAGGGGTTGCACGTATTCCGAAAACGCCGCCCTCGAGACGCCGCACATTGCCGCGATGACCGACTGCGTCACCGGAATGGCGATACCGCCGTCCAGCCCTTCCGTGGCCGGCCGTTCAGAACAGGAAACCAGCGCCTCGGCGAATTGCGCGATGCCCATCACCACGCGCAGGCAGGGATTGCCCAGCTTCATCAGCACCAGCATTTCCGCATTCTTCTGCGCCCGCCAGGCCGCCACCGTGGCGATGTAGCGCGCGAATCCCGCCTCGGTGTTGAAAAGCTGCCACAGCACCGCCGTCGGCATGTTCAGGACCTGCGTAGGCGCGAGGCAGATGTATTCCAGGTGTGAGGGCGTGCGGTTCAGCAGGGGCTGCTCGCCGAACCAGGAACCCGCGCCATAAATGGCGATCGGAACAGACCGCCCATCGTCGGCGCGGGCCGCGGCGGCCACCATGCCGCTGACGATGAACAGCCACGCATGGACCTCACCGCCCTTGGCCCAAATCACTTCCTGCGTGTCATAAGCCCTGAGCGAAAGCCTGGAGGCAACACCCTGCGCCACGGCCTCGGAAACCCCGGCCTTCTGCAAGATGTGGGCAGCATAGTGAGACACGGCAATACGCGATAGGCGCCTCCAGATGTGGGGCCGATTGTAGGAGTCCTTTTCACCCAACGATGTAGGACGGCATCGTTTCCATCCGGATATTCCCGCATGCGTGCGCGCGCGGCAACAAGGGAGAACCCTCGGAACCTGTCCCCCGTCACGGCCTGAGCCATTGCGCAGTGCAGCATTCCGGCTTTGAACCCAGGCATCGCCCGCCCAGGCTTGTGCCCCGAAAAAAATGACCACGGCGCCCGGCTCGCGGAGGCCGGGTCTTGCGGCCCGGCCTCCGGTTGGTAGCCCTTCCATCCATTGCCGTGCGCCGCGGCCCAATCCACCTTCACTTCCAGTTGGCCGCCAGCACAGGCGCGAGCGACGTCTGGTAATTCGCCGGCAGCGTGGTCTGCCCCGCGGCCGGAGGGGCAAAGGCCGCCATGGCCTGCACCAGTTTGTCCACCTGT
>NZ_CALROB020000042.1:0-45962 GCF_943369675.1 Polaromonas sp. YR568 | reverse complement strand
GTTTAGCGAGACCCCGCCTGAACCGAGCACCGCAGGTTGCCCCGGAGCGAAGCGCAGGGGACGCAGGAGCCAGGGTCGCCTTTTCTTTGCTTACTTTCTTTTGGCGAAGCAAAAGAAAGTGAGTTGCCGCCGGGCAACCCCCGGCCAGCCGCCCTCAGCAAAGAGCAAGGCGCGCAAGCCGGCGCAAGACCCGGCCCTACCCCCTCAGCTCAACCCAAAAAACACTCCCCCGCCCCGCCCGGGAAGCCAACCCAATCGGATGCCCCAGCGCCTCGCTGAGCCGAGAAACAATCGCCAACCCCAAGCCAAACCCCTCTTCCGTCCCCTGCAAGGGAATCCGGTAAAACTCCTGGAAGATCGCCTGCTGGTGTTCCTTGGCGATGCCCACGCCGGTGTCCCAGATTTCAATGCAGGGTACGCCGCGCCGCCGGCGCACGGCCATCAGCACGCCGCCGCGGTGTGTGTTGCGCAGCGCGTTTGAGAGAAGGTTGCCCACCAGCCGCTGCAGCAGCACCGGGTCCGACCGGATCTGCCCGGTGGCGCCGCGCACCCTGAGGCGCAGGCTGCGCTCACGGGCGAAGGGCGCGTACTGCGCTTCCAGGTCCTGCAGCAGCACGGCCAGGTCGACCTCCTGCGGGTTGACCCGGAGCGGGTCGGCTTCCAGCCCGGCCAGGTCGAACAGGGAGTTGAACAAGTCGTTGACGGCCTTGGTGGAGCGCACGATCTTGGGCGTGATCTGCTCGACGAATTCGGGCTCGGCGGCCAGCCAGCCGGCGTACAGGTCCAGGGCGTGCACGGGCTGGCGCAGGTCGTGGGCGGCGCTGGCGATGAAGCGGTTCTTGATCTCCACCGCCTCCAGCGCGGCGCGGCTCTGCTCGGTCAGCGACTTGATCAGCGTGGAGTTGTCGTACTGCAGCTCCAGGTTGACGCGCTGCACCTCGTGAAAGCGCTGGCCCGAAACGCGGATCACGGCCCAGTAAATCACCACCAGCGCCAGCATGCCGTAGGTGTTGAAGGTCGAAGGCAGGCCGCCCTCCTTCACCAGCTCGTACAGCAGCGCGATCACGACCGATATCCCCAGGCCGTTCACATAACTCCTGAAGCAGGGCAGCCAGGACGAAAACGTGCCCACCGCGAAGCCGGCCATGCCGACCAGCACGACCATGCAGAGGAACTGGTCGTAAATGGGCGCCTTGAGGAAATAGATGAACATGGACGCGCCCCAGGCCATGGCGCTGGCCGGCCAGGTCCAGCCGTAACGCGCCATGAAGGCGCGCAGCGGCGGGCCGCTGACGCCGACCAGGTTGCGCTGGTAAATGCTGATGACCCCGTAGCGCGACAGGGTCACGACGGCGGTCGCCGTCGCCCAGAGGCCCAGGGCCAGCGGGTCCACGTGGCGGTAAAGAATCGCCACCATCACCACCAGCAGCACCAGCGCCGAATGCAGGGCCGGCCGGGCATAACGCATGAAGGTGTGGATCAGCCGCATCTCCACCCACTCCTCGCGGGAGAAGTCCGCAACGCTCTGGGGGGGCCGGATCGTTGGGGAGGCGTTCATGGGGGCGAGTTTACGTCCCCCTGCCGCGCGGCTTCCTGACACGGCGCGCGGGTGTTGCGCGGGGTGGACGAAACCGGTGCCCGGGCCTGCCCGATTGCGTACACTGGGCAATTCCCCGAGGGCCAGGAGCCCGGACTCCCGCCGTGCAGGATGGCGCCGCACGGCAGGGGCATAAAAAATGCAGGATCCGCACATGCAACGCAATGGACAGGCCGAACTCGCCCCCGCGAGCCCGGCGGCACACGCCGCCCGGCGCACGGCGCTGGCCGTGCCGGCCTTGCACAACCCCGCCAACCCGGCCCGGCTGGCGCTGCTGGCCGCGCTGCTGGCCTTTGTCTACGCCATCCTGTCCACGCCGGCCGCCTACACCTCGCGACCCGACACGCTGGCCGCCATCATCTGGCCCGCGCCGGCCCTGGCCGCGGCGCTGCTGTGGAACCTGCCCTACCGCCAGTGGCCGCTGTTCCTCGTCGCGGTCTTCCTGTCCATGATGCTGGTCGGCGACGCCGACCCGCTGTCGGTGAAGGCCGATGCGGCCTTCGCGCTGCTCAATGTCTTCGAGGTGGCGCTGTTCGCCTTCCTGGGCCGGCGCCTGGTCTGCGAAAGAGGCGACATCGACACCACACGCAAGCTGGCGCGCTTCATGTTCTTCCTGCCGCTGCTGGCCACCAGCGTGGTGGCGGCCCTGGGCGCCACGATAGGCGCGCTGACCAAACACACCAGCTGGCTGGAAGAGTGGCGCGTGATCCTGCTCGGCAACGGGCTGGCCGTGCTGGTGTTGCTGCCGGCCCTGCTGGCCTGGTGCTCGCGCCAGGCCCGGGCTTCGGCGCCGCCCACCGACAGGCCGGGCACGGCCCTCGCCGCGGCCGCGCTGGCCGCCGTGCTGATGGCCGCCTCGGCGCTGGTGCCGGGCTTCCCGGCCGAGGTGCTGCGTGTGCTGCTGGCGCTGGTCATGGTGTGGGCGGCCATCAGCGGCGGCCTGCGCGCGGCCTCGCTGGGCGTGCTGGTGGCGGCGAGCGCCGGCATAGGCCTGGCCATCGCGGGCTACGGCCCCTACAGCGCGGCGCGCGGCGGCGATGAAGGCACCTGGGAATTGCAGGTGGACCTCGCGGGCCTGGCCGTGCTGTCCTTCTTCGTTGGCATCGCGATGAACGAACGGCAAAAACTCAACCTGCGGCTGGAGCGCGCCCGGCGCTTTGAAACCATGGGCTTCCTCACCGGCGGCATCGCCCACGACTTCAACAACATCCTGGGCGCCGTCGGCGGTTATGCAGAGCTCGCGGTGGAGCGCGAAAAATCCGGCCTGCCGGTGCGCGCCCCGCTGGGCGAAGTGGCCGCCGCCGTGGCGCGCGGCAAGGACCTGACCGAGCAGATTTTGCTGGCCGGCCGCCAGGGCGCGCGCACGCGCCAGGCCACCGACCTGCGCGACCTGGTCTCCGAAGCCGTGGCGCTGGTGACACCGCTGCTGCCGCCCGGTGTGCGGCTGGGGGTGGAGGTGCCGACGGCGCCCGTGCCGGTGCTGGTGCACCGCGGGCAGCTGACGCGTGCCATCCTGAACCTGCTGCGCAACGCCTCGCAGGCCGCGGCAAGCCGGGTCGAGCTGCGCCTGGCGACATCGGCCGGCGGCGAACCCGCCGGTTATGCGCGCGAAGCCGACACCGGCGTCGGCGACACGCTCAGCGACCACTGCGCCTGGCTCGACGTGCTGGACGACGGCGGCGGCGTCGCGCCCGCGCACGTGCACCAGCTCTTCGACCCCTTCTTTTCCTCGCGCTCCTCGCAGGGCGGCAAGGGCCACGGCAAAGGCCACGGCACCGGCCTGGGCCTGGCCATCGTCGCCGGTGTGGCGGCCGACCACGCCGGCGGCGTGGCGGTGTGGACAGGCCGCGGCGAGCGCACGCGCTTTTGCCTGATGCTCCCGCTGCTGACCGCGCAGGAAGCCGCGCAACTGCCGCTGATCGCGCCGCCCGCGCCGCTGGGCCGGGGCGAAACCGTGCTGGTCGTGGCGCAGGATGAAGCGGCGCGCGAACGCACCGAAGACACGCTGGCCGCGCTGGGCTTTGAGCCCGCGGGCTACGGCCCCGCTGATGCCGCCGGCGGCCCGCAAGGCCTGGGCGAACATGCGCAGCTGCTGGTGTGGCTGGACTCGTCCGGCGCGCAAGGCGCGCCCGACAGCCTGCTGGCCGCGCTGCGCGCCAGCGACCCCGGCCTGCCGCTGGTGCGCTGCACCGGCGCGGCCCCCGGCAAGGGCCGGGAAGCTGTCATCACGCATGAAGCCGGCGTGGTTACCATCACCGGGCCCTTTGACGGCGCGGCCTTGCGCCAGGCCGTCAAAATGGCCGCCGGCCTGTCCGACGCCCCGCCGGCCCGGCCCGGCGGCGATGTTGATGTCCATCCTGATGAAGAAGGCAGGCAGCCATGACGCAGACCCAACCCCAATCCATCCTGGTCGTCGACGACGACGACGCCCTGCGCAAGCTCCTGATCGACTACCTGGGCGGCCACGGCCTCTCGGTGGACGGCGTGGGCACGGCGACCGAAGCGGTGCAGGCCGTTTCCAACAAGGCCTACAGCCTGGTGCTGCTGGACCTGAACCTGCCCGACGGCGACGGCATAGACCTGGCGCGCAAATGGCGCGCCGAGGCCAACATCTCCATCATCTGCCTGACCGGCCGGCTGGAAGAAGCCGACCGCGTCATGGGCCTGGAGCTGGGTGCCGACGACTACATCACCAAGCCTTTTTCGCTGCGCGAAGTGCTGGCCCGCATACGCGCGGTGACGCGCCGCGCCTCGGGCGCGCCTGCCGGTGAGCCGGCCGGCGAGCGCCCCACCCACAGCAGCGTGCAGGTGCCCGTCACGCGCGGCAAACACCCGCGCGCCTACCGCTTCGCAGCCTGGGGGCTCAACCTCAACACGCGGCGGCTGACCTCGCCCGAAGGCAAGCCGGTGTCGCTGACGAATGCCGAGTTCAACCTGCTGGCCGTCTTCCTCGGAACGCCCGGGCGCATCATTTCGCGCGAGCAGTTGCTCGAACGCACGCGCGCCTTCGACGACATCTACGACCGCGCCATCGACGTGCAGATCCTGCGGCTGCGCCGCAAGCTCGAGGCCGACGCGAAAAACCCCAAGCTGCTGTGCACCGAGCGCGGCGTCGGTTATTTCCTGAACGCCGAGGTGGAAGCGCTGTGGGAGTGAGCCTCCCGCGCCTTCTTCCATTTTTCCGCGGCCCCTACCGCATTTCTTTTGTGACGCCCTATGACCACTGACCTGATCACCGAACTCGGCAAGCAGCCCATAGACGGGCCGCTGCCCGCCGGCAACGAGGTGCGCGAAGAGCCCGCCTTCGAATTGCTGGAAGCCGAATTGGCCAAGCTCGCCAGCCCGGTGCACAGCGCGACCATGGACTGGCACAAGGTCACGCAGTGGTCGACCGAATTGCTCTCCACCAAAGGCAAGGACCTGCTGGTGGCCAGCTACCTGACGGGTGGCCTGCTGGAAACCCGCGGCCTCTACGGCCTGGCCGACGGCTTGCAGGTGCTGGCCGACATGCTGCAGACCTACTGGGACACGCTCTACCCCGGGCTCAAGCGCATGCGCGGACGCCGCAACGCGGTGCAGTGGCTGGTCGACCGCGTGCAGCAGCGCGCCACCGAAACCGACTGGGGCGCCCTGCCGCCGCAAGAGGCCGAACTGGTCGCGCGCCTGGTGGCCAGCCTGGCGGCCATCGACGCGGTGCTGGTGGACAAGGACAGCGAAGCGCCGTCCATTCGCGCACTGCAAAGCCTGGTCAACAACCTGACGGTGATCGAAGACACGCCGGCGCCCGCGCAGGCACCCGCGGCGGCCAGCGCCGCGCCCGCCGCCGACAGTACGGCCGCCCCGCCGGCCACGCTGCTGCTGGACTCCGCCGACAACGTCGAACGCGCGCTCGAAGAAGCCTGCACGCGCCTGGGCAGCCTGGCCGAATGGTTCCTGGCCAACGACAGCAGCAACCCGCTGTCCTACCGGCTGAACCGCACGGCCGCCTGGTCGGCACTGGAAGCCCTGCCGCCCGCCGACGGCGGCCAGACCCGCTTGCCGCCGCCCATCTCGCAACTCACCGATGCGCTGGCCCGATTGAAAGACAGCCAGTCCGACGCCGAACTCGTGGCCTTCGCCGAAGCCCAGCTGGTCAACTTCCCCTTCTGGCTGGACCTCAACGGCATCTGCGCCGCCGCGCTGGGCCGCATGGGCAGCGGCTTCGCGGCCGCGCGCCAGGAAGTCTGCAACGAAACGGCCCGCCTGCTGGCGCGCCTGCCCGGCCTGGAAAAATTGTCCTTCTCCAGCGGCATGCCCTTCGCCGCCGGCGACACGCTGGACTGGCTCGCCACACTGATGCCCGGCATCGCCGCGGGCAGCGCGCCTGCGGCAGCCGGAGGCCGCACCAGCGATGCCGTCACCGCCGCCATCGGCAATGCCCGCGCACTGGCGGCCAACGACGACCTCGCCAGCGCCGCAGCCTGCCTGCAGGAGCAACTCGCGCTGCAACCCACGGCGCGCGACCAGCTGCTGCTGCAAATCCGTTTGTGCGAGCTGCTGCTGAAGCACCGCCCCGGCGCCGCCCTCACAGCTTTCGCGCAAGCGGTGGTGCAAGCCATAGACCGCCACCAGTTAGGCGCGTGGGACCCGGCCATGGCGCTGGACGGCCTGCAGGTGGCTTACGGCGTGATGGCCCGCAACGAGGAAGACCGCGGCGCGGCGGACGCGCTGCTGGCGCGCATTGTGGCGCTGGATGCGGCCACCGCGGTCAAGCTCGTGACCTGAGCGGGGCGACTCCTACCGAGCCGGTGTGGCCGCCGGCGTCCCCTGCACCTGCGCCGCGGCCAGTTCCTTGAACATGGCCTGCGTGTCCTGCGGTTTGTGCGGGGTCAGCCGCGTGTCCCAGCACACGCCTATCTGCTTGGGCAGCGAGACTTCGATGGCGGGCACGCTGGTGGCATTGGAGAGCTTGGCCTGGAGGCCGCGCTCTTCGCGGGCGAATTGCGCGTCTTGCAGGCGCTGCTTGTCGGCGGTTTTTTCCTTGTCCAGGCGCTCCAGCTGCTCGAGCTGCTGCGCGCCCTTGAGGATGGCGTCCTGGCCTTCGAAGTTGTAGCGCAGGCCGATCTGGCGCACGCCCAGGGCGTCCAAGCGGGCGCGGGCGGCGGGGAATTCGTCGACGTTGAACTGGCGCGCGCCGTCGCGGAAATCCTGCAGGAAACGCACGACGCCGCCGGCGCCGGGGTATTTCTTGGTGAGCACCACGTCTTCGATCTTGATCTGCAGCGTGACGTCGCCGCACTGGCGGTCGGCCACGGGGAAGCTGTCGGTGACGGGGAAGTTGTAGTTGTTGAGCACGCGCGCGCCGGTGGCGCACTGGATGGACAGCACGCTGACAAAGGGCTTGGCCTTGGCGCCGGGGTTGACGCTGGTGGGCTGCGCGGTGATGGTGAGCTGGTGGACCTGGGCCTTGATGGCATCGGCCTTTTGTTTGATGTCGGCCAGCAGGCGGTCGAGCTGCGCCAGCGCCTGTTGCGACTGCAGCTGCTCTTTCTGGCCGGCGAGCTTGTCGGTCTGGTCCTGGAGGTCTGCGCGCTGCTGCGTCACGAGCTGCTCGACGCGCTTGCCGGCCGCATCATTGAGCATGGGCAAAAACTGCCGCGTGAAGGGCACGCTGTAGCCCAGGGTCTGCACGATGGCAAAGCGGTTGGCGTCGCGCTGCAGGAAGGGCTTGGCCGGGCCGTCGGCAAAGGCCCAGACCGTCCCCTTGGCGCCGTAGAGCTGGTCCAGCATGGCCGTCATGTTGGGCGCGGTCTGCAGCGGCCAATCCACCTTGGAGGCCCATTCGCTCTGCAGGCTGCAGGAAGCCTGCTCTTCGGTGTAGGCCAGCACAAAACGCAGCGGCCCGCCCATGAGCTGCCAGACGATTTCGTCGTTGGGGTTGTTGTAGCCCACCTGGCGGCGCAGCTGCACCAGGCTGTCGGCCGTGGACTGCAGGGCCGAGGCCTTGACGGCCGGGTCGGTCGAGAAGCTGTGGAAGTCGACGGCCGCCTGGTAGGCCTTGCCGGGGCCGACCACCACGTCGGTGGCCACGGCGTTGAGGTCCTTGAAGAACTTTTGCAGCGTGGCCGCGGCGCCCAGGTTGTTCTTGAGGGTGGTCTGGCCCTGGCCGGCGGAGCCCGAGAGGACTTCCTTCATGGCCTTGCCGCCCACGTTGTTGATGGCGCCCACCACGTTGAGCGCGTCGCCTGCGGTGCCGCTGCGGGCCGCCTGCTTGCGCAGCTCGGCCAGCTCGCGCGACAGCTGCAGCCAGCTCGGCAGCTGGGACGCGGGCTGGTTGCCGAACTCGTCGTTGAGGCGGTCCATCACGCGGAAATAAGGGCTGCGCGCGCTGGTGATCAGGCCCATGGCCGAGCGCCATTCGACCTCGCCGGACAGCGTGCGTTCGGTGCCGGGGAAAGCCGCGGCGAACTTCTGCCAGGGCTGCAGGCGGTTGTCCTTGTACCAGACCTCGAAGGCGCTGCGGTGCGCCAAAAACTTGGGGCCGTCGTCTATGCTTTTTTCCATCTCGACGAGGAAGGCGTCGATCTCGCGTTTGCCGGCCAGGGTGAAGGCGGCGGGCACCACGGGTAACTCCGGTGCAGCCGCGGCGCCACGCGCCTGGCTGGTGCCGCCCCAGAACTCCTGCACGGTGACGGGCTTGATCAGCGGGTTGCTGTCGGGCAGGCCGCCCAGCCAGGTGAGCGCCGGGTCGTGCAAGGCCAGCTGGTTGAACAGCTGCTGCTCAAAGCGCAGGCGCACCGCCACGTAAGGGTCGCCGGGCGCCGACCAGGCGATGTTGGAGATGTAGAGATTGTTCAGGCGCGCGTAGAGCTCGGGCGTGTAGCGCGAGATGTGCTGGCGCTGCGGCATGGCCAGCAGCGCCTCGCGGTCGGCGCCGCGCTGGTGCGCCTGCAGCAGGTTGATGTAGCGCACCAGGTTGCGCATCTGGCGCGGGAACTCCTTGTTGGGGTCGTTCTGCAGGATGCGTTCGGAATCTTCCTGGTAGTTGGCGTCGGTGATCGGCAGGATGTATTTGCGGAAGTTGTCGGTGAAGCTACTTTTCAGGCGCAGTTCCAGGTCGTCGATGTTGGTGGTCTCCACCATCCACTGGCTTTTCCAGTTGTCGTTGCGGCGCTCGATGACGGAGATGGTTTCGGACAGGCGTTCCAGCGTGGCCGCGTCGTCCTCGAGCTTGCCGGTGAACTGGGTGTTGAGCCGGTCTTTTTCCTGCAGCAGCGACAGCGTCTGCATGTTGTCCATGAAGCCGATGGTGATGAAGATGCCCGCCGCGGCGCTGAGCAGCACCCAGGCCAGCAGCCCGAGGTTTTGCGTGGCGGTGCGCCAGGGGTTGCGCAGCGAGGCCGGCAGCGAGATGTTGCGGTCCTGCGGCAGCACGCGGCCGAAGAAGTCGTGCAGGAACAGCCCGGCGTTCGAGCTGGAGTGCCGGGGCACGGGCGGCAGCACCTGGCCCAGCAGGGTGGAGACGGCGCCGCCCTCCTGCAGGCCGCTGCTGAAAAACAGGCCCCGCAGGAACGGGGTCTCCAGATACGCGCTGTCGCCGAAGCAGGCGCGCAGGAACACTTCCAGGCCGGGCTTGAGCTGGTTCAGCTCGTTGGGGAACAGCAGCAGCTCGGGCGCTACCGGCGTGCCGCGCGCCACCAGCACCGTGCGCAGCACCTGAAGGCGATCGTGGATGTTGCCGAAGGCCTTGTCGAGGAAGGGGTTCTGGGCGGGCTCGCCGCTGTCGGGTTCGGCCAGGTAGCCCATGGCCTGCTCGAGCGAGTTTTCGCTCAGCTGGCGCGCCCACTCTTCCATGCCGTAGAGGCGGTCGCACTGCGTGACCAGCACATAGACGGGGAAGCGCTTGCCGAAGAGGCGTATCAATTGCTCGATGCGCTCGCGCACCACGCGGCCTTCTTCGAGCAGGTCGTCTTTTTCCGGGTGGGCCAGGCGCTCGGTGCTGATGGCCAGCACCAGGCCGTTGAGGCCTTCCTTGCCGCGGTACTTGGCCAGCAGGTCCAGGCCCAGTTCCCATTCGCTGCGGTCCTGCTCGAGGTCGGCCGCTTCGACGTAACGCCCGGCGCAGTCGATGATGACGGCGCGGTCGAAGTACCACCAGTCGTAGTTCGCGGTCTGCTCGATGCGCGCGCTCTGGCTGACCTTCTGGATCGACGAGGACAGGCGCGTGCGCGTCAGCGCCGTGGTCTTGCCGGTGCCGGAGCGGCCCACGATCATGTACCAGGGCAGCACATAAAGCGGGTTGCCGAAGCGCTTGAGGCTGGAGGCGCGCAGCGTGGCCGCGGCCGTCTTCCATTTGCGGATCAGCACCGCGCGCGGCGAAGCCTGCCTGGCGGCCTTGTCCTGGTTGGCCGAGGACACCTGCGCCATGAGGCTGCGCGAGCGGTAGACCAGCACCAGCCGGATGATGAAACGCGCCAGCAGGTAAAAGCCCAGCACGCCGAAGAACACCGCCAGGGCAGCCCACAGCGGCCAGTCCATGTAGAGGGCCAGGCCCCAGCTCAGCAGCGCCAGCAGCGTGAGGACCAGCAGCCACAGCAGGAATGTGCGCAAGGCTTTCATTTGATCTGCGCCATGATGGAACTGGCCGTCTGCCAGATGATCAGGTGGTAGATGCCGTAGAGCACGGCCAGCACGATCAGCGGCGCCAGCAGCACGCTGAGCGTCAGCGAGGAAATGCGCCAGCGCCAGCGGCCCTCGGCCTGCTGCTTGCCGCGCGTGAGGCTGGCATAGGCCTGCGGAAACATCACCTTGCCCGAATCGCCGTACAGGCCCTCGCCTTCGTGCACCAGCTGTTGCAGGCAGGCCTGCTTGATGTCTTCCAGCGTCTTGGGATTGCGGTCATGGCCGTAGCGCCCGGCAAACCCCATGCTCAGGCAGAAGAAATAGACCTCGCGCACCGCGAGCTGCTGCGCGCCCAGGGCTTCCAGCCGCGTGAAAAATTCGACGCCGGCGCTGGACACGTTGAAATAGCGTTTTTGCAGCAGCAGGCGCTTCCATTCCTCGGCGCCCTGCCAGGCAGTGGCCAGCAGGATTTCGTCGGCCCAGGCGACGACGGCGAACATGCCGTTCATCGTGTCCACCTCGGCGATGCCGGCTTCCTGGGCCTTGCGGCGCGCGTCGGCCAGCAGGCTGTCGAGCTGGTCCTTGACGGACGCCGCGCTTCCCGAGGGCTGGCCCTGTACATGGCGCACGAAGGCCATGAAGGGAATGAAACAGTCAACAAGGCGCACGTTATCTCCGCAACACGACAATTTCGGCCTTGAGGTCGGCCGGCGCATCCATCCAGTACAGCGCAATGGAGCCCTCGCGCTCCACCATTTCCCATTGCTGGCTCATCTGCTCGATACGGAAGTAGTAGGAGTATGACCTGCGCGGCAGCCCCTGCGGCGCCGCCGCCATGTGGATCAGCTCCAGCCCCGGCAGCGCGTGGGAGATCAGCCCCGGCATTTCGTCGGTGGCGGCCAGGCGCGCGTCGCGCTGCACCGAGTCGACCACCCACTCCATGTCTTTTTCGGTGCGTATCACCAGGTAGAAGCGGTTGCGCTGGCCGAAGAAATTGCGCGGCAGCTGGCCCACGTGGTAGTCGCCCTGCTGTTGCAGGATGGCCAGGAACTCGGGGCCCACGGTGATTTCGTTGAGCAGGTGGCTGACCATGCTGCGCACGCGCTCGAAGCACTTGCCCAGGTCGCTGTGGTCGTAGGGCGGCAGGCCGGGCGTGCCGTCTTCGGCCTCGCCGAGCATGTTGAAGCGCTCCGAAAAAGAACTCAGTTCGCCGATCAGCTGGCGCATGGCGCCGTAGGCCAGCCAGGGATGCACCTGGCGCGTCTCGGTCAGGTGGAACAGGTAGGGGCTGGCGCGGTTCAGTGAGCGCAGCGCCAGCAGGAACACCATGTAGCTCGCGTCGAACTCGGCCTTCTGCATCTCGCGCGGGCTTTTGTATTCCTGCAGCTGGCGCGCGCGGCCGGTCAGCTCGTCGCGGATGTCTTTCACCAGGCGCAGCAGCACGTTGGAACCGGAAATCGCATAGCAGGGCGGGATGAAACTCTCGGACACCTTGATGGCGTCGCCGTCGCGCACCAGGCGCGCAATGGGGATCAGGCTGTAGTCCTGCAGCTTGTCGATCTCGCCCTCGAAGAACACCTTGACCACGTGCAACAGCGTGCGCACCTGGGCGGCCGGGCCGTCCGAATACAGGTCGGGCACTTCGGGCGGGTTGGCCAGCGTGGCGTAGCGGGTGCCCGCGCCGCCGGCTTCCGTCAGGTCGGCCGCGATGGTCACGTTGTTTTCGGTGGCGCTGAGCTTTTTGAGGCCCAGGTAGACGGTGAAGGGCTTGTCGCCTTCGACCCAGTCGGCGTCGAAGGGCCTGGCCTTGATGACGGCGTTGCCCGGGTATTCGATGTAGCTGCGGTCGGGGAACAGCAGGCGCGCGGCCTGTACTTCCACCGTGCGGTTGGTGGCGGCCGCGGCGACGAGTTCGAGCTCGCCCACGCCCCAGAAATGCGGCAGGCCGGACTCCTGCAGGGGCTTGTGCTGGAACTGGTTGTGCAGGTCAGCCATCTGGAAATGCTGGGACTGCAGGAACATGCCCTGGTGCCAGTAAATGCCTTGTTTTTCTTCCATGTGCTGCCTGCTGTCCTTATTTGTCCAGTTTTTTCACTGCGCTGCCGGCGTTCATTGCATCGTTGAGCGAATCCGGCGTCAGTTTGATCTCCCGGCCCCCGCCGTCGAGCGGAACCGCCTCACTGGCTTTTTTCCCCAGGTCCCGGTTCAGCCGCTCGGCATTGAGCAGCTCGTCCGGGCCGAAATTCAGGCGCAGCGCCAGGGTCGCCGGGGCCGCCTTGTAGGTTTTGCTGACCATGCCCTCGCTCTCGACCGTCAGCGGCACCTCGAACAGGCGCGCGCTGCGCGCCGCTTCCATCTGGTAATAACCGGCCGTGACGCCCACGAATTTCGCCTTCTGCGCCCGGTCCAGCTGCAGGATGGAATGTTGGCCCGGCGCCACGACGTAGCGCGCGAAATGCACAAACCCCTCACCGCCCTTGCCGCTTTCCAGCGATTTTCCCACCAGCGCCGTGTCGGCGATCAATTTATAGAAGGCTGCGGAATCTTCCATCTGGTAAACACCGAGGACCAGCGTATGGGCCTCGCCGCCGTATTCATTGAGCCGGTTGTCGGCCTCGACCTCCACCAGGATGGCATTGCGCGCGAATTCCCAGGCGATTTCGGCCACGGCTTCCTTGCGCGTGTTGCCGCCCATGAGGGAATTGGCGGTGGCGCAGCCCGACAGGGCCGCCGCCGCCATGCCGGCGGCCAGGCAGGCGCTCACCACCCGCCATGCGCGCACCCCCTGGGACCTTTGTTCAACCAAGTTTTGCCTGCTCGTAATTAAAGGTAATTTTGGTGAATTCATTCGGGAAGATGATAATAAGCCATGCAAATTGGAGCGGCAATTTACCCGGGGCTTGCCTGCATCGCGCTGGCGCTGCCGGCCCTGCCCGCCCTGGGCCAAAGCGCTCCCGTTACTCCGCCTGCTCCCGCCACGGCCACATCCGTACCCGCGCCCGACGACGCCCTGGCCGGTATCGAACTGCCTCCCCCGCCCACGCTGGCGCCGGTGCTCTATGCCTACGCCACGCTGGGCAGCACCCGCACCGTTGAAAACACCTGCTGGCAGGTACTGATCCCCGAACGCCAATACCTGATCCGCCAGGACAACGCCAAACCCTGGCTGCTGCGCAATGCCGTGCCCCTGATAGGCGCGGCCATGGGCGGCTTCACCGGCGGGTTCCTGCTCAAGCGCCACGCCACCGCCGAGGTCTATAAACGCTGGGCCGTGCCTGTCATCGTCGGCAGTGGCGGCGCCGGCTTTGTGCTGGGCCCGGGCGGCGTGACCGGCGCGGTCGTGGGCGGCGCCATCGGCGACAAACTCGGCAAACAGAAAGCGCCCATCACCGCCGTCAGCATGCTGGGCGGCGCGCTGGCCGGCAAGGCGCTGTGGGACATGGTGTTCCCGCCGGCCGTGCCGCCGGCGCCCGGCAACGATCCCGACGACGACATCCCGGTGGAAGTCTTCCTGCGCGACAAAACTTGCGGCAAGCGGCTGCAGACCGCCCACAGCCAGTCGGTCTACCGCGTCGGCTACCGCTTCAACAACGAGGAGCGCGTCGCCGAACTGCCCTACGACCCGGGCGAAGCCCTGCTGGTCAGCGCGGGCGGAGAGATCACCGGCCCGGCCCGCAAACGGCTCGACTGAGCGCCACTCCGGGCCTGGACTGTCCAGGTTCACACCAGCCTCAGGAGGGTGGCTTCCGCATCCGCTTCCTCGGCATAGGGCATGAACAGAATCGAGTCAGGGCAACCCTTGACCTTCACGAAGTAGGAGCTGTTGGCGTCCACCTGGTTGCGCACCGCCCATGCGGTGTATTCGTTGCCGGCGACTTCCAGCTTCAGCCCCTCCTGGGCGAACTCCAGCGTGGTTTTTTCCGGCAGCATGGCCTTGGGACCCACGGCCTGGAACTGGATCTCGGCGCCGCCGCCCTGCACGCCGAACACCACGCCCGGCCACACACCGGCTACCGGGCCGATCTCGAACCACTGGCCCAGGCGTTCGTTGCCCAGCACGTCGAGGCGGAATTCGGCCGCCGCCGCCTTGCCCGGCACATTGGCCTTGGCCACGATTTTGGCGGGCCAGCTCGCGCCCGACTCCAGCAGCCGCTCGGCCTGCGCCATCAGCGCCGGCAGCGGGGCCTCTTCCGGCGGGACGGAGTTCCACAGCGTGAGGAGGGGAAAGTTGCCGCCGCGCGCACTGCGCAGGGCCGAGGCCATCAACGACAGGCCGTAGCGCACCGAGGGCTTTTTCACCTCATCGCCGTCGACCAGCACCAGCCAGGCGTCGGCCTTGGCCTCCAGCATGGCGTCCAGCGCGATGCGCCAGGCCAGCTTGTCGGGCTGGTCGGCCCAGAAGTGGCCCTTGCATTGCAGGCCGTAGCGCTTGAGCACCGCGGTCACGGCGGCGACGCGGGGCTGGTCTTCCTTGAGGGCGGTGATCCAGACGGTTTTCATGGGCATCCTGTTCGGGCTTTAGGGTTGGTGCTCGGCGCGGATACGGCACATGGCGGTCAGGGCGCCAGTATCAGCACCTTGAGCTGGCTGGGCACCAGGCTGACGCCGGGGCAATTGGTGGAGTTCTGCAGGTTCATGCTGGTCATGCGGGTGGCCACCAAGCCCCCCACCAGCACCGTGAAGGCCCCCGTCATGGGCATCGACGGCGCCATCACCGTGCCGGAGGCAACACCGGTCATGAGGCCGGCGTTGTCTCCGTTGGTCAGGGGAATGATGGTGCCCATGTTGTGCGCGGGCGTGCCGCCGTAAAGCACGTTATAGGCGGCCGGGACACCCATCATGCCGGTGGCGATATTGGGATAAGGCAGGGGCGTGGGAATGGGGCCGGCGGGCGACGGAATCGGCGTCAGGCAGACGTCCGGAAAACCCATGTTCATCCCGCCCATTTGTGTGTTGGCAAACATAAAAACTCCTATCCCAGGTGGATTTGTCCGCCGTCCACCTTGACCAGCTCGTCGGCCGTCATCAAGGTGTATTTGGCGTGCAGTTGCAGGCTGGTTTCCGCCTGGTAATCGATCTGCCGAGCCTTGACCTGGTCGAGCTCATCGACATGGCGGTAAGACCGGCTGACGCGTTGGTGGAAACGTTCGAGGATCGAATCGAAGGTCTTGCCCACCGTCTTGACGCGGTCCACACAACTGCGCCAGGCATCACCGACCAGTGAGAGGTCCTGGATCGTGACCTCGCCCTGCAGGGCTTCAACCTTGAGTTTTCCGCCTTGCAGGCCGATCTCCCCCGGCGATTGCAGGCTGATGCCGTCACGCGCCGTCACATTGAGCCTCCCGCTCGCCGCGCGGATCTCGGTGTTGGCGGGCAGGTTCAGCGTGGCGCCCTGGGCCTGCGCGCGCTCCAGCACCGCCAGCACGTAGTCGGCGCCTTCCGTGTCGGTGACCAGCAGGACCTTGTCGCCGACGGACGGCTCAAGCAGGCAGCTCGCGGCGCGGCTGGCGCGGTACACCGCGGCCTCGGTGTGCACGACGAATTGCTCGCCGGCCTCAGTGACGGTGCCATATTGCTGGAAGATGGCCACAAGCTTGGGTTGAATCGCAAGATTTCTCATTGAACACCTCTATGAAATAAATAACATGGTTTTCGTGAACACGGCCGCCGCGTCATGCCGCTCGGCCCCAGTCTTCCGCTTCCGCGAGTTCGGGGTCTGTGCCCAAGGAAGACTCGCGGTTGGCGTTAGTCCATACCGATTTTTCTTCCTGGATGCGGTGAAAGACGGCACGAAAAAGCTGGGTTTTGGAAAGATTCGCCGAAGACAGGTCGGCATGCGAAAAATCGCTGTAGGTCAAATCGGCGCCCTCAAAAACGGCGCCGCGGCAGACGGCTTTGACGAACTGTGCCTGGTACAGGTCGCAGCCCGAAAAATTGGCGCCGGAGACATCAGCCTCCATAAAAATGGCTTGGCGCAGTTGCGCGCCCAGGAGAAAAGTCCCCGCCAATTTAGCGTTTGGGAAGATCGCGTTGCCGGCCCTGCAGTTGTGCAACATGGCGCCGCTGAGGTCGGCATCCTTGAAGTTGCACTGCGTGAGGTCGGATCCGGAGAAGTCGACCTTGGACAGGTCGGCCCCGATGAACTGCGTAGCCTGCAATTGCATTCCCCTGAGCTTCAGGCCCGACATGCGCGACCTGACAAAAATCGTGTTCGAGCAAACCGCGCCCTCCAGCAGGCTTTGCGACAGGTCGACCTCCACCAGCGTGGTCTGCTTGAGCTGGGCGCCGGCGAAGCTCGCGTCCGGCAGCGTGGATTTCAGGATGGCTGCCCGGTCCAGGTTGGCGTTGGAAAAGACGGCTTGGGTCAAGTTGCATTCGATCAGCTTGGTGATGGTCATGTTGGCGCGTGAGAAGTCCGCGCCCGTGAAATCGCCGCGTATAAAACTTGCGCTTGCCAGGTAGCAGTCGTTGAGCTTCGCCCCCGCCAGCGTGGAGTCCACGATGTTGGTCATGTGCAGGTGCGCGCCACCGAAATCGGCGTTGTTGAAGCTGCAATTCAGGAAGGTGCTTTCATCCAGCCTGGCGCCCTGGAGATTGGCGCCGTCGAAGGAAATCTTCTCGAAGATGCCGCCCGACAAATCGGCGCCGGAAAAATCCAGGCCGCGGCAGTCGGCGCCCTGCGCCACTTCACCGCCCTGGATCAGCTCAAGCAATTCGGTTTTTGTCATGATTTTTCAGTGCCCTTGAGTAGGGTTTTTTTCATGTTGGCCCGCTCAAAGACGGTCTTGTCGTCGCGCACCACACGCAGCATGTCGGCCATAAAAAGACTGGCGCCCAGGAATACCGCGCCCGGCAGCTTCGCTTTCTGCAAGGTCGCCCGGCGCAAATTGGCGCCGGACAGGTCCGCCCCTGACAGGTCCGCCTTGGCCAGCCGCAGGTTCGCGGCATCGACCTGCCTGAGGTTGGCATGGGCAAGCCGCGTTTCGGAGAGGTCGGCACCGGTCAGGTTGGCGCCAGCGAAGACGCTGCCGCTCAAATCGGTTCCCCTGAGGTTGGCCTTCATGAGCTTGGCGCCGGTGAAATTGGCTTTGTCCAGCCGGCTGTCCTTCACCACACGCAGGTTCTCGAGGTCGGCGCC
The DNA here is from genome assembly GCF_943369675.1 of Polaromonas sp. YR568. Classification (GTDB taxonomy): domain Bacteria; phylum Pseudomonadota; class Gammaproteobacteria; order Burkholderiales; family Burkholderiaceae_C; genus Polaromonas. The sequence goes on along the minus strand of NZ_CALROB020000042.1, from coordinate 28,626 downwards.
GGAGAAATTGACGCCGCTCCCGGCCGCCGTGAGGAAGACCGCCTGGCCGAGCCGCGCGCCGCTGAAGTCGGCGCCGTCGAGCTGGCATTGCAGAAAAATCGCCTTGCTCAAGTCGGCGCCGGCGAATTGCAGGCCGGTCAGGTCCATGTCGGGCATGGCGTCCGGGTTGCCGGGGTTCCCTGGGTCGGGCTTCAGGTCGACCTGGATGAACTTCGCGCCGGCAGCGGAAACACCCGACATATTGGCGCCCGCCAGCCTGGCGCCCAGCAGGTCGCAGCCGGCCAGATTGGCCCGGCTGAAATTCGCTTTGGAGAGATCGGCCCCGGCCAGCACCGCGCCGGAAAAATTGACCTCGGAGGCATCCACCCCGGCCAGTTTCGAAAACCCGAGGTTGGCGCCCGAGAAATTGGCCTGCGCCAGCTTCGCGCCGCCAAAGCACCCCCGGGCCAGCACGGCCTGCGAGAAGTTGGCGCCGCCCAGGTCCGCGCCGGAAAAATCAACGCCCTCCATCAAGGCTTCCGAAAAATCGGCACCCGCCAGCTTCAGCCCGGAAAAATCCGCACCCGTCAGGTCGCGTCCCTTGAAGCTTTCCCCACGGTCCATCGCCGCCTGGATGTCCTGCCTGAGTTGGGCCACATCGCTTTCGGCCAAAGCCGGCGCCTCGGCATGCAAGTGGGCATTCTTGCGGTAGCCGTCCATCATGGCGGTATCCGCCGCCTGGAGTTTCTTGGGCAGCTCCGGGTCCGCCAGCTGCTTTTCCAGGTCTGGGCTGGTCAAATTCTGGGCTTTCAATTCGGCCTGCGTGTCCAGCAGCTGCTGCATGGTTTTTTTGGCAATGGGCTCGGGCGGCCCGCTGCCTTTTCGCCGCGCCGCGGCCACCACCTCGTCGTAATCGAGTTTTTGCTGCTTGCACACTTCGCGCAGCTGGGCTTCGGCTTCGGCCTTTTTCGCCAGCCCTTCCCGCCTGGCCTTCTCCAGCTCCCTCTCCATCTCGGCCTTGAAGGCCGGTATTTCTTCCAGCCTGGGCACGGGGGGATCGGGCGGTATGCTCATCGCCAGGGCACGGTCCATGTCTGTTAAATCCGGCGGCGGCAAGGCATGGGCCTGGTGAATTTCAATCAGTTCCGCCCGGAGTTTCGCGATCTTTTCCTTGCTTTCCGCCAATGTCTTTTCCGCCTTGCGGCGCAGGTTCTGGCGATGCAGACCCTTGGACCTGACCAGCGTGTCCATGCCGTCGTCTTCGGCCGCGGCATCGCCCTCGCTGTTGCTCTCGGGCATGGGAGGCAACAAGGGGCCGTCATTCAGGGCATGCACCGCCCCCTGTTTTTTGTCCAGGCGCAGGGCCAGCAGGTCCTTGTAATACGCCAGGGGCCGGGGCGCCGCGGCTTCTTCCGCACCGATGAGAAGATTGAGGACGTCAGCGCCGTCATCCGTGGTGATTTCCAGCACGCCGCGGAACAGCAAAATGCCCCGCTCCTGGCCGGGGAAGAGCACCAGGGTCTCCGCGCGGGTCAGGATCTCCTCCACCTCTTCCTGGCCATCCTTCTTGCGCGTCACGAGGCAGCGCACCGCGCAGCCGGGAAGCCGGCTTTTGAGCACGGGTTTCCCGGCATGCATGCCCTCGACCTCGAAGCTTTCGTCACCCGCTAGAAAACCCGGCAACCACTGGTCCTCGGGCGCCGCGTTGAACAGCGACCAGTCCATGTCCTGCGCAAAACCGGGAAAACGGGTCTTGAGCCAATGGTCGTCATAAGTCCCGACCTTGGAAAAACGCTGCGGCCAGGTGAAGTCGATGGGTCCGAAGCCGGCGGGATCCGGCCTGTCGTCCGGCAAGGCGACAGGCCGCTGCGGGTTCTCGATATTGGGCAGCAGGTGCGGCTCGCCGTCCTTGGCCGGCGGCATGCCCTTGCCCAGGGGATTGCGGGGGAAGTCCGGCCCGCCGAAAGCCTTGCTGTAATCCAGGTCCATCACCGTAAAGGGTTGCGGCTCACTGATGGTGGAGATGGGTCCGGTCTTCTTCCAGCGCCGGTCGCCCAGCACATGGAGCTTTTTTTCCTGGTCGCCGACTTTCACGCGCACGGCGACCGCGGGGACGGGCTCCCCGCGCGGGGCGTGGCACTTTCCGTAAACCAGGAACTCGCCGCGTTGCTTGGGCATGCCCATGTCGAGCACGGTGTCTTTCCCCATCGCCGTGGCGACGAACTTCCACATCGACACTTCGGACAGCAGGCGCTGCGGCTGCCCGAACGTGAAGAAGGCCGTGGCGTTGACCGCCAGGTAGAACCGGCCCTCGTATTCATAGGTCCGGGTCAGCAGGCCTAGGCGCTGAGGCTTGATGGTTTTCACGTTCAGAGATCCATGTGCAGCGAGGCCATTTCCAGCTTGGTGACCTGTTCACCCAGGTAGAACACCCCTTGCGTGAGGGACAACAGACTCTTGTCCAGGCTGGTCAGGCGGTTGGTGACCTCCAGGACCTTGTTCTCGGCTTTGAGCAGCACGCTGGCATTGACCTCGGCGGCGGCATGGAAGGTGTTCTTGGTACCGAACACCACGTCCGCCGTCGCGCTCAGGGCCACCTTCAACTCGGCGCTCACAGCCGTCGAGATTTTTTCACCCGCGTAGAACTCGTGCTTGCCGCCCACATAGGCGGAGTTGGTGAAGCCGGTCATGAGGTCGCTCTTCATGCCGAAGTACATCGAGGTGCTCATGCCGTAGGTGTGCGTCAGCTCCTTGCCGCGGAACAGGGTCGTCTTGTTGCCGTGCACCACCAGCGAGGCGTCGCCGAAGGTCGCGGTGTTGGTGTTGCCCTTGACGTAAGTGGTCTTGTTCGCCGCGTTGGATTCAACCGTGCCGTCGGTCCGGGTGAGCGTGTCGTTGTCGGTGAAGCTCTGCAACTCGTACAGCTTGCCCAGGTCCCAGGAATCTTCAGGCGTTGGCGTGCTGTCGGTTTCGAGCTTGTACTTGAAGCTGCTGCCGTTGGGCTCCGCGAACATCCTGATGTGCTTGGCATACACATGGTAGGAGCCGGTGGCGGGCGCCGCGGCGGTGGCGGGCTTGGTGCTGTCGATGTCGAGCAGGTGCGATTTCGCATGCACGTTGAGCGAACCCTGCACCGGGTCGCCGGCGAGGTTCAACGTGGTCGGGTCCACCCTCAGCACCATGGTCTTGCCGGCGTTGAAGCTGACGGTTTCGTCCGTGCTGCCGTAAATGCCGGTCTTGTTTTCACCCCAGGTGGTGACGCCGGCCGCCGCAGCGGTGGCGGCGCCGACGCGCCAGTTGCTCTTGGCCGAAGGGCTGTAGAGGTGGGCGCGCTCGCTGCCTTTTTTGTCTTCGAGTTCCAGGAAGTTGCCGCCGGCGCTCTTGATGACGTCCTTGGTGGGGTTCTTGTTGTTGACCACGCTCGGGTTTTCCGAGTTGGGCACGGCATTGACGATCACCGGCTGGTCGGGATCGCCGTCGACGAAAGACAGCAATACCTCTGCGCCTTTGTGCAGCGGGAAATGGATGCCGTGGTTGCTGCCCGAATACGGCGTGGCCATGCGGATGCGGGCCGAGCCCTTATTGGCGGCCTTGCCGGTCCGGCTGAAAGGCAGCTGCACCTTGTACTGGCCCAGCTCGTCCATCTCGGCATATTCGCCCGACCCCTCGGCATCCACGATCGCGCTGACCGTGCCGGCCACATGCGGCCGTATCATGGCCCGCGCCGGGCGGAACTGCACGGCCGAAGGAATGGCCTTGAATTCCAGGTGGTAGTCGGTCTCGCCGGGCTTGCCGCCGTAGGAATTTTCGATGCCGGCCAGCAGCACGCCGGCCTGGGAGCCCCTGTGCTCCACCTCGGTGACCAGGTACTGGCCGTTGAAGTCGGGGCGGTAATGGGCGGCCATGCGCATGAAGTAGCCGCTGCGCAGCCCGACGGCCGTGGCCTCGCCCTTGAAGACCTTGCCGCCGCACAGGATTTCCTGGGCGCGCAGCTTGGCATAGCGCTGGCCTTCGTCCTGCGTCAGGAAGTTTTCACCGTACAGCATCACGTCGCCCGTTCCCGCCGCGGACACCTGCGCCGTCTGCTTGAGCTCGACGTTGGCGCTGCTGTAATTGAATCCCTGGAGGATCACCTGCTTGGGCAGCGGCTTTTGCCGGCAGAGAAAGTTCTGCACGGAGTCTTTGGCGGCGCCGCTGGCCATGTTTTCCACCGGCCGGTAGGTAACCGCGACCACGTCGGCGGGCTGCACCGCGCTGTCGTCCACCATGACCAGCTTTTCGGCATTGCCGCTGTGGTCGAAGTAGAAGTACATGCCTTCCTTTTCCAGCCAGCGGGAAACGAAATCCAGGTTGGTCTCCTGGTACTGGCAGACAAAACTGCGCTTGCGGTAGACGTCTTTCGTCTTCAGCTTCTGCTCGAAGTCGGCCGAAGTAAACCCGCTGTCCTTGATCACCGCCTCGAGGATCTCGGGGATGGTCTGGTCGTTGAGATGCACATCGGACGTGCGGTAAAGGTTCAGGCGCTGAAGCCGAGGCGCGAGCACCGCGCGGTAAAAGACCAGGGAGCCGGCCTGGTGCAGCTGTTCGAACTCGGACAGCACGCCGTGGTAAGGCGTCTCCATGTTGCCGCCCGCGGCGTATAGCGTGAAGGTCGCCGGGTTCGACAACATCTTTTCGAAGTCGATCGCCGTGTCATCCGACACCAGCGTCAGCTCGAAGGAGAAGCTGGCCGAGATGGCTTCGTAGCCCTCCATCTTCACCACCGAGAATTTGTCCGCCGGATAGGCTTTGGAGGCGAACGAAAAACGCTTGTTGCCGGCGTTGAGGTTTTTGTCAAGCGAGGTCATGGTCGGGTTTCCTGTAATGCATGGGGCAGGCGCCGTGGCGCCTTATGCCGCCGCCTCGTCCGCGAACCGGACGGTAAATTCATTCTGGGCGTCGATGTCGAGCGTCACGCCGCCGGGTTGCTCGCCGGTGCTCATGCGCGACAAAATGCCCTGCGACATCAGCGGCATGACGCTGCTGCGCAGGATGAAGTCGACGTTGCGCGCGCCGGTCTCCACTTCGGTGCAGCGCGCGGCGATCTGCTGCACCACCGCGTCGCTGTAGGTGAAGGCCATCTTGTTGTTGTGCGCCAGGCGCTGCACCAGCTTGTTGAGCTTCAGGCGCACGATGCCGGCCAGCGCGTCCTGCGCCAGCGTGAAGTAGGGGATCACCGTCATGCGCGCCAGCAGCGCCGGCTTGAAGTGCGCCGACAGGATGGGCCGGACGGCCGACAGCAGCGTTGCCGCGTCGGGTTTTTCCTCGCCGGCCGTCATTTCGGTGATGACGTCGGTGGCCAGGTTGGAGGTCAAAAAGATCACTGTGTTGGAAAAATCAATCTCCTTGCCTTCGCCGTCGGACAGCATGCCTTTGTCGAAGACCTGGTAGAACAGGTTGAGCACGTCGAGGTGAGCCTTCTCTACCTCATCGAGCAGCACCACCGAATACGGGCGCTGGCGCACCGCCTCGGTCAGCACGCCGCCTTCGCCGTAGCCCACATAACCGGGGGGCGAGCCGATCAGGCGGCTGACGTTGTGCTTTTCCTGGAACTCGCTCATGTTGACGATGACGGTGGATTTCTCGTCGCCGAACAGGATGTCGGCCACCGACAGCGCCGTCTCGGTCTTGCCGACACCCGAGGGGCCGGCCAGCAGGAATACGCCCAGCGGCTGCTGCGGGTCGCGCAGGCCCGACTTCGCGGTCTTGAGCACTTCGGTGATCTGGTGCATGGCGTGGTCCTGGCCGCGAATGCGGGCGGTCAGCACGGACTCCATGCGCATCACGCTTTCAGCCTGGTCGCGCAGCATCTTGCCGACCGGGATGCCGGTCCAGTCCGACACCACCTTGGCGACCACGTCCGGGTCGACGTCGACGCGCACCAGCGGGTTGGCGCCCTGGGCGGCTTCAAAGGCCTTGCCGGCTGCGGCCACTTTTTGCGAGAGTTCTTCCAGCTCGGCCGGCGTGGCGTTGGCGGCCTTGGCGGCCTGGCTGGCGGCGCGCGCGGCCAGCAGCGCATCGGCCGCGCCTTTTTGTTTGTCCCATTCGGCTTTCAGGACCTCGGCCTCGGCGGCCAGCGTCGCGGCCAGGCCGGCGATGGCGGCCAGGCGCTCGGAATCCACCGGCTGGTGGTTGTCGCGGTCGCGCTCCAGGCCGCGCTGCTCGCGCGCCAGGGCCTGCATCTGGCGTTCCTTGTCTTCCAGCACGTCGGGCTTGGCGCTTTGCAGCACCTTGACGCGCGCGCAGGCGGTGTCCAGCAAATCGACGGCCTTGTCGGGCAGCTGGCGGCCGGTGATGTAGCGGCTGGAGAGTTCGGCGGCGGCGACGATGGCGTCGTCGCGCATCACCACGCGGTGCACGTCTTCGTATTTTTCCTTCAGGCCGCGCAGGATGATGATGGCCGTGGCGAGGTCCGGCTCGTCGAGCTTGACCGGCTGGAAGCGGCGGGCCAGCGCCGGGTCTTTCTCAAAATACTTTTTGTACTCGGCCCAGGTGGTGGCGGCGATGGTGCGCAACTCGCCGCGCGCCAGCGCCGGCTTGAGCAGGTTGGCCGCGTCCGAAGTGCCGGCCTGGCCGCCCGCGCCTATCAGCGTGTGGGCTTCGTCGATGAACAGGATGATGGGTTTGGCCGAGCCCTTGACTTCGGTGATCACCCCCTTGAGGCGGTTCTCGAATTCGCCCTTGACGCTGGCGCCGGCCTGCAGCAGCCCCATGTCCAGGCCCAGGATGGTCACGTCCTTGAGCGAGTCGGGCACGTCGCCGTCGACGATGCGCAGCGCCAGGCCCTCGACCACCGCCGTCTTGCCGACGCCGGGGTCGCCCACGCAGATCGGGTTGTTCTTGCGGCGGCGGGCCAGGATGTCCACCATCTGGCGGATTTCCTTGTCGCGGCCGAAGACCGGGTCTATCTTGCCGTTGCGCGCCTTGTCGGTGAAGTTTTCGCAAAAGCGCGCGATGGCGCTGCCTTCGCCGCCGGCCGCCGCCTGGCCGCCGGCCGCGCCGCCTTCAGCGGCACCCGGGGTTTCTTCGATCGAGGCGGCGCAGGTCGCGGCAAAACTTGCCAGCAGGCTTTCGCGGTTGAGCGCGCGCAGCGGGGCGGCATAGTCGCCGGTGGCGTAATAACTGGCGCGCGCCAGGAAGGCCAGCAGCACGGCGCCGGAGCGGATCCGGGCCTCGCCGAGGTTGACCGAAGCGATCAGCCAGGCGTCCTGCATGAGCTCGAGCAGCAACGGCGAAAACGCCGGCTTGCCGGCGTTGCCGGTGCGCATGTCCTCGATGGCGCGGTCGATGTCGCGCTTGACGAGGGCCGCATCGACGCCGTTCTGGCGCAGCAGCAGCGCGACGTCGGCCTGCACGTTGTCGAAGCACTTGACCAGCAGGTGCTCGACGGTGATTTCATAGTGGCTGCGCGAGACGCACAGGCCCACGCCGTCTTCCAGCGCCTGCTTGGTGAAGGCGTTCAGGCGTCCAACCAGGGGTTTCAATTCGACCAGCAGCATGATGTTCTTCTTTCTCTGAGATGAAAGGGATGAAGGGCTGAAAAAACTACAGGGTGAACTGCACGCGGGTGGGCTGGTGCACGCGCTCGGGCGTGAGCCAGGTGTCCAGCCCGAGGCGGGTCCAGTTGGTGGCGGCCGATTCCGGCGCGGCATCCCGCACGTCCAGCGTGCGCGCCGCGCGGGCGTCCTCGTGGCGCAGCTCCAGCACGATGTGCACGTCCAGCGGGTCTATCAAATAAAAGCGCACCAGGAAAGCCAGCCGTTCATGCCCCGGCGTTCCGGGCAGCAGCTGGTGAAAGGAATCCTCGGGCAGGTCGCTGAGCGTGATGGTGATGCTGCCGCTGTAGTCGTCGATCTGGCTGCCCAGGTAGCTGTCTTCCCCGAGCTGGTTGGCCTGCAGGCCCAGGCGAAGCCGCTGGTCGGCCGGGATGGGGACGTACTGCAGCGTGCAGCACTCCACAAACACCTTGGCGGGGTTGAACGCATCGGCCAGCAGTGTGTTCAGGCCCAGCGCCGAGCGCGGGCGCAAATTGAACAGCCCCGCATAACGCAGCAGGCCGTTGCCGGCCGGCAGCTTGCCGCGCAGGTCGCTGGCATGCAGCCCGGTGAAGGCATACAGCTGGTCCAGCACGCCGGCGTCGCCGTCCTCGACCACGCGGTCCTGCAGGCGGTGCTTTCTCCACGCATCGAACAGCAGCGGATACATCGCGTAATGGATGACATCCAGGAAATCGCGCGTGGCGTGCCGCCCTTCGCGCTCTTCCTCAAACAGGTCTTCGGTGTAATACGTGGGCAGAGGGGACGCCACGCCGTACAGGCCGAAGAAATTGGCCGTGACCCGGTAGCCGCCCTCGGGCAGCGCTTCGATGCCGTCGATGTCGTTTTCGGGGAAGCCCAGGCTGAGCCGGGGGCGTATGCGCAGGCTGTCGTTGTCCATGCCGCGCGCCTTGCCGAACAGGCGCAGCAGGCGTATGGCCTGGAAGTAGGAGAAGCGCTCGCCGTGGGCGAGCAGCTGCTCCTCTACAGCAGCGGCTGCTGACCCAATCTTGGCGGCCATTTGAAGACTGCTCCTGTGAAAGCGTCTTCAAGCTCGACGCGGGTGTATGAATTGATGCCGGCATAGTCGGCGATGAAACGGTCCAGCACGCAACCGAAGAGGTACATGTCGCCGATGCTGGCGAAAAAATCCAGCCGGCACTTGATGCGGATCTGCTGGCCGCGCAGCAGGCTGCCGCGCCCCACCAGGCGCGTCTCGCGCGTGGCGGTCACTTCCTGGATGCTGTCGATGCGCCGGCGGTTGGCGGTTTCCTGGCCTTGCTCCTGCCGCTCGGAAAACACATACAGCCCCAGCAGCGCGCGCAGATTTTCTGCGTTGGCGATGGACAAAAAATTCAGCGACACATGCGAGACCAAACGCCACAGCAGCGCTTCACCCGAAGGGGGATTCAGCGGCGCGGTCATGGGCCGGATGTTGCGGAAGGTCATGCGGTCCGGCGAGCTGCTGGTCGGGCGGTTCAGGTCGCCGAGCTTCAGGCTTTCGGGCAGTTGGCGGTTGGTGCAGGTGATCTGCACCGACAGCGTTTCCGGCAGGGGCACGTCGCCCGGCGGGTAGGCCACCGAGAGGAACACGTCGCTGCCGCGGCCCACCGTGGCCGAGCGCAAGGTCGTGCGATAACTCAGCGTGTTGCTGCCGTCGTGGCGCAGCATGCCGAAGGGCACGTAGGCGCGCTCCCGGGAGGCGCCCTGCTGGTAGCCCACGACCTGGTCCACGGAATAGATCTGGTAATGCTGGCGGTTGGCGGCTTCGGGCATCAGCCGGTATTCGCTGGCGCGGTGTTCGTGGTTGACGGGGTCGGCGGCATGCTCGAACAGGTTGACGGCCGGCACGATGTTGAGCATGAAGCTGTCGGCGCGCATATCGGGCATCCAGTCGGGAAGCGAATCCAGCAGGAGCGAGACCTCGAACGACGTGCCCTGCCTTTTTGCCAGCGCCTTGTCCAGGCCCACGATGTCCACGAACAGGAATTTCTCGGGCAGGACAAAGAACTCCTGCAGGGTGCGGTAACCCTGGAAGGCATGGCTGGGGTAAGGCAGCAGTTCGCCGTCAAAGCCGGATTGGCGGATGGCCTTGAGCCCCAGGTCGAAGGGCGCGCCGGACGCGTCCTTGACGCTGACCGCCTTGACGTGATGGGCCAGCAGCAACAGCAGCTTGGAAGCCTCGGCATAGCCGCCGCCCAGGAACAGGCGGACGGTGGGTACGGCCCATTGCGACAGGTCCAGCCCGCCCTGGAGCTCGAACTTCAGGACCAGTTTGGTGGCTTGGCCGGCGCCGCTGGCAAGCCGCGCCTCCGCCAGGGTGAGGGGATGGACCAGGAGTTCGGCGCAGGTGCGGAAGCGGCAGGGCGTGCCGTCCACCGGCACCGAGTCGATCTTGGCGCCCGCCGGGATCTGCACGCTTTCAGCCAGCATGCCTTTGGCGGCAAAACTCACCAGGGTGCAGGCGGGAATAGGCCGCAAGTAATGCGGAAACAGGAGGTTGGCCAGCTCCTGGACAAACTCGGGGAATTCGTCGTCGAGCTTCTGGCGCGTGAGGCCGGTGAGGAAGGCCACGCCTTCGAGCAGGCGCTCGACGTCCGGGTCGGCCGAGGAGCCGGCGAGCATGGGCGCCAGCGCGGGATTGGCCCGCGAGAACTCAACAGCCAGTCCCTTGAGCTTGTTCAATTCATCTTCGTAATACCGATTGAACATGTTGTTCTTCTCTCGCTCGGGGAGCAATGAAAGGGCCGTTTAAAAATCAGGTGATGTTGACCTTGCCGCTTGCGCCAACCGTGGTGGAGAGCTGGAGCGGGATCTCCCGGTCGTCCACCTCCAGCCGGCCTTCCAGCGCGAACCGGATGGACAGCACATCTGCCGATTCGCGGCTCAGCACCACCCTGGGTGACTTGATCCGCGGTTCGTATTTCATGACCATGCGGCGAATCTCTTCTTCAATATCGCCGGTGGAACCGGCCGTGAGGCCGCCGGCGATATTGGTGAAGTCGGGCACGCCGAAGAGGGGATCCAGCTGCACGCTGCCTTGCCGCGTGTTGAGAAGCCGCTGAAGGTGGTCCGTCACCGACCGGATAAGAATGTCGACCTGCGTCTGGTTGGTGCGTTGTTCACCATCCTCCCAGGCCGCGATTCTTTCCAGCAGGCGCCGCTCCTTCACCGGTTCCTCACCATGTGGCCGTTGCGTGCCGCTTGCCCGGCATTACTTCGGAGCGAGCCAGGAATCTTCGGCTTCGATGCCGTCCGGCTCGAAGGTCCAGGTGATCTTCTCGTAGGTGAACGAGAGGTCTTCCATGTGGCCCATCTGCTTGTTGTTGGGGTCCAGGCAGTTCGGCGTCCAGGACTTGGCGCTGGTCAGGATGGCCGAGGACAGCTTGACGGTGTAGTACTTCTCTTCCGTGCCCTTGGGCGAGATGCGGTAGAACTCCAGGCTCACGCTCTTGAGCTGTTCGCCGGAGGTCAGGGCCTGGAACAACTTGGGCGAAGACTTGTCGATTTCCTTGGTGACCGTCATGGGCTGGTGCACGCGCTTGCCGGTAGGCAGGCCGGTTTGCGGGCTCTTCGGGATCTCGATGACGTGGTCCACGGCTTGCACGAGGATCTTGCCTTCGTGGCCCTTGACCTTGACGGAGCCTTCGATTTTTCCCTGTTTTTCGCCTTCGACGATGAGGTAGCATGGCATTGGCATGATGAATTCCTTTTAAGTTGGTACTGTCGTAAAACTGTTTCAGATCCGGTTTCGGTACCGCCACATCCATCGGCGGTGCCTCAACCTCTTCATCACCCCGCCCCCTGGCATCCCGGGTGATCTGCACATCCCTTGAACATCTGCTCTGTGCATGACCTGTATTCTGGAAGGCCCCTGTTTCGGGTCCATGTCAGAAGTCAGGCGCCAAAGTTACAGCCGACATACAGGCGGTTTCCCCGGGGAAACCGCCTGCCGGGGCGTCACTTCTTCTCGAGCTTGCCGACGAGAGACAGGCTGAAGGAAGCGCCCATGTACTTGAAGTGCGGGCGAACCTTGAGGTCGACGCGATACCAGCCTGGATCGCCTTCGACGTCAGCCACGGTGATCTCAGCCTGCCGCAGGGGCCTGCGGCTGCGCACGCCCTCGCCCGGGTTGTCCATGTCCGCCACGTACTGGCGTATCCACATGTTCAACTCGCTTTCGAGGTCCGAGCGCTCTTTCCAGGTGCCGATGTTTTCACGCTGGATCACCTTGATGTAGTGGGCCAGGCGGCTCACCACGAACATGTAAGGCAGTTGCGTGCTGAGCTTGTAGTTGAGCTCGGCTTCCTTGCCTTCCTTGCTGTTGCCGAAGAACTTGGGCTTTTGCGCCGAGTTGGCCGAGAAGAAGGCCGCGTTGTCGCTGTTCTTGCGCATGGTCAGGGCGATGAAGCCCTGCTCCGCGAGTTCGAACTCGCGGCGCTCGGAAATCAGCACCTCGGCGGGGATCTTGTTCTGCATCTCGCCCATGGACTCATAGGTGTACACAGGCAGGTCTTCGACGGCGCCGCCGCCCTGGGGGCCGATGACGTTGGCGCACCAGCGGTAGTCGGCGAAGCTGCCGGTCAGGCGCGAGGCGAAGGCGAAGGCCGCATTGCCCCACAGGAAGCTGTTGTTGCCGCCCGAGACGTCTTCCTTGTAGTTGAACTTCTTGGTCGGCACCGTGTCGGCGCTGTAGGGCACGCGCAGCAGGAAGTGCGGCAAGGTCAGGCCCACGTAGCGCGCGTCTTCCGTCTCGCGGAAGGCGTTCCACTTGACGAACTGCGGGCCTTCGAACACCGAAGCCAGGTCCTTGAGGTTGGGCAGTTGCTCATAGGACTCGACGCCGAAGAACTCGGGCGCGGTGGCGGCGATGAAGGGCGCATGGCCCATGGCCGCCACGCTGGCCATGTATTGCAGCAGCTTGATGTCCTGGCCGCCGGGGCCGAACTCGTAGTTGCCTATCATGGCGCCGAAAGGCTGGCCGCCGAACTGGCCGTATTCGGCCGTGTAGAGGTTTTTGTAGAGGCCCGACTTGGTGATGTCGGCCGCGTCCTGGAAGTCGTCGAGCAGCTTGCTCTTGCTCACGCTGAGCACCTGGATCTTGACGTTTTCGCGGAAGTTGGTGCGGTCCACCAGGAACTTCAGCGAGCGCCAAGCCGATTCGAGCTTCTGGTAGTCGGGGTGGTGCAGGATGGAGTCGACCTGCGCGCAGAGCTTTTTGTCCAGGTCGGCGATCATGTCGTCGACGGTCGCCTGCGTCACGCGCTCGACCGAGCGCTGGGGCTCCAGCAGCTGCGAGACGAAGGCCTGTATGCCCTGGCGGGTGATGGAATAGGCGTCGTCGCCCTGCTTGATGCGCGCGGTGTTGACCAGCTGGTCGAGCAGCGAGCCGCCCGCCTCTTCCGCCGCGCCCGGCGCCGCTTCTGCTTGTTTATTGGTTTCAGCCATGATGTTTCCTTGGGTGCGGTTTCTTATTTGTCTTTGACGCCGAGCTCGGCCATCAGCCGGGCGCGCACGCCTTCGTCCTGCACCAGCTCCTGGACTTTCTTGCGGAAGTCGGGAATGTTGCCCAGCGGCCCCTTGAGCGCCTTCAGCGCGTCGCGCAGCTCGATCATCTGCTTGAGTTCAGGCACCTTGTCGACGATGGCGTCGGGCGAGAAATCGTTGATGGAGTTGAAGTCGATGTTCATCGCCAGCACCGCGTCCTTGTCGGCCTTCGGGTCCAGCTTGTTGGGCACCGACATGCTCAGCGACAGCTTTTGCGCCTTCAGGACGTCGTTGAAGTTGTCCTTGTCGATGTTGATCGGCTTCATTTCCTCCAGCGGCGTGTCGTCTTCACGCAAGGTGTAGTCGCCCATGACCAGCAGCTTGAGCGGCAGCTCAACTTCCGTCTTGGCATCTCCCGTGGCGGGACGATAAACAATGTTGACACGCTCTTTTGGTGCTACTGACCCATCGGTTGCCATGGTGGTTTCCTTGATTTGGTGAAGGTTGAGGGGGAGGCCACACGTCAAGAAACGTCCAGAACGTGTAACAAGTCGAAAACGATAGTACTCGATATCTTTCTATTTAAGTAGCCATGTTTCAGTCGTAATACAGGCGGCGGACGCAAGCCATTGACAGAGGAGAAATCGGTCAAAAATTCTCCAGCTTGGTGCATCCGTTATCTCCGTTTGTCGCATGACAGTGCGACAGGCCGACGACATACACGCACTGGCGCACGTTACGTAACACTGTCATGCGGGGGGCATCAGTGTCCCGCGTACACCGCGACAGGTCATAGGTAACAACCCTAGGCTGAGCCGGAAATGGGATGGAAATAATTGCCGGCGCTGAAAGCGCGGCTGCCGCGGCAAGGCGCGGTGCCCCATCTATATAGAAGATGTCAGTTGAAGGTCACGCCGGCCCAGCGCACCCGGCCCAGCACAGCGAAGTCGCGGTCGGCCGACTCATGGCCCTGGATGTCGAAAGGCTCGTAAGCCGGGTTGTAGCTGCTGACCCGCAGGATTTTCCCCGGCAGCCGCTGCAGCTTTTTCATCAGCAGCGCGCCGTCCAGCCGGATCAGGTGCACGCCCTCGGTCAGCGCATCGCGGTCCCGCAGATCCGCCAGCACCGCATCCTTGGCATGCAGCCACGGCTCCATGGACGCGCCCACCACGCCGAACATCGCCAGGTCGTCATGCGCGATGCCCAGGTCGTAGCGGATGAACTGCGCGTCAAAAGGCCGCATGGCCAGCACCGAGTCGGTGTCGGTGAAGGCCGCGCCTTCCGCCTGCTCCCGCAGGTCAAACAGCGGCACGTAGATCAACGCATCCATCTGCACCGCCCGCACGCCGTGCGGCACCAGCGCGGACCGCACCGCGCCCGGCGGCTCGCCGCCCAGCAACTCCACGGGCGTGGTGTTGTATTCACGGGCCAGCACTTCCAGCTCGAACGCGTCCGGCAGGCTGTCACCGCGCTCCACGTTCCAGATGGTGTTGCGGTGCACGCCGACCGCGGCCGCCACGTCGTGGATCTCGCGGTTGCCGCGCGCCGCCCGGCAGCGCTGGCCGAACTGCTGCATGAAGACGCTGCGCGCCTCCGTCCTCACGGTTTTCACCTCCGCCTTGTCGGCCGCCGCAGCGGCGTGGAAACGGTACCAGGCCACCGGCTCGTCGGCCTTCACCGGCGACACCGAAGGCAGGGAATACGGCTGGTTGCTGTCGTGCGCCGGCGGCGCCGAGGGGTTTGTGCTCATGAACACTATTTTGTGTCAATGAACACACAAAGGCAAACCGATACACCTCGGCCTGCCAAATACGCATAGAAATATGAGTAACGCTCATAACCATGGGCATAAACTGGCTTGACTTCACCGTTTTGCAGCTCAAAATAGTGGACATGAGCACAAATAAAACCAAGAAAATCCAGGAAGATATGCACCCTGCGGACGTCATCGCCGCCCTGCACAAACGCGGCACCAGCCTGCGCAAAATCGCCCATGAGAATGGCTACAGCCACATCCAGCGCGTGCTGACCCGCCGCTGGCTCGCGGCCGAACAGCTCGTCGCCAAAGCCCTGGACACCAGCCCCGAAGCACTGTGGCCGTCGCGCTACCTCGACCCCCAGGACCGGGCCCTGGCCTTCAGGCAGACCCGCAAGATCGCGGTGACCATGCCGCAGGCGCCCGCCAAAACCACGCGGCCGCGCGCCTCCCCCAAAAAACCGCACTGACCCAAGGTCCGCCGGCCGGGGAACAGGCCCTCAGGCCGCGTCCGCCAGCGGCCCGTCGTTGTGGTCTATGTATTTGATCTGTTTGCCCGCGCGCGCCAGTTCGGCGATACGGCGCGCCACGAGTTTGTAAAACTCGCCGGCATCCGTGAGCGGGCCTATGGTGGAGTCGAAACTCATGCCCTGACCCGCTTCCTTGAGGATGTATTCACCTGACGGCTGAAGCTTCACCTTGAGCAGTGCGAGCATCGTGCTCTCCTTTGATGGCCTTGATCGCCCTTGAGGCCTGCGCCACAAAAGCGGCGGCCCCGTTTTGCCGAAGGACCCAATATAGGCCCCGCCACAAGGCAAACGATGTAAGAAAACAGCCCGTTTGCCGGCAAAAGCGGCTCTTTTGTGTATAAAAATGAGAACTTAAGGCCATTTAGGCACTGCAAGGCGCCTTTGAAGCGCCCTTCCGCGCCGGGCAGGCCTTATTGCAGGGGTGCCAGGCCGGTCGTCCCGCGGTCCAGCGGGTCCACCGCCACGTCGTAAATCTCGTTGACGCGCCACACCGGGCTTTCATAGGCCGCCTGGCCCTGCACCTTCACCAGGAACGAGCTGCAGCGTTCGCGGGTTTCCAGCGTCAGCTCGCACGAAAAATCGATATGCCCCGTGTCCATGGAAATCGCACTGATCAGCTCATGCGCGGCCAGCGAGAGCTGCTCCCCGCTGTCGCGCGGCAAGAGTTGCTCCACCTCATAGGTGCGCATCACGATGGCCGTGATGCGGCCTATCAGCTCGTCCACGACCTGGTTCGGATTGGAGACCATCAGGGGATGCATTTTGGGCATTCTCCTACACGCATCCCCACATCGAGAAGTTATATTGATTTGCGGCTTGTCATGAGCCGCTCCCTCCCTCGCTGGCCTTGCCAGCTTCAAGGCCCGGTTTGTCCGGGCTTTTTTTTGGGTTGGGGTAAAACTTCAGCCTGCAAACCCCAATCCCCTACTTATGCTCGAATTCAAACACGATCAGCCCGCACACCGTTACCAGGCGGTCCAGGACGGACACATCGCCGGCACCTGCCAATACGAACTTGACGGTTCCGTCATCACCTTCACGCACACGGTGGTGCAACCCGAATTCAAAGGTACCGGGGTGGGTTCCGCCCTGGCAAGGCATGTGCTCGACGAGAGCCGCGCCCAGGGATTCAAGGTTGTCCCGGCTTGCGAATTCATCAAAGGCTACATCGCAAGGCATAGCGAGTACGCAGACTTGTTAGCCGGGAACAACTGAGCCATCTACCTTTTGCAATGTGTGGATCTGCCTCAAAATGCGCCGCTGTTTCCGCGATTTTGTTGCCTCGATGACCAGCCAGGTGGCCAGCTTCCCGGCGTAGGGATCGAGCTTGCTGGAGCTGACCCGCCTTGGGTACTTGGGCTCGCTCTCCTCTGATCGCAGGTGCCTCTTCAAGGTGTTGCGAGCCAGGCCTGTACGCCTTGTGATCTCGCGGATGGACATCTGATCCCGCAATGCCCAACGCCTGATGACATTCAATGTCGCCACGTCTATCACTCCTAAATTCCCCTGCTTTTAAAACAAGCAGGGTAGTGCCTACGTGGGTCAGTTTTGGATGGAAATTACTGCGCTAAGTGGGTCAGATTTCGACGGAATTCAACAATATCTGGCCCATTCTTCAAAAACTGCACTTCAAGTCCTTTTTGAGCCCGCCGCGCCAATGGAAATATTCGCCATGACGCAGCATAAACCTGAGTTTGATCCCGACCAGGCTAAGTTGCCGTCAACAGGCCATCCAACTCCAGCCATAAATTTTCGCAAAGATTTTCGCGATAAGCTGAATTCCTAAAGCTCACATGCTCAGCAAGATACATTGATAACAAACGCTGGTTTCCATCTGCAATGCAGGCCCTAACATTCGCCAGTCGATCGGCAGTCTTAACAATGAGTGCAAGTTCAGCAGGACCGGCGATCTCACTCAATCTCTGATAGGTCTTCGCCTTCCGTTCTGCACGACTACTGCCGGATGAATCCGTCAGCAAGCCTACGCATTGCGCAACGAGACTTCCAAAACGAAGTTCTATGTCTGAGAGTTTGATATCGGTATCTTCAACCACATCATGAAGATATCCAATTACCTGTGCGGTGCTTCCAAACGGCAAAAGCAGCGCCGCAACCTGATCAAGGTGGTAGCTATAAGGTAGATCGCCGTATCGCTGAGTGTCATGTGCGGCGACCGCAAACGCTCTGGCTTCATCAAGCATGTTTACCCATCAAATATTCGGATGCTGTAATTTCCTCTCCGAAACGCAGAGACTCATTAAACAGCTTGTTTTCATGGGGAACTGATTCAAGCGACTCAGCTTCGCCATAGAACTTCCGGTATATTTTCTTTTCCTTGAAATTCCACCGAAACATCACAGTTTCATACGGGTAATCAATAAAAATATCTTCCCGATTAAAGCGCTCGCCTTTATTAATGCCCATTGGTAGCACTCCTAATTAAGTCGTAGTAAGCCTTACTTTGCGCCGCAATGCTTTGGGCTTGGGCCGAGCCAGAAGGAAGAACACGCCACTGGTCATACAGCAAATGTCCCTGCCCTCCTGGAATCCCGGCTTGCTTAGATATCAAGTTATATGTGTCATTTCCAAGCAAAGCTCGCGCAACACTTTCTGATTCTTTGGCATAGATCATTGCAGGGGTGTTAACCTGAATTTCTGCCGTAATGCCTGATTTCGTAGTTATGGTTGTATTGATCCCGCTATAGCCAAGGGGATCAGTGGAACTATTGATGACCTTTACCGTTGCACCTGAAGACTCAAGCCTGCTAGTAACTGCCGAAAGCATTTCGTCTTTCACAATGATAGTGTTGCGCGCCAGATCTTTGATTTTTGAAGGGTCGCCAGCGTAATCTTCGACTATTTTTTCGATGGCTCTATCCACCGACTTAATAGGTGCCTTCGCAACTTGACCACCGACATCTGCGGCTATCTTTTCTGCCAGCAGGTCAATCTCGATTTTCGCAGCCGGTGCTTTACTGTAAATCGAAGTGAAGGCTTTCAGGTCGATGATTGCCGACATTTCTGCAGTTGCTCCAATTTTCGAGAGCAAGCCCGGACCAATAAGCAACGCGATCTCTGCCGTATTAGATGGCATCAAACTGGCAAGAGTAGTACCTGTTACGGAAATGAACGCCTTGGCAACAGATTGATTGGGATCATCCGCCATACTTTTCCAGAACTCGATCGAATCCTCTTTGGCATCTTGGAGCGCCCGGATAGTGCCGGTCTTTAAATCGGTGTAGCTTTTTATGCACTGCTCAAGCGGAGCACCGGCACATTTGACCTTTGCGTATTGAACAAATTCCTCTGCTTGCTTCTGATAAGTAATGATCCTTTTTTGCTGCGTGTCAACTAGGTTTGACGTACGCTGCATCGCCGCCAGCACTCCCGCGTTTCGCTGGCCATCATCGACAAATCGAAGAATGTCATCCGCAGCCGGCTTGGCTTCAGCGATCCAACGAATATGGTCGTCAAGACAGCTTTGCGTCGTACAAGCAGCGAGTGATGCGTTGTTGGCCTCCGAGATACTGATATAAGCATTCAATATCTTTTGGTAATCGACATCACTACATTTCCTACTCTTACAGTCTTCAATCTCACGCTTTAGACGAAGAACTTCTGAATGTTTTAGATAGTTATTTATGACCTCATTCGCAGCAGCTGCGCCACCTGCAGTACCACCGGCAGCAACACCCACCGCAGTTGAGGCAATAGCCGTCAACGTCTGGGCCAGAGGCCCCGTCACTCCCGCATCAGCAAGCGCCTGCGCGACCATCGGTGCGGTCAGTGTTCCAACCCCCGCGCCAGCCGCGCCGCCGACACCTCCGGTCAGGCCGCCGATGACCGTATGCAACGCCACGCGCAGCACACCGCTGTTGCCCCAGTTGCTTTCGAGTTCTGTAGCTTGGGCTTTCAGTGCGTTCTTGCGCTCTTCATTGGGTTCGTTGTTGGCCTGATCCCTGAGTGCTGCGGCTTCGTTGAGCTTGGTCTGGGCATAGTCACCCACAGCCTTGGTCGCCTGCTGCCCGAAGTACTGAGTTATCTGCGTTTGCGCGGCGATCTCACGCTGCACCCTGTCGGCATCAAAGATCTTCTGCAGCCCGGTCTCCGCATCCGTGCTTCTGACAGCGGTATTGCCCGCAATACCGCTGATACCCGCACTGCTGATGCTGCTGGCATCGCCCTTGTCGCTGCCGATGCCTATGCCTAGGCCGCTCATGTCCAGCTTGCCGGTCGGTTGCTGGCTTGTCCCCATGCTGATACTGACGGACTTTGCTTCGTAGCTGGCGACGTTCTGGATGTCCGCGATGGTCAGGGTGCCGCCGGTGTTGAAGCTGTTGGCGCCATTGGTGACGGCCTTGTCAGTGCTGGCGATCACGCTGCCGGTGAGCGTGGTATTGCCGCCCACATTGACCTGGAAGCCGCCGTCGCCGGCCTTGATGCCGCTTTGCTCGCCGACGCTTTTGAAGTTGCTGTCGATGCTGCTCTCTGAGGCACTAAAGCTGCCGCTCATCTTGCCGTAGCCCACGCTGAGTGAGCCGCCCATGCTCTTTTGTTCGCTGGTGTAGGTACTGGTGTCCTGCAAGCTCTGGATGTTGAGGTTGCCGCCGACATCGGCCTTGACCTGGTTGGCCTTGACGACGGCGCCTTGCAGTGTGGTGTCGCCGCCGCTGGTGATGCTGACCTGGTCGCCGGCCTTGACCTGGGTGTTGGTGTAGGTGCTTTCTTCACCGTCGCCGCGGCCTTTGCCGCCGCTGGCGCTCAGGTTGAGCAGCAGGCCGTCGGTGCCGAAGCTGACGCCTATGCTGCCGGAGCTGTTGCTGTTGGTGCTTTTTTCGCTGGCGGTGTTCTGCGCGGCGAGCAGCTTGACCTGGTTGTCGGCCAGCAGTTGCACGGCGCGGCCGGCTTCTATGTTGCTGCCCTGGATGGTGAGGTTGCTGTCGGCGCCCGCGCCGGTGGCGGCGATGGTGATGGTGCCGCCGGCCGTGACGGCGCTGCCCCGTGCGGTGTTGCTTTGGCTCAGGGAGTTGCTCTGGCTTTCGCTGCTGCCTATGCTGATGGCCAGGTTGATGCCGCCGGCCTGTTCGGCTGCGGTGGCGTCGCGGCTGGTCACGTTGCCGGCGGCATCTTCGCTGACGACCTGGTGGCTCTTGTCGGCAAAGTCGGTGCCCTGCCCTGCCTTGACGGCGTCATACGCGTTCTTGCCTGCAAAGCCCGCGTTGGCCAAGGCCAGGCCTTGCATGCGGGCGTCTTTGGTGTCGCCGGCCGCTTCGCTCATCTTGTCGATGGTTTGCATCGCGCTGATGACGGGAGAGGTGACTTCCAGCGTCAGGCCGGTCTGTTTGAATTTTTGCTCAGTCTCGCTGCGGCTCGTTTCCCGGGCCTCAACAATATCGACCTTCTTCGCCAGGATTGTGATGTCGCCACCCGGGGCCATGACGTCGCTGCCGATTTGCTTGTAAGACTCATTGGCCACCAGGGTGACGTTGCCGGCAATGCTGCCCACCGTGCTGGCCGCGGCGGTGGTGTACTGGTTTTTCTGGTCGGTGGATTGCTCGCGTGTACCGACGGTGATGCCCGCGCCTTCGCCGTCCAACAAACCGGACTCCTTCGTTTCGTAGAAAGAGCTGGCGCTGCCGGTGTTCTGCGCGGCCTCGATGGTGAGGTTGTTGCCGGCCGCCAGGGTGGTACCGGTGTCGCTGATGATGTTGGAGCCCTTGACGTTGATGTCCTTGCCGGCCACCACGGTGACGGTGCTGCCGCCGAGGCTGGAGCCGACGGCGTTGTTTTGCTCGCTGCCGCGGCGTTCCGTGGTGCTGCTGGAGCTGAAAAGGTCACTCTCGGCGGTGGTCAACGCAAAGCCGAAGCTGTTGGTCTGCCGGCCTTCGGTGATGTTGACGTTATTGCCTGCGCTGGCGGTGAGGTCGCCGCCAGCCTGGACGTTGGCGGCCTTGGCATTCAGGTCGTTGCCGGCAATCAGGCTGAGGTTGCCGGCGGTCTGGAGCTGGCTGCCGACGTCTGCCGTCTGACTGTCCTTGAGGAAATGGTCTTCGCCGCGGGACTGCAAGCTGCTGCTGCCCGTTGCGACGGTGCCCAGGTTGATGTTGTTGCCGGCACTGATGACGGTGCTGCCGCCGGTGGCGTTGTTGGAGATGACGCCGGCAATGATGCTGACGTCGCGCCCGGCGCTGGCCACCAGCGTGCCTGTGGCGAGAGGGCCGCCGGTGACGTAAAGGCCCGCCACGCGGTCTATCCCCGTCATGCTAAAGCTGTTGGCGCTGGTGGTGCCGGTCTGGTTGCTGGCGCTGCTGGTGGTGGTGACGATGTTGAGGTCGCGCCCGGCGCTGGCATTGAGGCTGCTGGCGGCGATGATTTGCCCGCCTATGTTGTTCAGGTCGTTGCGCGCGGCCACGGTGATGGCGTCGCCTGTGATGCGCCCGCCCAGGTTCTGCACGTTCTCGGCCGTGAGGTTGACGACGGTTCTGCCGGCCACGCTGCCGGTGTTGGTCATGTCGCCAGCGAGGTTGATGTTGACGCTCTTGCCGGCCAGCAAGGCGCCATTGGGCGCGAGGTCGCCGTCCTTGACGTGCACATAGACCTGGGGCACGAGGGCGCGGGTCTTGCTGCCGTCGGCCAGCGTCACTTCCTGTTCAACCAGCCACACGATATCGCTGGTCAGCTGGGCCATTTGCGCGGCGGTGAGGGCAATGCCGGGGCGCAACTGGTATTGCTGGGCGTAAGTGATGCCGGCATCCATCAGGGCTTTGTACTGGTCTTCGTCGCTGCTGTAGTTGCCCAGGAAGCGCTGGCCGGTCAGCTGCGCCACCTGCTCGTTGACCAGGCGCTGCTCATAAAAGCCGTCGCCCAAGCGCTTCTGGGTGACGCTCGGGTCCAGGCTGAGCTGGGCGAGCATGTAGTCGGAGCCCAGCCAGTTGCGGTAGTTGGCAAAGCGCGGGTCTGTCTCTATGAGGAAGCCGCCGGCCGGATTGGGATTGAGGCGGAACAGGCTGGTGGTGGGAACCCGGATGTTGACGGGCACGGTGCGCACGCCGGCCGCACTGAGCGCACCCGGCGTGTTGGTGTTGGTGCCAACGCTGGTGCCGGCGGCGTTGTGGACCTCAGTCCCTGTAGCCAGACCCAGGCTGGCGGGGGACGTCATGTCTTCCTTGCGGAAAAGGTTCAGCACCACCGTTTGCGGAACATCTTGCGTATAGGGGCCGTCGCGATAGGCGTTGTAGTTGTAGTCGCAGCCGTCGAAACCGCCGCAGCCTTCGTTGTAATTGCTCCAGAAGTAGGCGGTTCCGTTGCGCTGTGCATTGACGCTGATGGTGCGGCCGCGGTTGTCCACGGCCTGGCCGGTGATGTTGAGCGCACCGCCGGCGACGATCTGGCTCTGGTCGTTGACGAGTGAAGTCGCCGCGTGCAGCGTCATGGCGCCGGCACTCAGGATGCGGCCTGGGGCGCTTTGGGTGACGACGGGCGTCTGCGGCGACGAGGTGTAGTCGCGAAAGCCCTCGACGGCGACAGCGTTGGCGACGACGGTCATGCGCATCGCATCGATCTGCGCCTGCAGTGCGATCCAGGGCGTGGGGTCCACATCAGATGTGGCCTGCGGCCGGGCAACCCCGAAATCATCCCACACCGGGCTGCTGGCGTCATAGCCGAAAAATGCCGCGACAGGGGTCGACAGCAGGCTTTCACGGGCGCCTGTCAGCAGGTTGTGTGCAGGCACGTAGGCGCTGGGGCCGAGGAAGTACTTTTGATATTTGAGGTCCGAATATGGCGCGCCCTTGAGCAACAGGCGGCCCTTGCCATCGGTGTTGAGGTGCCCGGTGTAAGGTGGTGGTTCGCTGGTTTCCGACGCCCAGCGTCCGGGGCCGCCATAGATTTGCTGCAGGCCCGTCGTGTCCCAGTAGGCGTAGCCGCCGCCAATACCCGTCTTGTACGTCTCGGCACTGACCACCCAACCCACGTCGTTCGGCGAGTAATTGCCTTGCGCCGTGATGTACTCCCTGCCGCTGCCGCTGCTGGCGCTGCCGGTCTGCACGGTGTACGCGAAATTGGGGTTGGTGTTGTTGATCTGGCCGGCCATGATGCTCAAGCCGCCCAGGGACTCGATGGTGCCGCCGCTGTTGTTGACAACGCCGGCCTGGCCGGTGGCATGGCCGCCGGCATCCAGGCCGCCGCTGATATTGAGCGCATCGGCTGCTGAGCCGCCGCTGAAAATCAACGCGCCTTCGCCGTTGTTGAGTGTCTGCGTGCCGATGTCGAGCCGCTCCCTGGCGGCAATGACCGCATCGGCGCGCGTGCCGTTCACGGTTTCGCTGCTGTTGTTGATGGTGGTGGCGGCAATAGCAAGATGCTTGCCGTAAATGGCGCCGGTGCCGATGTTGGCCAGCGTGGCGGCGTTGATGCGGGTTTCCTGCCCGTCGATCAGGCCGCGGTTGGTCACGCTGTTGGCGGCGGTGACCGTGGTGTTGGTCGCGCTGATCACCGCTTCGTACGCGTTGTCGATGTTGCCGGCCGACAGGGTCAGGCTGCGCCCGGCCTGCAGTTTTCCGCTGGTCAGATCGCCGGCAGTCGGCCTGTTGCTGATGTTTCCGGTCGTCACGATACTGAGGTCGCGGTTGGCGATGACCTGGCCGGTGTTGCTGAAATCGCCGGTCAGCGTGAGGGACAAATCCTGCTGCGACAGCAAGCTGCCGTTGCCACCCAGGCTGGCGGCATTGGCCGCCAGCGAGGTGCCCGCAATGACGGTGCCGCCGGCGTTGGTGATGGCCAGCGTCTTGACGGCGGCCGTGTCTTGCAATGTGGCCGTGTTGCCCGCGCTGATCAGGCCCGCGTTGTTGTTGAGGCTGCCGGAGCTGGTGACGGTGGCATTGGCGCTGGTGCGCATCGCGCCCGAATCGTTGGCAACCGAAGCGGCCGTGATGCTGAGGTTCTTTCCCTCCAGGCCCCGGTCAACACCCGAGGTGTTGCTGTTGACGACGCTGCCGGCCGCGAGAGTGACGGTCTCGCCGCTGCGGACCAGGCCGCCGGTGTTGTTGATGCTGCCCGGCCCCGCGGCTATCGAGACATTGCCCGCAGCCTGTAGCTGGCCGCCGCTGTTGTTGAAACCGGTGGTGGTGAAGTCGGCCGCCGCCTCGCTGACGATCTGCCCGCCGGCGTTGCCGAAGTTGGCGGTGCTGGCGGTCAACGCGCCCTTGGCGCCGATGGAGCCCGCCGCATTGTCCAGGTCGCCGGTGACGAGGCTCACGGCACCCTGGGACGTGATACCGCCCGCCCCACCGCTGTAAGCCGCAGCATTTGTGTTGCTCAGCGTCTGGCCGTGGGTATTGATCGCCAATGCGCCGGTGGACTGGATCAGGCCGGCGGTATTGGCCAGCGCACCGCTGTTGATCGTGGCGGTGGTGCTGGCGGAGACAGTGCCACCGGTGTTGTTGAAGGCCTGCTGGTGGGTGTCGATGTTGATCGCGCCGCCGGTGATGCTGCTGCCGGTGTTGCTCAGTCCCGTGTTGCTCAGGCTGACGGTGCCAGCGGCGCTCATGCGCGCGCCCTGGGCTGCCCCACCGGCGACGGTGTTGCCCGTCGCACCGGTGGTCGTGACGGACAGGTCGGCCGCCACCGAAGCGATCGTGCCGGATGCGTTGGACAGGCTGGCGGCATTGATCGTCACCCCGCCATTGGCGGCCAGCGTGCTTTGGGTGTTCTGGATCGCCCCCGCAGCGTTGGCGGCCAGGGTGCCGGTGGCCACCATCATGGCCCCCGCTTCGTTGGTCAAACCCGCACCCGTCGTGATGCTGGCATTGCCCTGGGCGCTGATGACGGCGCCGGCGCCGCTGTTGCTGATGGGGCCGGCCGTGCTGATCTGGGTGTTGCCGTTGGCCTGGATGCTGCCCCGGTTGGACAGCCAGCCATTGGACTGAAGTGCCACATCGCCGGCCGTTGCGCCGATGACGCCGGAGTTGTTGATGCCGACACCGGCTTCCGTGCCCACCAGAAATATCTTGCCCGCATACATACCGCCCAGCTGGGCGACGTCCAATGCAAAAGTCGGCGCTGCTCCGGTGCCGGCAATCGGCGTGGCGCCGGTTTGGGCAGCGTCGATCTGGTTGGCGCCCGTGGTGACTTTGAGCTCTTTGGCCCAGATGCCTGAGTTGACCTGCACGGCGCGCGCCATGATGCCGGTGTAGTCGGCTGTACTTGTGTCAAGACCGGCGCCGTTGATCGTGATCACTCCACCCTGCACCCGATAGGCATCCAGGCTGCCACCATTGATCACCGGAGTTCCGGTGGTCAGCGTGACACGGTTGGCGTTCAGGAAACCGCCGCCGTCAATATTGATGCCGGCCGGGTTGGCGATGATGACTTCGGCGCGTTGGCCGGCCACTTCAACGTAACCCCTCAGCTGGCTGGGATTGACGGAATTGACTTCGTTGAGGATCACCCTGGCGCTGCCAGTGGCCAGCCAAGGATTGCCCTGCACAAACCCGCCGAGCTGCGTCTGAACATTGGTGCGGCTGTTGTTCAGGACAGCACCGTTGCGCTGTACATCGAACTGGTTGTAGACGTTACGGCTAACGCCGGCGGCGCTGGGCGTCTGAATGTTGACTTGCGGCACGCCATTGGCGGCGTTGAGCACCGTGGGCCGCTGGTTTGCCAGTGCATTGGGGTCGGCCACGATTTGCGCGTGGGCCAGCGGAGATACGGTCAACACCATGCCGAGTGCAGCCAGCACGGCAAAACGCACAGGATGCAGCGCGACCATCAGGCCGTCCGCCAAACCGCCACACCGGGTTTCGCCGCTGGCGGTCTTGCCCTGAGCGCTGGCTGTTTCGGCGACGGCCATCAATTGCCCTCGCTTGGCATTGAAAACGATGCGGTGCAGGTTCTTGTTCATCGTGGACTCTGATTTAGAAGCTGTAATTCAGGCTGATTCCGACGGTAGCGTCGGCGGTCTGGAAGGCCTCGGGTTTCTTCAGTGGCCTGCCAACAAAGATGTCGTACTGCAATCCCTTGAGCACGCCGCGCAGACCGAGCACCGCGCCTGTCAAATGCTTGCCTGCGAGAAACTCGCTGCTGGGGCCGCCCACTTCACCGTGGTCCAGGCCGACGTAGAGCTCCTGGCCGGACTCGCCCAGCGCTGTGCTCAGTTCATTGCGGATCAGCCAGCCGCGCTCGGCCGAAAGGCTGCTTTCGCCGTCAAAGCCACGCACGGTATAGCGCCCGCCAATGGCAAAGCGGTCCTGCGGCGTCAGCGGCGTGCGGTTGCGCTGGAAGCGCCAGGTCGCGGTGTAGCGCAGTTTTTGCTCGGCGATCTTGAACGGCCAGCTCAAATTGGCATCGGCCGTGACCAGCGCAAAGCGTGAAGTTCCTTCGCCGAACGCTTCTTCAGGCGCTGGAAGAGAGCCGAATGCACCCGTGCCGCGCTTGTAGGCCAGGCTGCCTTCCAGCGTGGCGTCACCGATGAATTCTTTGTGGCCGACGCCGAATTCCCAGCCGCCGACGACGCGGCGTTGCACTTCGATCTCGGTGTCGTCAATAAAGTTATTTGACTTGCGCTGCCATGCCTTGAGGCTGGCGGTTGTCTTGCGGCTGGCATCACGGTAGACCAGGCGCGACAGCTTGACCTCGGCGTTGTCGCTGGTGCCGCTATAGACATAGTCCTGATTGGCACCGGCCACGCTTTGGTAATAGCGATTCCTGCTGGCGGTAAGGCCCAGCAGCCAGTAGCCGAAAGGCACGCTGTAATGCACCGCGCCGCCATACGTTCCCCGAGAACCGGCATCTCCACCGCCCAGGTCCCGGTTCAACGCGACATAGAACAGGTCATTCACCGTCCACCAGTTGTCATAGCTGAAGGTGGCGCTTCCCTGGTACTTGCCGGTGGCTTTCGTACCACTGTCGTCGGCGGACAGGGACAGCCGGAAGGGCAGCCCTTGCTTGTACGTGATCACCAAATCGCTTTGGTCGGGACCAACGCCCTCCCCCGCGGCTGGTTCAATCTTGATATCGGCCTCCGCGGTGGGCACGCGCTTGAAGTTTTCCAGGGCCTGCTCAATATCGCGCAAATTCAGGATGTCTCCGGGCTGGGCCGGCACAGCGTTCCAGGCGGTCGCACGCGGGTTGCCGGGTTCGGCAAACCGGATCGCATGAATACGCCCGGGCAACACGGTCAGTACCAGGGTGCCCGAACTCAGGTCTTGCGGCTCGGCAAGGGCACGGCTGGTGATAAAACCTCTGGCCACAAGGGCATCCTGAGCACGCGTGAGGACCACGTCGATGCCTTTGGCGCCCAGGCATTTGTCCCGGGGCGAATCATCGTTCGCACCGCCTGCCAGCGTCTGGCTTAGCCAGGCAAAGCGATCTGCGTCGCCTGGAGAAAGCGTGCGCAATTGGACGAGATTGATCCGAAAGCAGGGAGACTCGCCTTCCGGCAATCGCTGGGAAGCAGCACTGCTTGGCGCCGGTATGCGCACATCCGGGCCGCGCTCCTGCTGCTCGCGAATTTTTGATTCACGCTCCTGGGCGCGGCGCTGCTCTTGCTCAGCGCTGGTTTGTGGCGCGGGTTGGGCAAAAACGGTGCAGGTTATGACGGCCGTGGCCAAGCCGGCACACAGCGTGTGCAGGCTTGATGTTGGTTTTGCAGATTTTGAGGTGCGTGCTTGCACCGCCCCGGGTGATACACCCCAGTCATCGTGTGGCTTGGCCAATCACGCCTCCCTTGATACTTTTTGGAATTCGCCTTTTCAGACGAAGGCTAAATTTATTGTGGGGGATGGTCGCATGGGGAACTGCCCTTGGCAGTGGCGCCCCCTGTCAATGCTGACAGGGTTGGCGACAAATAATTGCCAAGACCGTGACTAAATGCCGGGTTTTGTCCGATCGGGTTTGCACAAATGCCACACATACCAGGCCCGCGCGGTTTTCATTCGCAGCGTTCCTGGACTTTTACGGAGCTCTGTGTGTTGAATTGCAACTCGCTCAGGAGGCGGCTTGGTTCTGATGAACCCGGTGGTCCAACCTGAGGGGTTCACTCCATAAGTGGGTCAGGGGGAATTCCCCTCGCCGTTCCCCAAAGTGCCCCGATGTCAAAAGACCAGCTGGACGGCTGAAACGAAAAAGCCCCGGCTAGCGGGGCTTTCAAGGCATCTCAGATCAACCTGGATTTCTCTGGATGCAATTTTGGCGGAGAGGGTGGGATTCGAACCCACGGTACCTTGCGGTACGCCTGATTTCGAGTCAGGTACATTCGGCCACTCTGCCACCTCTCCAGTGTGTGTGGAGCCGATATTCTATC
>NZ_CALROB020000041.1:0-46730 GCF_943369675.1 Polaromonas sp. YR568 | reverse complement strand
GTGGCGCTGCCGGTGTTGGCCGGCTGCTGGGTCTGCACCGGGCGGCCCAGGCTGTCGTAGTAGGTGTAGCTGGCCAGGCCATTGGGGTCCAGCACCGTGGTGGGCCTGCCCATGGCGTCGTAGCCGTACTGCCAGGTCATGGGGCCGGCTGTGGCGGCGTTGATAACGACGTTGATGCCTGTGGAGGTGGATGGGTCGTTGTTGCTGTCACCTGCGTATTCAGCCGTCAAGGTGTGGCTGCCCAGGCCCAGGGCGCTGGTATTGACAGATGCAACACCGGCCGTGACGGCGCCGCTGCCAATACTGGCACCGCCGTCTTTGAACGTCACCGTTCCCGTCGGGCTGGCGCCTGTGACGGTGGCCGTCAGCGTGATGCTTTGCCCCAGCGCCGCTGTACCGGCGCTGCTGGAAAGCGATGTTGTCGTCGGGGTGGCGGCAAACACCATGGCCGGGGCCATGAGGATGAGCAGCACCAGGCGGCTTAGCCACGCGGTGAAGGCTCGGGTGGGGCCAGGGCTGCTCATGCGGACTCCTCCTGCTGGTTGAGTAATGGTGTATGCGGTGGTTTTCAATTGCTCGCTCCCGTGACTTGTTGCACCCGGTTCAAGGCGTCATAGACGCGGGTGATGTTTCTTTGCAGGTTGCCCGAGGGGTCCTTGACCTGCTCGCCCGTCTTGTTGCCGGCGTTGTCCAGCGTGTAAGTGATGGAGTTGCCTTTGGCGTCGGTGACACCGGTCAGGCGGTGGGCGGCGTCGTAGCTGTAGCCCAGCGTTGTGCCGTCGGGCAGCGCAGCACCTGTGAGTTGGCCTGCGTTGTCGTAGGTGTAGCTGGTGGTTCTGGCCGTGCCGCCAGGAGGCGTGACCGTCACGCTGCTGGTCCAGCCTCTGGGCGTGTACACCGTGTCGGTCACCACGCCCTTGGGGTCGACCATCTGCTTGACGCGCCCTGCCCTGTCGTACTGCGTGAACTGCGTGACGTGGCCTGCCGGGTTCGTCACCGTCTGCAGGTCGCCTATAGCGTGACCGATCTCATTCGGCGCCGTGCCGCTGAAGCTGGCGGCCGTGTACCAGGCATAGGTCGTGGTGCGGTTCAGCGTGTCCTTGGCGGTCAGCACGCGGCCGGCGGCGTCGTAGGTGTACTGGGTTGTCACCGTCGATGCGTCGGCCGACAGCGCTGCCACATTAGGTGCCGCGTAGGCTGAAGGAATAAAGTTAGCCGTATAGCGCGCCTGCCCCCTGGTCACGCGTATGTCGTCGTAATAGACGGCATTGGACGTCGCGTTGAAGCCGAAATCCACGAACCCGTCGACACTACCGACAGTGGTGCTCCAGCCACAGTTCACCCCCACCTGGCCATTGACATAGTTAAACACGGTGCCGGCGACCCTCACAAAAGCCACATGAATCCACGTGTTGGCCAAACCGGTCATGCTTTCGCCGAATATGCAATACGGACCGGTACTGCTTTGCAGCACAAAACGGTTATTCACAAAAAAGAAATCTTGGTAAAGCGAACCGTTGCCACCCAGTCGAACCGCAATCGCAGCCGCCGTGGTGCTGGCGGGCTTCATCCAGAACTCCACCGTGAAATCCCCGGGCAGTGAGAAGTCGCCGTTCACCCGCCCGAACTCGGTGTAATTGGTCGAGCCGGGGATGTAGAAAGACGACCCGCCAAACTTGCCCTCGGTGGTACTGATCTGTGCGTTTCCGCTGAGCGTTCCCATGGCGGCCTGCGGGCTGCTGTCCACAATGGCCTTGGAGCCATGGGCGCCGTCGGCATGCAGCAGCAGTATGTTTTTGACGTAATGGGCATCCGCCAGCTTGGGCTGCGATGGATTGAGGTTCACAGGGTCGCCGAACTGCTGGGTGGGCGGCGTGAATGTGCCCCAGTATCGGGTCACGCCGTTGGTGATCCTGAGCTCATCGAGGTAGCCGTTCAAATTTCCGGCCGACAAGTAGGATCGGCGTCCGAGCTCAAAGCGCCCGAAGCTAAACGCGTCTGAATTATTGTGATTTATAGTGGCGCCCGCCTGCACACCATCCAGATGCATGATCCAGTTGCCATTGCTGCGGCTCAGCGCAATGTGGTGCCATACCCCGGTCGAAATGACGGGGCCCGTAATCTCGCGGGCCTTCGTAAAATCACTCTCCCTCCACCAGGCATTGAGCTTGCCTGTGGCGTCGACGGCGACGCGGCCATTGGCATAGGCAGGGTCGCCTCCCCAGCCAAATATGATTCGCTCCGCGTCTGCCTGTGCATTGAGCTTCACAAACACCTCAATGGTGAAATCGCCGGTTATCTTGAGCGTGTTGTCGGGGCCATAGCCGTATGCGCCGCGGTTGGTGCTGCCGTCCAGGCTGATGGACGAGGCGCCGAATTTGCTGTGCCCCGCCGTGGTGACGGGAGAACCGCTCCTGCTGGAGATGCTTTTCATGTACGAACTGCTGTCCGCAATCACCGGTGAACCGGCGCCGTCTTCACCATGCAGCAGCAAGACCACTTTGTCGATCAACCCGTCGGTGCTACCGACGGACGGGTCGTTGAAGCTGGCGCCCGCCGCCACCTCCACCACCGATTTGCACAGCAGATTCAAAGGCGCGCCATTGGGCAGCGTCGCCGCAGGTGAGCAGTTGGCGGCCGCATTGGCGTTCTTGGGATCGGGCTGGCCCTGGTAGACCAGGGTCGTCATCGAACCCGGCTGGGTGGTCAGTTTGGGCACGCGCCAATTCGCATCCCAGGTGGTGGTGTATTTACGGGCGCCCGGCGGCAGGCTTGCGGCGGCTGCCAGCACTGCCGCGCAATCTGCCGTGTTGGGCAGGCCTTCGACCCGCGCCGCCTCCTGGTTTTTCTCGTCATAGGCGTAGCAGGTTCGCTCGCCCTGGAAGTTGTCATGCGACAGCAGGTTGCCTCGTGTGTCATAAGTGGACGCATTGCTGGCCGCCGGGGAACCCGAACCTGCCGCCTGCGTGATGCCGGACAGGATGGGATAGCCGTTGGGCATCACGACATTGGTTGCCGAGGTGGTGCCCGTGGCGTCGGTCACCTGCAGGCCCGAGGGCGCCTGCCAGCTGTGGGTGCGGTAATAGGTGTTGCCCACCAGGGCTTCGGTGACCACGGCCTGGGGCGGCGTCGTGTAAGTGGCGCTGTAGTGGTCCGTGCCCAGGACGCTGTCGCTGGAAATCGCGCGGCCCGCCGTGTCGTAGGCCCAGGTCGCCAGGCGCACATTGTTCTCGTCGGTCTTGCCGGTCAGGGCCCAGGGCAAGGCCGCGTTCTCATACTGGAAGGTGCGGCTCTTGCCGTCCGGCCAGGTCAGTGCGGTGAGGTTTTTATTGCCGTCGTAACTGGCTGACATGGTGCGGCCATCCGGAGCCGTCACGGTGGAGATCAAGCCATCCGAGGTTGCGACGCCGCCCACGGGCAGCACGTAGGTGAAGGCTATGGATCGGCCGGTGTTGTCCGTCACTTGAGTCAGGTAGCCCGCCGCCGGCGCGGCGGCGCCCGCCGCGGTGCTGTAGGTGTATGTGAGGGTATTGCCCTTCTTGTCGGCGGACGACGTGATCTGCCCCGCGCTGTTGTAGGTTTCAAGCACGCCCGACGCCGAATCAAAAAACCGGTAGCCGCCGGTGATGACGGTGAGGGTGTCATTGATGCCCGCGGTGGCTGTGTAGCTGCCGCTGGGCGCGTTCAGCCCGAAGCTGGTGATGCGGCCGCTGCCGCGGTAAGCCTCCATGCCCGCGCTTCCGGCCTTGACATTCAGGCGTTTATGAAAGCTGCTGGACCACAAGGGGCCAAACGAGGGCAAATCCTTGAGCTGGGCTGCAGACAGCAAGCCGTCGGCCTTGGCCGTCATCTGGCGCACGGTGTCGTAGGTCAGGTACAGCGACTGCCCGCCTATGCTGAGTTCGGTAGGCACGACTTCCAGCTTGGCGCCCGTCATGGGGTAGATGGACCCGTTGCCGCTGAGCCGGCCGACGCACGCAGGGCAGTCCTGCAGGCCTGAATAAATGTCGATGATGTTGGCGCAGCCCCCGTCGGTGGTGTTGGGGCCGGTTTTCACCAGGCGTGAATCCGTGCAGGAGAATCTGACGTAAGTCGGAATATCAGCCACATGACCGTCACTCACCTGTACGACGTTATCCCAGCCCATGCAGGAACCGGTGTTGCAACTCCAGGTCGTGGTGTCTGTTCTTTTCAGGCCGCAATAGGCAACGTTATTGACCGCCGCCGGGCTCGAAGGCTCCAGACAGTTGTTGTATTGACCGTAGCCGGCTAGCGTGCCATAGGCCTGCTTGGAGAACGTCGAGGTTGTTACAAAGGTGGCGCCATAACAAGAGCCAAAATCGCATCGCCCTGGTTTTCCCGCCGGCCAGGCCGCGTTGTAGTTGACCTGAATCGTCGACACCATGACGTCGTAAAAATCGTTGACTGTGGAAAAACAATTGCCGACCAAATTCCGATCGCCGTAGATCTCGGGATCGCTATTTGTCTGGAAACCACCTTTGGTCCAGCAGTAATCCAGGCGAGGGCTGGGCGTTGTCGTCGCCGCCCAAGCCGGCGCCATGCAGGCCAGCAGCACCAGGCCGCATAACCACGTCGCGAATGTATTTCCCAGACGATTGATAGGTGACACTGTTTTCAATTGCTCGCTCCCGTAACTTGTTGCACGCGGTTCAGCGCGTCATAGACGCGGGTGATGTTTCTTTGCAGGTTGCCCGAGGGGTCCTTGACCTGCTCGCCGGTCTTGTTGCCGGTGTTGTCGAGCGTGTAGGTGACGGAGTTGCCTTTGGCATCGGTCACGCCGGTCAACCTGTGAGCGGCGTCGTAGCTGTAGCCCAGGGTGGTTCCGTCTGGCAGCGCTGCACCGGTGAGCTGGCCTGCGTTGTCGTAGGTGTAGCTGGTGGTCCGGGCTGTTCCGCCTGGCGGAGTGACCGTCACGCTACTGGTCCAGCCACGCGGGGTGTACACGGTGTCTGTCACCACACCTTTGGGATCAATAGATTGCCGCACACGCCCTGCCCTGTCATACAGCGTGAACTGCTTGACGTGGCCTGCGGGATTGGCGACGGACTGAAGGTCGCCTGCCGTATGGCCCGTAGCGTTGGGGGCCAACACCGGGCCGGTGGCCGGTGTGAAGCTGGCTGTGTAGCGCGCAACGCCTCTGGTAATACGGACATCGTCCATATAGCCGAGCCATGCCACGCCACCCGTTTGTGAAACGAAGGCTTGCGCGACAGACGCAATATTGCTGGTGTCGGCCCACGACGTCACCGGAGGACCCGAGAAGATGTTGTTGCGCAGGGTCAGCAAATTGCCGTCCAGAAAAGCCCGGGAAAGTCCATTGCTGCGCGTGAACGCCACATGGTGCCAGGCGCCGGCAAGGCTGGCTTGCGTATGCTCCGAGCTATAAACAGTAGGAAATCCGCTGGCTTCAGAGGCAAATTGAAGTCTCCCGCCAAATCCACCGTCGCCGAACCGGATCATCATGTATGTCGCCCCCCAGGGGATGACGAAAAGGTTGCGATAGCCCGACCCTGGCGAAGACAGGTAAAACCAGGTTTCAATCGTGAAGTCACCGGTTCCAAAATTGAAGTTGTTACCGGGGCCGGCAGGCACTGAGAGATAGTCGCCGTCGCCGTCAAAAGCAATCGACGATCCCCCAAATTTGCTTTGTGCCGCGCTGATCCTGGCGTTGCCAAACACGGTGACCGCCTTGGGCGAAGAGGCGCTGTCCGTCATGACCGTCGAGTTGTTGGCGCCGCCACCGCGCAACAAGACACTCACCGAACCATAGGACGGGTCCGCACCAGCTTCGGAGTCGGAAAAACTCCCCGAAGTGCTGTAATAAACATAGGTGGTCACACGGTTCAGCGGGTCGGTGCTGGTGAGCATTCGTCCTTGGCCGTCATAGGTAAAGCTGGCGGTGCGCGCAGCCACACCGGCATCTACGGTGGCGGCCAGGCCCAGCGCGCCGTCGGCATCTGTTGTGACTTGCACCACCTGCTTGCACACCAGGGGCAAGGTTTTGCCATTGGACAGAACGGGCGCAGTGGCGCAGTTGGCCAAGACGTTGCCGTTGAAGGGATCTGGCTGGCCGTGGTACACCGTAGTGGTGCGCAACAAAGGCCCGCTTACCTTGATGGGCAGTTGCCAGTCCGGATGCCAGGTCATTTCACTTTTCCGGCTTCCGGTGGGCAGGGTTGAACCACCGGGAAGAACGCTCGCGCAGGCCACGGTATTGGCTAGGCCCTCTACCCGCACGGTCTCCCGATTGCTGCCGTCATAGGCGTAGCAGCTGCGCTGGCCGCTGAAATCGTCCTGGCTGGCCAGGTTGCCATTGGCGTCGTAGCTTTGGGCGTTGCTGGCCGCCGCGCAGCCCGATCCTGCCGGCTGACTCATGCCGCCCAGGGCAGGCATACCCTGCACGTTGGCAGCCGTGACGGTGCTGGTCTGCCCGTTGGGCAACGTCAGTACCACGCCCGAGGGCGCCACCCAGTCATGCACGCGGGTAGTGATCTGGGTGGCCGCGTCATAGGTCTGCGTCATCACGGTTTGGGGCGGTGTGCTGTAGCTGGCCGTGTATTTGTTCACGCCAGCGCCGACCTCGGTGGAGATGGCGCGGCCTTGGCTGTCATACCCAAAGGTGGCATAACGGGCGCTGTTCTCGTCCATCACGCCGGTCAGCGCCCAAGTCAAGCTGCTGTTCTCGTAGAGGAACTGGCGCGTCTTGCCGTCTTGCCAGGTCAGTGAAACCAGGTTGCCGCCCGTGTAGGCGGCGGTGATATTGCGGCCCATGGTGTCAACAATCTTTGACAGCAGCCCGTCGGTGGCGGCCACGCCGCCGGCCGGAAGGGTGTATTCGAACTTGATGCTGCGCAAGGTGTTGTCCGTCACCTCCAGTAAATAGCCGGCCGCGGGAGCACCTGCACCGGCGGCCTGGCTGTAGCGAAAGCTCCAGGTGCTTCCGGCCGCGTCGGCTATCAAGGTCAGCTGGCCCGCGGCGTTGTACTCTTCAAAAGTCCGTGCGGCAACCTGGGTGTAGCGGTAACCGCTTGGGATGACCTGCAGCTTGTCGCTGACGTCGGCCGTTGCGTCAAACACATTGGTGTCGGGGTTGAAGTTGAAGTTCACCACCCTGCCGTTTCCGCGAAACAACTGGGCGCCGAAGCCACCGGTGCCGAGCTTGATGTTGCGATGCAGGCTGCTTTCCCATAAACCGCCCAGCGCGGGTGCGCTGCCCAACGTCATCGGCGTCAGGCCAGCCGACGCCGCGGTAAACACCTTGCGGTTGTCGTAGGTCAGAACGAGAGGCTGACCTCCCAGCGACACGCCCGTCTGCAAGGTATAGGTTTCCGCCCCCACCAAGGGGGAAATGGGTTTACCTGCCGTCAGCTCAGCAGGGCACTTAAGAGGCTTGGAGGTGTTGAAGACGTTCACCACCGTGCCGCCTACGCCGCCTGGCGTGCAGTCCTTTTTGGCGGCGTTCTCCGTATAACCGGCGTTGCAGCTACAGGTGGAGCCGGACACCGTGGCGGTGTCAGAGTTTGGACATCTATAGACAGGGGCCGAGGGAGGGGCCGCTGTTTGCGTAGCGACACCTGCATTAAAACCAGGGCCGTCCAGATTACCGTTGGCGTTATATATATCGGTATAACAAACACCCTCAACAACGCGGGGATTTTCATGATGCCATCCCACGACAGGGGGCGAGTGCTGAGCGGACTCCGTCATCTTCGAAGCCCAGACAATACAGGCGACCTCACGTGAGGGTTGTGGACCGGTCGCATATGTCACGCCGTTATAGAAATTCCAACCCGAATGGCTGTAGGTAAAGCACGGAGCAACGGTGCAGACCGTCGGATCAGGCGTTGCTGAAAAAGAAGCAAAGGCACTTGTGCCGGAGAGACATCCAAACAGAATGACCGCACGGGTAACGGCCAGACATAGCAGCGCGATGGATTTCATGATGACCTTTGCATTTTTTGATGCCTCGCTTGGGAAGCACTGAAGAGACAGCTGGCGCCGTCAGCCGTAGAAGGCGGCTCAAGGTCTTCTACCGCCATGGACGAGCGAACACGCACCACCCGCACCGTACCCGGCGCAAGCCATTGAAACAATCCCATGTGGATCCCTCGTTGATTTTTTTCTTGTCACGCTTGAGTCAAGCGAATTCGGCGGAGTCTAGTGACGGGTGTTGCGCTTGTCCACCCTCCATCTGGAGGAGAAAAATATTAAGTGTGCGTACGAGACAACAGAAAATAATCTGTGCTTTTTTTTGCCTTATCAATCTCACAGGCATCTGGCAGAATCCGACCGGCTCAGCTGATGGCGAACACGATTTCGATTCGAATTCAATTCGAATTGAGTACCTTCTCAGTAGTCATCTGCGCAGTATTAAGAAGAAATAGAGCAGCTATCGAGGCAAGTGAAATTGCCGATAAAAAAATAAATTTTTCGTCGCACGTCTCACGGGCTGGCCACGTGTTTGTTAAATGCATCCAGGCATTTCCCGGGGGAGGGGAAGCTCATTGAAATTCTTCATGCACCAGGTGCAAGCCCGTTCCGCGCGCGCGGGCCGCGGCCGCGCGCGCGGCTTCACGCTGCTGGAGTTGCTGGTGGTGGTGGTCATCATCGGCCTGCTGGCCGGGCTGGTCGCGCCGCGCTACTTTGACTCGGTCAGCAAATCCAAATCGAAAATAGCCAGGGCGCAGATCGAGTCGCTGGACAAGGCGCTGGACCAATACCGGCTTGACGTGGGCAGCTACCCCACCGCCGAGCAGGGGCTTGCCGCGCTCAACGCCCAGCCCTCGGGCGTTGCCAAATGGCAAGGGCCTTATTTGAAGAAGGCCCTGCCCGCCGACCCCTGGGGCAACGACTACAGCTACGTGCTGCAGCCGGGCGCGAGGACCATAGACATCATTTCTTATGGCGCCGACGGCAAACCCGGCGGCACCGACGACGCGCAAGACGTCTCGCTGCATTCCGCCAATTGACCGCAAGCACGGCCATCACCACAAGCGCAAGCGCCGGACAGGTTCACGCATGACCGCGGCCCACGCCTTGTACGACGTCGTCACCCGCGACACCTCGGGGCGCATCGCTTCGCGCCAGCTGCGCGCTGCCACGCCGGCCGATGCGCTTTCGCAGCTGGCGGGCGGCGGCCTCACTGTTTTGAGCTGCAACGTGGCCGAGGGATCCCGCCAGGCAGTCGCGCGCCCGGGCCGGCCCGCATCGACACAACCGCAACCCTCGCGCTCCGGCCTGGACACCGCTTCCTTCTCGCAGGACTTCGCGGCGCTGATCGACGCGGGCCTGAGCGTCACCGAAGCGCTGCAGACCCTGGCGATCAAGGAGACGGCGGGCGCGCGGCGCGGCCTCATCGAGCAGGTGTCGCGCGCGGTGTCGGAGGGCCGCAACCTGTCGGCGGCCATGCAGCTGACGGGCGCTTTCCCCGAACTGCTGGTGGCCACGGTGGAGGCCAGCGAACGCACCGGCGACCTCGGCAAGGGGCTGGCGCGCTATGCGGCCCACCAGCGCGAAATGCAGGCGCTCAAAGACAAGCTCATAGGCGCAGCCGTTTACCCCATGGTGCTGCTGGTGGTGGGCGGGCTGGTGGTGATGTTCCTGATGGGGGTGGTGATCCCGCGCTTCGCGGGCCTGCTGGACGGCACGCGCACGCAGCTGCCCATGCTGTCGGCGGGCCTGATGGCCTGGGGCCGCATGGTGGCCGGGCAGCCCTGGATACTGGTGATCTTCTTCGGGCTGGTGCTGGCGCTGGGCGCCTGGGTCGTCGCGCACTTCCGCGCGCACGGCGTGCGCTCGCGCTGGCTGCAGTCCATTCCTTTTATCGCGGGCGTGATCCGCGAGTTCCAGCACCTGCAGCTCTACCGCACCATGTCCATTCTTGTCTCGCGCGGCATCGTGATCCACCGCGCGATGGAGCACGGCGCCAAGCTGCTCAACGACGCGGACCGCGAACGCCTGGAGCGTGCCATCGTGCTGATGCGCGAAGGCCTCAGCATGAGCGCGGCCTTGTCGGGCGCGGGCCTGTCCGATGCCGTGGCCACCAGCATGCTCAAGGTCGCGGAGCGCACCGGTTCCATGTCGGAGATGCTGGAGCGCATCGCGCAGTTTTATGAACGCCGGCTGCAGCGCTCCATCGACGTGGCGACGCGCGTCATCGAGCCCGCGCTGATGATCGTGATCGGCACCGTGATAGGCGCCATCGTGGTGCTGATGTATTTGCCCATCTTCGACCTGGCTTCGAGTCTCTCCTGATCTCCTTCGTCACTCTCCCAAAAATTTCCGCATGAACGCCCCTCTTCCCCTCACACCCTCTGCCGAAGCCGGCCAGGCCCCGGTGGCGCCGCCCGCCGGCGGCAAGATTGGGCGCGCGCTGATGCTGGAGGCCGTGCATGCGGCGCCGGCGGGCTCTCGTGTGCAGTGGATGGTTGGCCAAAGCGGCCTGGATGCCGCACGCGTGCTGGCAGACGTCGCGGCGGCGCTGGGCCTGCGCCCCATGGCCATGGAAGAACTGCAGGGCATCACGCCTGATTTTGAACTGATCTCTTTCGCCGATTGCCAGGCGCGGGCCTGCCTGGGCGGCTGGTCCACCGATGCATCGGGCCGCACCTTGCGCGCCGTCGTCGTCAGCGACCCGCTGGACCTGAAGGCCCAGGAATGGATAGACCTGCAACTGGGCGGGGCGGCGCCCGATGAAGTGGTGCGCGGCCTGGCCCTGCTAGAGGACGTGCAGGCCTGGCTCACGCATGCGGAGCGCAACCTGATGGCCATGGGCAAGGGCGACGCGGAAGGCGATGCGGCCGGCCCCGGCGATGCGGAGACGGCCGATGCGTCCGTCGTGACCCTGTCCATCGCGGGCATAGAGACCACACAGAACCCGCTGGTGCGGCTGGTGGATTCCATCCTGTACGACGCGCTCAAGATGGGCGCGTCCGACATCCATTTCGAAACCCAGCCGGCGGGCCTTCACGTCAAGTACCGCATCGACGGCGTGCTGGAAAACGTCAAGCGCATCGACAGCGCCGAGATGGGGCACCAGGCGATCTCGCGCATCAAGGTGCTGTCGGAACTCGACATCTCGGAGCGCCGCACGCCGCAGGACGGCCGCTTCAAGGTGCGCGTGGAGCGGCGCGAAATCGACTTCCGCGTCTCCATCATGCCCAACCTGTTCGGTGAAGACGCCGTGCTGCGCGTGCTGGACCGCAAGCACCTGACCGGCCAGTTCCAGACGCTGAGCCTGGACACGCTGAGCTTCGCGCAAAGCGCCAAGGACTTTATCCGCCAGGCCTCCAGCCTGCCCTACGGCCTGTTGCTGGTGACCGGCCCCACCGGCAGCGGCAAGACGACGACGCTGTATGCGGCGATCTCGGAGATCAACACCGGCCTGGACAAGATCATCACGATTGAAGACCCCATCGAATACCAGCTCAAGGGCGTGCTGCAGATCCCGGTCAATGAAAAAAAAGGCCTGACCTTCGCGCGCGGGCTGCGCTCGGTGCTGCGCCACGACCCGGACAAGATCATGGTCGGCGAAATCCGCGACGCCGAGACGGCGCAGATCGCCGTGCAGGCCGCGCTCACCGGCCACCAGGTGTTCACCACGGTGCACGCCAACAATGTGTTCGACGTGATAGGCCGCTTCAAGAACATGAACGTCGACAGCTACAGCCTGGTGTCGGCCCTGACCGGCATCGTCGCCCAGCGCCTGCTGCGCGCCGTGTGCGCGCATTGCGCGGCGCCCGCCGGCATGGCG
The DNA here is from genome assembly GCF_943369675.1 of Polaromonas sp. YR568. Classification (GTDB taxonomy): domain Bacteria; phylum Pseudomonadota; class Gammaproteobacteria; order Burkholderiales; family Burkholderiaceae_C; genus Polaromonas. The sequence continues at coordinate 34,957 of NZ_CALROB020000041.1, read as the reverse complement.
GCCGAGGAGCTGCTTCGCCTGGGCATTCCCGCCGATCGCCTGGACCTGGGCCAGGCGAAATTCATGCGCGCCGTGGGCTGCCCGCATTGCCGCGGCACGGGCTACAAAGGCCGGCTGGCGATTGCCGAAACGCTGGAGATGGACGACGACATCCGCGACCTGCTGGTGCGGCAGGCGCCCATCGCGCAGATCAAGCAGGTGGCGCGCGGCAAGGGTTTCATGAGCCTGCGCGACTCGGCCGTGGCCCTGGCCATGGGGGGCCAGACCACGGTGGAAGAGATCAACCGCGTGACGCCCCGGGAAAATTCCCAAAGCCCGCAAGGCATGCAGCCCACGGAGGCCGCGCATGCATGACCGCAGGCACCAGGCCATGAACAGGCTTGACCCATGAAGGCCACCATCGCACTGGACATAGGCGCCATGCACCTGCGGGCGACGCTCACGCCCAAGGCGCCGGGCTGGGGCCTGCGCGCGGCCCGCGCCGTGGGCGTGAAGCTGCGCCGGACGTCCAAGCCCGTGGAGAGCACGGAAAGCACGGTCACGGAAACCGGCCACTGGACGCCCGGCGCCACGCGCGACCAGACCCTCGCCGCATTGCTGGAAGCCGCCGCGCAGGCCCTGCAGGCGCTGCGCGCGCGCCACCCGGCCTCCCTGGACGGCTGCCGGTTGACGGTGCGAACGGGGGTGAGCTCTTCTTACGTTGGCGTCGCCGCCATGGATGTGTCCTCATCCTCCGCACACTCAGACCACCCGTTGCGCAGCATCGCCAAAGCACTGTCGCAGGAAGCCCTGGGCGCGGAGGCGGCCGGACATGAAGTGCGCTGGCGCATCCAGGCGGACCAGGCGCACCTGTGCGTCATCACGCTCGATGCCGCACTGATAGCCGGGTTGCAGGCGCTGGCCCAGGCTCAACAGATGAAACTGGCCAGTTGCCAACCCGCCATTGCAGCGCTGCTGGACGGCGAGCTCGAACACAGCCGGCGCCAGCGCGATGCGCGCACCCTGGTGTGGACGGAGCGTGATGCCGCGGGGCGCCGGCATGCGGCCCTCACCTTTGTCCGCGTGGTGAACGGCAGCGCCGTGAATGCCTGGCGCACGCTCACACCCGCGCCATCGAACGCGGGCGACCCCTGGCTGCAGCCCGCGCTGGACCGTTTTCTGATCGCCTCGGGCGCGGCTCTTGATGAACAGGTGGTTCCCTGCACCTGGCCGCCGGCGCCGCGTGACGCACCGGAGCTGGCAGCATGAGCCGGCGCCTGGTCGAAAGCCCTTTTGAGTTCGCGCCCGGGGCCGCGCGCTACCGCCCGCTGAGCTGGATTATTTTGACGGTGGGCGTGTGCGCCACGCTGTCGGGTTTGTACATGGCGTCACGCACCGGTGCGCAGCTCGAAGGCGTGCGTTCCCAGCAGGCAAAAATCTCAAAACAGCAAAGCACCCTTGCCCAACAGATGCGGCAGGCCGAAAACAACCCGGCCATGCTTGAGAAGATCAAGGCAAGGCGCCAGCTGGAAGGCCTGCTGCAGACACCCTGGTCGCTGATGTTCGAAGCCCTGGAAGCCGCCGCCGACACCGTGGAAGGCCGGGTCACCCTGCTGTCCATGGTGCCCAACACAGCCAGCCCCTTCAACCGCAAGATAGAGCTGACGCTGATGGCTTCGAGTTATCCATCGATGCTGGCTTACACCGAGGCCTTGACCACCGTGAGCGGCTTCTCCGACGTGCGCATCGTCAGCCACCAGCTCGATGAGCGCGCGACGCCGGCCACCTTCCGCTTCCGGCTGGTGGCGGGATGGAACCGGCTCAATGAGGGCGTGTTCCTGGCGAGGGAAGCGCCGCTTGCGCAATCCGGCCCGCTCAGTCCGCTCATGCCGGCCGAAGTCTCGGCCCCCGGCCTGAAGCCCGGCATAACCAAGGCGCCTTCACCATGATGCGCAGCCCTGCTTTTATGGCGACGGTATTTCACAAGCTTCGCGGTGTCGCGGGCGCCGCGTCCCTGCGCGGCATCGGCTGGCCGGTGTTGTGCGGCATGGGCCTGCTGCTGGTGGGGGCGCTGCTGCTGGGCCTTTCGCAGCAGCTGCGCCTGCAGAAAAACAAACTCCAGCTGGAACTGCGGCAGGCGCAGAAAGCCGCCCCGAGGCCGGTGCCCCACCAGGCGCGCGGCGTGCCCGTGGTCTTCCCGCCTTCCAGCGACTACACGGCCGACCTGGCGCAGATCTTCGACATCGCCAAAAGCCAGGGCATTGTGCTGGCCAGCGGCGACTACCGCGATGCCGACCCCACGGCGCTGGGCCTGGACACCCGCCTGGTGGAACTGCGCATCAACGAAAACTACGGCAAGCTCAAGGAGTTCCTGGCGAACGTGCTCAATGCCATGCCGCATGCGGCCGTGCAGGAGTTGCGCATAGAACGCAAGGACGGCGCGGCCGTCAAGCACCAGGTCTTCCTCAAGCTCGCGCTGGTGTATTCACCGCGCCCGGCCGGCGCGCAGGCGGTGCAGCCCGCGCCCAGAAAAATCCCCGCGAGCGCCCCCGGGCCCGTCGGCGCGAAGGCCCCGTCATGAGCCGGCTGTCGCCAAAATGGAAGAAGGCCGCCGTGCTGGTCGCTGCCGGCCTGGGCAGTTTTGTGCTGGCCGCCGCGATGCAGGGCAAGTGGCAGGCAGCCGACGCGGACACCGACCTTGCGGCAGCGCCGCGCCAGCGCGCCGCCGCCAACACAAGCGCCCTGCCCCAGGCCAACGCGGCCTTGCCCGCCATGGACATTTCATCCCAAGGCCAGGAGGTGGCGATGAACAACTCCGGCCTGCGCATGAACAGGATGGTGGTGCGCGACCCCTTCGGCCCGCTGGCGCCGGAGTTCGTGCCCGTGCCGGAAGTCGTGGCACCGCCCGCGCCGCCGCCGGCCCCCGTCAAGCTGCGCAAGCCGCTGCCGCCACCGGTGGCCGCCGAGCCGCCACCGCCGCCGCCACCCACGGCGCCGCCACTGCCCTTCACCGCGGTCGGCGCCATCCAGGGCAAGAAGATAGGCAGCGGCCAGCAGCAGGCCTTTATCCAGCACGGCGACAACCTCACCGTCATCCAGAAAGGCGACACCGTCGCCGGCAGCTACCGCGTGGACAACATCACGACCGACCGCGTGGACTTCACCTACCTCCCCCTGGGCCAAAAACAATCGCTTCTCCTTCTGGACACCCCAAGATGAAAACTGTTGAACGCAACGCCGGGATTTCCGCAAGCGGCGGCAAGGTGAATGGCGCGGACCAGGCCAGGCGGCGCATGACGCCCATCGCCTCCGGCGTGCTGACCTGCCTGCTGCTGACGGCCTGCGCCGGCGCGCGCTACCACAACGACGGCATGAGCCAGATCGGGGAGGGAAACGTGGACACCGGCGTCGCCTCGCTGAAGAAGGCGACCGAACTCGACGAGGCCAACCAGTACTACAAGATCGACTACCTGGTGCAGCGCGACAAGCACGCCGACACCTTCGTCAAGCAAGGCGACCTGGTGCGTGCCAGCGGCGACATCGCCGGCGCGCGCGACCTCTATGCCCGGGCCCTGGCGCTCAGCCCCAGCAACGCCCGCGCGGCAACGGCCCTGAAGGCGCTGGACCAGGACGCGCGCAACGACAAGCTGCTGGCCGAAGGCGACCGCTACCTCAAGGAAGGCAAGCTCGAAGCCGCCGGCGAGCAGGCCGCGCGCGTGCTGGCCGAGCAGCCCGGCAACAAGCAGGCGGCGCAGCTCAAGAAGGCCGTGCTGGACGCCAGGGCCGCCGCCGACCTCGAGCGCGACCGTTTCAGGGAAGCGAAATCGGTGATGGCCTCGCCGGTGACGCTGCAGTTCCGCGACGCGATGATGCGCACCGTGTTCGAGGCCCTGTCGAAGTCGACGGGCCTGAACATCCTGCTGGACCGCGAGGTCAAGGCCGACGGCAGGGTCACCATCTTCGTGAAAGACGTGGCGGTTGAAGACGCCATCGACCTGATCCTGATGCAGAACCAGCTCGAAAAACGCATCATCAACAGCAACACCATGATGGTCTACCCGGCCACGGCGGGCAAGCAGTCGGAGTACCAGGAACTCACGGTGCGCTCCTTCCGCGTCACCAACAGCGACCTCAAGTACCTGGCCGGCATGCTCAAGACCATGCTCAAGCTCAAGGACGTGTCGGCCGACGAGCGCAGCGGCCTGCTGGTCATACGCGACACGCCCGAGACCCTGCGCATCGCCGAAAAACTCATCGCCCTGCACGACGAGCCCGACCCCGAGGTGATGCTCGAAGTCGAGGTGCTGGAAATCTCCGAAGGACGCAACAGCAACCTGGGCGCCTCGCCGCCCACCGCCATCACCATCAGCACGCCCAGCGGCGGCTCCGCCACGCCGGGCGGCACCGTCAGCAACCTCACCATCAGCCAGCTGCGGCAGCTGGGCATGGGCGGCCTGACCGTCACGCCGATTGCGGGCACGCTCAACTTCAAGCTGCAGGACACCGAGACAAAAATCCTGGCCAGCCCGCGCATACGCGCGCGCAACCGCGAAAAAGCCAAGATCATGATCGGCGACCGCGTGCCCACCATCATCAACAACGTCACGCCGGTCAACGGCGGCTCCTCCGTCGTCACCGGCACCATCACCTACCAGGACGTGGGCCTCAAGCTCGAGTTCGAACCCCAGGTGTATGCCAGCAACGACGTGGGCATCAAGATCAACCTCGAGGTCAGCAACATCGCGCGGGAGTTTACCGACGCGCAGGGCAGCCGCTCGTACCAGATCGGCACGCGCAATGCCAGCACCTTTTTGCGCCTGGCCGACGGCGAGACGCAGGTGCTGGGCGGCCTGATCACCGACGAGGAGCGCAACACAGCCGACAAGATCCCGGGCCTGGGGCATTTGCCCGTGGTCGGCCGCCTGTTCGGCAACTCGGGCACCAACAAGTCGCGCTCGGAGATCGTGCTGGCCATCACGCCGCGCATTGTGCGCAACTATGCCGACATCGGCCATGAACGCGCCAACGTCTTCTCAGGCACGGCGCTGACGCTGCGCGACCGGCAGATCCTGGGCGACCCGGTGGGTGGCCTGAGTGTGCCCAACAACACGCTGGGCGGCCGGGCCGCCGGGCCGGGCACACCCGTCACCACGCCGGGTATGCCGCCGCAGATGCAGGCCGCGCCGGTGCCGGCTTCGGCGCCGTCGCCCATGCTGCCTTCCGTGCCGCCCTATATCCCGCCGTCATCGCCGCCCCCGACCGGCGGCGCCGGTGGCTTGCCGGCGCCACCGCCCATGCTCAAGCGCTGAGGGGCGATGTGAAAGACATGCGCGGCCTTTCGCAAATTCCGGATGCATGCCCGGCCATGGCTGCCCGGCGGGTATATCCACGCGCGGCCGGCTTCACGCTGATCGAGTTGCTGGTCGTGTTCTCCATCCTCGCCCTCCTGCTGACGCTGGCGACGCCGCGCTACTTCAACGCACTCGACGGCGGCAAGGAAAAAGTCCAGGCGCAGAACCTCGCCACCCTGCGCGACGCCATCGACAAATTCCGCGCCGACCAGGGCAAGTACCCGGCCCAACTGCAGGAGGTGGTCGACAAACGCTACCTGCGAGAGATCCCGCTGGACCCGGTGTCCGGCTCCCGCGCGTGGGAACCCGTGCCCTTCCCCAACGGCACCGAGCCCGGCATCTACGACATCCGCGCGCCCAATGTCCCAGGGCCATCGCAGCCCACGGACAGCGCCGCGGTTTCCAGCCAGGAGCTGGCGCCGCCCACGGGAACCACACCGTGACGCGCAGCCGCGAACAAGGCTTCACGCTGATAGAGCTGCTGGTCTCGCTGGCCATCGTGGGCCTGCTCGCCATGGTGGCCGTGCCCCTGACCCAGGTCGTGCAGACACGCGCCAAGGAGGCCGAGCTCAAACAGGGTTTGCGCGTCATACGCCAGGCACTCGACAGCTACAAGGCCGCCTCCGACGCGGGCGTCATCGACAAAGGCGTGGGCGCCTCTGGTTACCCGCCCTCGCTGGAGGTGCTGGTCAACGGCGTGCCGCGCTCGGCCGCGTTTGGATTTTCGGCACAACCCTTTGTGCTCCTGCGCAGGATCCCGCGCGACCCTTTCGCCGAAGACCCCGCGCTGACGGATGTGCAGACCTGGAACACCCGCGCCTACAGCAGCCGCGCCGACGCGCCGCAACCCGGCTCGGATGTGTTTGACGTGTCCTCAAAATCGGCCGGGCGCGCGCTGGACGGTTCGGCCTACAGCGCCTGGTGACAAAGCCGTGAAGAGAGCGGGACACCCACGCAAGCCTTGGTCCCTGCACCGGCAGTCAGGCCTGGTGCTGCTCGCAGTGCTGATATTCATGCTGCTCACCACCCTGGGCGCATCGGCCATGGTGGAACTGCAGCGCACCCACACCCAGCGCGCCAAGGAGGCCGAACTGCTCTTCGTCGGCGACCAGTTCCGCCGCGCCATCAAATCCTATTACAGCAGCGTGCCCGCAGGCAAAAACCAGACATTGCCTCGCTCACTGGAAGACCTGCTCGAAGACACCCGCTTCCCGATGCCGGTGCGCCACCTGCGCCGCGTGTACCCCGACCCCATGACGGGAGAGGCCGACTGGGTACTGGTACAAGGCGCCGGCGGCATCATGGGGGTGCACAGCCGATCCACACTGAGCGCTTTCAAGAAAAGGGAATTCCCGGTTCAGTACCGGGATTTCCAGGACAAGGAGACTTATGCGGAGTGGGTGTTTGTGGCTTCGTTGAATTGAGGGGCATTGATGCCATCACTGACGCTGTTACCGGCTACGTTAATGCGCACCGTTGCCACTATCCTCGCGGTGGGCGTGTTCAAGGCTTCGGGCCTGCTGGTCTTAAGACCCGCCTGTATCGCCGTAGGCGAACCCGTCATTTCGGCATTAGGGTTGTGAGTTTTGTGTTAACGGATTTGTCACTCTGGACGGAAAAAGCGACCAGCGCGAGCAGCACAGCCGCCTCTTTTTACCGCCAACGATTACATGAACGGACTCTCAAAAATGTCTTGTTCATTCTCTTCTAGTTTGAAGCTTGCAGCAACAATCGGGAACCTCTGCTTGGACGAGACCAGAATATAAGCGGATGCTGAGGTCAGTTGCTTGCCAAGCTTTTCCTCCAATGACCGCACTTCCTCGGACGTAGGCTCTACGATCTCGAGGCCACGAAAAAATCTCGGCACCGCCAAATACTCGACTCCAGTGCAAATGATGTCCACGTTCGTTTTCGCTTCAGAACTTTGAGGACTGCGAATCAACAATGATCCATGAGTAACACGATATTCCCATAACTGGAATATTCGATTCGTAAAATTTCGAGCTGTCATAACGGCATCTCACTTAAATGGATTGGGAACTTGCTGACCATTCTTCCAGAACTGGATACTGTCCCAGAACTGGGGGTTTTGCTTGATTTGTAGGAGTTCCCAGTCCGTGGCACCACGACCGCCAGCCGCTGATCGTTGAACTCCTTTCCAAACATCGACTCCATCAAGGTTGAAATGAACTTGTTGCGCCGGATTTGCAAGCGCTTCACGGACACCTTCTTTCCACTTGTTGGGATCCTGCAGTTGTTTATAAGTATTTGCGCCTCGCGCCTTCGCAAAATCATCGAGATGTTCTTCTATACCGAGCGCAAAAGGTTTGGGGCCTTTCTTCGCAATGTTCTTCACAATATTCTTGACGGCTCCGGCTATTGAAACCACCTCCAAAGCAGCCCCGACGGACTGTATATGGTTCGCTGCGACGTCCGCTGCATCCTGAACGCATTGATCACCGGTAGCTGCCGCAGCGTTCTTGACATACTGCCCGGCCAGTTCTGCACAAAACGCTGGATTTTGTATGCAAGCCATGTCCACCGTCGTGATCAACCCTGTGGGATCTGCCGAGCCCAATGGGTCTCCTCCCACATAAGCAAAGGTATTGATACCCCCGCTCAATCCGATGGGATCGGACTGCATGTACCGTCCGATCCGCGGGTTGTACTCCCGGTTCCAGTTCTGGAACAGCCCGCTCTCGGCATCAAACACCTGGCCGGGCAGTCGCTGATTGAAAGTGAAGGTCCCCAGGCTTGCCGGGTTCTGATCTGGCGCCGTCGCACCAAACGACTCGGCCGTATCCCAGCGCCAGACGACGGCTTCGTCACTTTGGCGGGTAATCATCCTGGGCGCACCGAGCTGGTCCGTCGAGACGTTGTACAGGCTGATCGCGATATTGCTTGCGGCAGCCGTGCCCGTCTGCTTGATCACCCCGACCGGTATGCCCATGTAGATGGTCTCATGGACCGGAGCGCCATTGGCGTCGTATTCGCCAAGGAGTTTGCCCTCCTCGTCGTAGACATAGTAGGCGGCGCCGGTTGGAACCAACGCCACCGGTCCCGTCTTGCTCATGCGCAGCTCCAGGGCGCTGTAGCTGTAGTTCACCGTGCCGCCGGCATTTGTCATGGTCGCCAGACGTCCGCGGTCACTGTAGGTGTAGGTATTGGTGCCGTCACTCGTGATGTTGCCGGCTGCATCGTGTAGCACCGCGGCCGTCCCGGTGGCGTCCTGGGTCTGGTCCAGCCGGTTGCTCGTCGTGGCTATCGTGTTCGGGTAACTCGTTCCGCCAACCACCTTGGCCGTGCGGTTGCCAGTGGCGTCATAGCTGTACTGGACCGCGCTGCTGTCCGGGGTGGCGCTGGTCAGGCGGTTCAGATTGTCATAAGCAAAACTCTGGTCCAGCGCGGGAGCCGGGACTCCGTTGCCGGTGTGGGCATACCCCGTAATGCGGCCTGCGCTGTCACGAAGAACAGTGCGGCGGACACCTGTGCCTGTCGGGTCTCCGAGGTTGTAGGCACTGATCTGGCCGTTGCTGTCATAGGCAATCGCCTGGGTCTTGGTGCTGGCCCATGTCCAGCCGGTGAGTTTAGTCTCGGCATTGGTGGTGACACCCGACAGCAGCGGGAGACTGGATGCCGTATTGGTGCCCACGCCGTTGGCGTTGGGCGGGTTGACCGTGACGGCATTGACCACGCCCTGGACGTCGTAGCTGTAGTTGACACGGGTGCCGCTGGGATAGGTGATGGCGGTCACCTTGTCCATTGCGCTCCCCGTATTGCCCCAGGTATAGCCGACGGTGAAGGTCTTGCCGCTTGTGGTCTGCGTCTTCGATATCCTGCGCCCCAGGCTGTCATACGCATAGACCGCCTCGCCTGAGGCGTCGGTGATCCTGGTCAACTTGCCAATGGCCGCGGGTATGGGTGTTGCACCACCATCGTATTGAAGCGTGCTGGCAGTGCCCGTGGGATAGCTGATGCTGGTCACGCGGTTGAGGCCGTCGTACGCGTACTGGGTGAGCTTGCCCCGGGCATCGGTTTTGGTCAGGAGATTGCCGACGGCGTCGTAGGTGTACTGGCTGGCGCCGGTGTCCGGGCTGGTTTGTGCCGTGACATCACCGACGCTGTTGGGGCTGTAGGCTGTAACCAGGTTGCGGGGATCCGTGACCTGAGTGAGGTCGTCTCTGGCGTTGTACGCGAAGTCGGTCGTGGTCGGGGTAGAGGCTCCCGCATTGGCGGGCTCCTGCGTTTGAACAGGGCGACCCAAACCATCGTAATACGTGAAGCTGGCCAGGCCATTCGGATCGAACACGGTGGTGCGCCGGCCCATGGAATCGTAGCCGTATTGCCACGTATAACCCGATGGAACAAAGACGTCAACGGTCACGTTTACTGCCGGCGCCGTGCTGGAAGTGTTGTTCGCATCACCTGCGTAGCTCGCATTGATCGTATGGGCGCCCAAGGCCAGGTTGTTAAGGTTCAACCTCGCCGATCCGCCTGCCACATCCACCGCGCCCAAGGTGATGCCGCCCTCTGTAAAGGTGACGATCCCGGTGGGCATAAAACCTGTTACGCGTGCAATGAGGGTGACGTTCTCACCCTGACTGACGTTGGCCGAAGAGGCCGACAAGTTCATCGAGGTTGTAGCAATACCAACCTGCTGGATATAGGCGCCGGAAGTCACCTCGCTATTTACAGCGTCACCCGAATAGACCGCGGTCAGACTATGGGGTCCCGCGGCCAGTGAGGACATAGCCAGGGTTGCCGTGCCGTTATCCAACGCGCGCCAACCCAGGGCAGTGCCGCCGTCCATGAATGTCACACCCCCTGTCGGCGACATCCCGGTGACACTGGCCGTCAGCACTACGTTCTGCCCGGCATTGGAAGGATTCACCGTAGAGGCGACAGCCGCAGTCGCTGCGTACTTGTTGACTACTTGACTCAAGCTCGACGAAACACTTGGCGCGTTCGCGGTATCCCCTTGATAGGAAGCTGTCAGGTTGTGAGGTCCAACGGCCAAGGAGGCTATTGTGAAACTGGCGGCCCCGCCGGCAAGAACACCTGTCCCAAGTGCGGAAGAACCGTCTTTGAAGGCGACGGTTCCCGTCGGCGCGTTCGTTCCGGACACGGTAGCGGTCAGGGTGACCGGCGTCCCACGGCTCGCGGGATTTAAACTGGAACTCAGCGCTGTCGTCGTCGGAGGTACACAGTTGCCCTCGAAGAGAACCAGGGGATCGGTGCAAACTATCTGACTGTCAGGAAATGGCCCACTCGGAGGCACAAAATTCGAGGTGTAGCGAGCCACGCCCTTGGTAATGCGGAGATCATCAACGTAACCCAGCCATGCGACGCCCCCCGCTTGCGAGACGTACGCCTGCGTGACCGATGAAATGTTGCTGGTGTCCGCCCACGACGTCACAGGCGCACCTGAGAAAATGTTGTTACGCAAAGTCAGCAAATTGCCATCGAGAAAAGCCCGGGAGGATCCACCGCTGCGCGTAAACGCCACATGGTGCCAAGCGCCAGCAAGGCTCGCCTGCGTAGGTTCCGCGCTATAGACGGTGGGGAACGTCGTGGAGTCGGAAGCAAACTGAAGTCTTCCACCAAATCCGCCGTCTCCGAAGCGAATGCTCATATAAGTCGATCCCCAGGGGATGACAATAAGATTGCGGTAACCTCCGCCCGCCGAGGACAGGTAAAACCAGCCTTCGATCGTGAAATCGCCGGTTCCAAAATTGAAGTTGTTGCCGGGACTGGCCGGCACGGACAGGTAGTCGTCACTGCCGTCAAAGGCCATGGACGAGCCGCCAAACTTACTTTGCGCCGTGCTGATCTTGGCGTTGCCAAGCACAGCGACCGTCTTGGCAGGCGAAGCGCTGTCCCCCATGACCGTCGAGTTATTGGCACCGTCTCCGTGAAGCAGAAGCCCCACTGAATTGAAGTGTGGATCTCCCCCTGCTGCCAAGGCGACACCCGTTGCCAATAGGAACAAAAGTCCCGCTGCCGCGCGCCGAAGTGCTGTATTCAATCGATTCATCGCGTGGCTCCGGTAACTTGCTGTAGCTGGTTCAAGACATCAAAGCTTCTGTCGATGGAGCGCTGCAGGACTCCACCGGTGTCTTTAACGTCTTCCTTGGTTCGATTACCCATGTTGTCCAGGGTGTAATTGATGCTGTTTCCTAGCGTGTCCGTCACCGCAATCAGCCGCAGCGCGTTGTCGTACGTGTAGTTGGTACTGCGTCCATCGGGCTGAACCGTACTTTTCAATTGCCCGTCGGGTGTGTACGTATAAGTGGTGGTCCGGGCTGTCATGCCGGGTGCGCTGAGGCTTGTTTGCGTCACGCGGCCGTTCGCGTCGTAGGTCCGGGTCGTGGCCTGACCCGTAGGGGAAGCTATCGTTGAAAGCCGGCCGGCGCTGTCATAACCATAGGCAGTGATTTGCCCCACTGCGTTCGTATACGAGACAACGCGCCCTTCAACGTCATACGACCAGTTTTCAACTTTCCCATTGGCGTCGGTCTTGGTCTTGAGTTGGCCGCCCGGGTAATAGCTATACCCGGTGACCTGGCCCAAGGAATTGGTTTCCGACACAAGACGACGCAAAGCGTCATAGCTGTAGCCGGTAAGCTGGCCGGCACGATCACTGTAAGTCGCAAGATCAAGCCGATTCCACGTCTGGTCTTCGTGGCTGCCATCCGGATGGGTGATGCGCGTAATGCGGTCCAGGTTGTCGTAACTGTAGCTGCGGGTGTAGCCCGCGGCATCGGTTTCGGAGGCAACGCGCCCCACCGCGTCATAGGTATAACTCTCGGAAACCACCCCATCGGGACGTGTGACGCTCAGCAGGTAGCCGTTGCCGTCATAGGCCTTGCTTGTGACGCGTCCGTTGGAATCCGTCTCGCTGGTCACCTGGCCCGCGCTGTTGTAGGTATAGCTAATCGTCAGGCCGGCCGCGTCGGTATAGGTCAAGGGAAGGTGCTGGCTGTTATAGGTGTAGGTAGCCGTCACCACATCAAGGCCAGCCGGGCCGGTTTCACTTTTCTGCAGCATGTCGATCAGATTACCGGCGTAGGTGTAGCTGACTTTCCTCCCCACGGGCTCAATGATGCGAATCACGTTGCCCAGTGCGTTATAGGTCTTTTCAGTCACCGCGGTGCTTCCATCGGGAAGACGCTGAGCAATCAGCCAGGGCAGATCCGTCCCTCCCGAGCGCAACCAGATACCCCCGGGGTATAGGTAGAGCACGCGGTTGCCCGTCGCCGTCTTGGTGCTTTCAAGCATATTCGTGGCCGACGAAGTCGATCCGTCATGCAGCAGGTGCTGGATACGGGCTTTGGTGTAGTCGCCTGGATACAGCGAGTAGACGGATTTATCCCAGAAAAAAACGTTGCGGTAGTTCTGCCATTCGTTCTGTGGACTGATGCCACGCGAGGAAAGATTGGGATACTGCGGATCGCTATAAGGAATGCCAGACACCCCCTGGTTGAATTCCACCCTTTCCGTCTTCGCCAATGGATCGGTCACATTGATCCAATTGTTCGGAACTGAACCGCCATAGGAAAAGGTGGTCGTTCCATACGGCGTCGTCATCGCCGAAATAATTCCGGAGCCGTTATAGGTGAAGGTGGAGGTCATGCCGATGACATCCGTAATGCTGTTCAGCCGGGCACTCGCGTCGTATCCTATCTGTGCATGCCGCCCAAACGGGTCGTAGATGTCCGTGATGAGAAGGCTGTTGCCTGCGTTGTTGTATTGCAGGGTGGTGTTGCGCCCGATCGCATCGGTCAGCTGCACCAGACGGTGATTGTTGTCGTAGGTCAGACTGAGTGCATTGCCCACGGAATCCACCACCTGGGTCAGGAACACCCTGCGCGGCGAAGCTGTTGATCCGTCAGAGTGAGCAAAAACCTGCTTGGACCCGTCAGCCTTCCGCAATTCATAGCGCACAGGGCTGGCCGAAACCAGATACAACCGGTCACGGGTCGAACCCAGGGTGAAACCGTCGGGATTGATAGCGCCAGTGCTCGCGTTGTAGGCGCCTGTGTAGGGGATCGCTCCGCCTCCCATGGGCACTCTCACGATACCGCTTCCCAGCGAGAGCGGGTTGTCTTGAATGTAGGACACCCAGCTGAGATACCAGCGCGGACCGACATTGCCGAAGTTCTGCGTTGAAGGCTGGGTGCTGTTGTCCTGGGTGTAACTCAGCGTAATGGGCACAGCGGGGCCAATGGGCGCACGGCAACCGATCGGCGTATCGGTAATGCGCAGGCTTACCAATGGCGCATCAACGGTATAGGTGGGCATGCCCACGCTGCACTTCGAGCGTTCATCACCGCCGTTACTGGGCGAATCAGGCGTATTTGAGCCTGCTTTGCTCGGACCGGTCGGGCCCGCATTGGCTGCCGTGCTCACACATGCGACTGCAGCCACCATGAACGACCGCAGCAAGACGGATAAAGAACGCCGCATAAACGCGGCAGCAAATGACTGCCACTTGCTGAATTGACATTGCAAGGCTTTCGAAACCATTTTCACTCCCCCATCCCTATTTAGAATTTAAAGAGCACTCTTCACAGCCTTGAGAGGCAAGGCAGTGATCGGGTCCACTAATTTTCCGGAAGGCAACGTTTTCCCCGTGCGCCAATTGATTTCAACGCCGGTGCTCTTGTCAAAAAAACCTTCCTCATAGTTCTTGAAGCAAGGGCCATCGGTTGTCCGGCACAGGATTGCAATACACCCGGACAACACGCTAAAGCGCGAAGGGGCTTTTCGACCCTCGGCATCGTGATGCGGCCTCAGCGGGACGTAGCGCACCAGATCACCAGGAAGAGGCGGAGCACCGTCGTACTCGGCCCTGCTGACGATAAAAATAGAGGGCGTTCGAGACTTTCCGACATTGATTCGCAGGACCCGGTTGCGCGCAAGAAAGTCAGCCATATCGTCATCAAAATCGCGCCAGACATTGGAGGTCTTTCCCCAGCGGTAGAGCTTGCGCATTTCGTCGTCGGTATACACATGCTGGAAAACACCAATCACCAGCTCTGTGTACGCGGCTGACGAACGCAGACCACAATCCCCAACCGGACACCCTGGCGGGGAGCGGCTGGAAGAAATTTTGATAGAGCGTTCCTGTGCGGCAGACAGGTTGAACAGTGCCGGGATAAAAACGACCAACAGCACGAGCATCGATCTGGCAGAAAACAATCTGGAGAACAAGGCTGTGTGAGAAACCCAAGCCGAAAAGCCGGGTGAAACCATCAGAGTAAATATGACGGACGTATAGCCGCGGAACGTCATCACCGTAACTCCCTCCCCGAAATTGTTTGTCTATTTAAATCCAGTGTCAGCGGGAGATGTGAACCCTGTCAATCTTGTTATGCAAGAGTTCATTGCCCGATCAATCGCAATGCGTATTCAATCCAGGCAAAGATTCGATGACTTTGAACAGCATCAGTAACCCAAACATTCTCATTTGGAACCAATGCTGATGTGCAAGGGCTATGCATGTGGCCCGAAGGAGTTAACCCGCGTGCGCGTATCTGAAATATCCAGCGCTGCACAAATGGAGGAGGCGTTGTCGTTTTGGCGCACAGAATGCGAAGCGCGGTGCGTCATCGGCAAAGCGTGGGCGCTCAGGTTATCCGCCCTCGCGCGCCTCAGCCGGGGTCGGATGTGTTTGATGTGTCCTCGAAGTCAGCCGCGCGTGCTCGACGGCTCGGCCTATAGCGCGTGGTGACGACAAGCCTTGTGATGAAAAGATCGGGACACCCACGCAAGCACCTGGTCCACCTGTCGGGCCTGGTGCTGCTCGCGGTGCTGATATTCATGCTGCTCACCACCCTGAGCGCATCGGCCATGGTGGAACTGCAGCGCACCCACACCCAGCGCGCCAAGGAGGCCGAACTCCTCTTCGTCGGCGACCAGTTCCGCCGCGCCATCAAGTCTTATTACAGCAGCGTGCCCGCCGGGAAAAGCCAGACCCTGCCGCGCTCACTCAACGACCTGCTCGAAGACACCCGCTTTCCGATGCCCGTGCGCCACCTGCGCCGCGTGTACCCCGACCCCATGACGGGCGAAGCCGACTGGGTGCCGGTTCAGGGCGCCGGCGGCATCATGGGTGTGCACAGCCGCTCCACGCTCAGCGCCTTCAAGAAAAGGGAGTTCCCGGTTCAGTACCGGGATTTCCAGGACAAGGAGACTTATGCGGAGTGGGTGTTTGTGGCTTCGTTGAATTGAGGGATCAAGCCTTCGGCTGGCGCCTTAGCAATGCTGTCGATCCTGGCGCTCTTGGCGCTCTGGAGATGCTCCAATAGAAACCCTATTTTGCTCTTACCGCTGTTACCTGTGAGACAACAATAAAGTCGGAGAGAATTTTCGAAGCGGGCTCAAACCGCCTCAGCACCTAGTACAACTAAAAGGGAGTATTTTTGAGCGCAGGTCAGTCCAATCGCGTTACGGCACGATCTTAATGTCAGAGACCTGCCACGTTGAATCGATTTTTTTAAGCGCGATGCGAATTTGCCTCTGACATTTCTCTCCTTCGATCTCCCCATTGAAGGCTGCGCTTCCAGACTCCCCTGAAAATCTATAGGTATAAAACCAGCGACTTAGGCTCACAGTCGCAGGCGGCCCACAAACCTCCTGCAATCTTTTATCTCTTTCGGCCAAATTTTTTGCCTCCGCCCAAACTGGCAAAAAGCCAACCAAAAGCGGAGGTAGGAACACTAGTGCTAATGCGACGAGTGCAGCCCATTTAATGCCTGAGATGACTGATATTCGGGATATTTTCATTTTGAAGGTCTCGGACCGAAGAGGGTAATTTCAATTCCCGCTGCCGCGGTAGCTTTAATGCCACGGATATTGCTATCCGCTGTCGCCTTAGGCTGCACACCACCATACATATCACTTCCACCACCAAAGAAAAAGTTGCGTCCTAGATTGGCCTCTACCTTCCCGGTAATCGGACCGGCATGACCGCCTGCCTCAGCATACAAACCCACACCGACTCCGGCTTTGCACCATTGTTCCTCGGAGCCCCCAGCCCTTCCACCGAGTTGATCATAACTAAGACCCCATCCAAATCCTTTCCCAAATTTAAATGACATGAATGTGCCCCCTGTATTTGGGTCACGACCCACAGTCACAGCAGCTCCAATACCCACATAAACACCTCCTTCCAGAGACCACAGCCCCGTCGGATCGGAACTTTCCAACGGATTTCCCTCCACATAGGAAAAGGTATTTATCCCTCCAGCCAATCCAATTGGATCTGACTGCATGTACCGCCCGATGCGCGGGTTGTACTCCCGATTCCAGTTCTGGAACAAGCCACTCTCGGCATCGAAAACCTGACCTGGTAGCCGCTGATTAAAACTGAAGGCTCCGAGGCTAGTTGGATTTTGCTCCGGTGCCATGGTTCCAAATGCCTCAGCGGAATCCCAGCGCCAGACGATAACCTCGTCCGATTGCCGCGTGATGATGCGCGGCGCACCGAGCTGATCCGTGGAGATGTTGTACAGGCTGATCGCGATATTGCTTGCCCCTGCCGTCCCCGACTGCTTGATCACCCCCAACGGGCTGCCCAGGTAAATAGTTTCATAGCGGGGGGTGCCGCTAGCGTCGTACTCTCCGAGCAGCTTGCCCGACTCGTCATAGACGAAGTAGCTCGAACCAGTCGGTATCAACGCCGTAGGCCCACTCTTGCCAACCCGAAGTTCCAATGCGTTGTAGCTGTAGGTAACCGTACCGCCAGCATTCGTCATGGTCGCCAGCCGGCCTCGATCGCTATAGGTATAGCTGTTGGTGCCGTCACTCGTGATATTGCCGGCTGCGTCATGCACCACAGTCGCAGTGCCGCCCACATCCTGAGTCTGGGTGAGCTTGTTGCTGGTAGCCGAGATGGTGTTTGGATAGCTCGTTCCGCTAATGACCTTCGCCGTGCGGTTGCCCGTGGCGTCATAGCTGTACTGTATGGCGGTGCTGCCCAAAGCAGCGCTGATGAGGCGGTTCAGGTTGTCATAGCCAAAGCTTTGGTCCAGCGCGGGAACAGGCGCTCCATTGCTGACATGCGTGTAGCCGGTGATGCGCCCCGCGCTGTCGCGAAGGATAGTGCGGCGGATGCCGGTGGTTGTCGGGTCGCCGAGGTTGTACGCGCTGATCTGGCCGTTGGCGTCATAGGCAATCGCCTGTGTCTTGGTACTGGCCCAGGTCCAGCCGGTGAGTTTGCTTTCGGCATTGGTCGTGATGCCCGATAGCAGCGGCAATGTCGATCCGGTATTCGTTCCCACGCCATTGGCATTGGGCGGATTGACCGTGATTCCGGAGACTACGCCCTGCGCGTCATAGCTGTAGTTGACCCTTGTTCCGCTCGGATAGGTGATCGCGGTGAGTTTGTCGAGCGCGCTTCCCGTATCACCCCAGGTGTAGCCAACCGTGAAAGTCCTGGCGCCAGTGGTCTGGGTCTTCCCGGTCTTGCGGCCCATGCTGTCGTAGCTGTAAACCACTTGCCCGCTGGCATCGGTGATCTTGGTGAGCTCGCCCACAGTAGCCGGGGTCGGGGTTGCTCCGCCGTCGTATTCAAAGACACTCCCCGTGCCCGTCGGGTAGCTGACGGTTTTGAGGCGATCCAGGTTGTCATAGGTGTACTGGGTCTGCTTGCCGCGAGCATCCGTTTTGGTGAGCACGTTGCCTTTGCCGTCATAGGTGTACTGGCTGGCGCCGGTATCCGGGCTGGTCTGCGCCGTGACGTCACCCAAACCATTCGGGCTGTAGGTGGTGTTCAGGCTGCGCGGATCGGTGACCTGGGTCAGGCCGTCGGCGGCGTTGTACGCAAAGCTGGTGGTCGTGGGCGTGGCGCTGCCGGTGTTGGCCGGCTGCTGGGTCTGCACCGGGCGGCCCAGGCTGTCGTAGTAGGTGTAGCTGGCCAGGCCGTTGGGATCCAGCACCGTTGTGGGCCTGCCCATGGCGTCATAGCCGTATTGCCAGGTCATGGGGCCGGCCGTGGCGGCGTTGATGACGACGCTAATGCCTGTGGAGCTTGACGGGTCGTTGTTGCTGTCGCCGGTGTAGTCGGCGCTCAGGGTGTGGCTGCCCAGGGCAAGGCTGGACGTTGCAAGTGTTGCCACGCCGGCCGTCACTGCGCTGCTGCCGATAGCAGCGCCGCCGTCCTTGAAGGTAACGGTGCCCGTCGGGCTGGCGCCCGTTACGGTGGCCGTCAGCGTGATGCTTTGCCCCAATGAGGCCGAGCCGGCGCTGCTGGAAAACGCCGTGCTCGTCGGGGTGGCGGCAAACACCATGGCCGGGGCCATGAGGATGAGCAGCACCAGGCGGCTTAGCCACGCGGTGAAAGCTCTGGTGGGATTAAAGCTGCTCATGCTGACTCCTCCTGGTTGATTGATGGTGGCGTTTGTGGTTTTCAATTGCTCGCTCCCGTGACTTGCTGGACCCGGTTCAGCGCGTCGTAGACGCGGGTGATGTTTCTTTGCAGGTTGCCCGAGGGGTCCTTGACCTGCTCACCCGTCTTGTTGCCGGCGTTGTCCAGCGTGTAGGTGACGGAGTTGCCTTTGGCGTCGGTCACGCCGGTCAGGCGGTGGGCGGCGTCGTAGCTGTAGCCCAGGGTGGTGCCATCGGGCAAAGCCGCGGTGATGAGCTGGCCTGCGTTGTCATAGGTGTAGGCGGTGGTTCGGGCCGTGCCGCCTGGCGGTGTCACCGTCACGCTGCCTATCCAGCCCCTCGGCGTGTACACGGTGTCTGTGACCACGCCCTTGGGATCCACCATCTGGCGCACGCGCCCTGCCCTGTCGTATTGGGTGAACTGTGTGACGTGGCCTGCCGCGTTGGCGATGGACTGCAGGTCGCCCGCCATGTGGCCGGTCTCATTGAGGTCGGCCACGATGGGGGCGATATGCGGGAAGGCCGCCGTCGGCGGCGTGAAGTTGGCGGTATAGCGCCCATTCCCGTTGGTCACACGGATGTCGTCGTAGTAAACCGCATGGGGCGAGTTGGTGTAGCCGAAAGCCATGCCGTTGGCATTGCCGACCGTGGTGGTCCAGGGGCAACTTGCAACAGCCTGGCCGTTGATATAAACCGTGACGGTGTTGCCGATCCGGACGTGGGCCACATGGATCCAGGTACCGGCCAAACCGGCAAGGCCGCTGGCCGGGCAATAGGCGCCGTTGTTGCTGCCTTCCAGGATCAGGTTGTTGTTCCAGAAGTAAAAATCATTGGAGGTCGCACCGCTGCCGCCCAGGCGGATTGCCGTCGTGACGCCCGTGGTGTTGGCGGGCTTCATCCAGAACTCCACGGTGAAATCTCCGGGAAGTGTGAAGTCGCCGGCAAGGTTCCCGTAGTCGCCGTAGTCGGTCGAGCCGGGAATGTAGAAGGACGAGCCTCCGAACCTGCTCTGCGTGGTGCTGATCCGCGCATTTCTTGTGAGCATGCCGGTGGCCGCCCGCAGGCTGTTGTCCACAATGGCCCTGGAGCCCTGGGCGCCGTCGCCGTGCAGCAGCAGGCTCACGGACTGGATGTACGGGTCCGGGGAGACCGGCAACTGAATGGGCGCAAAACTGCTACTTGCGTAATACGCATAGCTGCGCGCCACCACGCTGTTGGAATCGGTTTCCGTGGCGACCAGGCCTTGTGGGTTGTAGGTCCAGCCGGCGCTGCGGCTGACGCCGCTGGCGGTGTCGGTTACCGTCTGGCTGAGCCGGTTTCCCGCGGTGTCATAAGCATAGGCTGTTGTTTTCCCCGCCTCGGTGACAAGCACGGGCAGCCGGTAGCCGGCGTGCCACTGCGTGGTACGCGTCTGCGCTTCGGGCAGGCTCGCGGCCTTGGTGGTGCTCAGGGGCAGGCGCCGGTTGATGTCCCAGGTGTACATGGTGTTCACGCCCAGGAAGTCGCTTTCCTGGGTGATGAAACCGTTGGCATCCTGCACCCGGCTGAGGGCGGAGCTGTTGCCCGTTCCGCCGGGCTTGTCGGCGCCGGTGACCGCCAGCTTGCCTTGGGTGATGCCGTAGTTGTAGTTGCGCTGGGTGCCCAGGGGATCGGTCACGGTGACCGAGCCGCCCGTGCCGTAGCTGACCGTGTGCAGGTCGGCGCCACCGGCATGCTGGGTGCTGATGCCACGGCCCTGGGTGTCATAGGCATAGGTGGCCAGCCTCACGCCTTTCTCATCGGTGACGCCTGTCAGCAATGCGGGAAGCCCGGCCATCTCGTACAGATAGGTCTTGCTGACCGTGCCGCCGCTGGCGCCGGGGTAGCTCACCGCCGTCAAGCGGCCGGTGGCGGCCGTCCCGTCGTAGCCGTAGCGGGTGACACGGCCGTCCGCGGCGGTGGCGCTGGCCAGCTGGCGGGAGGCGTTGTAGGCAAAGTTCAGGGTGCGCCCGAAATGGTTGCTCACCGTGATGAGCAGGCCGGCTACCGGCGCAACACTGGCGGGGGTGCCGGTAGTACTGTAGGTATAGGTGGTGACCCAGCCGTTGCGCCGGGTCACCGTCAGCAGCTTGCCGGCGGCATCAAACTGCCAGAGGCTGTCGTCATCCAGCCTTTTGTACTGCAGGCCCGTGCCGCTGACCGTCAAGGTATCGGCGCTGTTGGTGGCCAGCCAGCTGCCGGTTCCTGTTTGCCATTCGAAGCTTCGCTCGCTGCCATCGCCGAAACGAACGTTGGCCATGCTGCCCGCCGTATTCGCCGCACCCAGTTTCTCAAGAAAAACAGCGTGGTTGTGAGACCAGGCCTGCCCGAGGCCAGCACTGGCAGGCCCAGCCGCAACACCGGTAACCCGCTTGCTTCTGTAATGCCTGACCAGGCTCAACGCATCGGCACCAAAACCTTCGTGGTCCGTTTGGTCCAGGATTTTCTCGCCCGTCGCGGGGATGATGGGGTTACCCACCGCAGCCCCATCAAACGTACACATACCCGGTGCAACCTCTGCCTCGGGACGCGGACGCGAGGAACAGTTTTCCCATCCCGTGTACCAGATGTTGACAACGCTGCCCGTCGTCAGCGGGCCCACATGCCGGTACCGTATGCGCCGCTGCGGCTCTCCGTTGAACTCCCGGCTCTCGAGGCCATATTCAATTTCCGAACCGCATACGGAACCACTGGGATCAATGGTGTGGCAATAAAGAACATTGACATGCTCCGCATCGCGCGTCGCCTTGCCGATCGCCATCAATGCGGCTTCCAGGTTGCTGCATAGGGCAGCCACCGCATATGAGGATGCGCAGAGCATCCCCAGAACCAGTGCCGTTACGCGAAAATTAGCCACTGAACGTCCCTGGCTGTCATGGCGTCGCGCGTTTTTTCGATGCATCAATTGCTTGCTCCCGTGACTTGCTGGACCCGGTTCAAGGCGTCGTAAACGCGCGTGATGTTTCTTTGCAGGTTGCCCGAAGGGTCCTTGACCTGCTCGCCGGTTTTGTTGCCGGCGTTGTCCAGCGTGTAGGTGACGGAGTTGCCTTTGGCGTCGGTCACGCCGGTCAGGCGGTGGGCTGCGTCGTAGCTGTAGCTCATGGTGGTGCCGTCGGGCAGCGCGGCACCTGTGAGCTGGCCTGCGTTGTCGTAGGTGTAGGTCGTAGTCCGGGCCGTGCCGCCGGGTGGCGTGACCGTCACGCTGCTGGTCCAGCCGCGCGGCGTGTACGCGGTGCCGGTGACCACGCCTTTGGGGTCGATCACCTGGCGCACGCGCCCTGCCGCGTCGTACAGGGTGAACCGGGTGACGTGGCCTGCCGCGTTGGTGATGCTTTTGAGGTCGCCGACGCTGTGACCCACGGCATTCGGATTCACGGCGGCGATGGCGCTATTGGGAAAGGCCTGAACGGGTGGCGTGAAAGCCGCGGTGTAGCGGGCCACGCCTTTGGTGATGCGGACGTCATCCATATAGCCGTCGAATTCGCGGTCTCCTCCCGTGTAGGCGCCGCCAATGCGAAGCGGATCGGGCGAATCTGTCTTGGACCAGGTCGCACGGCTGGCTTGCAGCACGCCATTGACAAACAGCCTGGCTGTTATGCCGTCATCGGCCAGCGCAATGTGGCTCCAGGTCCCAAGTTGCAATGCACTGGTGCTGGAGAGGCCGCTTGCAAATAACCAGTTGGTGTTGTCCGACGAACCAAGAACGTTGATGAGGCCGGTCGATGGAGCAATCTCCAGCCGTATTGGCGCGGGCTTTCCGACCTGGTCGCTCTGCAAATACAACCAGGTGTTGATGGGTTTGAAGCTTGAAGGCCTGACCCAGAACTCAATGGTGTACGCGCCCGGGAAATGGAAGTCCGGGCTGTCGGCCACCGCAATCGCTGTATTGGATGCATCAACGCCGTCAAAGTACAGCGAAGAGCCGCCGAATTTGCTCTGCGTGGTGCTTAGGCTCGCGCCGCCCGCCACAGTGAAGATCTTGGGATTCAGACTGCTGTCGACAACGGCAGTCGAACCATGGCTGCCGTCGCCATGCAACAGCAAGCTGACCGAGGCCATGTTCGGATCCGCAGGGACATTCCCCGGGAGGCTGGTGTCGTCGTAATAGGAATAGCCCGTTATGCCGCCCGTTGAATCCGTGCTGGTGAGGACCTGGCCCGCTGCGTTGTAAGTCCAGCTCAAGGAACGCGAGGCGACGCCGGTATCGAGCGGCGCCGTGAAGCCCTGGCTGCCGCTGGCATCGGTGGTGGCTTGTTCGGTTTGTTTGCACAACACCCCGATCGGCTGGTTGCCGCCGGCCGCCGGAATGACGGCTCCCGCCGGTGCGCAAGCAAGCACCTGGCCGTTGTCGATGTCTCCGTTATAAACAAAGCGTGTGAGCCGGTTCGGCCCGGCCACTTTGGCCGGCAGGGGCCAGATACTGTGCCACTGGGTGCTGAAGGTGCGGGCCTCGGGCTGGCTGCCGGCCTCCACGCGTTGAATTTCAAGATTGCGGACGGTGTCGTAGCTGTAGGTGGTGGTTCCGCCGCTGAAATCAGACCGGCTGGCCACGTTGCCGTTGGCGTCGTAGCTGATTGCACTTGAGGCCGGGCCACAGCCCGAGCCACCGGGCTGACTGCTGCCGGTACTTCTGACGACACCGAGGACGGTGCTTAAATTGTTGGTCCGGACGCTGCCCCGGGCATCGGTGATGACGGTGGTGTTGGCGCCATAGGCGAGCGTGACCTTGTCAACGCCCCCCGCATGTTCGGAACTGATTGCCCGGCCCTGGGCGTCATAAGCCCAGGTGGCATACCGCACGCCGTTTTCGTCGATGATCCCGGTCAAGGCGTTCGGAAACCGGCTGTCTTCGTACAGGTAAGTCCGGACCTTGCCGTCCGGGTAGGTGATGCTGGCCAGGTTGTTGTTGGCGTCATTCCTGTAGGTGAAAACTCCGCCGCCAAAAACATTCATCGTTCGATTGTTTTGCGCGTCCGTTCCAAAAATCAAAGTTCGGCCAAAGGAATTCGTCACGGTGAAATTGGACCCCGACCATGCATATGTCCACTTCAGGCCCTGCCGGTTGGTGATGCTCTCAATGACACCCAGCTTGTAGATTTCGACATCCCCGTCGGCCGTGGTGTACCGCCATCCCGTCGTGTTGTTTGACGCATTGACCAAACGCTCCAGCATGCCTGTCACGTCTGTATCGGATGTCCACATGCCGCCTTGAAGCGTGTACCGATACTGCTTGTTGCCGGGACGCCGCAGCGTAACCACCGTCGGGGGTACACCTTCTGAAGAGACGCGGTAGACCTCCCAGTTGAACGACCACCCAAAAGTGTTGGCGACCTGGCTGTTGACGAAGTGGGATACCCCTTGAGGGAAACCCGGGATGTCTACAAGATCAGCCTCTTCCTGGTATTTGTTGCCCGTTCCGGCATTGATGGGATTCCCGGTCGAGACATCACAGCGCGGCGCACCCGCATTTTTTGGGTCGCCGGGCGCACAGATCGCGCCTATGCGAGAACTGCCATCAGGACAACTTGTTCTCCGAAAAATATTTGCAACACCAACGCCGGCACCTGACAACACACAGTTTCCTCTCGCAAGGGCGCCATCAACAACCGTAAAAGTACAGACGTCGCGGGGATCACAGGGCCCCTCGGACAGACATTCCGCATTACGGATTGCGACCGCTTCCGCGCCCGCAGCATTGATGTCGGTAGTCCAGTGCCCTGCACTCCTCCAAGCGCCCATATATTCTTGAAAGGGCTCATCTGCGAGCGCGTTTGCTGAACAAATCAGCATTCCGGAAATCACCAGCCGCTGTGCCTGTCGCAGCCATGGCCCGGCAACCAGCCTCGTCGTGAAGCCGGTAAAGACCCTGGCGAACAATTGCGTTAGAAATTTCAATTGGAGGCTCCCGTGATTTGCTGGACCCGATTCAGGGCGTCATACACGCGCGTGATGTTTCTTTGCAGGTTGCCCGAAGGGTCCTTGACCTGCTCGCCGGTCTTGTTGCCCGTCGCATCCAGCGTGTAGGTGATGGAGTTGCCTTTGGCATCCGTCACGCCGGTCAGGCGGTGGGCTGCGTCGTAGCTATAGCTCATGGTGGTGGCGTCGGGCATTACCACCCCTGTGAGCTGGCCCACGTTGTCGTAGCTGTAGGTTGTGGTTCGCGCGGTACCGCCGGGTGGAGTGACAGTCACGCTGCCGGCCCAGCCCCTGGGGGTGTAGGCGGTGTCGGTCACCACGCCTTTGGGGTCGACAGACTGGCGTATCCGCCCCGCCCTGTCATACAGCGTGAATTGCGTGACATGGCCCGCTGCGTTGGTGATGCTTTGAAGGTCGCCCGTTGTGTGGCCCATCGAAGAATCCGGCAGGCCTGGGCTCGCGAATTCCTGGCTGGGAGGCGTGAAGTTAGCCGTGTAACGCGCAACACCCTTCGTCACGCGAATTTCGTCAAGGGTGCCATTGAAGTCCCAGCTGAAATTCGGCTGGCAACGCCCAAATAACAAGGCGTCTGAAGACTCCACATAACTACCGTTGAGAGACACCGAACCTTCCAGATGGCCATCCAGAAACAGATAAAAAACGTTCCCGGCGCGAACAAAAGCCACATGTTGATAAGTATTCGGCACGACGGCGGTCGGCCCCGAGATTTGAAGGACACTCCCGCTACCCGACACGTACAGCTCCAGCTTGTTGCCATTGAGAAGGAACTGGAATCCGTTAAATCCGACGGCGGGCCGCTTGCACGCTATCGCTCGCACACCGGAGACGGTCGATGGCCGTATCCACCCCTCCAAGGTGTAATTTGAATTGGGTTCCAGCGCCGAATCGTGGGCAAGGCTTGCGTAGTCGCCGGAACCGTCAAACAGGATCGAGGCGTTGCCGAACCTGCTTTGGCTGGTGGTGAGCTGGGCATTTCCATTCGCGGCCACGACCCGGTGATTCACGCTGGCATCAACCATGGAAGCCACGCCGTTGTTGACATTCCCATGCAGCAGCAGCGAGACGTTCTCGATGTAGGCGTCGTAGTTGCCGCTGAATGCGGTATCCGTGAAGTACGCGTAGGCAGTTGTACGGCCGCTGGGGTCCACGGCGCTCAGCACGCGCCCTGCGTTGTCATAGGTGAACCGGTTGATGCTTGCGGCAACCGCAGGGTCCACACTGTCGTCACCCAGCAGGGCTTGCTCAACCTGTTTGCAGATGAGGGGCAGCGCCTTGCCATCGGCCCTGGCCGCGGCCGGGGTGCAACTGGCGATGGCATTGCCGTTGAAAGGGTCGGGCTGCCCGTGATGCACGTTGGTCGTCATGCGCAGCGGTTGCAAGACTTGCGTGGCCATACCCCAATCCGGATGCCAGCTGGTGGTGATTTTTCGGGCCCCAGCGGGCAACGTTGAGTTCGCAGGTATCACGCTGGCGCAGGAAGCCGTGTTGGCCAAGCCTTCAACCCGTACAGTCTCACGGTTGCTACCGTCGTACGCGTAGCAGGTGCGGTTTGCCTGGAAGTCGTCCCTGGACAGCACGTTGCCGCTGCTGTCATAGCTCACAGCACTGACCGCGGCCGCGCAACCCGAGCCGGCCGGCTGGCTCTGCGCCGTAAGCGCCGGCATGCCCCCGACAATTTGCGCGTCAGCGGCAATGGCCTGGCCGTTGGGCTGGATGTAGCTGGTGCCTGTGGGTGCGCTCCAGCCTATGGACCTGTAGAGGATGTTGGCGCCGGCGTCGAAGTTGTCGGTGACAACGCGCGCCGAGGGGGCGGCATAGGCCACGGTGAATTTCTCGACGGCGCCCGCATGTTCGGAGCTGGTGGCCCGTCCCTGGCTGTCGTAGGCGAAGGTGGCATAACGGGAGTTGTTTTCGTCCCGCTTGCCGGTCAGCGCCCAGGGGAGGCCGGCATTCTCGTATAGGAAGCCCTGGGCCTTGCCGTCGGGCCAGGTGAGGGACACAAGGTTTTTGCCGGCGTCGTAGGCCGCGGCAATGGCGCCCCCGTCCGGGCCGGTAACGCGGATGACAAGGCCGTTGGCATCGTAGGCGAATCTGATACTGCGCCCCTCGCCGGACCGGGCCTCGACGAGGTTTTCACCGTCGTATGTAAAGGACAGCGAGGATCCGTTGGCCGAAGCGATGCCGAGAAGCTTGCCTGCGGCATCGAAGGTTTCAAGCGTTCCAGAGATGGAGTCCGTAAAAAGATAGCCCCCTGTAATACTCACCAGCTTGTGCGCGTGGTCGGCCGTTGCGGTGAAAATTCCGCTGCCATTCCCGCTGAAGTTCAGTACAAAGCCGTCGCCTCGCGACAGGAGCGCGCTTTTGAGCGTGGCAGACACCTCCAGCTGGTGGTGATAGTTCGATTTCCAGAGCGCGCCAAATGAATTTCGCTCCACCAGCGTCAGGATGTCGGCCTGGTTGGCGGGTAACTTCGCTGTGGTGTCATAGGTGAGCGAAAGCTGCAAGCCGCCTATCGATAGACCTGTGCCTAAAAACTCCTTCTTGGCCCCCGTCAGCGGATAGATGGGATTGGCAATGCATAGCGGCTGTTTTTGAGGTTTTTTCGTGTCGTCCAAGTACACGCCAGGTACGCACGAGCCGCCGATCACCGCGTACCCTGAGCGCGCGCAGTACAAAAAATGGTCCGTGCTGCACGTCACCGGGCCGTTTGCCGATTCATCGATACAAAAAAGCTGCCTGATGCGTTTGTTGGCGACTTCATCAACGAGGCTATAGCGCGGATTGATCGAACCGCATGCATCACCAAAGCCGTTGGCCAGACAGGTGGCGCGCAGACTGTTGTGAGCGGCTTTCAGTCTGTCTCCCTCAACGGCAGCCGCGGTTCGGGCATCCTCGGTCGTTGGCCATGTGCCGAATGTTGTCGCATAAACACTGCCGCACATGAGAAGAACTACCGTCCCTGCTCGCAGAGCCAGGGATGCAAGACCTGACCTGAGACTGTCTGTCGTATTTTTCAATTGCTCGCTCCCGTCACTTGTTGGACCCGGTTCAGCGCGTCATAGACGCGGGTGATGGTTCTCTGCAGATTGCCCGAAGGGTTCTTGACCTGCTCGCCGGTCTTGTTGCCCATCGCGTCCAGGGTGTAGGTGACGGCGTTGCCTTTGGCGTCGGTCACACCGGTCAGGCGGTGGGCGGTGTCGTAGCTGTAGCCCAGGGTTGTTCCGTCGGGCAATGCTGCACCGGTGAGCTGGCCTGCGTTGTCGTAGGTGTAGGTGGTGGTTCGTGCTGTCCCGCCGGGTGGCGTCACCGTCACGCTGCTGGTCCAGCTACGGGGGGTATACACCGTGTCGGTCACCACGCCTTTGGGGTCGACCATCTGCTTCAGACGCCCTGCCCTGTCGTATTGCGAGAACTGCGTGACGTGGCCCGCCGCGTTGGTGATGGACTGCAAGTCACCTGCCGTGTGGCCTACCGCGTTGGGGTCGACGACAACGGTGGACGGACCGTTATGCGGGAAGGCCAGCATGGGTGGCGTGAAGCTGGCCGTGTAGCGGCCCACACCGTATCCATACATCCAGCCAGGTGTGGCGTGAACAGATGCGCCGCTGAGGCAGAAAAGAATGCAGCAAACCAGCCGATGGATTGGACATGCGCGAACAAGGCGGGCCGCATAGCCGCGCAAGCTCTGCGTATAAAAACTGTTTACCACTATGGATGGCCAAAAACGATTTTTCCGCACCGTGCACGATGCAATCCATTGGAATAGTCCCACGGGCTCCCTCACTGATTTTTTCTTATCGCGCGCCAGCCACGCAAATGTGCACGGAGTCTAGGGACGGGCATCACGCGTGTCACCCTCCATTTACATGAGGGAGATATCAAGTGTGCGAATCAGGCGACAGAATTTTTCAGCGTGTTTTTTTTCGCCTTATCAATCTCACACGCTTCTGGCAGAATGCGGCCGGCTCAAAGAGAGTGAGGTAAATTTCAATTCAAATTCGATTTGAATTGAGTACCTTCTCAGTATTGATCTGCACGGAGTTAAGAAAAAATGGGGCAGGTATTACCGCAAACAAAATTGCCGCCAAAAAAATAATCTTCTTCGCATTTGAAGCAGGAATTTTCGACTCCGATTACTTTTTACTGATCGCCCGCGTGGCGCGGCATGGGCGTTTAGGGTGAAAATTGAAACACCGACAAGGTGCTCAATCAATGCCGCCCAGCCGTTGAACGGCATGTGGCAGTAGCTTTTCGTGGCGGCCCTGAAGCGCATATCGCTCCCGTGGCTCGCGCTCATTGCAAACGTCGTTCGTGCCGCTGCTCACCTTGGCCGTGCGGTTTCCCACGCTGTCGTCGCCGTGCGGGATGTTCTCTTCCACGAAGGGGGGACTGGAGCGACTTGTCCTACCTAAACATGTCGCCCCCGCAGATTGGCTCACGTGCCTTGTTGAAGAGGCTAAGGCCGCCTGGAACCGGGTGTAAACATCTCGGAGAGCGGGCGTACCGGGCGGAATGGTACGTCGACCGGACGAAGATGAAATCCGAACACCGTATCGGCTGTTGCCGGCCGGTCGCTCCAGACCGTATCAAGCTGGTTATGCCGCCAGAAGCCGTCGGGGGTGTTCGGCTCCTGGGCGACATAGGACAGCTCCTCGTGCCATTTACGGATCACCAGACGCTGCACAGTGGCCTCGTTCACCCGGGAACGGATCCGGTAGCTGTTGGTGCCATCGCTCGTAGTATTGCCGGCCGCATCGTGCACCACGGAGGGATAGGGTCCAGCTTCAGTGAAATTCAACACCTCCACATAAGCAAAGGTGTTGATCCCGCCCGAGCCGAGCCATTTCGAGGCGAATCAGCGTCTCTTCCGAATCTTCAGAATGATCATGACAAAGAAGGCAATCATCATGATCACAGCAGCTATTAGCGAAAGATCAAGAGCTCGATCCTGCTGCTCGGTGATGTACCTGTTAACGCCGTGATTGTTCAGGATGACGGTGTGAATCACATCCGGCGCCTGCATCCCCAGAGAAAAGAGATGCTTGAACAAGAAAACGTGAAAAACGACGAGTGCGGGACCTGAATAGCTCAGCAAAAATCTAATCAGCACGCTTAAGAATTTTTTCATTTCCTACCTCGCCCTGCATGTGCAGTCTTGCGACTTACCAAACAACGTTACACCTGTGCGTGAGACGCCCCCATATCCAGCTACACCAGCGCCTCCGCCGATTGTCACGCCAAGGCCTCCTACTGGCTGGCCACGTGAGCCGCTTCCCCCGAAGGTATCCACCGTACCACCCCAGCCTCCGGCAGCATTCAGACCCACGTTAGTTGCATCTCCCCTCAAGTCGCATACTGTATCTCCATTCGACCAGGTACCTTGAATGCCAGCAACGATGCCTGGGGTACCCAGCGCACCGCCGCCACCCAAAGTCCAATAGCCGGCCACATTGCCGTTTCCATCGATCGCAAAACCTACGCCCGCTTGACCGTATGCCCCCAAGCCAAACGGCGCCGGAATCGCAGAGCCACT
Organism: Polaromonas sp. YR568; assembly: GCF_943369675.1. GTDB lineage: Bacteria > Pseudomonadota > Gammaproteobacteria > Burkholderiales > Burkholderiaceae_C > Polaromonas. The sequence goes on along the minus strand of NZ_CALROB020000041.1, from coordinate 4,750 downwards.
AACGGAAAACCCAAGTTGGAAAGTCCACAGGCCGCGAGGATCCGTTTTGCTCAAAGGGTTGCCCGCGACATAGGCAAAGGTATTGATGCCCCCCGCTAAGCCAATCGGGTCGGATTGCATATAGCGTCCGATGCGAGGGTTGTACTCTCGGTTCCAATTCTGAAACAAACCACTCTCGGCATCAAACACTTGGCCAGGCAATCGCTGGGTAAAGCTAAAGGCGCCCAGCCCGCTGGGGTTCTGATCCGGCGCCGTCGCACCAAATGCCTCTGCCGTATCCCACCGCCAAGCCACTGCCTCATCCGATTGCCGCGTGATGATTCTCGGCGCGCCTAGCTGATCGGTCGAAACGTTGTACAAACTGATCGCAATGTCACTTCCTGCAGTTGTCCCCGTCTGCTTGATCACCCCGACAGGCAAGCCCAGATAGATGGTTTCATGCAGAGGTGTTCCGTTGGCGCCGTACTCGCCAAGCAGCTGTCCTTCTTCGCCATAGACATAGTACGTCGCCCCGGTTGGTACCATCGTCGTCGGCCCGGTCTTGCCAACCCTGAGTTCCAGCGCGTTGTAGCTGTAAGTGACCGTGCCACCTGCATTCGTCATCGTCGCCATCCGCCCCCGGTCGCTGTACGTATAGGTGTTCGTTCCATCGCTCGTAATATTGCCGGCCGCGTCATGCACTACGGTCGCCGTGCCGCCCACATCTTGAGCCTGGGTCAGCTTGTTGCTGGTGGCCGAGATGGTGTTGGGATAACTGGTACCGCTAATCACCTTGGCCGTGCGGTTGCCAGTTGCGTCGTAGCTGTACTGGATGGCGGTGCCACCCAAGGTGGCGCTGATGAGGCGATTCAGGTTGTCATACCCAAAGCTTTGATCCAGGGCGGGAACAGCAACGCCATTGCTCACATGCGTGTAGCCCGTGATACGACCTGCGCTGTCGCGAAGAATGGTGCGACGGATACCGGTGGTTGTCGGGTCGCCGAGGTTGTAGGCACTGATCTGGCCGTTGGCGTCATAGGCAATCGCCTGCGTCTTGGTGCTGGCCCAGGTCCAGCCGGTGAGTTTGCTTTCGGCATTGCTCGTAATGGCGCTCAGCATCGGCAGGGTGCTGCCGGTATTGGTTCCCACCCCATTGGAATTGGGCGGATTAACCGTGATGCCGGAAACCACACCGTACGCGTCGTAGCTGTAGTTGACCCTCGTTCCACTTGGATAGGTAATGGCCGTGAGCTTGTCCAATGCGCTTCCCGTGTCGCCCCAGGTGTAGCCCACCGAGAAAGTCCTGGCGTCCGTGGTCTGGGTTTTTCCGGTCTTGCGGCCCATGCTGTCGTAGCTGTAAGTCACCTGGCCGGAGGCGTCGGTGATCTTGGTGAGTTCACCTATGACGGCCGGGGTTGGCGTGGCGCCGCCGTCGTATTCAAAGACGCTCCCCGTGCCCGTGGGGTAGCTGACGGTTTTGAGGCGATCCAGGTTGTCATAGGTGTACTGGGTCTGCTTGCCGCGTGCATCGGTTTTGGTGAGCACATTGCCTTTGCCGTCATAGGTGTACTGGCTCGCTCCCGTATCCGGGCTGGTCTGTGCCGTGACATCACCCAGGCCGTTCGGGCTGTAGGTCGTGTTCAGGTTGCGCGGGTCGGTGACCTGGGTCAGGCCGTCGGCGGCGTTGTACGCAAAGCTGGTGGTCGTGGGCGTAGCGCTGCCGGTATTGGCCGGTTGCTGGGTCTGCACCGGGCGGCCCAGGCTGTCGTAGTAGGTGTAGCTGGCCAGGCCATTGGGGTCCAGCACGGTGGTGGGCCTGCCCATGGCGTCGTAGCCGTACTGCCAGGTCATGGGGCCGGCTGTGGCGGCGTTGATGACGACGCTGATGCCCGAGGAGCTTGATGGGTCGTTGTTGCTGTCGCCGGCGTAGTCAGCCGTCAAGGTGTGGCTTCCCAGGCCCAGGGCGCTTGTGCTCAGGCTGGCAGCACCGGCGGTCACGGCGCCGCTGCCTATGGTGGCGCCGCCGTCCTTGAAGGTGACAGTGCCTGTCGGGCTGGCGCCTGTGACGGTGGCCGTCAGCGTGATGCTTTGCCCCAGCGCGGCCGTGCCGGCGCTGCTGCTGAGTGACGTGCTCGTCGGGGTGGCGGCAAAAACCATGGCCGGGGCCATGAGGATGAGCAGCACCAGGCGGCTTAGCCATAGCCACGGGATAGAAAAATGCAAAAGCCTGACCAACGCAGAAGTAACTATGATCAAATCAGGGGGCCTTCTGGAGCTGCGCGGCCCTTAGCGACGACTAAGCAAGTATTTCAAAACCAATAAGACGGCCGTCTTCGTCTAGATCGAGATAGATGTCGGGCCCAACATATTGCAGCAAATCTAAGAGCCTGACTTGTTTGGCTACAACGCCAGCGCTTCCTCGCCCGGGATGATTCGGGAGGCTTAGGTAGGCAACGTCTTCATCATCGCTACTTACATCAAGCGTTATATTCTTATTTGGCATTTATGGCTCCACTAACAATGATTTAAGAACAGTCTTCAGCTTAGCAGTTCCATTTTTACCAACTTGATAGACGGCCATTCCGGCCTCGCCTATCGGTACGAGTACCCGATCAATATTGGCGGTATCCGGGATCGAACCCTTCGGCCATCCAGTTTTCCCAATTTCCGTACTTAAAGCGCGAAGCCCATTTGCAGCCTCTTCTGCCGTAAGCACTCCTCTCTCAACAGCTCGACTCGTAGCATGGCCGAGGTTCGAATTGACTGCTTTTGCAACTGCCGGCAACTCTTGAACGATACATTGTTCAGCGCTCCCTAATTTTTTGATCGTACCGATTGCACCGAGCAGCGCCGCCTCTTGCGGTAAGCCTTGGAGCATTTTCATCCCAAACTCAGTTGGACTTTGCGATTGGAAACCCGCGAGCGACGCGTTCCACCAGTTACGAATAGAGTCCTGCCAATCCAGTCCCTTCAGATCGAATTTACTTAAAGGGCTCCCCGCCACATATGCAAAAGTGTTGATCCCACCAACGAGTCCAATCGGATCAGACTGCATATACCGCCCGATGCGAGGGTTGTACTCTCGATACCAGTTCTGAAACAAACCGCTCTCGGCGTCAAACACTTGGCCTGGCAGGCGCTGGTTAAAGCTGAAGGACCCTAGGCCGCCTGGATTCTGATCTGGCGCCGTAGCCCCAAATGCCTCGGCCGAATCCCAGCGCCAAACGACGGCTTCATCCGATTGCCGCGTGACGATGCGCGGTGCCCCAAGCTGGTCTGTCGAGACGTTGTGCAGGTAGATCGCGATGTTGCTTGCGCCCGCCGTCCCCGTCTGCTTGACAACGCCTACAGGCATGCCCATATAAATGGTTTCATAGAGCGGGTTACCGGTGGCATCGTACTCACCGAGCAATTTTCCCGACTCGTCATGGACATAATAGATAGCGCCGGTAGGCACTAGCGCCATCGGCCCAATCTTGCCGACCCGCAACTCCAGCGCGTTGTAGCTGTAACTCACGGTGCCACCCGCATTTGTCATGGTCGCCAAACGGCCCCGGTCGCTGTAGGTATAGCTGTTGGTTCCATCGCTCGTGACGTTGCCCGCCGCATCATGCACCACGGTGGCCGTGCCCCCAACATCCTGGGTCTGGGTCAGCTTGTTGCTGGTCGTTGAGATGGTGTTGGGATAACTCGTTCCGCTCACCACCTTAGCTGTTCGGTTGCCCGTGGCGTCATAGCTGTACTGGATGGCCGTTGAACCCAGGGTCGCGCTGATCAGGCGGTTCAGGTTGTCATAAGCAAAGCTCTGGTCCAGGGTGGGAACCGAGCTTCCGTTGCTGGTGTGGGTGTAGCCCGTGATGCGCCCGGCACTATCGCGAACGATGGTGCGGCGAATCCCGGTTGTTGTCGAATCGCCCAGGTTGTAGGCGCTGATCTGGCCGTTGGCGTCATAGGCAATCGCCTGTGTCTTGGTGCTGGCCCAGGTCCAACCCGTGAGCTTGCTTTCGGCATTGGTGGTGATCGCACTCAGCATCGGCAAGGTACTGCCGGTATTGGTGCCCACACCGTTGGCATTCGGCGGATTGACCGTGATGCCGGAGACTACGCCGTAGGCGTCATAGCTGTAGTTAACCCGCGTGCCACTCGGGTAGGTGATCGCGGTCAGCTTGTCCAGCGCACTTCCCGTGTCGCCCCAGGTGTAGCCAACCGTGAAAGTCCTGGCGCCCGTGGTCTGGGTCTTACCGGTCTTGCGGCCCATGCTGTCGTAGCTGTAGGTCACCTGACCGGAGGCGTCGGTGATCTTGGTGAGTTCGCCAATGACGGCCGGGGTCGGCGTGGCTCCGCCGTCGTATTCAAAGACGCTCCCCGTGCCGGTGGCATAGCTGACGGTTTTGAGGCGATCCAGGTTGTCATAGGTGTACTGGGTCTGCTTGCCGCGTGCATCGGTTTTGGTGAGGACGTTGCCTTTGCCGTCATAGGTGTACTGGCTGGCTCCCGTATCCGGGCTGGTCTGCGCCGTCACATCACCCAGGCCGTTCGGGCTGTAGGTCGTGTTCAGGCTGCGCGGGTCGGTGACCTGGGTCAGGCCGTCGGCGGCGTTGTAGGCAAAGCTGGTGGTCGTCGGCGTGGCGCTGCCGGTGTTGGCCGGCTGCTGGGTCTGCACCGGGCGGCCCAGGCTGTCGTAGTAGGTGTAGCTGGCCAGGCCATTGGGGTCCAGCACCGTGGTGGGCCTGCCCATGGCGTCGTAGCCGTACTGCCAGGTCATGGGGCC